>NZ_JTHE03000050.1 GCF_000817775.3 Lyngbya confervoides BDU141951
GAGATTTCGCTGCGTTTACCATATTTTTCTTGATTTTCTTGAAACTAAGATTATCCTATCTCAATCCTATTCGAGATGATACTCTTTTCAGGAATTTCACCTCAATAATCCCTACTGGATCAAGGTCTTGGAACCTGAGAAGGCACCATGGACCCATGAGGCTCTGGCGTGATTCGAACTGACGGCTGAGGGGTATCTTGAGGCTAAGGCAAACAGTGTATTGACCGATTGTTGCAGTCGGGTGGCCCACCCAAGTTTAGTGAGTCCTGGGAGGATAGTAATCATGAAAGAGGAGCAAACCTGCGGTGGCTGTCATTTCTTTAGGCCAAGTAAAGGGATGTGCTCCAAAATTGTTCAGCCCTTAGATAAAAGATGGGGAGCGTATCTGCCGTGCCAGGCCCTCTACACTGCCTGTGAGAACTGGCAGCACCGGGCCGCCGCGCTTGAAGCGATACAAGCGGAGGCGACACTGCCAAAGACCCATGGCTAATTCTGCCCAAAACAGCTCTGCATCCATCCCTTCGCAGCCGTGGCCCGAGGAGCGATCGCACTCAAGTGTTGCGCCGAGAAGCTAGCGGTGAACCTAGACTCTCAATCGTTGAAAAGTGCAGATGTCAATCTGAGAGTACATCGGCTAGATCTCGAAGCAGTTTTGCCCCATCGCCTCGCCATGCACTGTCATGCATACAGGCAAGGGGGCTTGGATTTGTCGAAGCCAGTTTCTCAAGCATCACACGGACGTTCTTGGTGTGGGAGAAGTAATCTATCCCGTGGCGGCACGCCTCGCTTGGTCCAATTACCCTGTTTGCACCATCTTGAGCGCTGAAGTGTTCAGGGCTATTTTATCATTGTCATACCCTAGCCACGCCCTTGGTTAAGAAGGCATGAGGGGGCGTGGAAAACATGTCTCAACACCTTGAAATCGTATGAGTTATCTCAACCTGGATTTCTTTCTCAATACCGTCCTGCCCAAACTCCTGACGATGACGCTGGTGAGTTTTGTAATTGGCAGTGTAACGGGTGCGGTTATCGGCTGGATTGTCAAGCTGATTGGGCGGAGACGGCAGCGCGATCAAGACTCGATTCAGCCCAAACGCTGGGTTCTCACTGCTGCGATGTTTGGTTCCTTTATCGGCATGTTGCTAATTGGCATGTTGCCGATTCAGGCCAGCCCGGCCTCACTGATTGGCGGGCCTTATAGTGGAATCTGGCTGATGATGATGGTGATCTTGTTGGCCCCGACGGGCTCAATTTTGGGGGCCGTGGTGGGTGCGGTTCTGGGTGCTCAACTCCCGGCTCGAATCAACCCCCTAAAATTGGCAGCAATTGTGACGCTGGTGAGCTATCTGATTTGTATCGTTGCGCTTTACCTGGGACTGGCTCCCCCACCTGTGACAATCAGCCCCTCGCAAACCAACAGTCCGTTTCCCGTGGTCGCTCAGATTCAGGGCTACGAGTCGTTTCCTAACGATATTGCCCTGAGTGACAATGGTCAACAACTGGCCATTGCCAACGTCAGGTATGGCGAGACGCGGGTTGAAGTTTTGGACTTATCCGCCCGGCGAGTGGTCCATAGATTGAAACCTGATTATGCCTTTGGACTAGCATTTAATCAGGACAGCCAGGAGTTAGTCACCGTTCGGTTTCATGACACCGTGGTGCAGACTCTGTCCACGGGTGCGGTGCGACTGCGTCTGGATGGGGAAGGAGTTGTCTATCCCATGGCGGGCAATAAACTCGTGACCTTGGCAGTTGTAGACCCCTGGAAGGCTAAGCCCGATACCAAGCTAGATCCCTCCAGTTTTAAGGTTTGGGATTTAACGACTGGCAAACTGCTGCAAACCATTCCCGCCGACCTCAGCAAAGTCGACCAAGCCAATCTACCCATCGCAGTCAGCCCAGACCGGAAACTGCTGGCTTTTCCGCCCACACTCTACAGTAACCAGATTCAGGTTTGGGATATCACCACCGGCAAGCAGGTGAGTGCCCTAATCAACCAGACCCCGGCCGGAATTCTTGCCCTGACCTTTTCTCCCGATGGTCAACAACTTGCGGTTGCCCTCGGTCAAGGGCCATCCCTGTCGGTCTGGGATTGGCAGGAGGCGAAATTGTTCAAAACCATTGCCGATGCCGAGCGGGCCGAAAAGTTGTATTGGCCCAACCCAGGCATTTTTGTCGATAGCGAGGGGGGGTTTCAGGTTTGGGACCCGCAAACGGGAACGCACCTGCAGGCCCTGGACTTGAAACCTGAAGCACCTCTCCAGTCAAGTGGTGCAGGTTTCAAGCTTCCCTCGTTTAGTCGCTCGGCTCTCAGCGCCGACCGCACCACCCTCGCGGCTGCCAGTCACAAACAGGGCATCTGGGTATGGCGGGTAGATCAGAATTAATTTCGGTAAAGTCAACCAAAAGAAAATCAAGTGCTGTCAAAGCGCTGCCAACCTCCGAGTTTACCTGGGAGGATGTCACCTTTGTCTGCCAAGCATCCCGTTAAGATCGGCGCAGTGATGTGCCAGGACTTGGGGCACGTTATCTTCTTTCCACTGAGCCCCTGATATTTTGATGCTCCAATCTGCTTAATGCCATGCAGCAACTTGGGATGCGGTGTATTCGCTTACTCCAAGGGCACTATCAAAAAACGGACCCTGAACATGGCCTAGCTATCAAGGTCAACACTCCATATTCGTACTGAATTGTCCCAACTCCCACTGGCAATAATTGATTTATTGGGTGCAAGGGCCAGAGAATATACCCCGTGACGATGGCCATCTAATCGAACACGAATTTGCTTGGTCAGAAGATCCCAAATGAAAATGCTGTTATCATCTGAAGAACTCACTAGATGATTTCCATCAGGGGTGAATAAAAGTTGCCATACTGCGGCTGTATGTCCCTCTAATGTTGCGTATTGCTCACCAGATGTTACGTCCCATAAGCAAATCCTGCGATCCCAGCTTCCCGATGCCAAGGTTTGCCCGTTAGGGCTAAAAGCCAAGGAATATATGCCAAATTTATGTCCTTCCAGGTCGTGTAACGTTTCGCCCGTTGTCGCATTCCATAATCGAACGTGATGATCGTTTGACCCACTGGCAATCACATGCTTAGAAATTGGGCTAACAGCGAGTGAGAGAACAGAATTTTTATGACCGAGGAGCGAACGTCGAATTGCACCACTGTCAACATTCCAAATCTTGATTTCACCATCATCGGAGCCGCTAGCAAGAGTTTTATCATCGCAAAAGACTAGAGCATTAATTCCTTTTCGATGACCACTTTCGATAGTACGAAGCAGTTTTCCATTCCGATACTCCCAGAAGCTCAGCTTTCTATTTTTAGAAGCTAGAACCAAAAACTCATCGTTTGGACTCATTGCTAATGCCTTAATTGCATCTCGATGGGCATCTTTAACATCATGAATCAGTTGAAAGGATAGACACTCATCGTAGGTTTTCCAAATCTTTAAGCTTTTGTCGTCGCCCGCAGCACATAAGTACATACCATCTCGACTAAACTGAAGCCCTCGGACCGTATGCTTAAAGTCCTGCGTCAGAATGTAATTGCTTGGCCTCATTTGATCCAGGATTTCAGCTTCCTCCCGAAAATGAGTCTCCAGCTTATCTAATAATACTTGCTCAGCCTCTGTGATTTTTGCGTCAGACCGAGCAAGTCGCTCAGCCTGAGCAAGCGCAACCAGACCATATTCAGGTTGAAGCTCCTGCAGCAACACATCAAATTCTCTGAGTGAATGAATATGCTTTTTGATGCTGCGCCGAGCATTTTCCTCCAGGGGAAGTTGACCGATCGCTTCTTCTAAATTCTTTGCATCACATTCGGGATGTCCGGCCAAAATCATGTGAGCTAAGATTCCGTCTAATGCATTTTCCTGTTCAATTGCTTCCTCAAGTACCTGTTCTGATTTCTGCTGCCCCTCGCTCAAAGCTTCTTCATTCTCTTTTCCTGACAGGATTGCCTTGTAGTACTGATTGGCAGAGGCCCCAAGGGCATAGGTCATCACTGCGTTGCCACCTGCACCCACCAAGGCTCCAGCCATTGGAATATTTCGAGCCAAGCCAACCCCTGCTTTAAGCGCTGCATTCCCTCCAAATGCCAAGCTAAAAATAGTAAGTGCTTCTATCTTTCGCGCGGAATCCTGGGGATCCATCTCATGGGCAGTAACCGTCCCAGCGGCTTACGCAGCCATCGGGGTTTCAAGGTTACCCAACGGCTGAGGCACGAGTGATGGAGCCT
>NZ_JTHE03000055.1:0-3711 GCF_000817775.3 Lyngbya confervoides BDU141951
TTCAATTTTCAAAGGCAATGAACAGCGATCGCGCCTCTATGCTAATTTAGTATCTGATAACTACGGGATGTAGCGCAGCTTGGTAGCGCACTTCGTTCGGGACGAAGGGGCCGGAGGTTCGAATCCTCTCATCCCGATTCTTTCAAAGTTGTCGAGTAACATATTATTTGTCATCGATAACACATTCGTGTCATCGTAACTATTTCGCTGTCGTCCATCACACATTCGTGTCGTTTAGTTGCTAGATGCGACTGATCACACAATATTGTCGTCGATCGAGTTTGCATCTAAAAAAGCACTTATCAAGACTAAGCTGCCCTTTCCCGAACGAAGTGCGCCTTTCAATCCACCTGCTTGATATGTTAACGCCGATATTGAATCAAGTACAAATATTCTAAGATTTCATCTGTATCGCTCTGATGAAACAAGTTGGTCGTAATCAGGCAGGCCCTAGCGATTTCAATCTGCCCTGCCCTGAAATGCTTTTGGCGACCTGCATAGCGATCCTTTTTTCGATTATTTCACTAGACTTTCAACCCGCCCTGCCCTGAAATGCTTTTGGCGACCTCATGTTCTCGATCGTGCCCGGAATAGTCGCTACTTTCAACCCGCCCTGCCCTGAAATGCTTTTGGCGACCCTTGCCATCGGAAAGGCATACCCCACAAGCTTTTCAGGCTAAATTTGGCAAAGCTCAATCTAACTCTACAGAAAAATTCTAGGGAGCTAGCAATTTGAACGAAACAACTCGTTCAAACTTGTGTGGATAAAGAGCTTTAGAACTTTGGCAAACCTCCTAGGGATCTTGACCTCGCTTAGGTTTGCCAATTTTAAGTTTTGGGTGGATTCCTCCTTGCTCGGAGGTGAACTTGATAACCATCACTCCAGAACCCGTGCCCTCTTGCTGCGTGCGCTCACAACTTCGGGGATGGATAGTCATCTGGGCCAGAAAGCAGGACGGTGTTCAGACCGTCAAACTAGCCTTTTTTCTGAGCACAGAGGCCACTGACGGCATGAGCTTAGGCGCTAGGTATATTTTAGTAGTACGTGCGAACTTGTCAAGCTCTTTGAGCGACTTTCCGTGACTCGTAAGCAGAGATCGCTAAGTTTCTTGCTTTTTCTTGAGGGGTTCCTTGCAATGACTGACGGGTCGATTCAGTCTCAAGGCCGTGGAGAGAAGCTTTGGTCGTGACCTTCTGAGCTAAACGGCCATAGCTCCAGCGATGGACGCTGGCTCGAAACTTGGCTGCATATTCGTCTTGCTTCTCCTTGAGACCAGGAATTTTACGTTCAGCTTTAGCCTGGATTTCTGCATGGATGATTTCGCGGATATTCCCTAGCTCAGGGAGCACAATGCTGCTGGCTCCATATTCTGCGGCAGTTTCTAGGATGGCTTTGGCAATTAACGAGTCTAAATGCTCTCCTAGTCCACCTTCGGAGATTCTATTCTCAGCGCTTTCTACCTGGTTTTGGTGTCGTTGGTGAGCACACTGTTGCTGCTTCAGTCTGTGTTTGGTGAAGAGTTTATAGTTTTGGCCTAGTAGTTGACGAATGCTGCGATAGGTTATTGCCTTATCTGTCACGATATCCACGATCGCTAATGTAGCTGGCTTCTCTAGTCCAAAGCTGACGGCTGCAATTATGGATGGCTTGCCTTGGTAGAGGGGCTTGCTGGGGCGAGGAAACGGGTTATGCAACAACTCAAGGGTTTTCTCTCGCTTGGTAATGAAATCTTGTTGCTTCTGATTGAGGTTGCCTTTGGCCTTCGTTCCGGCAATGACTTTGGCAATGCTGGTCGCTTTTTCTTGACGGACTTGTTCAGTGCCTTCTGCAGTCCAAAGTCGAGTGTCAACGCTGCATTGTAGAGTTAATTGGTTTGCCATCCAAGGGTCACTCCTACTGGCATCTGATGAATAAGGCTTCCATACGAGGCGTCCTGACCTCAGGGTAAAGAGTCCAGCAGAACGTTCTCCCTGGTTCTCTTTTTTGATTTGTTGATCTTCTAAAAAGCGATTGAACCAATAGAGTTGTCGCTGGCCGCAGTAAACCTCGAAGGTATGCTCACTAAGGCCGTTGAAGCTGACACACAGTCGTCCTTTGCCATTGAGAAACCACTTGAGGTCTTCGTTTGTTTCATAAGCTACAGGAAAAGGGAACTTAGCAGCATCAGTAAGTAGCCGAGATTGCCAGATAGCAGCTTCGTCTTCATCTTTGGGAACTTGCCTGGTCGCGATCTCCAGTACCTGTAGCCACTGCTCATTAGTTAAATCTCGACCTTTAGGCAACCGAGTCTTGATCAATTGTTCATTGAGACGTTCTGCGCGAATCTCGGCCTCGCGGCGGCGATGTCGAAATTTCTTTGGATCTTCTGGTTTGTCTGGTACCTGACACTTGTGTTTGAGTAGATAAGCGATCACACATTTTTTAGCTATATCTTCGGTTTCTCGATAAAGCTCCCAAAGGGCTTGGTAAAGCGTTGGGTCTTTGGCCGATTTGCCCTTGGGCTTACCTTTGGCTTTTTTCGAGCGATTCTTAGAGGTCTTGTTTTTTGAACCCAGAATATTTAGAAGTTGGCTGGCTTCTGCTTGGAGGGCAGAGAGATCAAGGCCGGATACTTCCATTAAGGTTTCATCACTTTGGAGCACCTCCAGCCATCGGTTTTGCCCTGCTAATTGATTTCTGAGACGGCGGCGGAGAGCTAGCCAAGATTTATAGATTCGCTTTACTTCCTCGCGGCCAGCGTAATACCAGCGGCCAGGCATTCCTTGAAACCGTGACTCGGTTTTTAGGGTCTTGCGGTAGTCCTCAAATACACTGGCAGGAATCTTGCCTGATTGGCGCCATTGCTCAAAATTGTCGTCTTCCCTAATCTGCCTCAGGATCTCGTTGACAAATGGCGTGTAGATATCAGCCATTAGGTGCCAGAGGTACTGGCGAGTGGCTTCTGAAGCAACGAGACGGCACTGAATCGTGATCTTACTCATGACAAACTTAATAGAAAGAGCGCAAATATAATTCATCTGTACCATTTTAACTGGTTTATTTGTATTGCTGATGTCCTTTTGATGGAAGTTTGTATTGCGCTGAGTCGCTCAATTTAGTGAGTCTGGAAATGACGCCTCAAAAGTTAGGCAAGTATTTGACGCTGGAGGAGTTTTGCACCTGCACGCAGACGTACAGCAAGTATGCTGACCAAATTGATCCCTATCCAAATAACTGGGATGAGACGGTTCCAGCAATAGAGGCGTTGTGCCTGTACATCATCGATCCGGTGATTGAGGCGTTTGGCCGTGAGCGCTTTCAGCTCACCTATGGGTTTTGCTCTACAGATTTGAAACGATGGCTAGCGAAAAAGGATCCGTTAACAGGTCTGAAGAACGGCAAAGTCAGTCCGAATCTGGATCAGCACATGGCCCATGAGGTGAACCGGAATGGGAATTACTACTGCTCGCGGTTGGGGGCGGCGTGTGATTTTAGAGTTGTGGATTTGCCAAGTGATGAGTTGGTGGCTTGGATTGTGGCACAGGGATTGTCGTTTGACTCACTATATTTTTATGGGGCAGAGCGACCAATTCATGTGAGTTATGGGCCGCAGCATAAAAGCGATATGTGGACGTTTACTGACAGAGGTACCCCCACCCGTAAAGGCATCGAACATTGGCAAGATCGTCTGAAGGAAGTCTAATTGCTGTTCTGCATTAGCAAAAACTAGC
>NZ_JTHE03000055.1:3721-3955 GCF_000817775.3 Lyngbya confervoides BDU141951
CCTCTGATATTCGGTAGCATCCTTGCGCCAGACTACTCGATGGCCCCGCAATTCTGCTCCACGCTCAGCTAAGCACTGCTCCCAACCGTGATGGTCAAATATTGCCTTGGGGTCTTCCAGCAAGCCCCACTTGCGCTCTTGTTGGCTGAGCTTGGCGAACTTGGCATAGCCGGGATAGTCCTCGGTGATGAGCTGATCCTTCTGGTGCAGTAAGGGGGGATTTTCCGGGTCGTA
>NZ_JTHE03000069.1 GCF_000817775.3 Lyngbya confervoides BDU141951
TTATTCGTTTTCAGGCCAAAACTTGATACCGTCGGCATCGGCAGGAGCCTGTTGAGAGGGGGCTGCCTCGACAGCATCGGGCGGAGCCGGGGCGATCACCTGACAAACGGTCGGGCGTAAATCCATCAAGACAGCGATCGTTAACACCACGACGCCAATCGCCAGCAAGATGCTTAAACCGCTCAGTCGCTGCTGCTGTGCATAAGGGCAAATCGGCGGAACAGTGCCACTGGTAGGTCTAGTTTTATCGGTGTAAGGACAGGTCATTAGCAGTTCCTCTTGATTGACCACACCATTAGGTTGTGATGAAAAGAAGCCAATCTCTGATACGAGAGGGATGACTCACAGCAAGCTGAAGAGATCTCACACTGGCCGATGCTGCAGGCCAAGTGGGAGCGACTTGTGAGAATTCCCTCACAGATCGTGAGGAACTGGAAATCTGCTCTAAAACAGAGAGATGAGCCAAGTCCGTTTTGCCGATTTAAGTGACTTGGCACTGTAGTTGTTGCTGTGGCCTATGCGTTGAAACATCATGTCTTGGACACTGGCGACGGCTACTGCAAGACACGCTCGCGAAGTCACACCTTTTCCCTCAGTCACTCGAATTTCTGTTGAACCATGACCAGCCCGAACTACGACTATGAATTTCAAGCCGGGGGTAGCCTGGCGGCTGATGCGCCCACCTATATCCAGCGAGCGGCTGACGAGGCGATCTATCAAGCGGTGAAAGCAGGCAAATTCGCCTATGTGTTTAATAGTCGGCAAATGGGCAAATCAAGCCTGCGAGTGCAAACGGAGAATCGCCTCAAGGCGGAAGGCATCCGCTGTGCCGCGATCGATCTCAGCACCCTGGGAACCGAAGAAGTATCAGCGGCCCAGTGGTATCGCTCTCTCATTGGCGAACTGAATCGCTGCCTTGATCTACTCCCTGCCCAAGAAGTCGATGCCTGGCTCGAAAAACAGGTAGAAGTGACTCCTGTTTTTCGTCTTCATCGCTTCATTGAAGATGTGCTGCTGGTACAAATTCCTGACCAGCGCATCGTGATTTTCATTGACGAGATTGATAGCGTGCTGTCGCTGTCCTTTCCTGCCAGCGACTTCTTTGCCCTGATCCGCGCCTGCTATAACCGCCAGGTCGATAATGCCGCTTATCGCCGTCTAACCTTTGTCCTGCTGGGGGTGACTACGCCCTCTCAACTCATCCGCGACAGCTCCCGTACCCCCTTTAATATCGGGCAGGCTATTGAACTAACACCCCTGACTCTGGATCGAGCCACTAGACTCGCCGACGGTTTATCGGGCTGGGTGGCCGAGCCGCAGCAAGTCCTTGCTAAAATCTTCTACTGGACCGGGGGACAACCTTACCTGACTCAGCGTCTCTGTGCGTTAGTGCAAGAAAAGGCCATGGAAGCCGATTCCTTACCTTGGATTGGCAAGGGGGAAGCCGCTGTTGCGGTTGCCGATTTAATGCAGCGCCAACTCATTCACAACTGGGAAACCTCCGACGAGCAAGCACACTTCAAAACGATGCGCGATCGCCTCCTGCGCCGTGAGCATCTAGCTAACCGTCTACTAGGCATGTACGAGCAGATTCTGACGCAAGGCTCAATTCCTAAAGAAAACAGCGACCCTCATATGGAACTGCGACTATCAGGATTAGTCGTCAGCTCCAATGGCGATCTAAGAGTCTTCAATCCCACCTATGCCCAAATCTTTGACATCGCCTGGGTACAAACGACACTGGAGAGCTTGCGCCCCTATGCCGAAAGCTTCCAGGCCTGGATGACCTCTGGCTGTACCGATGAGTCTCGACTTTTGCGGGGACAAACGTTGACTGAAGCTGAAGCCTGGGCCAAAGGCAAAGGACTCAGCGATCTGGATGACCGCTACCTGCGAGAAAGCCAAGCCGCAGAAAATCGCGACGTGAAATCAGCGTTGGAGCGATCAGAAGCCCTAAAGCAAGAAATTGAAGCGCGCCAGCAGGCTCTCGAACAGTTTAATCAGGAAGCAGAAGCTCAGATCCAAAAACAAAACCGCCGCATCCGCAACCGCTCTCGAATCGCAGTGGCTACACTCATTGCTTCGCTCGTTGGTGGTGCATTTGCATTGAGCGCGATCGTTCTCTTTAACAACGCTCGCGATGACTTGGATGTAGTTCGCGAAGTAGCCCAATTGGAAAGGGCTGGATTAGCAGCTCAAGAAAAGTTCTCGCTAAGAGAAACAGCAGCACTTTGGGATGCATTTAGAGCCGCTCATAGAGCTGTTCAGATCTATAAAGAATCCAACGGAAATCATCTGGCAAGCAGTCCAATCCTTGCACTACAAATGAGTTTAGAGCAAAAAAAAGAAATACTTTTACCTAGCTTCAAAGGAGCTGTTGAGCAGCCAACCACTTTGACGGAGTTCACACCCGAAGGAAATAGGGTGCTTACGATCATGAATGAGCATGGAGATATAGGCCTATGGGACTTAGAAGGAAACTTAATCACTCAATTCAAGGGACATGAAGATTTAATCAATCGAGCAAATATAAGCCCCAATGGAGAGTACATTGTTACAGCTAGCAAAGATGACGCTATACGTATCTTAAGCATAGATGGCAGCCTTATAAAAACCATGAATAGTATAAGTCCAATCACTAATATTTCGTTTAGTCCAAATGGGAAAAACTTTGGGATACTTGAGCAGAACGGAATATTAAACATATGGGATTCTAAAGGGAGTAGGGTATCAACATTAGGAAATGAGACTGATCCCATTGAGGAATTAATATTCGGCTCGAATGGCAAAATAGTTTTATTGAGAAGAGCGCAAAGTAATGCTTATATTCTTGATTTTTTAGAGGACAAAATAGTTAATCTGGAGACGAACAAAAAAACAATTTCTTCTATCAAGTTTAGTCATGACAGAACCCACATCCTGGCAAGTACAGATGATGGATGGATATTTATTTGGGATTTAGAAGGGAATCAAAGGTTATCAAAGCAAGTTCATGGCGAGATAAGTGAAATTATTCCTAACACTGATGACAATAACTTCATTATAATCTTAGACGGATTTGCAGAATTATGGAACTTTGAAGGCACTAAAGTTGCTGATTTCTATCCAGAAAAATGGGCTTTTGACAACGCTAATTTCAATACTGAAGGCGACACTATACTATTGCGAGAAGCAAATGGATTCATGAGTTTATGGGATCTTGATGGTAATCAAAATGCACTTAT
>NZ_JTHE03000072.1:0-2887 GCF_000817775.3 Lyngbya confervoides BDU141951
TCCCGCTTGTCATTCCTGAGATCGGTCAGATACTTCAGGAAGAGCATCACCAGGATGTAGTCTTTGTACTGGGCCGGGTCGATCGTGCCTCGGAAGGTGTCGCACGCCCTCCAAACCACACCATTAATGTCCTGCTGCGTCATCTGTGCCATCGTCATCCTCCCTCCTATTCCTCAATTGCGGCCTGCATCGTCGCCGCGTTAATCAGTTTGTCCTTCAATTCTTCAAGCCGACCGGTGAGCTTCTGTTCTTGTTGCCAAAGTTCGGCAACTCTAGCGACTTGCCGTTGACGTTCAAGTGGGGGTAACTGCACCTTGAAGCTTCGACAGTCACGCATTGAGATGAATTGAATGTTGCTTCCCTTGCTCATCTCATATTCGCGCCGCTTGCATATTGCAGGATGATTCCAGTACCAGGCGAGATAAGTACCATCAGCTTTTGCAGAATCTGGCGTCAGAATTGCCCAATGCCCAACAACGAAAGCATCTTCAGGTGGATTCTTAATCGCCACCGCTGCGGTTCGACCTCCACGTAAGGGAAACAGGACGTCCCCTGTTCGGAGGAGATACTGCTTGGGGTCGCCTTCAAACCGCATAGGTTCTAAACTAGACCAATCAAGCTCGCCATTCGCTGCGAGCACACCTAACTGTACTGCTTGATAAGGCTCGCCAGACTCTAGGTCTTTAGCAGAGCGATACTGATAGCCGCTGCGTAGATGCCCAAGATCCTGCAGCGAATGAACGGTAGTCATCGATTTGCACCACTTGTTTGTGTGTTATCGAACATCTCCCGGACCCTCTAGTACGGTCATGTTCATCCAAAAAATCATCTAATATTGATATAGAGCGCCAGGTTTACATTCCTGAGATTGGCCAGGCGTCCCACGCCCCACGTAGGACGCCCGATCAAGAAACGACCTAGTGATTAGGCAGCATCCTTAGCCCCGCGAAGGCTTTGGAAGCAGGTAAGCCATCCCTGCCATTCTTCAATGTACTCCTGGAGCTCCTCCCCTAAAATTGGCATCATTTCGCCGATTCCAGAGCTATACATGTACGCCATGGCGATCCCATCTAGTGGAGCAATTTGCTCAGGGAAAGCAGCAGCGATTTTGTTGTAAGTCGTTAGGTATGCTGTAGCTTGCACAATGTGCGGAAGCTTATGCTCCAAAGACTTTTCGTTGCGGCTACCCTTAAGCTCTAACAACACTCTTGCACCATCGAACGGTGAAGCCGCGATCTCAGTAACCAGGTCAAACCGGCCAATGAATTGCTCTTCAAAGTCAGCAACGAACACCTCTGAGAGGGTTACTTCGTTGCGTTCCTGATCAATTACCGACAGTGGGGGAGTTGAACGCCGCAAATAAGGGAAGATGCCATCCTTTAAGGCCTTGACGTAGCCACCCATATTCATCGGGAAGGGACCAGGGGTTTGACCTCGGTTCCAACGCTCCAACATGTTGTGGCCCATCTTGCCAGCTGCGATCGATTCATTACGAATGCGATCGGCCTCATCTTTTCCAACTCGCTTTTCCCAATTTTTGAGTGCTTGCTCAGCATCAGGATCCAGAATTGGAGTGACCTGTGACTTAATAGCCGAGAAGCTAAAGGCACGGTCATCCGAGCTACCCCTGCCAAAGTAGTAGGCAGGATTGCCATCTTGCCAGCGCTGGTAACTCAACTGCTGTGGCCCGTTCCCAACAACCAGCTGAAGCTGATAAATGTTGGACCGACCATTTCGTTCAGTTGGGGCATAGACCCCAAGTTTCCGTTTTTGCGCAACCATGTTATGAACTTCACCTCAAAAAAAACAACGCAGTAGGGTCGCTACTGATCCAAATTGGATAGCTCGACTATAGCAACGCTAGTTCTCAGCGTCAAGAAAAATACGCAGTAGGACTGATACTGTTTTGAAAAGAGTGGTTGTGAGGCTTTGATTTCTGAAGCAAATCCGGTTTTGGGCTGGCTGGCAGACACAAACTTGAAAGCTTGGGTGGCAGAGGCTGCTAGCGGTTTAAGTACCCCCATTGTGAGGCCAATCATGAGATTGGTGCTTCCTTGAGGCTGCCAGGGTACTCCTCTTTGTTGAATGACAGTACTTGTAGATCATAAAGCTGTGCAGGCCCGGCCTTCTATCCGAGCATATTAGCGGCGGAACCCTAATTCCTCACCACCACCTCCGGCACCCTCCCCCGCTTCCGCCCCTGACTGTTAATCGGGCGAGCAGCGTAAACCACCTCTACATTGAACCCCTGATAAAGCTCCCTCATCAAAGGGGTATCAGAGTTTGACGCCATAAATCTCACCCCACGCCGATCAAGCTCCCGGCATAATGAAGCCAATTTTTCCTGCATCCTCTCCCCAAATCCTTCTCGCGTGTAGCCAGTGAAGCTCGCCGTCGTACTCACTGGCATATAGGGTGGGTCAAAGTATACAAAATCCCCCTCCCCGAGCTGCCGACACGTTTCACGCAAGTCGCGACCCTCTCCGGTCACTCCCTGAAGGGCCGCATGACACGCCCTCAAGTTCTCCTCATCCAGGATGGTCGGATTCTTGTAGCGCCCAAAGGGCACATTAAACTCACCTCTGGAATTCACCCGATAGAGGCCGTTGTAGCAAGTCTTATTCAAATAGATAAAACGACTTGCCCGCTGTACCACCGTCCACTGCCCATACTCAGGGGTTCGATCTACCTGCCGCAAACGATAGTAATACTCCCGGTCATAGACGTGCCGACCCAAGTCTTCAATCAACTCCTCAACCTGGTCTCGAATCACCCGATAGAGGTTGATCAGATCTGGATTGCTATCCGATAGCACCGCCTGCTGCGGCTGAAGATGAAAGAAAAGCGCCGCACCACCTAAAAATGGCTCAAAGTAACGGTTAAATTG
>NZ_JTHE03000072.1:2897-3172 GCF_000817775.3 Lyngbya confervoides BDU141951
TCTGGAAGTAACTGCCCCTTTCCCCCAGCCCACTTCACAAAAGGACGAGGGGACACCGGCAGCAAAGACAGCTGCCTGAAATTTCTCGCCATGGCCGAAAACACAACACAGAAGGAAAAGACCGCAACCCTTCGTAAATCCTGGTCCCCAAGGGAGAGCACCTCTGGCACCCTCCCTGAAACCAACCCTCAAAACGGCTGTGCTTCCCAGCCCACCCCGACCAACCGTCGCTCCTCTCGCTCCCGCAGATAATTCGTCCACCCCAGCGCTTCAAG
>NZ_JTHE03000075.1 GCF_000817775.3 Lyngbya confervoides BDU141951
AAGAGGCGATCTCGGTTAATGCGCAGGGGCGACAGCGATCGCCGTGTAACGGGGGTATCGGTCGTCAGAGACATGATGATCAGATAAATGTGCGGCGACAAGATTGACTATAAACCTGACAACAATTGCTTTGCCAATCTTTGAAAGTACGGTGTCAGTCATTTTCTACATCATCCGGCATATCGTCAAAGCTGCCGTCGATTCTTGCTTCACAGGTTTCAAAAAACAAAAGACCTGCCTTTTCATATTCGTCTAACTGATCGTAGACTGCCACATAATCCCCACTGGGTTTGATGTCTATGGCAACATTTATTTCATCGGCTCGTTCATACGAGGCTTCATACTTTTCCAGCGTTCTCAAAAGATCAATCTGGCGTTCACGACCAATTTCTTTGTTAAAGATGATTCGATAGGTTCGATGTCCGCTTGGGGTTACAACCCTACGTATTTCTGGCTTGAGTTCATCAGAGTCAGCTGTGGCAACAACAATGTCTAAGAAATTTAGACCATATGCAAAGAATGGGACATTTTCGATACGATACAGGTCATTTCCCAGCGGAGTAGCCCAAAGTGATTCACCACCGATCGCCCAGTGATTTGGAAGATCGATATAAACTTTTTCTAAATTTTCGTTACTCATAGTTAGTGCCGCCTAACCAACTTATTGAATGGTAAGTTGCTGGATATTGTTCTAATCTAGATCGATCGCCAGAAGTTTTCTTCCGATCATGAGGCTGTGGGGCGATCGCAACAAAGTTTTCACATATTTTCAGGCATAGCCCAAAGCTCAGCACCATAGATCGCCCCCACTTGAGCCAGTTGATCGAGGCGGTGCAAGAGGCGATCTCGGTTAATGCGCAGGGGCGACAGCGATCGCCGTGTAACGGGGGTATCGGTCGTCAAAGACATGGGCAGCAGGGAAATCCAACGATAAGTTTGACTATAAACCAGACAACTTTGACGAGGCATCTCTGAATCGCTTCAGTATCGCAGGCTTGGAGATGATGTCATATTCAACAGTAAACCCGTTTTAAGGGCAGACACCACAACACCTATTTCAAGTCAAAAATTCAGTTCTAAAAGATGCTTTATGACCGATTCATATACCATCTTGGAAACCAGAAACTAAAGGCGATTAATACTGCCAGCAAAGGCGTACTTAAAGCTGAGCGAATGACCAAGAATAATTCCAGTGGCAACCAGATCTGCGAGGCGATTAGGATAGCCGCAGCCATGAGATGCACAATTCCCCATATTGCCGTGAGAATAATCCAGGCCGATCTGAATTCTTGAGACTGGCCAAATTCTCCAAGTTCCTCTGTTTTTGGTATTCCTCCCACTGCTTCAGCAAAAACAAGGATCAAAGGACGATAGATAAATAATGATCCGAAACAAATTAAACCCCAGAGAACGTGATCGATCGCGGCTGTGGTCAAATAAAATTCCGGATTCAATGTGATGAGCAAACCTACGACTTCAATGAAAGTCAAGGGCAGAGATAATACAGCAAAGAGATTTATCTTCTTGAGTGCTAGATGAGTCACTAAAATCACTGCTGCACTCCATCCCGCCGCTAGCAGGGCACCCACCAAGGGTTGCTCAAAGTGATGGAAGAGATAAAAGATTAGACCTGGAGTCAAAGCTCCAATGGCAAACTGCTTCCAAGGAAATCTTTGTCTCATCAACTCAGCTTCTGATACTAATATCGCCAGATTTTCACTTAAATCAGACCATTGATTCACGCTCTAGAGTAAGGGGAGACGGCGATCTCGGTTAATGCGCAGGGGTGACAGCGGTGGCCGCGTAACGGGGGTATTGGTCGTCAAATACATGATGCTCAAAAATATTCGGCGACAAGGTTGACTATAGCCCCGACGGCTTCTGCTTCGTCAACGGCTAATGATTGCGTTAACTGGGCGATCGCAACCGACCCTGTTGAGAAGCCCCAATACCGCCAGGTTATTAGGCGTTTTCTCTCGCCATTTTGATATAGCCAGGAATGCTTTCAAAATCTTTGAACCATCGCTGAATATTGGCATACTCTGATAAGTCAAAGCCGCCCTCATGGGCGACATGGGTGTAGGCATACAAGCTAATGTCCGCAATAGTTGCATTCGCCCCGAGAAAGAATTGATTGTCCGCTAAATGTTGTTCCATCACGGCCAGCGCTTTATGGCCACCTGCTTGTTTGGCGTGATATTCGGCTTCTCGCGCTTGGGGCAAGCCCAGGTATTTATTGATATATCTGGCGGTGGCAATATACGGTTCGTGACTGTATTGTTCAAAAAACTGCCACTGCAAAACTTTCGCCCTTTCGTACTTGGTTGAGGGCAAAAAGTCAGTCCCTTCGGCGAAGTAATTTAAGATTGCGTTGGACTCCCACAGATAGTTGCCGTCATCCAACTCCACCACGGGGATTCGGGTGTTGGGATTCATCTGCTTAAAGGCTTCGGTATGCGTCTCACTCGCGAGGATATCAACAGGAATCCATTGATGGGAAATATCTAAAAACTGCATCAACAATTTGATTTTGTAGCAATTTCCCGACAGCATATCTCCATAAACTTTATACATATAATTTCCTCACTCAACTCGCATCATCCTCATACTTCACTAGATCCAGTTAATCTCTGGAATTAACTCTGTAGCTTGCGTCATTCTAGTGGCACATAAAAATTCCCTTGGATTGGCGTAGTGTTGCATTTCTCCCGATCAGAAATTGACTGCCTTAGTTCAAAGGTTGTTCTTAACCATCCCAGGCTTCTATCGGCTGAATGGGTTTAGTATCTGAACATCACAGTGCTCAAAATCGCGAGTGTTTCGAGTTACCAAAGTCAGATGATGAACGTGAGCCGTATCCGCAATCAGCATATCGGCCTGGGTGCGGGGCCTGCCCTGTGTCCGCAAGTTTCCTCGCAGTTCTCCTGCCCGTTGAGCAATCTCTGGGGTAATGGGAAGCACCTGACAATACGTGGTCAAAA
>NZ_JTHE03000081.1 GCF_000817775.3 Lyngbya confervoides BDU141951
TCCTTCAACTAGCGCGAGACGAGCTGCGATCGCCGCTTTTTCCTCATCAATTCCCTGTTCCACCAGAAGCTTTTTAAGCTCAGGTAACCAATTGCGAGAGCGATCGGCAAATTGCTCTGGGTTTAGCTCTGCATAGTCTTGATAAAACTTTCGCACAGCCCGCTTTTGACATTGGCTGGAAATACGAGCACGGGAACGACCGCCAAATACAGTAGATTTGGGCATACCGTTTTCGTCACGGTTCAGATTGGCAGGGGGAAAGCTTTGCAGAACATGGATTTCGAGTTGCATGTTTTAGTGTCTCCGAGAGAATAACTGTGAAATTTGAAAAGGAACGTTGACGTTATTCAGCATCTGCGTCAGCAGATGACTTTGATGGTTCTGAGAAACTTGACGGCACCCTCCACAGGGCAAACGCATACTAATTTGGGACTCACGAAGGAATAGGCGTTTCAGCGATCAGCAGCTATGAATTTGCCTCAGTTTTTCGCAATAAGGGGATCTAAAGCGATTCTTATTGCGAAAATATTGGAGTATGCGTTTGCCCTGGCACCCTCCAAAAGTCTCTTGCCCATTTGTCCTGTACGCGCTTGTCGATACCGTCCCACCAATGCAGATCGGTAAGAAGCTGAGGATAATTCACGGCAATATACTTGGATTTCATCTGACGTATCAGCGTAGCCACAGGGGACTGTACGTTTTCAAAAGCTGTATCTAATAAGGTATGGAACCGACGTTCAACCCCTTTGGCATCCGGACTTTGACGACGAATTTCTTGCTGAAGCAACCAACAACTCTTACCAAAACTGCCCTTGTATGGTTCAACAGGCTGGGGGTAATAGGCGAAGAGCCCTGCCACAAAAATCCATATTCTTCCTTTATTCCAAGATTTTTCTGGGTCGTATTCAATGCCAACGGTTCGCAAGGGATCTGAAACTGTCCGGTAGGTGTCAATCAAATGTTTGGGATCTCCTTTTAGAGAGTTTTTAAGGGCTGCTTGTGCGGCTCGTGCGGCTGAACTTCGCTTGGCGTTGTCAATGATTTGTTGGTTCTCGTCAAACTCAATCTCGATTTTTTCCTGAATCAACCTCAGGAATTCTGATGCTTGGTGAATTGTCTTACGTGATGTTTTTTCCATGTCATAACCTATGCAGTGGGGTCTTTATCACCGAGCAGTCAATTTAGATTTGGTCTTTGTCTTTTTGCCTTTGCCAGATTTGTTTTTATCGCTACCTAGTCTGTCTAGGTGATGATTCAGGGAATTCAAGGCTTTGGCACGGGCTTGATAATTTCGGATGGATGAGATGGACTTGGTAAAAGCTTTGGCGGCAGTACTCTGCACAGCTTTTTCCCAATCTTGAAGGGCCTGAGTACCGTAAATCGTGCCGTTACCACTTACGGTTTTATCGTTTGGATTGGGTAACTTTTCATGCAGCAATTCTTTGAATTCTTGATCTAATGCTGCCCAGTAGCGACTTGACCCACCAAGCGTTGAGGCAAGTTGTGCCGCCTGCTGACTGATAGCTTTTTTAGGAGTGCTGGGTGGATTCAGTGCTTCAGCCAGTACGTAGTAAGGACTGCCCTGAAAGGACATAAAAACATCTTTGTGTTTCTCGGCAAATTGCAAAGCCGAATCGAGTGCCTGCCAAAGGGGTTTCTCCGTAACGTAAGCTGTCGGTACTGAAAGCTGTTCACTGACCCAACCCAGTGGCTTAGCATTATCAACCGTGAGGCCCAAGACTTGTAGGTTAAGCCAGTCTGCCACTAGCTTTGCCTGCTGTAATTCCGCTATCCAAGTGATAATCTTCGGGCCAATCCAATCATCAGACCATTTGCCAGAAGATTGCGAAAATGCGGTGGAGTCACGCCAAAGAGAACGATTCAGATCCAGCCGAATCGTGTAGCGATCACCAGGTTTTTTAGGATTTTTCTTGTAAGCGATCGCCATTTCATAGTCAGCCGATGAATGGCTTTTAGGCAGGCGATCGCCAGGATGAACCGCAACTTTAACAGCGCGACCACCCTCAAAAAACAGCCGTACCCGTCGCCACTGAAAGGTCAGATAATCCACATAGCCTGTGGGCACTCGCTCCTGAGCAGGTTGCGGCTCTCGCTCCCAGGCAGGCAAATCTTCCCCGTTCCCCTCAAAAGGCTTTTCTTCACCGTCGTACTGCATGAGGTTCAGCAACAAGGTTTCCTTTAAGCTGTTGCCACGCACCAGCACATTAGCGGCATCCATTGTCGGAATTACCCCTGCCGAAACCGATGATCCGGTTTTGCGTCCCCCGACATCAAACACATGGAGCCGCAGCACTAACCGGGCGGCAGCGGCAATATCTAGAGAGTCACCACTCCATTGATGTTCATGACAAAACACGGTGCTGGTGTTGTTGCCGTGTAAAACATAGGCTTGGTAGATTTCCCCCGCTACATCGACGGTCAGCGTAGGATCTTGCATGAAGGGGCGATTGGGATGCAACAGGTCAAAGCAATCTTTCTGGTCCTTTAGATAGGTAATGACTTCTTCACCGTTATCGTCTCTAATGCGTTCCCAGTCTTCCTCATCTTCCGGGCCTTCATAAACCCAGTTCAGCAGCGCCAGTAGGAACCGATGCAAGGCCAGAGTCGTAGGTGGGTTATCGGCCTGGAGTTTCCGCAGGGTCTCCCACTGCGCGAAAAGTTCCAGCAGTGAAACCTCCCGGTACAGGCCGTCCTGGGTTACGACCGGCACCCAGGGTTTTGTCGTCAAATCAAAATTCATAGGTACTCACAAAGAACTAACGTTCTGTTCA
>NZ_JTHE03000114.1 GCF_000817775.3 Lyngbya confervoides BDU141951
AGTCCACCCGCATTAACCCGCTGATTTTATCCCTCAGCCTATCAATGTGAGCACTCGATTAAGGTGCGATTACCCTGCACAAAAGTCCTTAGACTCTGTCCGCCGAACTCAAGAAGAAGGCACTCGCCAATTGATAGAAAGCATTGTGAATCCTAAAAGTTATTTCGATTAATTAAGATGTATTCAGTAAATCATAAACCTAGTCATTTTGACAATGGAAAGTTAGGTTGGGGCTAAGCAGCTTAGGTGATCTGAATCTTAAAATCCAATGCCAGTAATGGATCATAGCCTGTTTTCTGTATAAATTTCTGATTGAGGATTTAAACGCTCACCTCCTAATGTGAGTTTACGAAATTTCTTGAATCTATATCCAAGATCTCCTCCTTTTTGGGAGAGTTTGAGGGTTCTTGACGTCAAGGTATCCAAATGTGGTGGTCAGAAAAAATCAGACGTTTAAATATATGAGAAAAATTGTTGGCTTTTTCGCATCTGTTAGTTTTCTTATATTTGCAGACCATGCTTTTGCAGAATCGCCACTGCTAATTTATGGCTCTCGAGGAAATGGGTTGCGAGGCATTGTTTTTCTGGGCTGTGTTAACTGTAACAAATTTGATGAGGATGCTTTGGCTAATCAATTTGGTGAGTTTGGGAGCCAATTTTCTCCCAAAAGTATCTATAATAGGTTCGGCGATTTTGGGAGCCAGTTTTCTAATGTTAGTGCGTGTAATCCTATCGCAACAAATCCCCCAGTGATTGTTGATCAAGAAGGTAACTTTCAGGGCTACCTAACTTTGAATAGGTTTGTTAACGGGACGGTAATTGATCCTAGAATTTTAGGGGCTTGCCTATAAAATTCTGTGTCTAAAGTTATCCTTTCACTCTTTTCGCACCTCTATGGGCTATCCTTTAGGCGCAATTTTCTTCACAAACAGGGGAAGACCTAAAATACATGCTGTTTGTGGAATTCAGAGGCTCCCAGAATTTGGGCAGCGAGGAAAAGGCTGCGATCGCGTTCCAGAACTGAGTCAGAGGTGTAACAAGAAACAAAGAAAAACTCAGCTCATTCGGTGAAGCGGATCTGCGATCGCCCCTAAAGTCTCTGCCTGAAAAATATTGTATCGATCGCTCCCCGATCACACCTCATCTGGATCGATGCCAAGTTCCCTGAGCCGTTCCGCTAATCGATCTGCCCGCGATCGCTCTTGTTCAGCCTGTTGCTCAGCCGCCTGACGTTGTCGCAATTCCTGCTCAGCGCGCGATCGCTCTTGTTCAGCCTGTCGCTCAGCCGCCTGACGTTGTCGCAATTCCTGCTCAGCGCGCGATCGCTCTTGCTCTGTTTCTGTTAGAACCCATTCCCCACCCGCGTCATACCAACGTAACCAAGGCCGCGTTATCCCTTCATACTCTCCATTCCAAAGCCCAATACCGATGCCAAGGTCATTGAACCAAAATCGGTCATCTGTGATGCTTTGCTCCTGGTATACTCCGTCCTTCAACAAGAATATCCATAGCTTGTCCTGGTATCGGTCATAGACAATGTAATGGGGCACCTGCAAAATTTGCTCATAGACCTCCCATTTAGTCGGTGTCCCGTTCTGCTCTCGTCGGATTTCACCCAAGTCCGCCATTGCTGTTCCAGGGGAGATGAGTTCAACCACAATGCTGGGTCCGGCTTGCTCATCCCAAACGACATAGCTCAAGCGTAAATCTCGTTGATCATAGAGCCGAGGTACACCCAGCACCGCAAACCAGTCCGGGCGCTTGTACCACCGAGAATGCTCTAAGTCATAGTATAAATTCATATCTGCCCCCGTAAAGATTTCCTCTTTGGGAACATCAGGCAACTTCAGGGTCGTGCTTAAGAGTTGGGGTTGTAAGTAATGAAACTCGTCCGGCAAGCCTGGCTCCTGGGGGTCTTCGCTGGGTAAGTCATACATCGTCGGCCAGTCTTTCTGGGGGGGCTCCACCGAAAGATTGGACGGTTGCTCATAAAACTGTTTGGCCGTGGTCATCGTGACCTCGCTGAATCTGAGCTAGAAATCGTGCCTCCATTGTACCGCCTCTGTCTGAAAGGCTAAACAGCACCCTGATCCATCAGAGCCGCGACAATTCTTCCAGCGATCGCCCTCAATCCCCTCCAAACGCCTCATAAAACTGCCGTTCTGCCTCAACCTCCAATGCTCGCTTGGAATAGCGACCAAACGGTTTCTCGGGCTTATGCCGCGTAATCTGCCGCGCCAGCATGAGATCCACTCCCTTCAACACCAGATTCGTCGCCATTGTGTGCCGCCCTCGGTGGGGGAAGGAGTGACTCACCCCCGCCATCTCCGCGATGGTCTTCGACCGGCCTATGCCCTACAGGCAGCAAGCAACGGCCATCGCCTTCACAGTCTTGTAAACCCCGCTGTAGTTCAGCCGCTGGCCATAGCTGTTCCGGGAATGCGACAGCAGCAGCGGCGAGTCTCCGTCCACGGGCAACTCCTGCGATCGCCGCCAGTTGAGGTAATTGTCGATCGCCTCCATCGCCTCATCTACCCGCTGACCAATATCCGGCTGTTTCGCCTGGGCTTGCAAGGCCGACCATCGCGCCTCCGAGAGTGCAAAAAACACATTCTCTGCCTTGTACTCATCGGGATCCTCCGGATCAGCTCCCTCGTATTCTCCCTCCCCTGCAATCAACCGTTCATGCAAATATTCAAAGGCATCCGAAATATAAATATATTTAAGGAAGATCAGCCCCAAAACAATATGCTTATATTCCGCTGCATCAATGTTTTTCCGTAACTTATCCGCCGCCTTCCAAAGCTTTTGCTCTAACGACTCATTATTTTGAGATTTTGCTTTACGGGCTTTTGGCATATCGGAGAAATTGAGGACGACTGTATTTACCCTAGGACTCAAGGGTTAAGATAAGCAAGACTTACCCACAAACTGTATTATTTTCACAGAATTTGCCGACTGAGTTAGAGGTGATGACCCAGACTGAAATTTCTAGCTTGTTTCGGTGGGTTTAATCCTCAATAATCCTATTTAATCATTGAGTGGAGAAAATCCGTCCATGCAGCATAAGTCGAACCGTCTGGTCTATTCCCCCCACGACCTGATTCAGTTCGTCAATAGTGAGTTTGCCTGTTGGATGGATCGATTCAGCCTGGAAAACCTCGATACAGCCCCCAAGAAAGAGGCCCCGGATGAAATGCTTCAGTCCCTATTGCAGTTGGGCCGGGAGCACGAGCAAAATTTCCTTCAGTCTCTTTTGGAGCAAGGCACTGATGTTTGCCGCATTGACCATCGCGGCGGTTTTAGCGCCACCCAAGCGGCCATGCAGGCTGGACGAGCCTGGATTTATCAAGCCGCCTTGGAAGCCGGGGATTTCCTGGGTTATGCTGATTTTCTCGTGCGGGTGGATGAACCGTCAAACCTGGGTGAATGGAGCTATATCCCTCTAGAGTGCAAACTGGCCCTTCAGCCGAACCCAGATTTTGTCTTGCAATCCTGCTGCTATGTGGACTTGCTGGAGTACATTCAAGGCAAACGCCCGAGCGAATTTCGCTTGCTGCTGGGCGATCGCACCCAAACATCCTTCCCCACCGAGCAATACATTTACTACTTTTACCAAGTTCGCCAAGATTTTCTAGCGATGATGGCGAACTTTGACCCCGACCAGCGCCCCATTCCGGTCGTGGGGAACCACGGTTGCTGGCAGGCGATCGCCGACCAAATCCTGCACCAGTCGGATCCCATGCGAGGGGGAAGAGATTTGCTGGTGTGTTCACGGTTTTAAATCCTTTGTGCTGTGGCGATCGCAGGAGCTTGAAGCGGTGTTGCTCAACTGCATGAGAGGAATATAGCGCTAAACATTTAACGCTATCAACTAATTCACGTGAAGAAATTAGCGCTAGTATAGTGCTAAGAATGTCTTCATGGGAGAAATTTATATGTCACGACTAGCTGAACTCCGAAAGGGGAAAGATTTGACTCAGCGAAACCTAGCCGACTTGGTGGGGGTTGACCCGTCCACTATTCGAAATTGGGAGCGCGATAGAGGTGGAATTGAAACCTTTGTGCGAGTAGCAAAACTCTGCGAGGTTCTTGAGTGTTCCCCGTCCGATCTGTTCCGAGTCGAGGACGCCACCAATGATTGAGTGCCGGGGCAAGCCTTAGAACCCCACACCCTCACTAGGGGTTCCATTTGGGGTTTCAGTCGAAAGCCTCTTGGGGTGGACACTTCAGAGATTTTAGAACCCCGGAACCCCGGCTTCATGGAGGGGCAGAATTACAACTTTAGAAAACTAAGGAGGTGAACCATGGCCACTGCACAACCCGATAGGCTCGACCGGATTGAAGCGCTAGTCGAGACCAATGCCCAAGCAATCCGCTCAAACTCGGAAGCGATCGCCCAAGCTGCCAGTGAACGCCAGGAATTTAGAGAGGTGTTCCAGGCAACCCTGCGAGTGATCGCTGAGATGGGACAGCGCCAGGACGCACAACTTGAGGCCATCCACGCGATGCAATCCGAGATCCGGGGGATGCAGCTAGAGAATCGCCGGATTTTAGATCACCTATTTGGCCCTGAATCTTGATAGGAGGTGCATCAGATTAGGCCACTTTGGATCCTGTGCGGATCGTGGCGTTATTGAGAATACCCAGAAACCTTGCCAGGTTGCGCTTCTGAAGTTTTCAGGAGTTTCGTTCGGGACGAAGGGGTCGCAGGTTCAAATCCTGTCATCCCGATTGTTGCAAAACTTTTAACTGATGAGGCGTTCAGGGAAAACTGACATCCCTGAAGGCCCTTTTGACGTGTTAGGCATGGTCGCTTGTATGGTTTGAGTGCCCTACCGGCGTCACGCAAGAGGGGGGATCTTAAGGCGAAGATTCTGAGGAGAGGGACATCTCTACTTGCTCACGCTAGAAAGCGACAGGCCTGTGCAGGGCGTTCGCAGTAGGATCAAGATCAAGATCTAGGGATGAATCAATATTGAATCGCATGTTATTGCCTGTGCAAACCTGGAGACATCTAACAGGATTGAGTCCTGCAGAGGCCCAGATGGCTAGTTGGGAGCAACCTCCCCCCGTCCCCATCCTGCATCCGCATCTTTGTATTTTAAACTGGAACATTGCGAAGCAAAACTACCAGCTTGGCTGGCAGCAAGAATTTCAGGCAATTCTTCGCCTCTACGATCCTCATCTCGTCTTTTTCCAGGAAGCCTCCCTAAAATGGTCCGGCCTGGATCAGATCTGGGCGAGTCAGGCTGGCGCGATGCTGCCTGCCTTGAACTGGCACTTCACACCGAATGTGATGAATCAGCGGCGAAGGATGGCCTCCGGACTGTTGACGGCCTCAACCGCGGAAAGCATCAGCCAAGTCTGCTTGCATAGTCATCATCGTGAGCCCTTGATCAAAACCCCCAAGGCAGCTCTCATCACCGAGTACCCCATCGCAGGGATGACGTCAACCTTACTCGCGATCAATATTCATGGGATTAACTATGTACGCTCCCACCAGTTCGAGGCCCAGATCCATCAAATGGAGGCCGCAATTTCTGATCATCAAGGCCCCTTAATCTTGGCTGGCGACTTCAACACCTGGCGACCAAAGCGGATGCAGATCTTATTAGATTGCACAATGCGACTTTCGCTCCAGCAGGTGACCTTTTCCCCCAGCTGCCACCAGCAGCTCAAGCGTTTTTTAGGGTCCGACCCCCTGGATCACGTGTTTTATCGAGGGCTACAGCTTGATTCCCAAAGAACCAAGGTCCTCGGAAACTTTACCTCCTCAGACCATACGCCCATGGTCGTCACCTTTGAGATCCCAGGATCCAAAACTGTGCAGGGGGTTTAGCGGGAGTCTGAACATGGTTTTGGGAGGAAGTGATCTAGGCCTCTGGATAATGGGGCTGATGGTGATCCTGTATGGATTCGGGCTGTGGAATGCGATTCATGCGGTGATGAATATCAGAACGCCCCAAGGGGCGATCGCCTGGAGTTTGGCGCTGATAGCCTTTCCATGGATTGCACTACCGCTGTACTGGTTATTAGGACGCTGGCAGTTTCAAGGATATGTAGCGGCCTTCCATCAGGTCTATCAACAACGACAACACGAGGTCCATCGGGGGTATCAAGAGCTTTTAGACTATCTTCAGCCTCCTGGAGATCCCTGGACAGGATTACACCGATTAGCGCAGTCTCTAACGGAAATTTCCTTTACCCGCGATAACGGGGTTCAGCTTCTGTGCAATGGTGAGCAGACCTTCGCGGCAATGTTAGCCGCAATTTCCACCGCTCAAGACTATATCTTTTTAGAAACCTACATCCTGCGGAACGACTGCACCGGAATGCGTTTTCAGCAGGCCCTAATCAAGCAGGCCCAACGGGGTGTTCAGGTGTACCTGCTCTGTGATGCCTTAGGATCTATCCGGTTGCCCCGATCTTACCTGAAAACGCTGCAGAGACAGGGGGTTCATGTAGCCGCCTTTCGCAGTACGCGCAGTTGGCGCGATCGATTCCAAATGAACTTCCGCAATCACCGCAAAATTCTGATCATTGATGGAAAAACTGGATTTGCAGGGGGCTTAAATCTGGGGGATGAATATCTAGGCAAGGTGCCTCGCTTTGGGGCTTGGCGGGACACCCATCTTCAACTTTGGGGACCAGCGGTGCAGAGTCTACAGCTCGCGTTTTTGAAGGATTGGTATTGGTCTAGGGGCAAGATGCCCGCGGCACAGTGGCAGGTGCAGACCCCCTCCCCCTCCGGCAATCACACAGCCCTGGTCTTTCCCACGGGGCCAGTCAACCCGATTGATGACTGCACCTATTTTTTTAGCTATATCATTCATACTGCACAGCATCGACTGTGGATTGCCAGCCCATATTTCGTCCCCAATGAATCGATCCTAACCGCCTTGAAGACTGCAGCCCTGCGAGGCGTAGAGGTGCGCATCCTGTTACCAGCCAAGGCCGATCATCTCCTGGTCTATTTAAGCTCTTTTTCTTATTATCGGGAAATGCAGCAAGCTGGGATTTCCCTCTATCGCTACGAACCCGGCTTTATGCATCAGAAAGTGTTACTCGTGGACGATGCAATGGCGGCGGTGGGGACTGTCAATCTAGATTATCGTTCCTTTCGATTGAATTTTGAGGTGACGGTTTTTGTTATAAACTCAACCTTTGTGCAAGAGGTGGAAGCCATGTTCATCCAGGATTTTGCCCAGTCTCATCCCGTTGATTATCAGCAATATCAGCAATGCTGGATTGGATTTAAAGTGGCCGTCAGCGTGGCCCGGCTACTAGCGCCACTTCAGTAATGAGTACCTTAATCCTAAATAGGGAGTGATTAAGGCGATAAGGCTCGAATTCGAGATCTAACCTCTGCATATTGGTCATTTCGCCCCTGTTCTTGGTATAAACTGGCCGCAAATTCATAGTCCTTTATCGCCCTGGCTGAATTCCCAAGGGCCTCCTGAGTCTGCCCTCGCCCCTGATAAGCCTCTGCAAAAGCAGAATTCAGTCGAATAGCCTCTGAATAATCCTCAAGGGCCTGTTGATGTTTGCCCATTGCTGCCCAGGCATTTCCCCGGTTATTGTAGGCTTCCACATAGTCGGGGACCTGCTGAATGGCCTTGGTGTAATCGTCAATTGCCGCCGCAGCTTCACCGGCATCGGAGTGCGCTAGCCCCCGATGATAATAGGCATCGGCATCGGGATTGATGCGAAGGGCGGCACTCAAATCTTGAATGGCACTGCGGGGATTTCCAAGGGCAAGATGGACAATACCTCTGTGATAATAGGCCTCTCCAAAATCCGGGTTGAGCTTAAGGGCTTGATTGTAGTCGTCCATGGCAGCCTGGGGATTATCGAGATCGGCCTGGGCCAATCCCCGCCCGTAATAGGCTTCTGCAGAATTGGACTCCAGGTTAATCGCCCGTGAAAAATCTGCAATGGCTTTTTTCTGTTGATCAAGAGCATAGTGGGCGAAGCCCCGATTCTGAAGCGCTTCGAAGTTGCGAGGATTCAGGTTAATGGCCTGGGTGTAATCTGCGATCGCCCCCTGCTTATCGTCTAGGGTAAACCGTGCGATGCCGCGACTATTGTAGGCTTCGCCATACTCAGGCTGCCGTTCAATGGCCTGGTCATAGTCCTCGATAGCCTGCGGGTATTCACCTAGATCAGCATAGGCTCGCCCGCGGCTGTGGTGAACCTCCGCGTTGCCAGGATCACCGGCAAGCGCCCTGGTGTAGTCATCGATTGCCTCGGTCTTTTCATCAAGATAGGCATGGGCATTCCCGCGACGATAGTAGGCCTCACTGAAGGTCGGATCGAGTTGGATGGCTCGGGTATAGTCTGCGATCGCCCCTGGGTAATCCCCCTGGTTGTACTTCTCCGTGGCGCGTTGAAACCAAACCTCCGCAGCGGCAGCGGCTTCCCCCGATGGATCTGGGGGAGATCTGAGCGGATCCCCTTGAGTGGGGAGATTCTCTCCCAGCCACGGGCGCAGAGAGGGCTTCAATTCTTGCCAACCCCAAAAGCCTAATCCCCCCACGCCGATCACCCCGAGAACCAGTCCAAGCCACTGCAGAGGCGACCGTAAAAATAGCCGACCTTTTCCGACCGCGTTGGAGGGGCACACCGGGGCCTGGAGAGTCTGAGATAAAGGACGTTCCCTCGGCTTTCCCCCGAGGGGCGAAGGAGCCCCTTCGCCATCGCAGCCCTCCGGCTGCAAAGCCCTCAACACCTCAGCTGCGGACTGAAATCGATCCGAAGACTTAATTTTTAGGAGTTTATCCATGATCCCGGTCAGGTGCGGGCTCAGGGGCTGTTTCAGATACTGTTGCCAATGATCTACCCAGTGATATCCAACCTCCAGAGTTAAGGGGTAGGGCGCCACCCCGGTGATCAACTCAAAGCAGGTCACCCCCAAACTATATAAATCACTACTGGGGCCAGGCTTTTCCGGGTCCTGGATCATTTGTTCATAGGGAGCATACCCCGGCGTACCCACAATGGTCCCAGTTTGAATTTGAGTTACTCCCTGGGATAATTGTCGCGACACGCCAAAGTCAATCAGCATCAGACGACCATCGAGGCGTCGGCGCATGAGGTTAGCCGGTTTTAAATCTCGATGGATTACACCTCTCTCGTGAATGAAGGCCAAAATGGGCAGAATACTCTGGAGTAGATCCCAAATTTTGTCTTCCGAAAAGCATCCTGCCTGCAGTTCCTGCTGCAAATCTTGCCCCTCGATCCATTCTTGAACTAGGTACAACCCCCCCTTTTCTTCAAAATAAGCGTACAACTCAGGAATGAGCGGATGATCCCTCAGGTTCATAAGCTGCTGCGCTTCCCGGCAAAACAACTCGATTACCTTTTGGTCCGTGGCGGTGCCCTGGGGCTGATACTTCAGTTGCTTCACCACGCAGGGTTCGTTGAATTTATCGCGGTCCTGGGCCAGGTAGGTCTTTCCCAGTCCGCCCTCCCCCAGGGGGCGAATAATGGAAAATCGGTCCCGCAATGTCAAAGGAGCGCCACAGTTCATGCAAAATTCCGCATGATCTGGGTTGTCTGGACGTTCACAGTCCTGATTAAGGCAATATCCCATGGCAATAGACTTCACCCGGCGGGGGAGTAGGTCTGCACTTCAAGTATAGGCTGGCAGCCCCATCCTGAGGGGATTAGGGGGGACATCCGCGCCGTCGCCATCCTGGCGTGAACAGGCTTACAAAATCTTAAGCCCCCCGATCAATTGTCAGAGTTTGTAAATTTATTGCGCGAAAAGGGGCGATCGCTCCCTAGTTCTGTAACATTGAATACAGACAAAATGCGTCTTGCTTTAATTCTCGTTCACAATTCAGCCGTTCCTTGATCTGGTAAAGGAGAACGTTCATGTCCTTGCCCACAGCCTATTCTGTCCAACCCCTTGCATCGGAGGCAACAGCCGATCTGAACCCGGAGGGGTATCCGGTTTGCCGTATCACCTACAACCGCGATGCCTGGGTCAAAATGCTTCAGCCCCCGAATGAATACAGTGCTGAGGATGCAAAGCTCCTCTGCCAAGAGTCTGAAAATACCTGGGTTGCCTGGGTCCCCGACCATGGTGAAATTATTCTGGATCGCAGCAATATCTACTGTTAGCAAACTGGAGGCTGAATCAATAGCCAGAGAGATCCGTCCCCCAATCCCGTTCAAACGCAAAGAACCCGCCAGGAAAACCTGGCGGGTTCTTTGCACAGAATTTTTTAGGCCCGACAGCTTGAAAGAGCGTGATGGCCTGAATTCCAGCGGACAAAGGCTAGGCCTAAATTTGTTGAGATTTTGGCCGTTAAAATTTAGTCAATGTATCCCATAAATTCATCGTCCTCTCGCGGGTTGCGATTGCTGGTCACAATGGGACGATTTCCCGGCAAAGGACCTGGCTTGGGTCGGCCCGGAACACGACGGGGTAAATCTGGCAGCTTAGACAAACCACTGGAGGAAGGGGCAGGGCTAGCGGGACGGCGAGGCACAATCTCGGACATGGGTTCTGGGTGGGTTGGGGTATGACAATATGTTAACGATCATAGCCGCTGATGAGAGATGCGTCTAATCATGATTGTTAATGATTGTCATGATTAGACTGTGCGGATGCAGGTTCAAAGTGCCCTAACAGGATTTAGCAGTCAGGTCATTGCAACGGCAAAGCCTGGAATAAGGCAGAAGACAGTATTATATTTCCCCGCCCCTTCCTGGAAATGATCAACAACGAAGCCGTGTTTTGGAGAAAGTGAGTGCCCTCAAGTAATCAATAGCGCCGAAGGCTCATAGAAGAAATATCCTTGCCCCTTCGAGCATCCCAAGCTCTTGAGCTGGGAACACTGCTGATAGGTTTCTATCCCTTCGGCAACGGTATCGAGCCCTAAGGTATTGGCTAAGGTAATGATGGTTCTGATAATTTCCCAATTCTCCAGCTTGGAGTGCATGTTACACACAAATGAGCGATCAATTTTCAGACAACTCACCGGAAACCGATGTAGGTAACTTAAGGAAGAATACCCGGTGCCAAAGTCGTCCAAACAAAGCTGGATGTGCATGTCTCGAATTTGATGGAGTAGGGAGGTGGCCTTTTCTAAATTTTGAATCAGGGCTGTTTCCGTCAGCTCTAGTCGTAGATTTCTGGCGTCTAGGCCCGTATCTTGTAATATTTGAGTCAGGTAGTCTGGCAAAGTTGTATCGGTTAAATGACGACTCGATAGATTCACATTGACGGTTAATGCCTCCGAGTGGCAATGCTTAATTTGCTGATTTTTTAACTGACGGCAGGCTTCGGCCAGGATCCATCGGTCAATTTGCACGATTAGTCCGGTTTCCTCAGCCAGGGGAACAAATTGTGAGGGCAAGAGTAACCCCCGCTGAGGATGCTGCCAGCGAATCAGAGCCTCAAATCCTGTCGGCTTCCCCGTGGCCAAATTGACAACGGGTTGATAAAAAGCTACGAGTTCCTGCTGCTCCAAGGCTCTGCGAAGTTCATTTTCGAGCTGTAGCCGATTAATAGACTCCTGTCGCATCTCTGGATCAAAGACGACATAGCGTCCTCTTCCCAGGAACTTCGCACGATACATGGCGGTGTCTGCATCCCTGAGTAACTGCTCCGGCTCTTCGTAGTCCGTGATATCTAACGCAATGCCAATACTGACATTTGCAAATAACTCTTGATCGATGATTTTAAAGGGAGATCGCAGCTGGTCTTGAATTCTCTGAGCAATTTGTAGGGCTTCCTCTGAATCGGATAAATCCTCCAGTAAAATGGCAAACTCATCACCGCCCAGTCGGGCAAGGGTATCGCAGGTGCGGAGGTTCATCTGAAGACGATCTGCAAAGGCTTTTAAGAGTTGATCGCCGACTAAGTGACCAAAACTGTCGTTAATCAACTTAAACCGATCGAGATCGAGGAAAAGCACCACAATTGACGAAAGGGGCTGCCTTTTTTGAAGCTGTAGGGCATGTTTAAGACGGTCTAGAAATAAGGCCCGATTCGGAAGATTGGTGAGGGAATCGTGAAACGCCTGATGATGTAATTGCTGCTGGGCATGATGACGTTCAGTGATGTCTCTCAGTGAGGCAAGATAGGCAATTTCATCATCCCAAGGAATTTCTGTCACTTTCATTTCAGCCAAGAGACTTCCGCCTCCAGGTTGAATAATGGAAATTTCTGTGGTTTCCCCAGCGGTGCAGGGAATCCCCAGGCAATGATCGAGGAGCTGTTCCTTAGAAC
>NZ_JTHE03000117.1 GCF_000817775.3 Lyngbya confervoides BDU141951
CCAGGATCAACCCTGGTTAGAGCACTCTCCCAAAAAATACATTTTTCTCAAAACTGTCCCGCCTTAAATTGGTAGCCTTCAGAACCTCCTCAGATCTGATGGGACGTTTAAGCCATCACCAGACATTGAATAGGGGCCAATCCCGTTGCTATGGACTTCCAACTCTGACCCGCATCCGTAGACCTAAAAATTTTGCCTTCTCGGGTACCAAAGACCGCGCAAGATCCGGCTGTGGCTAAGGTGCCGGTATTGATATTGCTTGGAAACCATTCCGGTAGCCCTTGCTGACATTTCTTAAATCCACCAGGCTGATCCAGAGGACGATGATAGAGAGCCGCCCTATCAGTATGGGGTCCAGTGGAAGCAGACATCAGGACGATTTCGCCACAGACAGCAACAGCCCGAGCATAGGCTCCATGCAAATTTTCGCTGTCAAAGCACCAAGTCTCCCCTTTTTCTTTGCTGATGGCTAATCCCTGAGCGGTCGCGGCCAGGACCCAATCAGGTCGGCCAGGTACAGTGCAGACTTCATGTACATCGGCATGGAAATCGATGGTTGGTTGCCAGGTTGCCCCCCCATCATCGGAACGCAAAATACCGCCCACATGGACGTTGACGTAAAGGATGCCGGAAGGGCTGATGGCAAGTGATCTCACGTCCGGTGGGTCGCCCCAAGGCGTATACCATTCCTCCCGTTCCTCGATGGACTCAAAGCAGTTAATTCGTTTGAGATCACCCTCTTGTACCCGCAGCAGGCAGGCACTGGATGTCCCCACCAGCAGAGACTCTGCAAAGGGGAATAGGCAATGCAACTCTCCCTCACTGACCGTCGTAACTTGATGCCACTGGTGTTCAAGATCACGCTGCCAGATTGCGTTTCGGTCGGTAATGGCCCACACGGTGTTTGAACCAGAGGCCAGTGCCGTAATGTCATACCCTAAAAGCTCAACCTGCGGTTCCGGGCTGAGGGTTACCAGGCCGTTTTTGGTTCCAGCAATGAATTGGGCGTGTAGTCCTGCATCCTCACCATTCAGTGAATCTTTCGGAGTTTGTTGAGGGGGGTGTATCCCTGATCGTTGGGCGAAGTTAGTCATGATCTGAACTCCTTAACCGGTCCAGCATGGGTTCGGTGATCCACTGACGGCGATATTGAGTGCAAGCGACCCAGTGAAAGTGAATGCCGTAAGAGCACTGATAAAGGGACTGTAATGGTTGAGCCATGACAGGTGACTAAAGTTTATGATGACTCTATGATAGCTCTGGCGTATGAGCATAGGCTGAAGCCGACTAAGCAGCAAGCCGAACAAATCGACCAAGATTGAGAGCTGTGCCGCAAGGTCTGGAACTACGCGCTGAGAGAGGGAATATTGTCTTTCCACCTCAGACGGTCTTCAGGTTGAGCGGCCTAAGTTTTTGGTAAATCTGCGACGCAAGCTGAAATCGCTGCAACGCAGGTTAAAGCGGAAACAAACGGGGTCAGCCAACTGGAAGAAGGCCCAAATCAAAGTGGCGAGGCTGCATGAACGGGTTGCCCATACCCGCCAAGACTGTCACTGCAAACAGGCTCACAAAAACACCAAATTTGTCGCCGCTGTATCCTCACCCGGTGCGGAAAGAAAGGGCTCACTCCTGTCAGATCCGCGATGGTCTCCGACCGGCTGAAGACCATCACCTTCACAGTCCTGCACAACACCCCGCTGTCGTTCAGTTGCTGGCCATCGCTGTTCCGGGAGTGAGACAGCAGTAGGGGTGAGTCCCCGTCCACGGGTAGCTCCTGCGATCGCCCCTCATTCTCCCTCCGCCATTCCGCTAGCGATCAACCCCTGCACTGGAAGCGGATCGCTCCCCTCAACACCATTTCTCTCTCGTCTGTTGTCAGATCTCCCGCAGAGGTTACGACCTGCCAGTCCATCAAAGCTGAGCCAACTTCTCCAAAGAGGCCTGCGGATAGAATCGGAGAATTTTGGTCGCTAAGACCGAAAAATGCCTAGCAGCCTAACTCTAGACTAAATCGCTTTCGAGTTATGGCCGGATGCGCCCGAGTTATCGTTCCCTCAATCCCCCTTATTGAATAAGTCAGCTAGCCTGGAAAACTCCACATTGAATATGCTAGCCTCTGCTAAGTCCTCTATTAAACCTGAGTTTTTCCCGACAATACCGGCGCTAGCAACAATGTCCTATCCATCTAAACCATCTGCTGAGCCCTGCGTAACGACCTTCGATGAGTTCGTACGACTGGCGGATTATTCTCTGATGGACACCTTGAATGCCGACCCTGACGCCACCGGAGAGGGGGATGATCACCGTGCCCGTCAGGTTTTCTCTGGTCACTTCGTACCGGTGACACCGACGCCGCTTGCAGAACCAGAATATGTAAGCCATAGCAGCACTTTTTTTAAAGAACTTCGGTTGAGCGACGATCTGGTATTTAATGAACAATTTCGCCAGATATTTTCTGGTGATATCTCTGCGACGCATGAGCCTATGCGAAAGGTGGGATGGGCAACTGGCTATGCCCTGTCAATTTATGGCACCGAATATATCCAACAATGTCCATTTGGTACCGGTAATGGTTATGGCGATGGTCGGGCGATATCTGTATTTGAAGGAATCATCAATGGCCAGCGCTGGGAAATGCAATTGAAAGGTGGCGGCCCAACGCCTTATTGCCGTGGTGCCGACGGACGCGCAGTCTTACGTTCAAGTATTCGTGAGTTTCTGGCGCAAGAATATATGCAGGCCCTAGGGGTTCCAACATCGCGATCTTTGACCCTGTATGTTTCTAAATCTGAGACCGTGACCCGGCCTTGGTATTCTCAAGACTCCCACTCCACTGATCCTGATATTTTGGTGGACAATCCTGTCGCCATTTCAACTCGCGTTGCACCATCCTTTTTGCGGGTTGGTCAGCTAGAGTTATTTGCCCGTCGCGCTCGCAGCAATGCTCATCCAAGGGCCTTAGAAGAGTTGAGTATGATAGTTGCGCATCTCATTGAGCGAGAATACAAAAGCGAGATTAATCAAAACCTTGGTTTTGCAGATCAATTGGTTGAGTTGGCTAAGTTATTTCGCCAGCGTCTTACTTCACTGGTGGCCAATTGGCAACGTATTGGTTACTGCCAGGGTAATTTTAATAGTGATAACTGCGCCGCTGGCGGCTTTACCCTCGATTATGGGCCCTTTGGGTTTTGTGAAATTTTTGACCCTGAGTTTCAACCTTGGATTGGCGGCGGCAAACACTTTTCATTCTTCAATCAACCAATCGCAGCAGAAGCAAATTATCATATGTTTTGGAAAGCTGTGAGACCGCTACTTGCAGAAAATGCTGAAGCTTTAGAACCTTTCGACCAAGTGCGCCGTGGCTTTGCGGAAGCCATGCAACAACAAATCCAAAAAATGTGGGCAGCCAAACTTGGCTTGACTGAATATCACCCAAAGCTATTTCAGGGATTAATGCAGTTAATGACCCACTCGGCGGTGGATTACACTATTTTCTTCCGCGAGTTATCTCACATACCCGACGATCTCTCAGCCTTGAAAAAGAGCTTCTACGTTAAAACTTCGCAACCACTCGACGAGCAATGGCAATCTTGGCTAGAAAGCTGGCGCGATCTCGTCATGAACGACGGCAACTTGGCTGAAATATCAGCAAATATGAAACAGACTAACCCAAAATACACATGGAGAGAGTGGTTGATTGTCCCCGCTTACAACCAAGCCATGCAGGGGGACTACACATTAGTTAAAGAGTTGCAAGAAGTCCTTAGCTATCCCTATGATGAGCAATCACCAGAAGTAGAAGAGAAATACTATCGTCTAAAACCCAAGGCATTTTTTAACACTGGTGGTGTGTCGCACTATAGCTGTTCATCTTGATTTTGAATCCTGCGTTTCGCTGGTCGACACCTACGCAGGCAATCCCTAGGCCCTGCAAACCGCTGCAGCCACAATCCGCGACCTATTTCAGGGGCGGATAGGAACCTGGCTGAAGCAAGAGAATTGGGTCTATGGCAACATTCGTCGGCTGCTTGATCAGCAAGGGGCAGCGCCCAACGGACTCGGAAACCCAGGTTATCCAGTGGCTCGCCTCCCAGTCCCATGGGATTCCCCTGGTCCATATTCAGCGCGCCCTCGCCGCGGATCTGTCCGCTTGTGAAGTGCTCGAATCGATCCAGTCCCTCTGGGGGCGATCGCTGCTGGAGATTGAACCCGACGGATTTCAGCTGCATCGCTCCCTTCGAGGCTATCTTGATCGTAATTTCTAAGCGTTTGCCAGAAGCCCTCTGGGACCATGTCAGGCGAATTTTATTCCTGGGCACAATAGAATTGCTCATCCTGTTCGCAGGGCGCTCCAGGGCAAAAACTATCCAGCAATGTGTCCCACTGGACGGGTTTTTCTTAGAGTGCGGGCCTAGCTAGGTCCGTGGAGCCATAAAAACAGTCTCCAAAATTGCTTGAGATGACTCTATGACGCTACTGGATCGATTCTTCAATAAAAAGTCTGTTGAGGGGGCTGGGGGCTCTGACCTCAACGAACTAGAGCTGCGACCAGGCCAGCTTCTGGCGAATCGATACTTGCTTTCGGACATGATTGGGCAAGGCGCCATGGGACGGGTATTTCGAGCCGAGGATAAACTGCTGGGGGTTAGCGTGGCGGTAAAAGCCATGGCTCAGAACCTGCTCAACCAGCAAATGATTGCAAAATTTTCGCGGGAAGCGCAAATGGGCGCTTTTTTGGGTCATCAAAATGTGAACATTGTTCGCGTCCTGGATTACGGGGTTCACGAAAATCAGATTCCCTTCTACGTCATGGAATACATCTATGGCGTGACCCTAGAAGCTGAGATCGCCCGCACGCCCCTGACGGTTCCCCGCTGTCTGAAGCTCATGGAGCAAGTTTGTGCCGGACTGCACAGCGCCCACCAGGGCGTGCTCATCGATAATCGGCTTTACTCCGTCATTCACCGCGACCTGAAGCCAGGCAATATCTTTATTACCCATAACCCCAGCCTGGGAGAGCTGGCTAAAATTCTGGATTTTGGGATCGCGGAATTTTTCCACCCTGCCCATAAGGCGGAGGAGCACCGGCCCATGGGCACCCTGGCCTACAGCTCCGCAGAACAGCTCCAGGGTCAGCGCCTTGAACCCACGGCGGATATTTACAGCCTGGGCGTCACCATGTTTGAGGCCCTCACGGGGCATCTCCCCATTCAGCCGGAGACAAATACGGTTCCGGCCTGGATCCATGCCCACAGCACGCAGCCCCCCCGGCTGATTCGGGATGTCTCACCTGGGCTTGAGATCCCAGAAGCCCTGGAGGATATTATTCTTCGCTGCCTGGTCAAAGACCCCAAAAAACGTCCGCAGCGGGTGCAAGCGGTGCTCGACACCCTCAAAGCTATTTCTCAGGATCTTGGGACGGCTTCCCCCGTCTACGCAGCCACTGCCCCTTCCCACAGCGATATTCTGGATGAAATTTTCGGCACCGTCGATTCTGCTGCATCCTTGTCCTTTAGCGGCTCCATCGCCACCAAAACCCTGGCTGACGCCTCGGCTTTCATCCCCAAAAGCAGCAACTCTATTCCTGACTCAGCAGTTCAGGGCAAGCCTGCACCGCGTCAGGAAGCCATTCCTGAGTGGGCGATCACCCTATCTTGGCCCAGCGATAAGCCCATCGCCGAAATTGTGTTTGCCAAGTTTATGCACCTTCCGGATCAAGAAGGGGTTGGCCTTTGGGCGATGCTGGCCAATGCCAAAATTCAGCAGCAGTTTTTGCCCCATCGTCATATTGAGTTCCTGGTGGAGCTAGATCCCCATCCCATGCTGGCCTGGGTGACGGTGCTCTACAACGACAATGGAAAAATGCGCTCCTTACCCTGCTTTTTGGATTTAGCGGAGTCCCAGTGGCAGGGGATGTTGACCACCCTGATTCAGCAGGGGGAATATTGGTTTATTCTGTACGATGCTGCGACCCCTGACCGGCCCATTCAGGTGTCTTCCCTGAAGCTCAGCGCGGCCCAGCGACAGCAGCTTCAGCAGAGTTTGACCGCAGCGAGTCAGCGCCAGCACAGCCGTATGCCCCAAATGAGCAAACAAAAGCTGAGGGATCGCTATCAGCAGCTGAAGGCCAGTCTGCCAGAGAAGCTGGCGTCTCGCTAAACTGGAATGCGCGGGTTCCGTGAACCAGAAGTTTATTGAAATCAGTCTAGTGAAGTTGATCTTGATAGAGCAACTTTAGAAGCTGATCGAGTTCATCGGCGGGGCAACAGTCCACCAAGGCGCTAAAGATTTCCGAAAGCTTTGCTGCCGTTTCTCCCAGGGTTGGACTCATATCCCAGACATCTTGCACCCAGACCTGGGGACTCTCTTCGTCAAAAATGAGACGCTCTAACAGCTGCTTGGCTTCGGGATGGGATAGGGACATGGGGAGAGGGGATGGGATTGCCCGTATTTTAATGGCAAATCCGCGCGGGCTCAACGGCTGGGGTTGGACCGTGGCGCTAGCATAACCCTTGGTGCCTAGACTAGATGTTCCATGACCCCACTCAAGTTCTCCCATCCTCCGATCCTGGCAGTACTGCTGGGCCTCCTCACCGTCCTCTACATCGGTCTGCTGCTACTCGCTCCCGCGGGGTGGCTGCCGGGCGACCCCGTCTGGGCCATCCGTCCCGCCACCGTTCAGGAAATCCTGGATGAGTCTTTGAATTTTTTCTTTGTGCTACCTTTGCTCAATCGCCTGGGATTTTCCGCCCTGCCAGCAGCATCGGTTCATCCCACCCTGCAAGCCCTCTTTAACTTCGCAGAGGGCTGGATCTTCATGTTTTTGCCGATCCTTTCGCTGGATCCTCGGGGGCGGAAGCTACCGACGCTGTTCATCTGGAGTCTGGCCATGTTTTTAACCAATGTCTTTTTACTCCCCTACATGGCCCTGCGATTATGCCAAGCCCCAGAATTGGAGCCGATCCCAAAAGGTAAACTGGCAAAACTGTTTGGGGCAATTGGCTTTGGAGTGGGCCTCCTCGCGGTGGGCTGGGGAATCTGGGTAGACCCGGCCAGTGGGGGGTATGCAGATCGCTGGGCTTTCCTGGGAAATCAGGTGCTGACGAACCGGTTGACCCTGGCCTTTTGGGTCGATTTAGTCCTGTTCTATGGATTTCAGATCTGGCTGATGGGGGCCATTATTCCCCCTGGTGAGCGATCGCGCCCCTTGCGACTGATTCCCTTCTGGGGGCTCGCCCTCTGGCTCATGCTCTAACGTCCCTAGCGACTCCATCGGCCTTGCGGTCCGAGACGGAAAGGGGTTGACAGGTGGGGCACCAATACAGTCTTCGTCCTCCCAGAATGGCCTTGATAACCGGATCCCCGCAGCGGTGGCAGGGCTGGCCCTGACGACCAAAGACCCAATGGCGATAGAACCAGCGGGGTTTCCCCTCGGCCTGGAGAGCTTTGGCCTGCTCTAGGTCGTGGGTAATTCCCTGGTGTTGGTAGGATTGCCAGGGCACGGAGAGAGTAGCGGCGGCCAGGGCCTGTATCTGGGCCTGGCTACAGTCTGCTGGACGCAGAGTGGGATGCAGGCCAGCCAGGAACAAAATTTCACTGCGTAGATAGTTTCCCAGCCCCGACAGACACTGCTGATCTAAAAGGAGTGTGGCAAGGCGGCGGCGAGCAAAGGTGCGGGATAAGAGGCGATCGCTCACCTGCTGAGGAGTGGTTTCTGGATCTAAAACATCGGGTCCCAAGCGGTTGAGAAAGGGGTGCCCGGCCACTTCATCCTCCGTGAGCACCATAATGTCTGAGGCGCTGTAGAGCAGAGCGGATTTCTGAGCCGTATGGATCGCCAGTCTCAACTGTCGCCGGGTCTGGGGGAAACTTTTTGCCCGCCGCACGTACCAAACTCCGTAGAGCTGATTGTGGGTATACACCGTCAGACCGTTGGAGAAGCGCGTCAGCAAGGCCTTTCCCCGCGGCTGCACCTCAATCACCTGCGCCGCCCCCAGGCAAGACTCGTAGGACTTGAGCGATTCAAAGGCAAAGTAAATTGAGGTTAGCGGCTGATGGACAATGGCTCTGGCAATGCGGTCGGCTGCGCGCTTGATTTCTGGACCTTCTGGCATAAACGATGGATCTGGACCCTCTTGTCCCCCTCTGCACATGTCCCCATTTTAATCTTGATCCTCTGCCAGAAGGTCCTGGAGGCTCCACTTACAGGTCCTGGGAAAAATAGCCGGTCGCACTCCTTCGGTTTGCGCAACATCTAGACGGGCCTGGGCGTATTCCTGGGCCAGGATCGCTTCTAGGTGATCTCGCAGGGAGGGGGAATCAGCCAGAATGCGCCGGATGTGTTCACGGCTATCTTGAATGGTGCTATGCCAAATTCCATAACGCGGGCCGGGCCTCAATCGCGGAAACTTGCGCCGTTCTGGATGGCACTGCCACCTGAGCTGATAATACAGCATCCGTTTGAGGTGAAATCCCAGATCCCGTTTGTCTCGCTTTGCCACGGCCTTCAGCTCCTCAATGAGATGGTGGGTATCGAGCTGATGAAATTGAGCCGTCTGGATGGCCCTAATTTGAGCCTCCAGCCACTGATGGTAGTCGCGGTCATAGGCGCTAAACTTCACGAGGGGAGCGGGTAGGGGTTCAAATTCGGGTCGTGTTTTGATCTAGTGGATAGGATGTTCTGCGGGTAGGGTGGATGAACTCCACCGGGGAAGGTGGGAGAGGGATCTAGCCGCCATGTTCTCCTGGATCATGCCCCCTTGAAACCGGAATCTTTCAACTCTCTGGACCGTCAAGTTCAGATCGTTTATGAATTTTGACCCGCAGTCCCTCCTGCATAACCTCTAGCTGAATGTCATCAAACTGGAGGCGATCGCCAGGTTCTGGGTAGCGATCGAGTTCCTGGAGAAACAGACCGCGCAAGGTCGCAGCTTCATCCCTGGGCAGGGAAATGTGCAGCTCGTGGTTCACCGTTGCCAGGCTTTCCCGCAGGTTAAAAATCCCGCTGGAATCATCCAGTCGCTTAAAGGCTTGCTCCTCTGCCGCGTCATATTCATCCCGGATTTCACCGACAATCTCTTCCAGGACATCCTCCAGGGTCACCAGTCCGGCGGTGCCCCCAAACTCGTCCTGAACAATGACCATATGCAGGCGGTTTTGCTTCATTTCCCGGAGCAGATCGGTGAGCGGCTGAGTTTCCGGAATGAAGCGCACGGGGCGCACCAGTTCGCGTAGCTGGGGCTGGTTTTCTGTACATTTCGCCGAGAGGCCCACCAAGTCCTTCACATGGAGGACGCCAATGACATTGTCCAGATCTCCCTGACAGACGGGAAGACGGGTGTGGGCAAATTCCGAGGCGATGTTGAGCACGTCTTCCATCATGGCCCCGATGGACACATACTGAATCTGGACCCGAGGCACCATGATCGCCCGCGCAGTCAGAAAGCCTAATTCCACTGCGCCATGGATAATTCGCTCCTCTTGAACCCCGACGGTGCCCCCCAGCCGGGCGGCCTCGACCAGGGCCTTAATTTCCTCCACCTGGATGATGGCCTCCTCATCCAAGGATCCAACGCCAAATAGGTGTACGACGGCATTGGTGGTGAAGGATAATAGCCGCACGATGGGGCGAGTGAGGCGTTCAATCCAGCTAATCACCCCCACGGAGTTCAAGGCGATCGCCTCTGCATTGCGCAGGCCAATGCGTTTGGGCACCAGTTCCCCCAGCACCAAGCTGATAAAGGCAATGATCACGGTGACTAAAATGAAGCTGACACTGGGGCCAAGATTCCCTAACCAGGGAGTGAGCACCGAGGCTAGCGGAGTGGAAAGCTGCGAGGCCGCGGTGGCGGAGGTAAAGAATCCCGCCAGGGTAATGCCCACTTGAATGGTGGCTAGAAATCGCGTGCTGTCGCGGGTGATCTTCTGAATCATCCGGGCACGGCGATCGCCTTGGTCTGCCAGGGTTCTCAGGCGGATCGGGCTGAGGGACACGACGGCAATCTCAGCGGCCGCAAAAAATGCGTTCACCAAGATTAGAATCAAAATAATGCCGAGTTGAGTGGCAATGCCCATTGTGGTTTTAATGACAAATAACAGCAATTATATTAGGACAGAGCCTGCTGCTGGGCTGCCATCAGGGCAGCAATGCCCACCTCGGCTTGGTCGAGCATGGCGTTGAGCTGCGATCGCGTCAGGGTTCCAGACTCAGCGGTCCCTTGTACCTCCAAAAGCTCCGCGTTGTCCGTCATCACCACGTTGAGATCCACCGAAGCAGCCACATCTTCCGGATAATTGAGGTCTAAATAGGGATTACCGTCAATCAGGCCCACTGATACCGCTGCCACGGCCCGGCGCAGGGGCGATTGGGAAAGATCCCCAGCAGCCAGCAAGGTGCCAATGGCGTCCACCAGTGCCACGTAGCCGCCTGTAATGGCGGTGGTGCGCGTGCCGGCATCGGCCTGCAAAACATCGGCATCCACCGTGAGGGTGTACTCTCCCAGGGCCGTCAGGTCCAGGGCTGCTCGCAGACTCCGGCCAATTAAGCGCTGAATCTCCTGGGTGCGCCCCGACAGACGGAGATATTCGCGCGCTTGCCGCTCGGGTGTGGCCCCCGGCAGCATTCGATATTCAGCCGTGAGCCAGCCCTGGCCTGAATCCTTGAGAAATCGAGGAACCCCCGGCTGAATGCTAACGGTACAAAGCACCTGTGTCTCGCCGGACTTTGCCAGAACCGATCCGGCGGCAAAGCGGGTAAAGTGACGCTGAAAGGAAATGGGGCGAAGTTGGGCAGCCTGTCTGCCGTCGGGACGTGACCAAACCATAGCTGTGCTTTGTTCTCCTGGAAATTCGTGGATGCCCCATCATGCCATAGGACTTCGACATCTCAAAAAAGCGATGAGTGCAGCAGGTTAGGTAGGGTTCAAACCCTCACTCAGCAGGGGTGATCCTGGAGAGCCACCCATTTATGTTCTGTTGTCAAATTGAATGTATTATCTTGACCATCATTAAAATATGCCTATCCGGTGGCATCCTTCAAGAAAGGCCACTTTCAAAAAGTTGCTGTTTGCCATTGGATCTTTTTCAGCTTGCTTTTGAACGGTAGTAAGTGTAGCCTCTGGTTCAATACCGTGCTCATCGCGGAAAATCCTGATCTGCTCTAGGGCACCTCGAAAAATTGCTTTAGTGACATCAAGATGGGATCCTAGAGAGCAGATATCACGCTGGAAAAGCTTGGGA
>NZ_JTHE03000119.1 GCF_000817775.3 Lyngbya confervoides BDU141951
GGCTGGTAGAGAAGGTCCTCGTTGGCCTCAGCGGGAGTGGGGCTCAAGGGAGTGGCGATCGCCGCGATCGCTGCCCAGGCAAAAATTGCGGGCTTTTTCAAAAAGCCTCTTTCAACAAAAAAATCCATAGTTTTCCTCACATCACACCAAAAATGAAACCCCAAATAGGGCTTCAGCTATGCAAGCCAGCGTCGGATAGACTTCGGCCGCAATTAAGCTAGAATTTCCAACCGCAGGACTGGTTTAACCCATCTTTGGCCCGAACTTCTGACAAACTCAATCAACAAACATACCACCAATAGCACTGGTCAATGACGGGAACAACCAAGAGCAGGTTAAGAACGTTCTTAACCTATCACCAGAGTCAGTCGAGTCATTTAGTCGAGTCATTCATCAGATGATCCAACTGAAACCCTTAACCAGATATTGGCAAAAGGATAATCGAACCTTAATAAACCAATCCAATCTCACTCGTTATTCTACAGAGTAGAGTTTCAATTCCTGCCGGTCTTTAGGATTGTATTGTCTCTATGACACCGCTTTACAGCTTTTTAGCAAAAGGGGGGCCGGTGATGATCCCCCTGGCCGTTTTGTCAGTGGCAACGGTGGCCTGCGCCCTAGAACGCGCCTGGTTTTGGACGCGCTTTCTGATTCGTGAAAACCAAATCGTTAAAGATGTGCTGGAGGCTGCCCACTATAGTTTGGAAGACTCCCGAAAAATTGCGAGCTATGCCCGCCACCTGCCCATCGGTCGCTTTTTGCTCGCCCCACTGAGCCTGCAGCATCCCACGCCCGAGACCTTTCGGCTTGCGCTGGAAAGCAGCGGTGACAGAGAGTTCATTCAGATGCGTAAAGGAGATAGGCTTCTGGAAACGGTGGTGGCCGTTGCTCCGCTGTTTGGATTGCTCGGAACCGTCACCGGACTCATTGCCACCTTCAATAGCTTGAATATTGGCGGGGGTGCCTCTACCGAAGCCGCAGGGAAGGCTGCATCCGGAATTGGAGAGGCATTAATCACCACTGCGGCAGGAATGGTGGTGGCAATTCTGGCCCTCTTGGTGCTTCGGGTCCTGATTACGCTCCAAGGCCATCAGCAAGACTATTTCTCCCAGGTTGGTTCGGAACTGGAGCTAATTTATCGGCAGATCTGGTATGAACCCCAACGCCATCAAATGGAGGACTTATCACAAGCCGATGAACCCCGCGCGGTTCTCTCCGTGGAGTCTCGTCCCTAGGAGACGCCGCCATGAAGTTTCGTACCGTCCGTGAATCTGTCATCCCTGAGGCAGATTTAATCCCCATGCTCAACGTAATGCTGGGCGTTCTGGCATTTTTCGTGATTTTATCCATGACCCTCACGACTCAAAAGGTCATCAAGCTGCAACTGCCTCCTGAGGTAGATGCGGAACAGCCCTATGACTTTTCTGAGATTGATACGAGTCGTCCCCTCCTGGTGGAGTTAGATTTGGAGGGAAATCTGGTGATTGAACAGTCAACGCTCACGGAGGACTTGCTCAAAGATCAGGTGACCTATTTTCTGGTCAATAACTCGGAGGACTCAGTCTTTTTCAAGCCCGATCCCCAGGTTTCCTTTGAAAAAATTTTACAGACCCTGGCTTTGCTCAAGCAAATCGGCAACGATCGCATTTCCCTGGTGATTGATGAACTTCCTCAAGCTGATCCCTAGCACTCTTCGCTGCTGCCAGCCCTAATTCCATGCGTCTAAATCGCTCTACCCATCGGTCGTCCACGGTCAATCTTGTGCCCATGATGGACGTGCTCATGACGGTCCTGACGTTTTTTGTCATCCTTTCCATGAGCCTCTCAGCCCCGCAAATTGCCGACATTCAGCTGCCTCGCAATGTTCCGGGCAAGGCAGATCCCTCAGAGAAAATCACGCCCCTGATGCTGGGCCTTGATGCCCAAGGCCAGATTATCCAGGGAAATCAAGTCATGGAGTCGGCCGAGTTGGTTAAGCTGGTGCAAACCTATTTTCAAAAGCAGTCCAACGGGAAAGTGCTTCTCGTTGCCGATCGCACCTTGTCCTATGGAAAGGTCACCCAGGTGCTGCAAGGACTCCGTCGCTTAGGCGCCACTGAGGTCTCTTTAGCGGTTCAGCCGGAATGATCCCGACTTTCTAGCAGTATATTCTCTCTAGTGAGATGAGGATCTCAAATTTGATTGATTTTAACCAGAGATAATCTAAAGATAATCGAAGCTTAATCTAGTAGTAAAGCACTCTTAATCTACTCCCCCTAAGTTGATTTAGGGATAAATGCTGGGGACTTGTGATCTCCCATGGCACATCTGAACTCAAAGTATTTCACTGGAACATTAAACATGAAGCGCTTCACGTTAATCGGTGTAGCAATAGCTGCATTCACTCTGGCTGTTGTTCCCTCGCTAGAGGCCACCGCTCAGAGTGCCAAACTCATTCAAATTGACGGATCAAGCACAGTTTTCCCGATTACGGAAGCGGTGGCGGAAGAGTTCCAAGCCAAAAACCGGGGGAAGATCAACGTCACAGTGGGAGTCTCTGGGAGTGGCGGCGGATTTAAGCAGTTTTGTGCCGGAGAGATTGACATTGCCAATGCCTCTCGCCCCATCAAAAGCGCTGAGATGGATCTCTGCAAGCAGAACGGCATCAAGTATGTAGAGATTCCGGTGGCGCGGGATGCCCTGACGGTTGTCATCAATCAGAACAACCCCTTCGTGGACATGATGACCATTGAGGAGCTGAAGAAGCTGTGGTCCTCTGAAACGAATCCGAAGGTGACCACCTGGAGCCAGATTCGTCCCGGATGGCCGAATCAGAAGATTTCCCTCTACGGTCCTGGCACCGATTCTGGAACCTTTGACTATTTCAGTGAGGAAGTGTTAGGGAAAGGGGGATCGAGCCGAGCCGACTATGTGGCCAGTGAGGATGATAACCTGCTGGTACAGGGCGTATCTCGGGATAAAAACGCCTTGGGCTACTTTGGGTTTGCCTACTATCTGGAAAACAAAGATTTAATCAAGGCGGTTCCCATCGATTCGGGTGCCGGTCCAGTGGTTCCCTCCTCTGAAACGGTTGAGAACTCTACCTATACACCTCTCTCGCGACCTTTGTTTATTTACGTTAGCGATCAGGCCTTGAATCGCCCTGAAGTCAGCAGCTTTATTGGGTTTTATCTAGACAATGCCGCCGATCTGTCGAGCGAAGTGGGATATGTGCCCCTTTCCAGTTCTGACTATGCCGCGGCCCGGACGAATGTAACCCAGAAGCGTTACGGCACTATCTTTTCTGCAACGCCCTCGGCAGGGAAACAGATTGCAGATTTGCTCAAGCTCGATCCAGTTCAGTAACCTCTGACACCAGCTTACCTTCCTACCTAGGGTGAGGGTCATTTGATCGGCAAGATCCAATGGCCCTTTTACCGTTGTGATGATTAATCTGCCTTCGCTAGTTTCATGAAGCTGACTGTTCCTGCCCTTTCACAACTTGCAGCGATCGCTCAGGGGATCTTTTTTCGCCCTATGCTGTACCTGGCATTGATCGGGCACTGGACCTTACTTCAGTGGCCGGTTCCCACCGATGAAGTGGCTGAGTCCGAGGCGCTTTTGGAAGAAAGCGTTTCCATTACCCAGGCTAAAACCCTTAAAACCCTAGCACCCCAGTCCAGCCCGACCCAGTCCGGGCCAACCCAGGCCGATTCCCCTTCCCCCAAGCTCAAGCCCAAACCAAAACGGCCGCCCAAAGCGCCACCGATCCTTCAGGCCCTGCGATCACCCCAGGTCCAGCCCGCATCTCCCACCCCTGTCGCTGAACCGGATCCCCTCCCTCAAGAGACTCAACCCTCCTCGAAACAGACGGACTCCCCGCGCCCCCAACCCGATCCCCAGGGCACCCCATCTCCTGACCTCACAGAGGACAGATCCAGTGAGGATCAAGAGGCCAGCGCAGGCAACCCAGTGCCAGATCATCTGTTAGCCTTCGCGGATAGCAGCCACTTATTTGGCGGCAGCGCGGCAGAACAATCCGTCGGCTTTTTGCCAGCCCTGCTGCCAGAACCAGAACGGGTCTTTACCGCTGCCAGTATTGAGGCCTACAACAAACAAACCGGAGAACTGGAGCAGCAGGAAAAGGTGCTGAAGGTAGACTGGTGGAAAAATAAGCCGCAGAAAGTGGCCATTGAACAATTCAGGCAGCGCTTTCAGGACCACAGAATCCAGGAGATTGGATCCTATGCGGGAGGACCGTTGTATGAATTGGAAAAAAATGGTCAGCTAATCTATGCCAGCCTGATTCAGCCGTCAAAACGGACCCTGCGTTCGTCTACGGTCTTCGTGATTTGGAAAAACAATCCTCTCTCCTAGAGCGCCTTTCTGAGGCCGAATAGACTATTTTCCTGGCTTTTGCGCACCAAAAACTCTCCCTGCCCTTGACTAAACCGTTGACATCCTCTCCCCCCAATCGCTAGGCAATATGGGTGGAGAGTCCTTGGGTCGTCCCAAGGATTTCCTGCATAGAGTTTCCATTTTCCTGCCATTCTCTGGGTTCTGGCCTGGATTGACGGACGGGGGCGATCGCGCCGGGGCTGGGGACCGCCTTCTAGAGTGGAGGGGCGAACCGATCCCGCCATCACGGTTGAGTGCTGCGCCCCCACCCCTTTAAGCTTCATATCCCCAAGGGTTCCCTGGCCCCTGCATGGCCAGCGGATGTTCCCCTTGCTTCCTCAGCTTGAAGCTTTGCAACCTTGTCTGTGTCTACGAGCATAGAAAACAACCACCAAGCTGCCCCATATTCCAACGCTAACCAAGGGGTCTGCAAGCAGGAAAATTAGGCTGAGGTAAAGTAGCAGACCGGAGATGACACGGGTTAGGGAACTGATGGCTTCCAGAATTTCGGAAGGGTCATCTGCATCCTGGCACGTCTCTAGGGTGTCGTTTGGTTTTGCCTCAGCGCTCAGGAAAGCATCGGGCACTAAGGCATCGGGCCCTAAAGCATCGGGCCCCAAAGCATCGGGCCCCAAAGCATTGGGCGCTAAGGCCTGTTGACTAACATTCATGGTTTACTCACTCACATCACACACGTTCATGGGTGAATTGTGTTGATGTTTTCAACAGAACATAAACCCGGTTTACAAATAGATACATTTACCCATCTCAACTGGATCTAGGAAATCGGCACCACGGGTTTTCCCTCCGTCCTGAGAGCGCTTTGTAAAATTGATGAAGGTTCCTGGTTCAGGGGCCAAGCAAAGGCATGGCGAAAAGCATTGACCTGGCAGGTTCGCAGCTGCTCAAAATCGATAATATCGTGGGTGAGTAAATTCTCGTATTCAAACGGTAAGCGCACATTGTGAAGCCCGGCATTATCTGTGCAGATTGCAATGTCTACACCCGCGTCAAAACATCGATCAAACACCACTTTCAGCTGCTGAATTTCGGACAGGGTCCCGGTCTTAAAGTAGGTGGTGGGACACACCTCTAAACACTGTTTGCGATCGGCGATCGCGGGCAGCAGTTCTGGAAACTGAAGCGGAATTTGTATGCCGTGGCCAATGCGCATCAAATAGGGCAGCAACTCAGGGTGACAGCCCTGAACTGTTTCATACAAATGCCCCGTTGTCTTGACATTGTGCGCGCGCGCAAAGGCATAAAGACTCACAAACTCCTCCAGGCGATCGCCGTAGAGGGAATCGCCCCCCGCCACATCAATCCCGCAAATGTATTCAGGCATTTGAATGGCCAGATCGACAATGGCCCGATTCACTTCATAGGGCAGCCGCGAGTGCATGCAAAGAATTTGGCTGGTAATGATGGGATATTCCTGGAGACGACTCGCCTGCCCCACAGTCTGGACAATCTGAGCCATGTGGTCAATACGCTGGGTTTGACTGAGATCCTCCGGTGTTCGGAAATAAGGGGTGTAGCGCAGCTCCAGATAGGCCAGATTTTCGAAAATGTAGGCCCCTCTCATCAATCGATAAATGAAGTAGGGCAGCGTTTCGTTGTTCTGCACACTTTCTACCAGGGTGTGCAGCTCTAGATATTCTGCCAGGGAGTTTCTCGGACGGGTATAAAAGTCCTCAAACTCTTCGTACTGTCCGAATTGCGAGGTCAGATCGGTGCGGTTGCGCTGAAAAAAACGCCACAGTACACGAGGCACCACAGAACCGCCTAAATGGCGGTGAAGTTCAGCATACAAAGCCATAACAACCTCAATGTACGGGAGAAGGTGAAATTTTTCTTAATATAGCGAAATTTTTCAGCCCCTGCGGGGAATATCATGGATACCCTGAAAAAACAACAAAATTTAATTTTGTGTTACATTATTTTACATGATGTTTCATTGAAAAATTTCCCCTCCCATGAACATTCGCCAACAGTTACCCCTTGAACAGCAGTTTGAGCTTCAAGTTTTTGAGTCTCAGGTGAAGGACCTTTCTCAAGAGGATGCCCATCAGTTACTCATCCAGATGAGAGAAGCGATGCTCCATCAAACCGTGACATTCCGTGAAATGCTCAAGGATGCCTGGGGGATTGGACAGAACGTTGATGGGGTTAGCAACCTGTTGACCGACAGCTAAGGTCTAGCGCTGGCTTTGAGGCTGCACCACGGCAGGTCCTCCCTCCTGGGAGAACACGTTCGCCTGCCAGGTTTTCAAAGCGTTTAATCCCCGCACCGTTGCTCCCTGTCGCAACTAATTTCAATGACGCCGAATTTATGGATGGGGCTTTGGGTAGATGCCCTTCTCCAAAACTGTGACTCAGAGGGCTAGAGTTCCTAAACCATCCAGGCTAGGGCGATCGCCCTCCGCCAGCGGAATGGGATGCATTGAAAAACTCCACAATGTAAGAGATAACGATTCGCCTGCCAGGTTCATCTCCGCTGGCTCAGCAATCTAGGGAGGCATTGCACTTTTGTTATGCTCAGCCCCATGGCCCAGATGGACTCGCAACCACTGCTGAGAACACCGCTGGTAATCTGATACGGGTCAACACCTTCGAGGCGATGCCCTCACCGGGTCAGGGAAAAGGGGGGAAGCGCCTCGTGACGCCATTGCTTTTGAAATAACTCAACGATGAAGGGCCGAACCGTCAATGGGGGGGGAGAGCCTGGTGCCACATCAATGCGCAGATACGAGTAGGGCCTGCGTTTTTCAGATCCGTGGCCGCTGCGACCCACAAAGCGCAAGGATTTAGCCAGTATCCGTTCGTCCTGAATCAAGGCTGGCCCCTCCGGCCGCTGTCGCCGCAGGCTAAACCCGCTGCCACCGCAAACAATCCAGTTGAGGTAAGAATCGGCATGCCCAGTATCCTGGGTTTGGAGGTGCTCCAGGCAGTGGGCGTGACCATTAAGAACTAGATCCACCAAAGGATGATTCTGGGGGCGAGGGGCGATCGCTCGGTCAACGGCATCAAAGACCTGCTGCAAATGATATCGAATCGCTAACGTTTGCCCCTGGTCCCACTTTGTCGCTTCCGTGACGTAGGGAGGATGGTGGAAGAACAGGATGCGGCCTCGGGCGTCAGGGTCGCCCCAGGATACCACCAACTCTTGCTTGAGCCACCGTAGCTGGGCATGATCCACATCGTGATGGGTCGCGGCGGCCAGTTGCTTATCAATATCCCGGATTTGCTCGGATAATTGCTCGGCCTTCGCGTAGAGGTCGTGCAGCTGATCGCGATCGCCAGGCGTCGCAACAGACCTAGAGGCTTTGCCCAACAGGCGCAATTGATCTTGCTCTAGTGCGGTTCGCTGCTGTTCGAGCTGACGACGGCGGCGGGTTCCCGACTGCCCAGCAGGAATCGGTTCAGGACTATTGAAGGTATTGGAGTCGAGGGCAAAAAAATCTATTCCCCCGTAGCGAAATCGGTAGTAGCGGTTGGGCAATCGCGTAAATTGTCCGGGTTGATACCGCAGACAGGATCCCCGTTGATCGCCACCATAGTGACGCGCTAGATGCTGCTCAAGCTGCTGAGGATTTTTATCTTTCAGGTAGTCCAGGAAGGCGCGAGCGTAGGCATCGCCACTGTAGGATCCATGCCAGCCAACGTCTATATCTAGCTGCGATCGCAGGAGGTAACGAAGCGGAAGCGTGGCTTGGGAGATCACTCCCAAAATGAGCGGGAGATCGTAGTAATCGTGGTTGCCTGGGACAGGTAGGAATGGACGCTTGAATACCATGCGGTCATAGCAGATCTCCTCAGGTCGATCGCCCCCCACGAGATACTCGCGGTAGGGCTTGATAAAATTTTCAAAGTATTGTTCGCTCGACCCCACGAGATAAATCACATCTCCGGTATGGAGAACAAAGCGGCAGTCTGATCCCTCGGCCATCATGCTCTGTGCGATCCGCCGTTGGGGACTATCGCCCCGATGAAAGCCTGATCCGCTGTCTCCCACCACTAAAAAGGAAAATTCTGAATCCTCGGCTTGGCCGTCGTCAATAATGAGGCGAGTTTGGTCAATGTTGCGTAAGTGACACAAGGAATCCTGCCAGCGGACCCGTGCCTGCATTTTCTGGATTTTACGTGCAATAGAGGGATCTGAAACAAACTGCATTGCAACCTTGGAAGCTAGCGATCATGCCTACCAAGATACACCAACCCTTATTTATCCTCATAGTTCACAGAGCGAAGAAGATCATGAATAAACTCAAGCTTCATCGCCACCGGCCGACTAAAAACTTCTGGGACAAAATCTAGGAGTCCTAGGGTTCGATTGAGCTCGTTGAGAATGATTCCGAGTTTTTTGTACTGCTGGATCATCTCTGCAAAGGAGCAGGTCTGCACGTCTAGGCCATACTGGAGATCTACGTGGTGAGCCGTATCTAACACTGTAACCATGTCTAAGTAGGTTCCAAAGGTTTCGGCAAAGTCTTCCCAGGGATGCATGGTTGCGTAGGCACTAATATAATGGTCTTCCCAACCTTGAGGCGGACTACTTTGAGCATAGTAACGGTTGAGGGCCTCTGAATAGGTGGGATTTTGATGATCTCCGAAAAGAGTCTTGAATGTCTCGATCCAATCTCCAGTGACCAGAACTTGCCAATAGTAATGGCCGATTTCATGGTGAAAATGACCAATCAGAGTACGATGGGATTCATTCATATCCACCCGCAGCTTTTCCCGCTCCACCGGATCTGCTTCCTGGATATTAAGGGTAATGGTGCCGTCGGCATGTCCGGTATAGACCCGTTCACCGGTTCCTAGCTTTCGCCAAGACGAATCGCGCAGGATAATGTCGCCCTTAAAGGCGAATTCAAGGGGAGGTCCCCATGCCGCACTGTTGTGGCTGAGCGGTAAGTTTAAAAGTTCCAAGGTATATAACAGGCGGCGTTTTGCGGCTTCGATCCGTCGCCATTTTTCCAGATTCCCAGCCACAGATAAGTCCGGGATGGTGACGTTGTAGCGGCAATAGTCACACAGACCATGGGAATCTGAGGCTGAATCGGGCGTAAGACACCGATTACAGACGCAATAGGTGACATAGTTGTGGCATTTTTGTAGCTCAGCCTGACAATCGCCATGACCACAGCGATAGCAATTCTCTGCCCTCTCAATCGGAATCAACGGAGAGATGCGATCGCAGCGAGGACACCATCCAACCTCCCGCTGACACTGGATACATTGGGTATTGTCGAAAAAGAGGGTGTTTTGACAGCGGCATTGAAATGTTTTCACTGATCCAGATAGATAGAGATAGATTGAATTGACATTCTCTCCCTCTGACCTTTCAGAGACAGAGCGAGATTCCCTGGGTCGCCCCAAGGATTTCCTGCTTCAGTGCCAGTTGACTAGACTTCATGACTGATCCCCGTCACCTCGACTCCACAGGCATTGTCTATGCCCCAGTGCCCACGGACATCACTTGCGCCGCAGCCCTGTCTCTTGGCTTGATTGACCCACATTCAAGACAATGAGCGATTCTGAGAGAGATATTGAGAGCAATTCTGACACTCAAGTCTTTTTTGACTGCGGCACCACAATCAGCACAGTCCTGACTCGTCCCTCTTGGGTCAACCTTGCCGTAATACACCTCTTGCTTGAAGCATACCCAAGGCAGGATGGGATGAGTGAACGGCCCCAATTCTGCATTCAACGGATGCTTACCTAGCATTCCTCTGGCCATAATGCGGAAGTCCTTATCAACATTATTCATATCCCTGACATCGCTCTCCTTCAGGATAGGATGCTAGGCCATAACGGCAAAACGCCGATGCAATGTGAAGATACTCTCAAACTAAGATAGCTGCATGCATTGCGACTCCCCCTTCGGGAAGATTTACCGGCTTGCGTGTCAGACCCTCGGGAACAGAGATCTATCGCGCCAGATCGGATTTCCGACACTGCTAAACTTTTGGAGAGTGCGATCGCTGAAAAAAGGCCTCCCGCATCAGTCCTGACAGCATCTGCGATAAAGAACAGGCTCAATTCTCGGGGGACCTATCGGGTGCTCCCCGAGGGCTACCAATTTAAGGCGGGACAGTTTTGAGAAAAATGTATTTTTTGGGAGAGTGCTCTAACCAGGGTTGATCCTG
>NZ_JTHE03000068.1 GCF_000817775.3 Lyngbya confervoides BDU141951
GCCTGCCAGAGCCATTGACCACCATCATCTTCCACTACAGCCCTACCCAGGACTATAGGCCCGAATTCACCAGCATGGTGGAGCCCAATTCTGATGAAGCGCAAATTGCTTCTCTTCGAGACCGTTACGGGGCAGAACCCAAAGCTCTATCTGACGTTATCCTACTCACCCCCGCAGACAAACTGGATGAGCGCAGGGAAGAGTACCCCAGCATCACGGTTTATCCCATTAAGTTCGCAGCATCAGAGCTGCAAGCCAGCCACTGGCGCTTCTTGATGGGGGCTGTGGGGAATCAATCCACCTACATGCGGCAGCTCAACCGCATTATGAAGACCCATCGCAATAACCTGACCGTCCAAGCCATTCGGGATGGCATCGATAGTTCTCTGTTGCCGGATACCCTGAAAGGATTGGCTCATCAGCGCTTGGAGTTGGCCTCAGAATACATTGACGATACAACCCATCTCGGCGACCTGATTCAACCAGGGCGTTTAGTTATCGTTGATCTCCGAGACGAATTCATTGAAAAAGACGAGGCACTAGGGCTGTTTGTCGTGCTGCTCCAGCTCTTTGCCGATGCCGAATACGAAGGTCGCAAGTTCAACAAGCTGGTTGTCTTTGACGAAGCTCACAAATATATCGAAAGCCCCGATCTCCTCTCTGGGCTAATCGAAGTGGTTCGCGAGATGCGCCATAAAGGCACCAGCATTATGGTCGCTAGCCAGGATCCGCCCTCAGTACCTGTCTCGCTTATCGAGCTATCAAGCCAGATTATCCTTCATAAGTTCAACTCTCCTGCTTGGCTCAAGCACATTCAAAAGGCGAATGCTGCCCTTGACAGCTTGTCGCCAGATAGGATGTCCAACTTGAAACCAGGGGAAGCTTATATCTGGTCGAACAAGGCCAATGAAGATGCCTTCATCAAAGGTGCCGTGAAAGTTAAGTGCCGACCAAGGGTCACTCAGCATGGTGGCAGTACAAAGACAGCCGTCGATCATTGACGAGAAGCAATCGCCGGGACACAAATATGCTGAAGCTCTTTATTCTGCGAGTTGGAGTGGTTGCCAGTTGCCGGAGCCGCTGAAGACCGCTCAGTAGTATGGGTGGCTGTATTCTCCACTTTCCAGGAATGTCAATTGGGTTCCTCATAGAGCGACATCGCCAGGAGTGCCGGAGAGGAGGCGATGTCGTCGTCCATCATCAATCCTGCCAGAAATCCCTGAAGCGCCCCGGTGACAGCTCCGTATATTTCACAGTGTGCTGAATATTGCGGTGGCCTAGATACGCTTGAATCGCCCGCGTGTCATGCCCCTTGGCGGCCAGGTAGTATCCGCAAGCATGGCGTAACTGATGAGGATGCACCGGAAACGGCAACTTCGCCGCTTTCCCCGCTCGCTGAATGATGTTGTGCCCCGTGCGCTCCGTCATCGGGCCACCCCGCTCCGTTACAAACAGGTAGGGCGTGTTGGGATAGTCCCGCTGGAGCTGCCGCAGCGATCGCAACTCTGGCCCTCGTAACGGATGAGTCGCCGGCGTCCCTTTCTTCCGTCGTGCCACATGGAGAACACCGGCTTTCAGATCCACCTGGTCCCACCGTAGGGCGATCGCCTCTGATACTCGAAAGCCGTGGCGATACATGATCATGATCAAAGTCGAATCGCGATGACCGTGGCGGCCGATTTTCTTCGCGGCCTGGATGAGCTGATCGACTTCGTCGGGGGTGAGGTGCTCGCGAGATCGCACCTCGTCATTTTTCGGTTTACGGGGTGGCTGATTAAGTGGCTCTTCAAACTTTGCCGAAAATGATGTTTGGGCGGTTTTGTCTGACATGTCTCTAATTACTGAAGCGTCGTTGCTGACTTAGATGAACATTGCCGAAAACGAGCATTTTCGGCAATGCTTCTCATTCAGCTCTTAGCAAAGCGGCGTTGCAATGCATCCGTATTGTGTCAGGCAGCGCGAGAATTTAACTGGCGCGCGGTAGACACATAGAGGTCTGTCAGTCACTCGTGGTGGTTGTTTGCTCTAGGGGAGGGAGACCACAAAGGGCGCGATCTTCGTCAGAGCGATCGGGGTTGTTCATCAGGTAAGGAGTGAGGCGATCGCAGGCGTCCGTTATGAGTTCATCGAGGTTTGAAGTGGTATATACAGTAGCAAGGTCTAAAAAATGGTTATTGCTTAAAGGATTTCGCTGCAGATTGGCTATCAATGTCCAATCCTTATTGAAAGAACCGTGTACGCTATACTCTGCAATCTGCTGTCCGTTTAACAACCAAATCCCTACGACACCATCCCTATCAGTGATAGCAAAGTGGTTTCCATCAGGACTATATTGAATTTCACTAATACCATTCAGATTGATTTCAAAATGCGAAACTACATTATTATCTAAATTCCACAGCTGTACACTACCATCAGCACTACCTATCAGAACTTGATTTCTGTTAGGACTAAACTTTATATGGGGGGCTTGATTTTGAATCTCTGTCTCAAGTACTTTATTGCCATTTAGCTCCCATATTTTTATTTTCGAATCTCCTCCAGTTGTGGCAAAAAGATTTCCATTCGGACTAAATGTAGCTTTGTAGACCTCATCATCGTGTGCTTCTATTTCTGTAGCCTTACCTACTTTCAGATCCCATATACGAGCCATCCCATTTTCGCTAGTAGTTATAGCAAAATCTCCATCTGAGCTGAATGCAACTTCCGGAAAGCGCTGACTTTGCCCTGAAATAAGTGATATTTGATTTCCTCTTAGGTCCCAGATAGGTACTGTTCCATCTGAGGAAACACTATATATACAATTACAATCAGTGTTAAATCTTCCTAAAAGAGGCCCGTCGTTAGGGTTTGTCATCATTGACATCAATTCTGCATCACTACTCCAGAGCCACATCCGATTTTCTCCAGCAATCTCTACTGTTAGAATCGAGTATTAATCGTCATGAAAGAAAACCTCATTGATATGAAGAATGTCATTTTCTGGTAGCTTAGGAGAAGGGCGTTTAACAGGTTTAAGTCGACCATTCTGAATTTCCCAAGAAAATATTTGCTTATCACCGATGCCGGTAGAAACAATAAAATTTTCGTTTGGGCTGAATACTGTTGGAGTAATGGGGCCTTGATGTCCTTCCGTAGATTCGCTTATTTCTCTTAGATCCCAGAGCCTCACCACACCCTCAGAAGAGGTTGTGGATAAGTATGTGCTTTTTGAGTTGAATTTCAAATCTTTCACGGCAAACTGATGACCATCCATAACAGTAATCTGATTACCTTGTAAGTCCCAGAGTATTACCTTGTTGCCATTATTTCCGGTGGC
>NZ_JTHE03000074.1 GCF_000817775.3 Lyngbya confervoides BDU141951
TTTGACAGACATTAAAAACTGGTTTACAAATTGCTGCTACTGCACCTCACTAGAGTGAGAAATGCTGTAATGGCCCAAAAATATGCAGTTTTATTAATCTGCACACGGATTAACGTAGATTTAATTCATTAGTGATATGTTCAATTCGTTTTCGATATGTGGTTGCTACCGAGGTGCCACATCTCTATAAGACCGACCCTGATTACAGGATATTTCAATGTCAAAAATTGATATCTTCCTTGAAGAAATTCTCTCTGAGGTGATCGAGGCAATTTCTCCAGAAAACATTCAAGATTATTCAACACTTTACGAAACGGTCTCTGAGTATCTTGATCAAACTGGCGGACAACCGTTTGGCAGTATCGAAAATGACTTAATCAAGGGATTTGTCAGTGGCAGGGGCGACGGAATTGCCGAGTTTATTTACGGCAGTGCTGGCAATGACATCATTTATGGCATGGGAGGAGACGATCAACTTTACGGTGATCTCAGAATCGGGCAGTCAATCCCTGATGAGAACTTTGATATCGGCCTTGAAGTAGGGGATGACATCATCTTTGGCGATGATGGTGACCTGGATGGTGATTTGTTTGACTCCGATATCGGCCCTGTTAGCACTGACGACGATGACGACCTCTTTGGGGGACTGGGCAACGACTGGCTGTTTGGCGAAGCGGGCCACGATCGCTTATTTGGCGGACCGGAAAATGGCGATTATCAGCGCATCTACAGTCAACACGGCACCAAAGTTTCGGATAGAGATCACCTTTTTGGAGGCGTAGGCAACGATTTTCTCATTGGCGGTTATGACGACGATTATCTAGAAGGAGGCGTGGGCGACGACGAGCTGACGGGCTCTTCTCGTCGCGGCGGACAACACAGTTGGGATGGGATTGACATTCTCTGGGGTGATACCGAGGGTGGCAATGGTAGCCAAGGTCGAGATACTTTTTTCCTCGGTCGTAATCGTGAACTCTACTACGACGATCACGTCCCAGTCAGTCAAGGCTTACTCCAAGCCGCCATCATCATGGACTTCAATGCTCAATACGACACCATCGTCCTGCCGGAACCTGGTCAGCTCGCTGTACAGCGATATCTAGAACAGCGCGGTCAGATGCCTGGAAGTCATGTCTCCGCCTGGTATATGGAGCAACAAAACGTAGCGCTGTCTGACATTTACGACCCGATGAAACTTCCAAGTGTGTTTGAGCGCCTGGGTAGCAATCCTAGAGGAACGGGCATTTATTACGCGGATAATTTCTCGGCAGGTTCGGGCTCATCTTACAACCCTGAACTGATTGGTTTTATCGCGGATGCCACGGGCTTTACTTTGCCAGCGGAATCGACTGAATCTGTGCAGTACGTGTAAGCTCACAATGGTGTCATCATGCAGTCGCTGGATAACTTCACGAATTAGTTGGCAGCTACGTTCACCGCTACAGAGTGACTCGTGCTGGCGATCTCGTCCTCAGTCATCAGGATGCCCCCAAAGTAACGAAGATACGGTGTCAGAAGTTAAGCCGGTTGTTGCTCCTGCCCATAATTAGGTGTAGCGGCTTTCAAACAAGAGTCGTTGTGCTCGCAAACAAGGCGGTTTTGAGCTCAGATTAACTGCGAATAGGCCTTAAACTATCAAGGCTGCGTTTTGGAGCAACTTACCGATCAAACCTTTGCCCAGCAAAGGTTTTCAGTAGTACATTCCTTGGACTAATAAAGGGCTGAATTTTGTTCAAAACTGGGTAGTACACCGTCTGTTTTTGCCTATTGAAGACGCTGAAACTCCTATTGTTTCGTAGAGTTGCTGCGAGGCGAGCAACTATCCAGCCAATACAGAAAAACTAAATTGCCCCAAAACGCAGGCTCGCTACTTTGGGGCCTAGTAACAACTATGCTTCCGTGTCTTCGCTGGCTTCAAGTTGCTGAGCAGCGTTTTCCAACTCTAGCTCTAACTGCTCTGTCGTCGGAAGGAGCTTTGGGAGCCTGTGCTCCGCCACCGCGATGGGATTACGTAAGTTGCGTGTGGCGTACTCAGCAACGGTTTTGTTTTTAGACTTGCATAGAATGAGACCGATAGTGGGTTGATCACCAGGTTTACGAACTTGGTCATCAATGGCGGAAATGAATAGGTTCATGCGGCCAGAGTAGTCAGGCTTAAACTCATCCATTTTGAGTTCGATAATGACGAAGCAGCGTAACTCTAGGTGGTAGAACAACAGGTCGAGCACGAACTCTTCACCGCCAATTTCGATGCGGTAGTTTTTGCCCGCAAAGGCAAAGCCCACCCCCAGCTCCACTAAGAAATCGCGGATATGAGCCATTAGTGCCCGCTTGAGGTCTTGATGGCGAATATTTTCATCAACCAGCAAGAAGTCCAGATGGTAGGGATCTTTGATGATTTCATGGGCTAAGTCAGATTGAGACTGTGGCAGTGTCCGGTCAAAATTGGTCGTGGCCGTCCCTCTTTTCTGGAGGTATAGTCCACTTTCAATCTGTGCCGTCAGAACGGCTCTGCTCCAGCCATTTTTTAAGCATTTGCGGGCGTACCATAGTCGTTCAGACGGCTCTTGAACCTTATCGAGGAGGACGCAATTGTGCCCCCAAGGAATTTGGGCAACAGGCTGTTGCCCAATCTCTAAATCTGGATAGGCATTCGCGAACGTCCTCATATATTTAAGGTTTCTGGTAGAAAACCCCTTCATTTCAGGGAACTCCTGGGCCAGGTCCTTGGATAATTGAGTAATTACTTTAGCTCCCCAACCCTGTTGTTCTTGGCGGATTAGAATCTCTTGGCCAATCTGCCAGTACAGCAGGATGAGCTCCTGGTTGACCGAGATCGCCGCGCGCATCTGGGATGAGCGAATGCGGTCTTTGAGCCCTTCTAATAGCTCTTGATAACCGTCACTAGGGACGAGATTAGATTTCGACATCGCTACTCCTCTGACCGTACCGACTAAGAGGATGTTTGATAAATCGCTCAGTCAGTAAAAAAGCTCACTCGCCATAAGCTGAAGATACGAACCATCAGCCCTT
>NZ_JTHE03000002.1 GCF_000817775.3 Lyngbya confervoides BDU141951
CCAATCTCCTCCAACAGAAGCCTACCCCTAAAGAATATCAGGTCTGATGACTCACATCAAATCTTGGTCACACCCGTGTCAGGATCGTTCAGCAGCTTAGTATTAATCGGGGTTTCAATCGCACCAGGGGCCACATTATTAATGGTGATGCCGAGTGGACCTAGCTCGACCGCCAGATTTCGGGTCAACATTTTCAGCCCGCCTTTGCTAACACAGTAGGCCGTGAAATTGGGAAACGGTAGATCCTCATGCACAGAGCTAATATTAATAATTCTGCCCGTGCGTTGAGTCGCTTTGAGATGTCTCACCATTGCCTGGGTCGCAAAAAAGACGCCTTTGATATTGACGTTGAGAACAGCTTCGTAGTCGGCCTCTGTCACCGCTTCAAAGGGAGCATGTTTCTCAATGCCAGCATTGTTGACCAGAATGTCGAGCTGGCCATAGTGATCGATCCCAGCTTGGATGAGCCGCTGCACGTCTTCAACCATACCCAGATCAGCCCCAACCGCGTAGCCCCGGTCATTATCACAGTAGCCTTCTGCCAGGTGGCATTCGCCCCCAGCAGATTGGACTTTACTCAGAGTTGCTTCCGCACCCTCTGGGTGAGAGCGATAGTTAATCACAACCTTTGCCCCTGCTTGAGCGAAGCGAATGGCAATAGCCTGACCAATCCCTTGACTGCTCCCGGTGACCAGCGCTACCTTTCCCTCTAGCTTCATGGCCTTGTCCTCTTTGTGGATAACGTTGAGCCTAGGTGTTTAACCTTAAGAGTAGGTGAAAGGTCAATGATCATCAGCTGGGAAATGCTGGAAAATGCTGGATGTTAGTTGTTGGGTTTTCGAACAGAAAGATGTGCTGTTTGGATCTTGACTAGGGTTTGGAACAGAACTGGAGGGCCTCACCGCAACGGCGGTGCCATAAACCTTGACAATATCCAGATCTTGAGCTGATCTTAGAGAAAACTGAAGCGTTGGATGGGGTTTAGCCCTCGCTCAGTTCTAATCAGACCTTGGGGAAGGAGGCTGTGATCGTGGTGCCTGCCGCTTCTGTGGATTGAATTGTGAGCCTTCCTCCGTAGGCATCGACGATGCGTTTGACAATGGCTAAACCCAAGCCGGTACCGTTTACCTTGGTCGAGAAGAAGGGGCGGGTTAGCTGAGGCAGAAGGTTGGCAGGGATAGGCGCACCCCCATTATGAACGTGGATATAGGCCTCGGTGTCGGTTGCCTCTAGCCAGCAGCGCACGGACTGCCCAGGAGGGGAGGCTTCGCAAGCATTATTGACCAGGTTGATGACGACTTGCTTGAGCTTATCCGGGTCTACCAGAACTTTAAGGGGGGGCTTTAGCGGTTGATAGACCAATCCCCGACACTGGGGGAGCCCACTTAAATCCGTGATCACTTCCGTCAACCAGCTGGTGAGTTCCAGAGCAATGCACTGGGAGCCTTGGGGTTTGGCATAATTCAAAATCTCCTGAAGCAAATCCTGCAGGCGAGCCGCCTCCGTGAGGGCCAACTGTAGTTGGCGTTGGGAGTGATCCGATAGGGAAAGGCGTTCAAAGGCCTTCAGCCCCATCCAGACCGTCGTTAGAGGGTTGCGAATTTCATGGACAATCATGCTGGCCAGTTCTCCAACTTCTGCCAGCGACGTCAACGCAGCTATTTTCTCCTGTTCAGCCTGCTGCCGCTGATCCTCAGCTTTGAGGCGTTCACCCATTTCAACTCGCAGCTGTTGATTCATCCTTTGCAGCTCAGCGGTACGCTGTTCTACTCGTTGTTCAAGGTCGCGGTTAGCATCTAGAAGTTTCACCTGAGTAGCTCTTAATGCTTGCGTCCGTTGGATAACTTCGACCTCTAGCTCTTGATCCATTTGTTGAAGTTGTTCATAGAGCTGGTAGTTCGTGATAATGCTGGCAGCACGTTCGGCAAACAACTCAATAAATTGAACCTCTTCAGGATCAAAATGACGGGGTGTACGGTGAAAAGAGCAGATGGTGCCAATCACCTCTTTCTCCGGCGTCTTTAAAGGAACGCCTAGGTAGGCGCAATAGCCCTCTGGGGCTCTACCTCGATCAGTCCTAGTGGTGTCCTCCACCAGCAGGGGAACACCTGAATTAACCACCTCTCCGGTTAATGAACCATGCAGAGAATAAGCCTGGTTGGCGGCTTCGCCAATATCCATACTGCTGGCTAAAATTCGTTCTTCATTACTCCGACAGAGGGTGACAACTGACCAGTCCAGGTTAAACAGTTCGCTGACTTCCTCAGCAATGGTTTGTAAATAAAGTTTGAGATTACCCTGGCGATAGCTTAAGATAGACAAACTTGCTAGGATGTGTCGCTCTCGTTGCTGACGGTCTAAGAGTTGGCTGGCTGCTAAAAATTGATAGTCTAGGTCACCCAGACTTTTCCCTGCGGCCCAGGCCTGAGCCTCTCGTAAGGTTGATTGCTGTAACAGGACATTGACATCTTGATAGCCCGATTTTACCCACTGCGCCAGGGCAGCGGCATAGGGTCGCAAGCGGGTTAGCTGATGATCAACCCAGGTTTGATCAAAAACAGCTAAATAAATGGGATTTCGAGGGATTAGGCTATTTCCTTGACGAATGACTAGGCCCGAGAGCAAGAGCTTGGCCTGATCCTGACTGTCATCAATTGGGATAGCAGGACTTGGCTGAGTGGGGTCTGTGTGAGTTTGTAAAATGCGCTGATAGAGTTCTAGCAGGCGAATTGCTTGTTCAGAATCATGGAGTAAGTAGTCCCGAATCGTCCTCAAATGGGCCGGATCATCTTGTAGTTCCCAGTGGTTGAGCAGGTGCGATCGCACCAATTCCCCCACTTGTTTCTCCTCGTCACCGGCCAAAATTGGCTGCTGCTGCAATACCACTAACTGGCATAACTTTTGAGTCAAAAAAGGCTGTCCCCCTGTCCAGTTCAAGATGCACCGTAAGATCACTGCAGGATGGTCTGCCTGCGTTCTTAATCCCGGCAATAAAGCCTGAGCCTCCTCCTCTCGAAAACCTGCCAACTGAATGGATCTTCCCACATTAAACGGGGTGCGTTGCTTACTTCGGATCAGATCGGAGGGGGTTGCCACGCCAAATAAAGCAAAGGTGAGTCGCTGGTAAGCCTGAAATTCCGATCGCTGGTTATAGCAGTAACGAATCCAGGCAAAAAAGTCATCGGTGGAAAAACTAAGATTTAAAACTGTATCCAGCTCATCTAAAAAAATAACGATGCTACGGTCGGGCAAGGTGCCCAGTAAAATAGTTTCGACGAACTGGCTGAGCTCTTGAACAGGGGAAAGATTTAGCGTTTGCACCTGCTGCTGAAACTGCTCAAACGATTCAGTGAGATGAAATTTTCGAGCCAGTTCAAACTGGAATCCCCGATACCATTGGGCGGCGCTAACAGATTCACTACCCAGGTTCGTCAAGTCCACTGATACACAGATCGTTCCCTCAATTTGCAAGCGATGCATGACCTGCACCCGCAGGCTGGACTTTCCCATCTGTCGAGCATCAAAAACGTAGCAAAACTCACCCGCCTTCAGGGCTGTGTACAGCTGCTGGTCAGCCTGCCGTTGCACATAGGTCGGATGGTTAAATCGCAGCCCGCCACCCACTTTGTAGGTATAGTTGGCATCAAGCATCGCCGCTGGAAGGGGTTGGTTCATGGTCCATCATGGAGGTAAAAGGTTAAGGGGGTCAACATCGCGGGCGAGGATCGGATCAACAATCCAGAGATGGGGTTCAGGGGCTACTCAGCCGACTTTGAAAATATTGCTCGTAGAGGCGACAGCGCCACCTCACCCAATTCCCCTTGATCCGAATCAGCCCTAGACTCTGGAGCTGGTGAGTTTCCACAGAGAGTCCCGAAACGGGTTGGGTCAAAATCCGCCGGAGTTCCTCCAGGAGTATTGGGTTAGCGGTGACAACTTCCCATTGTCGCTGCAGGTGAGAATTGTAAATGCCGTTCTCCGTGATCGGCTCGGCCAGGATCTGCGAAAAATGAAAGTCTCCTTGCCACAGGTGATAAAACGTGAGCTGTAGCAAATAGGGATGTCCTCCTACCAGCTCCATGAGTTGGGCTGATTGTTCCGCCTTCCAGGGGAGGCCGTAGCGTCTTGCCAGCTCGCTGACTTGATCGAGGGTCAATTCCGGCAATCGAATCGGTAGTCCTACATTAAAGGGGGACTGGTGCACCTGCAGGGGAAGATATAGTTCTGTCGCATGTACCACCACTAAATGTAACCGTTGCCAAATCTCACTTTCATTGGCTTCTTCGTGCCACACCCGCAATAAAGGCAAAAAGTCCTGAGCCAGTTTTGGGTAGGCAAATATTCGATCGACTTCATCCAACCCAACAATCAAAGGCCTATCGCTCTGACTCAGAAGATAGTCTTCGAAATATCGGGTACAGCTTGATTTGGCCAACCCCCTATCCGTATCCCAATAAGCATTGAGGGGAGCATCAAGATTGAGTTTCCAGCTAATACTTTTACAAAACCAGCGCAAGAAAAGATTCAGCGATTCCAAGGCTGCCTGATCAGCCTGTTGAAAATTCATGCGAACCGTTTTACATCCTTTCTTAGACGCCACGTAGAGTATCCGGTTCAGTAAAGAGGTTTTGCCCATCTGTTGGGGAGCAGCAATCCGAATTAAGGCCCCCTGTTGCAGAATAGCCTCAAAGCAACGCTGTTCGATGGGGGGGCGTTCAATATAGAATGGCGCAGTTAAACCAAGGGGCATTCCCGGAAATTCAGCGGGTAAAAGCAAATTTCGGGATTCCGATAAGCGATCACAGATGAACAGTGGATCGAGTGGATGCGGGGAGGCGATCGCCATTGAACTTTCTGAAAATTGCCTGAAGATAGCGTGTAAATTATGCTTGGTGACTTTGGTATTGAGTCTATTGCCCAAGAGTTGCCAGAGTCGAAACCCAACATCCCGAATATGTTCGGGGCTATAGCCTGATTCATCGGCAATTTCTTGATAGGTTTTGCCCTCCCAAGCCTGACGAAAGACCAGCTCCTGAATATCCTTGATGCGGCAGTGAGCACTCAGAAGCTGCTCTAGAAGGATCAGTGCCTCTTCGGTTGTCATGCAGGAACCTGGGAACCATTAATCTATAATTTTAGCGAAAAAGCTTTCAGCTCAGAAAGAGATTTCTAACCAGTGAACTCCCCCTCATCATCGCTACGCAATAGAGCAGGGGCTTCCCACCTCAACAGCCACCGCCTCTACGGATGACTTGCGCCCCGCTTTGGTCTTACACTGCCTGCATGGGCAGTAGCGCTGGTTCCAACGCTAATAATCCTAAGCCTTCATCTCGAATATTGATCGCTGCATTGACATCCCTATGGTGCTTGGTTTTGCAACTGGAGCACTCCCAACTCCGAACATCAAGAGGCAAACTATCACCCTGATTGAGGCATGCATGACAAGTTTTACGAGACGAGAAGAACCGACCAATCTCAAGATATATCTTCCCCTCCCTTTCAGCCTTGTACTTTAACTGGCAAAATGAGTTAATCCTAAAATCAACCCCAGTTGCCTTACCCTGACGACTATGTTTCAGGGTCCGGGAATCCATCATCAAACAGCAAAGAAGCATAGTCTTTGCCTGTCTGTTCTGAGCCATATCCCTTTCAAGAAGACCCAGGTCAATCAAGCCTTGCACAGCCCTATTCCCCGAGACATCGCGAACCACCGCCATCGGCTGGCCATCGATTTATATCTGATCCCCGTCTATGGGAAGCCCAATGAGCAAGAAGAGCCCTACCTCTACCGGTCTGAGGCCAAAGCCGGGACCACAAAGTTTTTTGCTTATGCCACGGTCTATGTCATTCGCGCTCATCAACGGGGTACTCTAGCCGTCCATGCCATTGCGAAGGGAGAAACGTCAGTGTAGCCACCAACGTCATTCGGGGAAAGCACGGCGGCACTCGTGCTTTGGGACAGGGACGCCAGCGCTATCAAACGGCTTACACCCTCAACAGCCGTGAGTATGGCTCAGTGGCGTGCCAGATGGCTGTCGTCTGCCGGCATCACAAAGGAGCCAGAGGTCGACACGGCATTCAGTATCTGCTGTATGTGGTCTCTCGGGTCAAGGTTGCCTTGCACCAATGACCTTGCCATTACCGGGACCGATTTGGGATTGAAACCAGCTATCGAGTCAAAAATCCGTGTCGTATTCGCACCACCTCAAAAAATCCAGTGCTGCGGCTGTGATTTGTGGGTTTAGCCTTTATCTTGGTCAATCTTTGGATTTGGCTGCTGTGGACGTGGGTCAGCATGAGCCGTCGTGGGGGGCAACGTGTTTATCCAAAGCGTTTTCGGCTAAAGACCATGCTGGAGTTTCTTCGCTATGCAGTGGAAAGAGAATTTCCTCTCATCCATTTAATTACGATCCCTGACTCTGGATAAACTTTTCGATCTACTTGGTATAGGTGGAAAAATTTATATCCCTTGGTGAAATCAAATTTCTCTACCGCTCGATTCAGACCGATGGATCCCTCCTGGATCAGGTCATCAAACTCTAGACCGCGATCGCGGGATTTCTTGGCCATGTGAACCACCAGACGCAGATTAGCCTCAATCAGCTTGCGCTTGGCACGGCGGCCTCTCGCTGCGATCGCCGGGGATGGGGACGGATGCTCTTGCCACTCCTTCACCGCTCGGCCTAGCTCGACTTCCTGTGCTGCCGTGAGCAACGGGACTCGACCAATCCCCTGTAGATATTGACTGATGCCGTCTCTTTGCATCTGGCTCAATTCTTTCCGGTTATTTGTGATAAATAGCCTGTATAACTGCTATCTGCTGATTGTTTGCTTATTTTTTAATCTTTGTTCACATATTTCAGCAATGCTTTCACATCTTTTCCCCGATTGTGGGACACTTCAAGCTCCATCCCAATCTACTGGTGATGCTCCTCACAAAATTGTTTGGCGGCTTTCCGGTTGATCTTGAACACTGTCTCTAAAAATCCTGGATTGATCGCAAAGGTTTGCTCGGGATGCTCACGGTTCCATTCCTGCACGTTCTGAAAAATCTCTGCCGCTCGTTGCGCCCCGGCTTGCGGCCTGCCCTGCTCTTAGGAACAGGCTGTGACTTGACGGCATGGGAAATCGACTCTGCTTCCACGGTGCCGTTCTCCCTGTTCTCAGGCTCCGGTGAGTCTCCCAGGAGCAATTGGCGGAACTGAGTCAGTTTTCCCTCGGCTTCCTCTAGAGACTGACGCAAGCGCTCATTCTCATTCCTCAACTGTTGATTTTCAGCCTGCAATTCCTGCAATCGCTTTTGCTGCGCCGGACGTGGCTGACCTGCTCTGGCCGACTCCAACGCCTGCATACGAGATTCAAGCGTCTCCCGGTAATCCAGCCACTCCCTCTAGAGACCTTCAAACCGATGCAGGATGGCTTGCTCAATCTCATGCCCCAGGCGATCGCTGGTCTCCTCGATCGTTTTTTGGTCTAGGGATCCCTGGTCTTCCTTCACCTCTTCAAGCTCCTCATCCAGCAACGGCAGCTCAGGCACTGCACTTAGCTTGACTCCTTTATCCTTCAAAATCCCACCCTCGGCATCCGCAAGCTGGTAACGGAAAGAGTGACCTGTGGCCCTCGACTCCAGAACATGACCCATATAACCCTGCAAAAACGCATATTCGTTATGCCGGATCGGGCACAAGAAATAGCTGGAGCGTTGTTGCATTCTCGATTCAGCGGCACGTCAAATTTGTTCAGTTCAGCTTTGAGCGCATCGCCTTTCAGCTTCATCAGGGCTTTGATCTCCGGCATCGAACGGAAGCATTTTATACGCTCAAGCAGCTCCTCTGCGGGAATGAGGGGGGATATCATAGCCATCGCGTTCATGATTCTGCTGACCCATGAAATGCCGCAGGTAGGGATGCTCGGTGAGTGTAAACTTGCCTCGGGCCACTACTTCGCCTATCCGACGACTCATGCCCCCTGCAATAGCGATCGCCATGTGCCTCGCTGCAAATTTATCCTGGCTGTGCAGGAGATCGTCGATCTTGGCCAGGTAGCGATCCAGTGGGACGGTCTTTAAATTCAGCAGCCGTTTCCGGTTGACTTGGGCTTGGCGTTTATCGAGCTGTTCGTATTCTTCGGGGCTGTATTTGAAATAGGTCAATGCCCAATGTTCATCACGGGTTTCCTGGATCCTAGTGACCCGTTGGTGGTGGACGTAGGTGTGGCTATTTTCGGGGGTGAGTGGGAGGCGGTCTTGGGCGATCGCTTCCTCAATAGCCGCTCGGTATTTCGGGATGTACCCGCTGGCGAGCGTGATCTTGGCGTAGCCCTCTTCGAGCAGCGCGATTTCGGTCTGGCAGAGATCCCGGATTTTGTCTGGTGTGTTGACCGTGGCCAAGGCATCGACAAACGTATCAATCAGGGTTTCCAGCTCTACTTTCCGCAGCTTGGTGCGGCTGCCCTGGGCGATCCGGAAGCGGTATTTGTCGAGGATGTCGGCTCGGGTGGGCATTGCTGGGGGTGTCGTAGGGGAGCCGAAGGTAGGGGTCGTTGTCGTAGAGCCAGTAGACAGCTTGCTCTAGGGTGAATCGGGCATAGAAGCAACTGCCACGGGGAGCGGTGTAGGCCAGGGTTTCGACTTGGCTTGCGTAGGTGTGAATCTGGGGAAACCGCGTTTTAAGAAAGTCGAATTTTGAGGGAATTAGACCGGATACAGGAGTATTCTTGCTAGTTTAGATTGCGATCAAGGTCAATGTCTGTATAAATGTCGCTCAGGTGAATATTTAAGCAGATACTTTGAAATTCTAAGATCGCCTTTGGGGTGTAGGTTTGCAGGAGCCAGAGGCCATTGGGCTGGCGGCGAAAGGTTTCGATCCGTTGCTGTTTTGTATTAACTAGAGAATATTCTTCTAGGCTGGGGAGGGTTTGGTAGTCGTTGAATTTATCGCCCCGGTCAAATGCTTCGGTGGAGTCGGAGAGGACTTCGATAATCAGTTTGGGGTATTGCTTATAGGTTGAAGTTTCACTATCGCGGGGGTCGCAGGTGACGAACAGATCGGGATAGTAAAAGCGGTTTCGCTGCTCTAGTCTGATTTTGATGTCGGTGAAGTAAGTGCGGCAGGGTTGGCCTCGGAGGTGATTCCGAAGGTTCGTGTAGAGGTTGCCCACCAGGATGTTATGGTCGTCGGTGGTTCCGGCCATGGCGTAAATTTGGCCGTCGATATATTCATGTTTGATCTCGCTTTTTTCTTCCAGGGCAAGATAGTCTTCGGGAGAAATGGGTGGGGGAAGGGTTTGAGCAGTCATGGGTACTGGGCTGCGGCTTTGACCGTGGGAACAATTATCCTGATGTCAGGAGCTGATTGATGCATTATGGTGCTCTGATTTTAACAAATGTGATTCTCTAGAAAATCTTGCTGACTCAGCGAATAAAGGTATGTATTAGCCAGTAGACGGCTTGCTCTAGGGTGAATTGGGCGTAGAAGCAGCTTGCTCTGGGGGCGGTGTAGGTGAGGTTTTCTGCTTGGGTGGCGTGGCTTGCGATTTCGGGGAGGGTGCGGCTCTTTTAAAGTAACGTTTTATGACGAAATTCTGCGTTTTAATTCACAGAGAGCAATAAAATTGGAGGA
>NZ_JTHE03000012.1 GCF_000817775.3 Lyngbya confervoides BDU141951
TCGTCCACAACTTTGTTCGAGTTCATTTCACCACTAAAGTTGTTCCCGCTGTCAGGTTAGGGATTGTGGAAACTGGGATATCTTGGTCGCAACTTCTAACGATGCGATATGCAATCTAACCCAGGACACACAATGCTTTCAGCATCCCCACGTAGCGGAACCAGTGCCTGAACTGAAGATCTTCGAGGGTCATCCACCCTAACCCTTGGGCAAGGCCTCCTTCCACCTGACCGAGATCCACGTCGGGATTGAGCGATCGACCCAATTGATGGATGATCTGTACCGCATCAATGCTATAAACTCCTCGCAAACAGTCCAGGGTGACTTCTAGAAGTGCCGCGCCGCACACATGATACGCAAACGGGTGTCCTTGTTCCTGGCCGCGGTCAAAGTCGACGTCTGGGGTTGTATAGAAGGCATGAGCGGATAAATCCGTGCGGGTTAAGCAAGCTTGGTGGATTACCTCGTCCCAAGACAGCCCCAGGGGTTGACCATTCAGACAAAAGTCTTCATTAACTAGGGTGATTTGGTCCGGCTGACCGATCTTGAGTGTTTGGGCCACCAGCCGTTTGAGTCGATCGAGAATGTGCTGAATGGCCAGAATCATTGCATTTCCGTTGAGGTCTGTGGTCACGCTGGCTGCGGAGGGAGACATATTGGCAATTCGGGTGGTGTTGGTAGTTTCGAGTTTGATGCGATGGGGCTGGATGCCAAAGGTTTTTGCGGCGATCGCGGCTAATTTTGTATTAAGTCCTTGCCCCATTTCCACGCCCCCGGTGGACACGCTGACACTTCCGTCCCCGTAGACATGGACCAAGGCACTAGCCTGGTTCAAAAACGTGGTGGTGAAGGAAATCCCAAAGCAGATGGGCATGATGGCATAGCCTTTCTTCTTGGCAAAATTTTTGTGATTAAAGCGATGGATGCGATCGCGAAGCTGGGCCACATGATAGGTTTGCTCAAGATCGTGCCAGCTTTCCTGGAGTTCATCGTTGGCGAACGCTTGACCATAGGGAAAGTGTTGGCCTCGCCGCAACAGATTTTTTGCCTGAATCTCTTCTCGAGGCACATTCAACGTTTCAGCAACTTTTGCGATCGCACTTTCGATCACAAACATGGCTTGGGGACCACCAAAGCCCCGCAGGGCGGTATTCGGTGGTATGTTCGTGCGGCAACAGACCCCAAAAATACGGACATGAGGAATAAAGTAGGCATTGGTGCTGTGAAACAGGGTTCGCTCTAGCACTGCCGTCGAGAGGTCTGCATAGGCCCCTGCATTTTGGTAGTGCTGCACGGCATAGGCCAAAATTTCCCCCCCGCGGGTAAACCCAATCTTAAAATCCGAGGAGTATGGATGGCGCTTCCCCGTCATGAGCATATCATCAAGGCGAGAGAGGACCAATTCTACAGGTTGCTGTAGCTTCCACGCTGCCAAGGCCACTAAACCTGCCCAGAGGCTGGCCTGCTCCTCTTTACCCCCAAATCCGCCCCCAAGACGCTTGACGTCCACTTCAATCCCATGGCATGGCCAGCCTAGGATCTGCGCGACAGTTCGCTGCGTTCCGAAGGGGTTTTGGGTTGCCGAATCCAGACGCATTGTGTTGCCTTCCAGGGGAGTGGCTCGTGATCGCTGGGTTTCCAGGTATAAATGCTCTTGCCCACCGATGTTACAGGTTGCTTCCACAACATAATCGCAGTCCTGCCAAACCCTATCCACATCCCCCATGACAAAGGTGTGGGGTGTCCCGATGATTTGGCCCCGCAGAAAGGCTTCTCTTGGATCGATCATTGCGGGAAGTGCTTCGATCTGGAGGTGAATGTGTTGTGCTGCTCGCCGGGCGATCGCCGTGGAGGTGGCCACAACCACTGCAACGGGCTGTCCCCAATATTCCACCAGGTCATCGGCTAGGAAGGGTTGATCGGCAAGAATTGTCCCCCAGCAATTCTTGCCTGGAATATCTGCTGCGGTCAAAACGGCCTTGACCCCTGCCATTGCCAGAGCCTGCTTCGGATCAATAGACAGGAGTTTTCCGTGGGCGACCGTTGATCCGGTGATCGCTGCATAGAGCATCGGTTCGGAACGGGGCATATCATCTACGAAGGCCGCCTCGCCTCGTACTTGGGTTTTGGCATCAAGCCGCTTCATCGATCTTCCTCACGGTCAACTCTGGAAATAGCTCTATAAAATGGGCAATGATCAGCTGCCGCGCCAGCAGTCGCTTGTAAGCTGCAGAGCCATAGACGTCTGAGATCGGTGCAATCTCCGTTTGCGCGATATCCAGGGCTGATTTGAGTCGTTCTACGGTTAACTTCTCTCCTTGTAGATGTTGAGCTGTCTGTTTCATCAGAATTGGGGTGGGCGCAACACCACCCATTGTCAGGCTCAGCTCAACCATGCGATGCTGTTCACATCGTACTCGAATGGCGCTATTGACAATGGCACAGTCGAGATGTCTGCGTTTCGATATCTTTTCAAAGTTGACCTGGTCTTGAGCCAGAGATAGCGGTAGCAGAATTTCAGCCACTACCTCTCCGGTTTCCAGAAGCGATTGCCGATACCCTGTAAAAAAGTTCTGAATTTCTACCAGACGGCTGTTCTCGCCTTTAAGCAACCGCAGTTGTGCTCCCAAGGCCAGTAGCAAAACACTGATATCGCCAATGGGAGAGGCGGTTCCGAGATTACCCCCTAAGGTGGCTTGATGACGCACGGGCAATGAGGCAATCCGTTCAAAATAGTTTGATAAATTTGGCAGGAGCGATAGGCTCAAGGGATGGTGCGCAAATTCAGCAAAGGTGGTGAGGGCACTAACGTGGAGCTTACCTGCCTGAACCTTGAGCCCTTTGGGAAGATCAGATGCTTGCAACAGCTGAACAGCTGGAACACAGGAAGTATCCGGATGTTCCAGCATCCAATCACTCCCGCCTGCAATAATTGGTTGATCTGAGCGAAGCGGTAAGGGCGGTGGAGATGGAATCTCGGCTAGGCGTTGGGGGATAAGAAGAAAGTAATTCGGCAAGATCTGGGCTGCTACAGCACTGGCAATGTCCATGGGGCGATCGCTGTGGAAGCGGTTCATCACGTCTTCAGCGGCCCGTCGAATTGCGCCATAGCCGGTACAGCGGCAGAGATTTCCACTCAGGGCTTCGGAAATGCAATGGAGCGATCTCGGTTCTGCAATTAATGCGCCGGTCAACGCCATGACAAAGCCAGGGGTACAGTATCCGCATTGAATGGCTCCCCAATCAACAAGAGCTTGTTGGACTGGGGATAGTTGGGATTGATTGATGCCTTCAAGCGTCACTAGATGTTTACCATGCATCTCGCCCAGGGGAAGAAGGCAGGAGAGAAACGTGTGATACAAAACTTGCTCACCTTGTACATGCCCAACAAGCACCGTACAGGCCCCGCAGCCCCCTTCCCGACATCCCTCTTTCGTGGCTGTGAGTCTTTTCGATACGCGCAGGTAATCCAGAACGCTCAGGTTAGATGCTTGAGAGGTCCTGACCAGACGGTTATTGAGGATGAACTGGGTAGAGGCCTGCATCAAAATATCGAGCTCTGGCTCGTGATTCCCACTGTGTCCTATTGTCTGCGATACAAGCTAGGTTCAGAAGAAAGGATCGGCAAAAATTTACATTTCACCCAGACTCATTGAATGATTAACTTATTTTTACAATATCTGTTCAGAGGGTAAATAATAAGTTTACTATATGTACAGGACAAAACCACTGAAACCTTTGTTAAATCTTGATTGTTTGTGCATCTTGTGAATTCCAGTGCATGCGTAGATTGCGGGTTACAGTTGAACTGTTGAGAAAGATTTGTTGCAAGATATTTAAAGCCAAAAAATGTTAGGAACTTGAGCAATTAATCAATATGTTCTAGACTATGCAACCTGAAAAAATCGCCTCCATAATAGCCTTGTCTCTAGCGATCGTGGCATCCATAAAATCCCCTACAAAAGCTGAGTCCCTAACAGCGGTTAACGGAATCATTAGATACCCCAGTGATTGGATCCCTCCTCTAACCATTTGTGCAGTCAACGTGATTACCTGGGAAAAAACCGTATGCATTCAATCAGTGGCAGAACAGCAAACATTTAGGATGCTGTTACCCCCAGGTCAGTATTATTTTTCAGCAGAAGATAGTCGCCGCCATGGAACAACACCGGTTGGATAGTACACCGATAGGAACTACTATAGACCACAAGCACAAATAGGTAAAAGTCATGCCATCCCTGTCTACATCAGCGGCCATAACCTAGATAGAGAAATTCATGGGGTTTGCCCATGTGACTTCAATCGAGACAATATATTTTTCCCGATTGATTACTAAAAACTCATGAAGGAATAAGTTGATCTATTTATTTGGGGCGTTGCTTGTAATGGGGAATCGCGCAAAAAAATAGTTGAAGTTATTTCTGCGTGATTTCTAATCGTTGGGCTTCATCTTTTTCTCGATAACAGTCACAACTATTGGCCTTCATTTGAAGCCAGGATCTTGTATCTTGAGAGGCTAGGTCAAGTCAATCACAAATTTTTTTCAAAACCGCGATCGCTTTTTCGTGAAGCAGGATAAACCCAAAGCAGAGTTCTCCCAGTCTATGACCTGAGGTTGATCCCAGGCTTTTGCGCTCAAGTTTAGGGTACAAAACCCACGCGATCATTCCCTCTGCTGTACCCTAAACAAGCGATCGCATTGTGTTCGATGAGTGCTGGCGTGGAGGCGAGACTGGTCGAGGAAAGGGAAGAGAAACCCAGCGAAGCTTGACTCGAACTGAAGGGCCATGCTAGTTATTTAGTAAATATGTACTAATCTTGGGATTGTTTTCCATGGGCCAATCACCGTTCAAGCGGTCAGACCTGGGGCAAGACTCTCAGGAGAGTTCGCTGTGTTTCACTCAGGGCCTTGAGTTGGACGGCGTGACGCTCTCAGAGGTGAGCACGATAGAGACCGCACCAGAGGTGTTGAAGCTGCCCATGATGGGCATCCCTATCCAAGCGGGGTTCCCCTCCCCCAGCGATGATTACGTTGAACAGAGCCTGGATTTGAACCAGTTTATGATTGCCCACCCCTCGGCGACCTATTTCGTGCGCGTGGTGGGAGATTCGATGATTGAAGCCCACATTCAGGAAAACGATTATCTGGTGGTAGACCGGGCGATCGCGCCGTCGCACAACGCGATCGTGATTGCCGTGGTGAACGGGGAACTGACCCTGAAGCGGCTGTATCGGCAAGGAGGGCTTGTGGAGCTACGGGCAGAAAATCCTGCCTATCCTGCCATCCGCATTACGGGAGACATGGAATTGGTGATTTGGGGGGTGGTCAGTGGAATCTTCCGCAAGGTGTAGACCACGGCGAATAGCCTTGATCGATTGCAATAATTTCTACGCCTCCTGTGAACGGGTGTTCCATCCGGCCTGGGGCCATCGCCCGGTGGGTGTTCTCAGTAACAATGACGGCTGCATCGTGGCCCGGAGCAATGAACTTAAGGACGCGGGGATTCCCATGGGTGTGCCCTACTTTCAGGCCAAGGATCAGCTAGCAAAGATCAATGCCGTTGTGGTCTCCAGTAACTACGCGCTCTACGGGGATCTGTCGGCACGGGTGATGAACACCTTGTCCCAGTTCACGCCGGAGATGGAAGTCTACAGCATTGATGAAGCGTGGCTAGATCTGTCGGGGTTTAATCCTGCTGATTTGGATGGCTATGGGCGAGACATTACCAGGACTATCAAACAGCACACAGGGATACCCGTTTCGATGGGAATCGCACCGACCAAGGTGCTCGCAAAGATTGCCAATCGGATCTGCAAGCAGCGGAAGATTCCGGGCGCGGTGTTTAACCTGGGGAACGAAAAAGCTTTGGATGAGGTGCTGGGGGCCATCGCGGTGGATGAGATTTGGGGAATTGGTTCCCGCTGGGGGAAAGGGCTGAATGCGCTGGGAATTGACAACGCTCGACAGCTCAGGGACTGTGATACCGGGCAAATGCGAAAGCGGTTCAGTGTGGTGATGGAGCGGTTAATTTTGGAATTGCGGGGGATTCCCTGTTTGGAGTTTGAGGACATTGCCCCCAAAAAACAGATCATTGCCTCGCGCTCGTTTGGGGAGCGGGTCACCGAATTGCCAGACTTAAAGGAAGCTGTATCCTCCTACGTGACCAGAGCCGCAGAGAAGTTGCGAGCGCAGGGTTCGGCCTGCCGGTTGCTGCAGGTGTCAATCCGCACCGGGCGGCACAATCCCAAGGAACAATTTGTGAGGCGATCGCGGCAGATTGAATTTGGGGCTCCCACGGCGGACACCCGCAAGCTAATTGCGGCGGCTTGCCAGGGGGTGGAGCAGATGTTTGTGCCGGGAGTCCGGTATGCGAAGGCGGGGGTGATGCTGTTTGACCTGGTGCCTGTGGATGGGATGCAGCTGGGATTGTTTGAGCCAGGGGATAGCGACAAATCCCAGGTACTGATGGAGACGGTGGATCGGCTGAATCGACTGTATGGGAGGCGATCGCTGTTTTTCGCCAGTGAGGGGATCCAGAAGCGCTGGGGAATGAAGCGGGAGCGGATGACGCCTTGCTACACGACCCACTGGGAGGATCTGCCCACGGTGCAGTGAAGGTGGGGGCGATCGCAATTGTTCTGGTAGACCTCTTGGTTCCAAAAACTGTGAAATCAGTTTTCTGAAGAATTTTAGCGAATGCTTGTACAGGGTCTGCTAACCCTGGGGTGTCTGCTAATCTAAGTTAGCAGCCTGTAAATTTCCAATCAGCCCTAATGCGTTGTATTCGATGTGGGACGAGTGAACTGTCTGTCGACGTGGAGGTCTGTCCAGGTTGTGGGGCGTACCTACCAAGCCTGATGCGAGATCTGTTGATTCCAGGGACTGAACTTGCGGGGGGAACCTACGAAATTGAGCATGCTTTAGGCCGAGGTGGGTTTGGGGTAACCTATCGAGCCCGCCACAAATTCTTCTCGAGGAGCGTGGCGATTAAGGAATATTTCCCTCAGGAGCATGCCCATCGAGAAGGAACAACGGGTCGTCTTATCACCCCCGCCAGCAGCGAAATCCCGTATCAAAAATGGTTTGAGCGGTTCAAACGAGAAGGCCAGATTCTCTATGACCTGAATGAACGAGATCCGCATCCGAATATCGTGCGCGTTCAAAATTTGTTTGAAGAACGGAACACGGTGTATCTGGTGATGGAGTTATTGGAAGGAAAAACACTTCGAGATGAGCTGGACGCAAGGGGAGGAAAAGGTCTTCCAAGGCAAAGAGTGGTAGAAATTATGAATGCCCTGGTGGGGGCGTTATCCAAGGTTCATGAACAAAATTTATATCATCTGGATATCAAGCCGGAGAACGTGATGGTGACGAAAGCAGGGCGGATCGTCCTGTTAGATTTTGGAGCAGCGCGTCAGGAGTTGAGTCGGACGCGGTCAAAAAGTGCCGCCAGCTCGGTTGCCTTCTCAGAAAGCTATGCGCCGCCAGAGTTGATGGCTGCTGAAGAGTTGAGCAGCGCAACTGACGTCTTTGAATTGGGAATGCTGCTGCATGAAATGTTGACAGGTCAATTGCCGCCGTCAGCCCTGAATAGATTTATGAGAGAACGTGAATGGCGTGCAAGGTTAGAGACGCCCTGGCAAGAGATGGTGGATTCGGCGATACGGATGGAAGCATCAGAGCGACCCCGAAATGTTAAAGCTTGGTGGGGCCGGTATGAGCGATGGCAAGAAGAGAAGGAGAGAGATGAGCGATCGCGGTTGGCATTAGATCGTCAAGGGGTGGAGCAAGAGAGAGTCAAACAAGCGCAAAGGGACCGAGAGAGGCATCTTCGAGAAGACCAGACTCGTCAAGCTAGAGAGGCGAGGGAATCCGCAAAGCGACCGAGGGAAGAAGTCGATAGAGAAAAGCCAGTTCAGGCTCCATCGACAAGTCCTACAGGAATTGTTTGGACACGCAGAAATGTGTTAACTGCATTGGGTGTGAGTTTTGGAGGGACAATGATTTGGGCTGCAATCAGAAATCAAGAAGAAGAGATTCCAGTCCCCCAAGTCAGTTCAGGAGGGAGTCCGGCCCTCCCAACAAGCCCTAGTGTCAACTTGGAAGAATATAGCTTCGAGACAGTGCAGCTCAATGCTCAAGGAGCGATTACCGACCGAAGTCAGGGAACAGCGGCATATTTTCAAGAAAATGGGATCAACCTGGACATGGTGTGGATACCCGGTGGACGTTTCACCATGGGATCGCCCTCGGGAGAACTAGAGCGAACGGATGCTGAGGGGCC
>NZ_JTHE03000040.1 GCF_000817775.3 Lyngbya confervoides BDU141951
GCATCCCCGATTCCTAGCGGACACAACAGGGGATGGACGAGCAGACATCGTTGGTTTCGGCAATGCGGGTGTGTATGTATCCCGTGCTCAGCCTGATGGAACCTTCTCCGCACCTCAGCTTGTTGTCAATAACTTTGGTTACAACGCTGGGGGCTGGCGGGTTGACCGGCATCCCCGATTCCTAGCGGACACAACAGGGGATGGACGAGCAGACATCGTTGGTTTCGGCAATGCGGGTGTGTATGTATCCCGTGCTCAGCCTGATGGAACCTTCTCCGCACCTCAGCTTGTTGTCAATAACTTTGGTTACAACGCTGGGGGCTGGCGGGTTGACCGGCATCCCCGATTCCTAGCGGACACAACAGGGGATGGACGAGCAGACATCGTTGGTTTCGGCAATGCGGGTATCTACGTTTCTCGTGCGCTGTCAGACGATTCGTTTGACTCGATTGAACTCGTAGTTAAAAACTTTGGCTATGATTCTGGGGGCTGGCGAGTTGAACAGCATCCGCGTTTTTTGGCTGACACCACTGGGGACGGACGAGCGGACATCGTCGGTTTTGGTAACGCGGGTGTTTGGATATTCCGGTTCTAAGAGGGGGAATGAAAGCGACGCTGCAACGATGTGCAATTAGCCTAGAATACTTGCTGTTAGTTACTTTTAGGTCTCAACATCTGTCTAAGTTTCCTGGATTTTCTTAATGATTTCACCATTGCTTCAAGGAATTCATGTTGTCTTAGCCTTTAGTGATGAGCTAATTGCACTTTCTCGTAGCTTCGCTTTCATCACGCCTTTTGAGTAGATCGAATTAACAAAGATGCGATCGCAGATTTTGAACACAGGAGAGGAGGGGAGCGCTCATCCTCCCTGATGAACCCAGACTATAGGGTAGGAGAAATAGTACAAAGAAATGAGGTAAGCAGAATGAGTTCTCCAATAATCTGGTTGGCGGTAATCATTATCGTTTTTGTGAGCAGCAGTTGTACCAGTGGTGTCCAGCACAACGAAGTTTCCTCAGACCGGGAAAATTCTCCTCTAAAAGAACCTGAAGCACTGAAAACTCATGATCAACAGACGAGGGAAGTTATGCCTCAAAATCTCATTTCAGCCGAAGTTGAGCCATTGCCCAATCAAACTAACCAGGCTGCTTTAGCCCTGCAACGTCTTGGTTTTCGTATCCTGCATATTGGACCAAGCATTAGTGTTCAAGCACCGCGTTCACTGTGGGAATCAACCTTTAATGTCTCATTCGAGCAACAGAAGAAAACTGTCATGCCAGAGATAGGACGTGAGGTGACGTATCTGAGAGCAATCACAGATCGCCTCGTCATTCCTGAAGGACTAAAAAGTCTCATTTCTGCGGTGATGTTTGCAGAACCGCCTGAATTTTACCAAGAAAAACCGTAACGGAGGAAAAGACCATGACATATCTAGCTGAGAGCAAAGAAGACCGTGTATATTTTGAGGCAACCCTGCGATCAGAAACAGGCGAGTCACTGTTTGCACCAGATACTTATCTCGGATCAGACAATCTCCAACAATTTGCGCCTCCCGCTGGGCGGGGTACCCGGGCAGCAACTGTCCTTCAAGCACTAGGGTTTCAGGTTCGGCAAATTGGCACGTTTTCGATCAGTGCCGAAGGTCCAAAAGAACTATGGGAACGAGTCTTTGGCACTAGGGTTGAGCCAAGGAATCAAAGGATTAGCCCAAGTGTCGGAGAAGTCACCTATTTATCCCACGTTGCTGGTGCTCCCTTCACGATTCCGTCAGAGCTGACTGAATTGATAGAACGCGCCTATCCCCAAAGTCCACCTATTCTATTTGAGTCTCCATTGCCCCCACGGGTTACCTATCATCACCTCACTGTCCCCGCAGATGTAGCTACGGTATGCCGCTCAACATATGTTCACAATGTCGGTATGACGGGGAAAGGTATCTTAGTAGCCATGGTAGACAGTGGATTCTACAAGCATCCCTTCTATAAATGGCATGGCTACAATTACCAGGCAACCCTCGCTCCAGATGCGGCCAACGTTGAGCATGATGAAAGTGGCCATGGAACGGCTGAGGCTGCCAATATCTTTGCCAATGCGCCGGGTATTGACTTTATCGGGGTCAAGATGGGGGGAAACGCTACTTTAGCTTTCAAGACTGCCTCTGACCTCCATCCGGCGGTGATGACTAACAGTTGGGGTTACCACCTGCCAGGATTGACAGAGCTGCCGAATTTCCTTAAATCCTTAGAGGCCGCTGTAATCGAGGCAGTTCGCAATCGCGGCATCACTGTCTGCTTCTCTGGTGGTAACGGGCATATCTCATTTCCTGGAATGATGCCTGATGTCATTTCTGTTGGAGGTGTCTATGCCCATCCCACACTCACGCCAGGTGGGGATGACTTTCACTTGGAAGCCTCCAACTACGCTAGCAGCTTCGACAGTCAAATTTACCCAGGACGCCACGTACCTGATATGTGTGGGCTAGTAGGAATGCAACCCCATGCTATCTACATCATGTTGCCCGTTGAACCCGGCGACCAAATCGATCAGGGTTTAGGGGGCAGTGGTCATCCGAATAAGGATGAAACAGCTACAAACGATGGCTGGGCAGTGATTAGCGGTACGAGTGCTGCCTCTCCCCAAGTTGCTGGTGTTTGCGCTTTGCTCAAACAGGTGCAACCGGGTCTCTCGCCCTCTCTGATTAAGGCGATTTTGCGGGCATCGGCACGAGATGTAAAAACGGGCACTAGTAATAATGGTCAATCCGCAGGGGATGGGCATGATGGTGCAACCGGCACTGGATTGGTGGATGCTCATGCGGCTTACAAGCTAGCTCGTTCGGTGGCGATCCGCAACATTTATGATTTACCGTCGCCTCGATGAAATCATTCAGTATCCGACGAGTGCGATCGCCTACAACCAGCAGAGCGATCGCACTCAAAGATGCACAATATTTTGCTTGTGGGAAAAGTATGGGCTGAAGCACAAGACTGACCCTAATTTATTTTTCTAGAGTATTTAGCAACACAGCTTCCGGGACGCGGTGATTCGGCTGGCATTCCATGTGAGTGGGGTCTCATGCCGAGCGATCGCTGGACCACGGAGCTGATTTCTGGGAAAGGGCGATGCCCCCTGAGTGGCCTACATCGATAATTCCAATGCGCGCGACCTGGTGACGATGTTGCAGAGCCTGAGGCCATTGCCGGATGCCCCAACGCTAACCGATGCGGCGCTCCTGGGCCTGCGGATGAAGTGGGGCGATCGCACGCCGATATTTCAGTGTGCTCGTGGGAAAGGGCTGGGCCGCGAAGGGGTGTTGAGTCAATACCAGGAACAAGCCGACCAGGTTGTGTTCACCTACCTGAAGACCTGCGATCGCAAGCCTGCACGCATCGAAATGCTCCGGTGGATGGTAGACGATGGGATCCATGAGCAGGTGCTCAATTATGTGCGAGCGGAGGTGGTGGTGGGAGCTGGGTATCCCTATGCGATTGAGACAGCCGACCAGGTGGCCGTGATTCAGAGTCAGGACCGTCAGAAATTCTATCGGTTGCTGCAGGAATGGGCGCAAAGTGCCGAGGTGCCGCTGAGCTTCTCACGGAAGATGGTTAGCAAGATGATGAGACGGTAGCCTGATGGTAAGCCTGGAGCAGTCCCATTTGCAGGGGCGATCGCCTCAAGCAAGATGCTCGGAGTCTGAACAGAGAACTGCTTTGATGTTCAGGATCAGTAGATTCTGAACAGGTTTGTTCTTGCAGAACTTCCCGATGCAATGTTGAAATTGCGTCATCTGATACAGAGAAGTTTTCTTAAACTGTAAGAATACAGAAGGTTTTGAAAGAAACTCTATGCAGAAACGACAAGGAAATTACAAACCCGGACCCTTGAAGGCAATGGGAAAAGAGGCGTTAGGATCCCCGCTGACTGTACGGTTCTCCAAATCAGTAACCCAGCAGCTGCAGGCAATGGAGGATCGGGCCGTATTTATTCGAGAAGCAGTCGCTGAAAAGTTAGCTAAGGAAATGGACGAAGAGAGCGAATGGAGCTTGGAAGAGCTGAACGAAATTGCCAAGGACGTGGGTTGGTGAACTGCATGGATAAAGCCTCTAGGCTCACAGAATTCAATCCAGAATAGCAAGGTCAACCCATCTCGACAGCTGGTCCACAATGGATACCTTCCGCTGTAGTTCCAGATCAGCACAGCCAAGCAGCAGGCAGTGATAAAGCGTAAGTCAATCCAGCATTCATTTTGGGTACACTATCTTGGGGGAGCGCTGATAAATGCCAAAATATAGCACAAATCAGCGGAATTTAGGGCCACACCCTAAAACTAGGATAAGAGCAACTTTCTGAAAAGGGATGATTGACCCATACGCCTCCACTGAATTTGACTCAGAAGATGAAACGCGATCGCTTGCTCACCCGAGTTATCGTGCCCAAGAAGCGCAACTGATCATCAGTTTGAAATTCCATCATGCGCATACCCTTAGCCAAGTTCCCTTGGATGTTGCCGTTAATGCGGTTGTAAAAGTTTGGGAATCCTGTCAAAGAGGGAAATAGGTGAATCGACTTCATCCTTATTTATCCTTGATGGGGGTGTGACCAAGATTTGATGTTATATTTTTGCAAAGCTGAAGCCATATTGATTGATTTTTGACCAGAATTGTTGC
>NZ_JTHE03000046.1 GCF_000817775.3 Lyngbya confervoides BDU141951
CCAGGATCAACCCTGGTTAGAGCACTCTCCCAAAAAATACATTTTTCTCAAAACTGTCCCGCCTTAAATTGGTAGCCGATTTTAGCGCGTTGCTTGCGAGAATCCGTGGGACTGCTTGGATTTAGGGTTGAATTTAGGTGTAGCCTCGTGCGAAAAGGGCTTCTCCTGGGAGCGATCAGGGTGGATTTTGGGTCACTGGTGACCGCTTCAGATCCCAGAGTCAGCTTGAAGGGGTCTATGGGATGGCCCAGTGTTGAGTGACTGTTACATCCGTCAGACTGTTTAGGTTTCCTGTCAGCGTCGGCAGTGCGAGTCGGATGCTCGGGTTGAGGCGATCGCATGGTCTAGGAGCCGCGTCCCCGACATGACGGAATCCTTCGCGGAATTAGTGAAATGGGATAAGCGATCGCCGGTGAAGCGGTTGTGAGAGATAGTCGGAATGGCCCATGTTGCTGATCCTGAGCGCGATCGCCCATTCCCTGTTGAGTGTTTCGTCATCTCCTATTGTTGCGCATTGCGCAAAGCGCTAAGATAGGTAATAGCTTTGAAACTTCAAAATGATAAAAAGCATCAAACACAAAGGTTTAAAGCGTCTATGGGAGAAAAACGATAGCTCAAAAGTTAATCCAGAGCATCTTGAGCGTTTAAAGTCCCGATTGTCATTATTGGCGGCAGCCAAAGTCATTGATGATATGGATCGGCCTGGTCTCAGATTGCATTCACTGCAAGGGCATGAGAATCGTTGGGCCATCAATGTTTCCGGCAATTGGCGTCTGACGTTTGATTTTGTTGATGGAGATGTGTACGTTTTAGATTACGAGGATTATCACTGATGAGGATGGAGCCTTCACACCCAGGAGCAATTATTCAAGAGTTTTACCTAGAAGAATTAGGAATTACTATGACTGATATTGCGAAAGCCATCGGGGTGTCTCCCAGCACAATTGGTCGAATTGTAAATGAGAAGGCAGCGGTGACCCCTGATATGGCAATTAAATTGAGCCAGGTGTTATCTGGCAGCCCGGAATCATGGCTTCAGTTGCAGATGAATTATGATTTGTGGCACGCCGAAGCCAGGAATGAAAACCTGCAGCTCAAATCTTTAGTGCCAGCATAGAGTGTAGCCGCTCAGAGTGTTCGTGTTGACATTGATGTTAGAGCTGAAAGAGACGGAAGCGATCGCCCATTTTGTGGATCCCTATCCTTTAGGCGCATCTTTCTTCACAAACAGAGCAAGACCTGAAACGCTTTCTGTTTTTGGCATCCACAGATTCCCAGAATTTAGGTAGTGAGAAAAAGGCTGCGATCGCGTTACAGAACTGAGTCAGAGGTGTAACGAAAAACTCAGCCCATTGGGTGAAGCGAGATTTGCGATCGCCCACCCCCATCCATCCTCCTTTAGCCTTACACTCAAGGACGATCGCCCCGTCCCACGTTAATGCCCATCCGAGCCGAAATCATCAACAAATACCGCATTCGGATCGCCCAGGGCAGCCGCACCAAGCTGCGGAAAGCAGAGCTGGAAACCCTGATTGATACGTTTGTCGATGCCTTGGCCACGGTCAACACACCAGACAAAATCCGGGATCTCTGCCAGACCGAAATCGCGCTGCTTGAAGAAGGCTACGCCAAGATCACGCTCGCCAGTGGGTACATCCCGAAATACCGAGCGGCTATTGAGGAAGCGATCGCCCAAAACCGCCTTCCACTCACCCCAGAGAACAGTCATACCTACGTCCACCAACAGCGGGTCACCGGGATCCAGGAAACCCGCGATGAGCACTGGGCACTGACCTATTTCAAGTACAGCCCCGAAGAATACGAACAGCTCGACAAACGCCAAGCCCAGGTCAACCGGAAACGGCTGCTAAACCTGAAAACCGTCCAACTCGACCGCTACCTAGCCAAGATCCACGAACTCCTGCACAGCCAGGATAAATTTGCCGCGCGTCACCAAACGATCGCGATCGTCTATTCCAGCGTTGCAGATGAAAATTCAGCAAGACTCGATGCAGAGATTAAGATCTAACTAGACAAGGTCGGGTATGCAACGATGACGCTACTAGAAAGCTTAAAAGAGAGGCGATCGCAGATTTTAGAGATTGCAGCCCGTCATGGGGCATCTAATGTTCGGGTGTTTGGCTCGGTGGTTCGGGGAGAAGAGACGCCGGAGAGCGATATCGATTTTTTAATTGACTATGACCTGGAGAAAATTACGCCTTGGTTTCCAGTGCGCCTGATTAGAGATTTAGAGGCTGTGTTGGGAATGCGGGTCGACGTGGTGACCGAGGAGGGACTGAAAGCTCGCATTCGAGAGAAGGTGACGCGGGAGTCAATTCAGTTATGAGGGATGATCGTGAACGTTTGCTGGATATAGAGGAAGCGATCGCCAAGATTGAACGATATTCGGTGCAGGGGCGTTCTGAGTTTATGGAAAACGAGCTGATCCAAACGTGGATATTGTTTCAGTTTCAGGTGATTGGGGAGGCAGCGCGGTCAGTATCAGAAGCAACGAGAGCGAAGTATTCAGAGGTGCCCTGGCAAGATATCATTGATTTTCGTAATTTGTTGGTGCATGAGTATTTCAGGGTAAATCTCAATGTGGTGTGGTTAATTGTTGAACGGGAATTACCGCCGTTGAAAGCACAAGTATCTGAAATTTTAGGAAAAAAGTGATGCCACTCTTGGCTCTACAGTGGGAAAAGCTGTGCCCCCATCCCCCCTCCGTTTGCGCTGCCATCGGGGTAGCTATACACTCAAGGACGATCGCCCCGACCCCCGTCAATGCTCACCCGAGCCGATAGTTATTGATAAATACCGCTACCAGATCGCCCAGGGCAGTCGCACCAAGCTGCGGAAAGCAGAGCTTGAAATCCTTATTGATACGTTCATCGAGGCCCTGGCCACGGTCCACACCCCGGACAAGATCCGGGACCTCTGCCAGACCGAAAGCGCCCTACTGGAAGAAGGCTACGCCAAGATCACGCTAGCCAGCGGCTACATCCCGAAATACCGAGCGGCCATTGAAGAAGCGATCGCCCACAAGCGCATCCTGCTCACCCCCAAGAACAGCCACGCCTACGTCCACCATCAGCGGGTCACCGGGATCCAGGAAACCCGCGATGAACACTGGGCATTGACCTATTTCAAATACAGCCCCGAAGAATACGAACAGCTCGATAAACGCCAAGCCCAGGTCAACCGGAAACGGCTGCTGAATTTAAAGACCGTCCCACTGGATCGCTACCTGGCCAAGATCCACGAACTCCTGCACAGCCAGGACAAATTTGCCGCGCGGCACATGGCGATCGCGATCGCAGCGGTCACAGGTCGTCGGATGGGCGAAGTGGTTGCCCGAGGCAAGTTTACGCTGACGGAGCATCCCTACCTGCTGCATTTCACCGGTCAGCAAAAGCACGAATGCGATGGCTATAATATTGTCACCTTGATTCCGGCTGAAGAGCTACTTGAACGTATAAAATGCTTCCGCACGATGCCGGATATCAAAGCCCTGATGAAATTGAAAGGAGACTCCCTCAAAGCTGAATTGAACAAATTTGACGTGCAGCTGAATCGGGAATGCAACAAGCTGCTGAACCGCACCGAGATTGTCCCACCACTGGAAGGGAAAAGCACAGTCACGATTCACAACCTGCGGAGCTTATGGGGAGCGATCGCCACCTATTTCTTCTGCCCGTCCAGGAATATGCGTTCCTGCAGCACTACCTAGGCCATGTTCTGGAATCGAGCGCCACAGGTCACTATTTCCGGTATCAGCTCACGGATGCCGAGGGTGAGCTATTGCGTGATAAAGGTGTCAAACTCAGTGCGGTACCCGAGCTATCGTTGCTAGAGGAAGAGTTTACAGAGATGGACGACGAACAAATATCCCTGGAGCCGATCTCGACTGAAAAGACAAGCGATCGCCTAGGGCATGAGATTGAGCAAGCGATCCTGCATCGGTTTGAGGCGCTCCAGCGCGAATGGTTGGATTACCGGGAGTCGCTTGAATCTCGCCTTCAGGAGCTGGAGGCGCCCAGAACAGGTCAGCCGAGTCCGGCTCAGCAAAAGCGATTGCAGGAATTGCAAGATGAAAACCAACGGTTGAAGGATGAGAATGAGCGATTGCGTCAGTCTCTAGAGGAAGCCGAGGGCAAACTGACCCAGTTCCGCCAATTGCTCCTGGGAGAAGCACCGGAGCCTGAAAACACAGAGAACGAAACCGTGGAAAAACCGGAGGCCGAGGCGATCGCTCAAACCGTGAAGTCAACCCCAGTTCCCAAGAGCAAGGTGGGGCGCAAGCCGGGTCAGGCGGTGCAACGAGCTGCTAAATAAACCTAACTTCGGCACCTCGTAACCATTTGCTTCGGCACCCATCCCCAAAAAAAATCAGCCCATCAATTGTGGCAGGTACCGGAGGCTAGCTCATGTCAATTCAATGACATGTGAACCTAAGTTA
>NZ_JTHE03000049.1 GCF_000817775.3 Lyngbya confervoides BDU141951
GATCTGCATCGTAGGAATAGGGACGAGGGATATGACAGGAATTTCAACCTTGAAATTTAGGATCTCACCACCTACACTTATTTTGCTGTAGTTGAATGTCACCGTCTTTAGATCACCATAGTGGCGATCACCGTCAGTTGATCCTGATGAATCTTGAACAAATCCAATTCGCTCAATAAATTCAACTGTTGTTTGGGCAGCCTGAATTTCCGCGTCAACCATCGCTGACAAAGGTGCTCCAAGAATTTGATAAAGTGGGATTGATGTAATATCGGTAACGTCTGCCATACTCAATCTCCTCAGGGGTATTCAAGGCAAATTTCTATTCTTAAATACTGTCTAGATTCAATGTAATCGAAATTGATGAGAGCACAGATTCAGGTAACTGCTTCAGTTCATCTGTCAGAATTTCTACGTCAAGAGTTTCAAGATCATCTGTTAGCTCATTAGTTGAAATGTGCTCAACTTTAATTGACTTGAAGATGTCTACAGAGAATACGATTTTAGGTGTATCCTCTGTGAAAATTATCGCAGATGTCTTAATGCCATCGTCTGCAGAATCTACAAAGGATTCACCAGAAATAGTAACTTTCATCCCATCAGATACTTTGAGGGACATCTCATTCTCATTAGTACGAACTTTTAAAATCTCAGGAGTGTAGTTACCTTCCAAAAGCTCTTGACTCCTTCCCTGGTAGTTTGGTTGTTCATACAAAACAACTCTGTCAGCTTTAAGAAAAGCAAATTTGAGATCGAGCTTTATCTCTTTGATTTCTGCCTTAGGAACAGGAAGCAACCGTAACAATGAATCCTCTTTGTAAGCAGCCTTGATTTCACGTGAATAAGCATCTGATGCAGCTTGTGCCCGGGTCAAATCAGTCAGAATGGAAGCAACAACCTTTTTTAACTTCATTCTAGTTTCTAACCCTGGATGAACCTAGTTTTATTCGAAAACCAAAGCGAATGCAGACAGAACCATTGTTGCTGCTCAGCTTCTGTATGTTGTGGAAAATACGATTATATTGACCAATCAACATCTCGTTTATTTATCAGCCTGACTATTGATACTCTGACTCAAAAGCTGAAGGACAGACTCCATGCCTTTAGGTAAACTATCGTTCACAGCATGAATATAAATATCCATCGTATATTCGACCGAATATCTTGAGTCTCGGGCTGAGGTACTATCTTTCTTGGCTGAGTAACCAGCCGAGAAGCTAGCTTCGACGCTTGCTGGTCCCCAACCATATTTACCCGTGACGTTCCCTTTTACGTCAGTTTCTGATTGATTCTGCGACGTATCTTTAGAAGAACTTTCAGCACTGATGTTTGCTTTGAACTGAATCGTCATATCATCAATGCGGATATAGGGGATAGGGACGATCGTTAGCAGTGGAACTTCTAAAGTAGCTTTCTTGAAAGTGACCTCTTTTGAGGTCGCATCTACACTCTTCTGCATGTAGCTGAAGTTGATCATCTGCACATCGGCAGTTGGGTTGCCATCTTCATCAAGCTTAAACGCAACAGACTTAATGAATTCGACAGATGACCTTGCTGCTTTTGCTTGAGCTTCGATCGCGGCAACTAAAGGACCACCGATAAGGTTCCCAAATGGGAGTGCGCCTAGCTGCTGAGTTGCCTCATCTTGAATGATAGCCATCGTTTTAGTCCTTTTTACTTACCATCGAGTAAATCAAGCCTTGTACAGCGTATTTTTTGCTTACAGAACTTAAGCTGACCGTTAGAGTAAATTAAGGACATTGGCGAAATCTTGCACCGGATTGCTGCTTTTGCACAAAATTGCTATGACTTAGAAAATTTTTTTGGAGTCACGCCCGTCAATCGCTTGAAGTGTCGATTGAGATGGCTCTGATGGGTGAAGCCGCAGGCAACAGCTACCTCTGAAATTCCCATCTTGCCGTCTTTTAGCAACCGCTTTGCCCGCTCTACCCGCTGTTGAATCACGTATTGATGAGGAGTCAAGCCCGTCGATCGCTTGAAGGATCGGCAAAAGTGATAGACGCTGAGTTGAGCGATCGCTGCTAGTTTGTCTAAACTCAATTCCTGGTCTAGATGGTCATTGATATAGTCAGTTACCCATTTCAGTTGCTTGGGAGACAAGCCACCCGAATGGTGAATAGGTTTATGGCTATGCGCAGAATAGTTTCTCAGTAGGTGAACCGCTAGAGCAGTTGCCATGGTCTCCGCATACAGCTTTCCGCCAGGGCGATGAGACTCTAGATCGGCTTTGAGCGCTAGCCCAATCTGCAGAATGAGGGGATCGTAGAGGGGTTCTTGGGGCAGTAACTCAACCTGATCAATGGCTAGCAATTCTGCGGCATCGCGAGTCAGTAACTCTGGCTTCAAACTGATAGCAAATCCTTCGTGCGGCCGATCCCATGCGCCCCAATGATTGTGTTGCATCGGCACAAGAGACATGCCGCCATGAAAGAGCATCTGCCGTTGTGTCTGACCATTGGCAATGCCGTCGATTTGCCAATCGAACTGGAAACCCTGTCCCAGGGTAACCGCGATCGCATAGTGATCAAAACAAAGCTTTGGGGTTTCTCCCGGCTGAGGGAGGTCATAACACTCCAAGCTGACACTGCTCCACTCTGTTTCATCACTCGCCAATGTAGCGGGTAGTGGAAGTTGGTCAGAATATCGTGGCGGAGAATCAAGCTCGTCATGAGGCTGGCTTTGCTCAGAGTCTGATGGCGAGTTCGAGAGCGATCGCGACATTCATGCACCTTCTTTTCTCCACCAGTCATTGGCCGTGGAGCATTTGATTCCTGAGAATCAATTATTTATCAATTATTGCCACAGACAATCTGTGTTGAGGAATTCAAAATGGTCGATTGCCTTCAAGGACAAATGCAAGATCTTTATGCAGAGCCAGCTAACTATGCATTCAAAGTCATATCTGCTATTTGCCCCCGCAGTTATACAGCAAATTTGATGGCTAATTCAGGGGCTTGGGAGTGTTAGCGGTCACAAGTGCTGGATAACATCCCCTGCGAAGGCTTTAATCCATGATCAATTTGCCTCAAGGCTGAATGGTCACGATCGCTCGCTGATATCGAGTCAATGCGGGCTCTCCCTGATCGGTCACTTCCAGAATGACGTGTACCGTTTCGGGTTCTTGCACCTCAGGGGCGGTAAAGCTGGCTTGTGGGCGATCGGCATTTTGCAGGGCGATGGGGTCGGGATAACTGCCCGCTTCTGCATAGATCCACCACTGATAGGTCAGATTGTCACCATCGGGGTCGCTGGTTTCAGCGGCATCCAAATTGATCGCGTCGCCACTGCGCACGGTGCGATCGAGCTCTCCGGCAATCACGGGCGCTGGCGGGTGGTTCACCGCGGCATAGTCACCTATGGCCCAGTCCATCCGTGCCGCAAAATCATTTTGGATTTGCGGTAGCCAGCGCCAGAGCGGTTTTAAGGCGTCGCCATCATCCTGGGCGTCGCGCCAAAAGTTGGGATGCTCCGGGTCTGATGGCACAAACCGTCCGCCCCAGCCGCCATAGGCCAGGTTTTCTGAGCTGCGCAGCCCCGTATCGATGAGATGGAAAAAGGCGGGGGAATCGCCCTCGCTAAAGTACGCTTGGGGATACGCCGCTCCCAAGGGGCCGTGCCCTTCCTTCACGTTGGTTCGCATCCACTCAGGGCTAAACATCGGATCGTCAGAGTAGGGATGCCCCTGATGGTCGTAGTTAATGGCGGTGAACTGATAGTTCAGCACCAGGGGCACCTCAGGAAATTCATCGCGAATCCACCAGATAGTCTCGTCCTGGTCGGAAATGGCGTAGATGCGGGCTTTGGCGATCGCCCGCTCAACTTCATCCACACTGTAAGATTCCCGCAGTCGCCAGAGTGCTTGGGCAATGGTGTTGGTGCCGCCCCAGGCTTGGAGCCAAACCGGGCGAGGATCGTCATCCAAAAGCACATCAATGATGTGCTGCGAGCCTGGTGTGTCATTTTCAGGCCCGACCTCGTGCAGTCTCTGCCGATCTTCGTTACCCAGCATAACGAGGGCTTGCAGATCAGCCGCCGCTGGATAACGCGGATCGTGCTGCAACAGATTGGGGCGAATTTGGGCGTATTTTTCAATCAAGTCGGTGATCCAGCCTGTGCCGTGGCCGTCCTGCTGCCACACGGAGTTCGTAGCGATGATGCCCTCGACGTCAAAGTCCGTGGTGTAAAGCAGAAAGCGGACAAACGAGCTGCGGTCATCCACTTCACCGTCTGTGGTGACAATGGTTCTGGGTTGCATGGTGGGATTGAGCGATCGCGGCGGGAGGTCGTTTTGTGCGGTTGCGCGACAACTCCCA
>NZ_JTHE03000057.1 GCF_000817775.3 Lyngbya confervoides BDU141951
TAAGAATAGTATCAGATACTATTCTTATTCTTGCCTGTCCACCCTAACTTTTCTGTACCGTTTCTTAACTATTTGAATATCTTATTCTTTCCGCCTGCTGCAGCGTAGAAAAGATAAAGGAAGCAAAGAAGCATAGCGATCGCTGTGGGGATCGCTGTGGGCCTGAAATACGTGTGATGGCTGAAAGTATTGCTGTGCATGGGTTTTATCGCTATGAGATGAGGGTGCGAAGAGGTTTTGAGGTGTGTTTCTGTTCTAGAATGCTTGGGGATCGCCCTAAAATGATCACGATAGATAATATATTCTTATTCATTTATCTTTACTATTTCTTTTGTTCGGTTAACTATCTTGACTCTTTTGGTTTTAGTTGCTAGGTTTTTTCTTCGTTTTATAGGCGTTTCAGCCTTTCCTTTTTTCTGTTCTTTGTTGCCTTACTTTGATTATTAGATAAGAAGCTGTTAGAATGTAGTCAAGAAAGAGAGGGGCGTTGAAATGAATCGGTCGGATCGTATCGAGATTCAACGGCACTTGCAGTCGGGTTTAGATATTCGCGATGTTCCCTATCTCGTTCGGGTGAAGCCGGCTAAGCCGCCAGAAGCGGTCTGGTGCAATGGCAGGCTCATCATTGGCGTCTCTAGGAAGCGTTTGAGGGCTCTACATCTCTTCTATCGCTTCCGGTTTGCAGGTATTTAGGTTTCTCTTTATGGCACGTCGAATGCTCTCGTCTGTGGCTCAGCAGGCTAAGGATCTGAGGCAGCAATTGAAGGCTGTTTTTCCCCTTTGTAAGTTCAGGGTGAGATCGTCTAACTACAGCATGGGCTCTTCTATCCGGGTGAGCTGGATTGATGGCCCTACAGTCGCTGAGGTGGATGCGATCGCGAGTGGGTATGAATCTATCCGACGTGATGAAGGGTCGGGAGAAATCCTCTCGGGGGGCAATCGCTATGTCCACTGTGAAAGACGGTTCTCGATCGCGGTCTTTGAAGCAGCCGTCATGACGGTTTGTCGGGATTGGGGGGTGGAGCCAGTCCCTCCAGTAGTCTGTGGGCCATCGGAGTTCTCTTCGCCTCATATTCCTCATGAGGTTAATCCTCAGCGGGTTGGTGGAGGCGTGAAGGATCTTCAGTGGTTGGTGATGGATTATCTCGCTGAGCGGTCTTTCTATCCGGTTCAGGAGGTTGATGAGGAGGGCGATCGCGGTGGCGGCGGTGCTGGTGAGGCGGAGGTGTCTGTCTTGAAGCCGGGGTCGCCCTGGAATGCGTCAGCGCCTCATGCTACGGCGGCTGACCTACAAGCTGTGGAGGTGGTGGAGAATCACGCCAAAGATGGCTTTGAACTCTTTTTCCCCGGTAAGCCCGATCCGGCTACTCGACAACTTCTCAGAGCCTGTGGGTTTCGACCGGGCAAGAAGAAATCGGGAGATCGCTCCGGGCAGTGGTTTTGGTATGCCAAACGGACAGAAGGCACTACCGAGTTTGTACTGGGGCTGACGGGGTAGAGGTAGCGATTGCGGTGGAAGAGGATCGCGGGTCTGGTTGGGTTGATTTTGTCGTGTGATTGAAGGTTTAGAGAACGACGAATAACACACGCGATGGGTGGTGTCAGTTCGGTGGGAGGTTTGATGATGGCTTTTGATTTTCCAGTTTGTCCGGTTTGTCGAGGACACGGGCGCGTTGCGGTGAAGGGGGATTTGGAGGCAGTGGAGGGGCCGGTGTGTTCAACGTGTCAGGGCACCGGGGACTTACCGCGATCACTGCGAGAGGCGTTGCTGAGGGCCGCTGAGGCGGATTTAAGGGCGGCACGGCGGTACGGGGCAGTCGGCATTGCTCAGACGCATCACGGGCTACTCAATCTCAGCTATGAGCGGGAGGACCGAGTCTACGAGTTACGGCGTTTCGATGGCAGTGGAGGGGTATTAGCTCGTGGTCCTAAACGGGGGGTCTTACCGGCACTCATTCACAGTTATGTCCTGTTAGAGGCATAAGGCGGACAGCAGCAGTTTTGATGACAGTTCTTCAGATTTATGCAGGGGCAATCATAACTGGCTCTTTAGCTTATCTATTTTCATAGAACACAAACATAAAAAAGAATAGCCAAGAAAAGGAAATCAATAGAGAAAGACAAGAAAACGAAAAATAAGGCAGTCAGGGAAAAGAATAAATTCAGGCGTCAAGATAAATACCCTCATTTTGCCGAATCGTACTCATGACGACTTCGGTTTCTGATGGCCTGATCTTGTGTAGTTTTGTTGATTTCAGAGGCTCATCGCGATCGCATTTTTTCTTTGTCCTTTGATCGCATATTTTGTAACATTTGACGCCAACGTTCAGGTCAGATTACCCCCGTTTACCCACCGGAGGCTCGCAACAGTTGCCAGGTCGCCGCAATATCATGCAGTCGTTGCAGACCCCGCCACAGCGTTTTCACGCCCGGTTCGCCATCCCCTTTGCGGTCTAAAAACCCGCCGAGTTTCGCAATCCAGCGCACACACTGGCCAATACTGGGGGGTTCGAGCGGCAGTTCAGTGGTTTGATGAATCGTGCAGTACAGCGCTTGCCATTCCTGCTCTTCGAGAACGGTCTCCACTGAGTCATCAGGATGCACTCGCGCTTCATAGGTCAACCACAGCAGCCGCCAGGCCACAATCGAATAGGTCGCTAAAGCTCGCTCTAAACGGTCAGCGCTCTCTAGTTGCAAGGCTTCCAGACGACAGCCAGATTTTAGGGTGAAGTTATATCGTTCAATTAACCAGCGAAAGCTATAGCGTTCAAGGCATCGACAGGCGTCTTCAAAGTCATTCACGGGCAAGGTCGTCAGCAGTAACCAGCGAATTGCTTTCTCTCCGGCAGGCGGATGTTCTTCTTCGGCCAACACCACTTGAACGGCGATCGCTTCGAAGCTAGCCGCTTGCACGTGATCCTGGGGCGGTTGCAGCCAGAGCGTGGCATAGCGGACATTCAAGGTGGCCTGGCGGGGAGTGCGGTTCGGCGTGCGTTGGAGTTCTAGGGTTTTCTGGCCTTGGCAGGGTTGTTGGCGGCTCGCTTCGAACAAGGGTTGCACTTCTTCGGCGTAGGCGTCGCTTTTGGTGTTGCGGTTCTGGGCAGCGCGGATTAAAAACTCAGCGCGGGGGCGGCGCGGTTGGGCAAACAGGTCATAGATATCCCCTTCGCGATCCGTGATGGTGATGACCTCGACGGATTCGGGGATGAGTTGTTGGCTCGCGGCCTGATGCTCCAGCCAGCGGTAGCTTTCTTTCTCCTCGATCGCCGTTTGACGATCGCGATAGCCCGCACCACGCCGGGTCTTCTCTCTGGCCCACACGGTTTCTTGCAAGATGCCTAAAGGGACTCCGGCATCACTACTACACAGAGTGAGGTGGACTTTGAGTCCTGTGGCGGAGGCATCGCTAATCGGACCTAAGCCTCGGGTGCTGCGGTGAGTGCTGAAGTCCAATTCGGTCGTATCTTGGATTGTCAGCACCGTTGAGTGGTCTAAGCAGCGTTCGACTGTTTGATCCACGTGGCCGGACAGGATGGCAGATGGTGGAATCCGCCGATTTGACCAGAATTTATACAGTCCTTGAACGGCAGCGTCATCGCGGCTCGCTTGCAACACGCTCGCGTTCGGTTGGGCGATCAGGTCTTCCACGATCGTCAACAGTCGCTGTTCACGGCGACGATCACCCAAATTCGTGCTCTTTAACTCATCTTCGGCCCAGCTCATACTATCCACTCCTGACATTAGGGGGCTTTTAAAGTCATGAGCTTAGCGCGACTAGTAAACCTTGAAACTATTGATACATGACAGTTTATCTACTTCCTTATCTATCCATATCCAAAAGAAAAGTCGATTTTTGATCCCAAATGTCACCAAAACGAGGCTTCCTTATCTATTTTTTGGGCTTCCTTATTGGTCAGAGGCACGGCTGGGGCGAACACTGCAATCGCCATCGATCACGGCCTCGGTGAGCAAATACTCTCACTTCTTTTGAGTTTTGTATCAAGAAATCGCTACAGTCTTTGCCCAATAGGCATTCTGGCGGCTTTGGGTGAACTTTACTTGACCTCAATCAACTTCAACTAAGTCAATTCAACTTCAATTAACTTCGCCAATTCGTTACTAATCGTTGCTAAAAACACCGCTGAGGCTAACCACAAATTTCTTGGGAAACGCTCAAATCATTGCAGGTAAAGACTTTCAGAGCTTCGTGAATTGTTACGAAAGATGCGACTAAAGGATAGCCCAGAGGGAATTTAAGCTCCTTCAGCAGGCTGGGGTGAAGCGTATCATGGTGGATCCGTTTGACTTGAAGAACATCCCGGCAGATTGGGACGGGGAGGTGTTACTCGACAGTGGCGCGTATCGGGCTTTTAAGCAGCCTCGAAAGGCGTTATCGGTGGAGCAGCTCGTTGACTTCGTGATGGAGCACCGGCAGCGACTGACGGGCATTGTGGCCAGTGACATCATCGGTCAGCCGATCTCGTCGGTGCTCAAAACGTTACGGTTTCTGGTGCAGTTCGATCAGCGCTCCGTTGAGCTGGATGTGCAGGAGCGGCCTTGGATTATGGCGGTCTGGCAGTGGGGCGCTTCGCCACGATTGTTACCGGTCTTGATGCAGTGGGCTGATGTCGTCGGCATTGGTGGCTGTCAGCCCTGGCTCAAGGCCCGCAGTAAGGCGGAAAAGCAGCAGCGGGCGGAAAACTTTGAGGCGTTGGCTTTTCTCTGTCGATCGCTCTATCAGCGTTATGGCCCTAGAACTCACATCTTTGGTAATTGTTGGGAAAGAGCGATCGAAGAGTTAGCGCCTTTCGTCGCGAGTTCCGATACCAGTCATTGGATCACGCCAAAAAGAACCGGCTGTGTCGTGTTTCGGCATGACAAGGGGCATCTCGCTAAAGCGCCAGCAAGGGTGTTGTCGGAGGCACAAAAATGGTCGTTGGATGAACGGTGTGTCGAAAGTGCCAAGGCGATCGCATCATTTTTGGATGAGCCGGGTGACGCGCCCAGAAAAGTGCATCTCTCTGGATAACGGAAAGGGGGCTTTTCAGGTAGCCCTCATTGGTAAGCTGGAGGGCACCTTCACCCTTTAAGCACTGAAGTCGCTCATGAACGATGCCATCCTGGCAGAGCAGAAGACCGCATCACGGTAGATCCAGTTGAGCTAAATTGACAAAAAATGGTTTTGGGCTAACAGATGGCACATGTACCAATGCACAGTAAGACTGAACTGGTGGATGCATAATTTCCCGATCTTCCAGGACGGGCACAGTTTTTGTTCCAATGCTTTTTCCTCGGCTTCCAATGGGTTCCATCGGACCTCTATGATGGCTCAGATCCACTGTCTGCACCACCCGCTGCCCCAACCGCGATGCGGTATAGCGGGCTGTAGCTGCCGATACTCCACGTAGGGTGATGAGCGTATGGCAATTAGCCAATACAGCAGAGGTCGCACGGTCATCTCCAAGTTGGGCAACATCTTGCAGAGCCAAACAGATACCAACTTCTGCTGCTCGGGTTACAGAGAGCGCCTGTTCGTAGTCAATGCGAGTCTTAAGCCGAGCAGCTTCGTCGATGAGAAAGTAAAGCGAACGTCGATTACTTGTGTCACCGTCCTCAAAGCGTCGATACACATGGTTGAATAGCTGACTTAGCATCAGCCCAGAGAACGTTTCAGCAGCTTTGGCATCAGCCAGGGAAGCCCCAATCAACAGCAGAGTAGGCTGGGTATCAAGATCTGCTAAGCAAAAGTCGCTATGTCCAGTAACCTGCTCGATCGGTGGCACCGTGAATAGATGTAGTTCATTCAACAGACCGCTGACAGCACGGGACTGCTCATCAGGGCTGAAATCTAACAAATCTCGTAGATCATCCTTATAGTTGGTAAGGTCAGAATAACGGTAGAGCAGGTCTTTGAGTTTGTCAGGGTTAGCAACCAGGTGATAAAGATCTCGTGGTTTAGCCTGCTCTGCATAGACTGCTTTAACGACATGAATCAGGGCACGTAACCAGCGGCGATCGCGCTTGGTAAAAAAGAGATGAGGGTCGTTGGTATTCTCTCGTCCCATAATACTGGCGACTGCCGCTTCTACGTCCCGGTAGTCTTCAATGCCATCCAACCAATTCCAAGCGAGGGATTGAGTAGGGCGAGCAATATCCCAATACAGCACTTTGTAGCCTTGGTTTAGGGCTCGCTGTCCGAGGCCCCTCATCAAATCTCCTTTAACATCGACCATGACGACGCTATGCCCACCGCGTAGTAAATCCACCGCCCAGGGCTCCATAATGCCAGCAGTTTTACCAGACCCTGTCGGGCCAATCACAGCTGCATGTTGATGCAGGAGTCGGGTTGGTAAATAAAGTGACCCTTGGGGTAGTCCACCCGGCGATTGATAGCGCCCCAAGCTAACGCCTCCCTGCTTTAGGGGACTAAGTTCACTCGGGGCCGCCAACCCTCGATAGTCATGTACATCGCCTCGGGGAGGCAGTCTCGGCGAGTGATCTCCCGGTACCAAAATTTGGTTTCGCATAGGTTGAGGGCGATCTCGATAGGCATTCACCAGCAAAACCGCCAAACCATATATGACTTTGGATAACAGTGACACCACACTAAAAACAATCTGCAATGTCATTTGGAATACAAGCATCAGAAGACTAAACAGCATCATCATGGCTAAAACCTCTCTAGGGTAGGGTGAATAGGTTGTTGAGGTGTAACTCCGGGATGAGTTGGGGAAGTCCGGTCTGGCTGGGGCGTAGCCCCTCTAGCCAGGTACTCACCATCGCTGCGCAGGCGCTCTAGAGTGGCTCGATTTGGGGCAGATACATGGGCTGGCAGATGCTTCAACCCAGCTGTTTGAGCTAAAGCTAGGCGATGGCGACCGTTCACGACCTCATAGCGATCACCTACCCAATCCACTTTGATGTAGGCGCCATTCATTTTTGACCCGCTAGCATCATGGTCATAGAACTTGTGGTATGTATGCCCTAAAGATTGCTCAGATGGGTTTTGGCTTTGGCGTAGCCGTTGAAAGTCGCTAGCGGTGTAGTTTTTCTCTCGACAAAGTTGCTGAATCGCCTTTAGGTCTTGCATCCAAACATTCATTTGCTCTCTGGTATAGCCCTTACTGATCTGCCAATCAGAAGGCAAGTCACGAATAAAAACTTTGGAAAGATCGATTTCAAAGAAACCCGATTGCCAGGAAGGTGTCATAGCCTTTGCAGCCCTTCGGAAATGGAATTATTTACGTGAGTCTCTGTCCGTCAAGCAGATAAGCTAACTCCAATTGAAGTCATTGCTGGAGAAATCATCGAAAAAGCCCTCAGCTTATGAAGAGAGGGCCTTTCTCAAATGAACTACTCAATCATCCGATTTTCACTTTCGTAATCCACAGCCACTGGCTCGTAAGAACCATGGCCATTGTTAGATAACGCTCGATCAGCAGCGCTCCATTGGGGATAGAGTTTGGTAAAGTTCTCAACCTTAGTTGGATTCTCTTTGATCCAGCGCCGTACAGAAAGCTCCCATCGCTCATATTCCTGAACGGCTTCGATCTTGAGCACAGCTAGGGCCTTCTCTTGTTTTCGCAGTTCTGCTTGTTTTTCTCGCAGTAAGCTCTGGGCAGCGCCCAACTGCTTACGGAGATTCTGTCGCTCGCGGGCAATGTCTTCTTCCTTTTGCCAATATTGTTCTCGTCGCTGTAAATAAGTTTCATCCTGCAGCCGAGCTTCCTTAGCCTCAAGGTCTGTTAGCTTCTGTTCCTCGACGGCTTGCTCCCATTGCACAGTAACTAAGGCATTGCCCCAGGCAATCACCAAGTTAACGGTGGCTGCCAGGGCCGCCGCTGCAAAGGCAGTGAGTTGAAATCCAAAGTTTGCCTGTAACCGAGGAGGCAATTGGCTAATTAACCCCAGGAAGGCGAATAAAGTCTCTAAGAGTACGATAGTGAAGGAAGTCCACACCACTGGATTGCCAGTACGGATGTGGTGCCAAAAAGGAATTTGGTTAGCGTGGCGCTCATCGTCATGGTGCGATCGCCGGGGCTCAAACCGATAATAAGCAACAACAAAGCGGTAGATGCCCTGGAATTCGGCGAGGTTAAGGCAAACTGCACCGGCGATCGCAAACAGTAGCATCGGAATTTGATCGAGCGTTAATCCTTGCACCTCAATGCCTAATACTGCAGCAATACCCAAGAACAACATCAGGGATAGACCAACGGTTAGCGCCATTTCCCAAGGCTCGGGTTGAGGCTTAGGTGGGTGCTCCGAAGGCGGAAAATCATCGTCTGGGTTGGGATTGATATGAGGCTGGTTTGCGACCTCTGCTTCCAGAGCACCTACATCTTCAGTCAGCCGCTCAATCTCAGGTTGCAAGCTTTTAATATCTTCTTCCTGCCGAGTAACAGCATATGCTGGAGGGAGAACTTGGTGAAACCAACGCTGAAACAGCTCTGGGTTGCCAAATTCAAGGAGTTTAGCCAAGGGATGAGTATGAGGGTCTTTTAACAGCGAATCTTTATCGAAAGTGCCTAAGGACCAAGGCAACTGAGGGGAATCCCAAATCATTCCACCGAAAAGACCTAACCACCAGCGTGTAAACCACTTCATTAATGATGCTCCTTAATTTTTAAGCGTTCGATAAAACCAGAAATCCCGTCCTAAGGCTCAGTACAGAAACCCGATTTCTCTGGCTAAAATGCTGGAATCTAGTTGATTCGCCAACGCAGAAACCGGGTTTCGATAAACACTGAACAGATGTGCTAAAAGTTCCGCACCAGCGGCATCCATTCCGACGGATCTTGGCCCGCGAAATAGACATTGCCTGCAACTGGGGTAAAGGCGTTAGACAATGCCAATCGATTTTGCTCACTCAGCCCAATCACATAAATATGAACTTGACTGAGTTCTTCACCAGCGAAGGACGAAGTAACCGCTTTCAATTGAGAAACAATTTCTGGATTTGCAGTACCTTCAGTCACCAAATAGAAGTGCATTTCCTGGCCGCTAGGCAGTGCCTTAATGCGATCGCGCAAGCGCTGGATACCATTGACCAAAGCATCCTCAGGCGAGGGCGTTGGATCAAGCTCAACAGTGTCAGGATTGCTGTCTACTTCCCAATGCATAGCCTGCATAGCTTGCTTGGTTGCCGTAGCTGAATAGAGCACCTCTACATTGTCAGTGCTAGATAATCGACTAATCTCAACAAAATGCTTTGGACGAACCCGCTTAGACAGCAGATACAGTGAATCTTCAGTAACGAGTGCGGACTCAGGGGTGCTGGGCTGTAAGACAAACTGCACAAACACTTTTTGGCGTCCGGGCTCAGAGCACTGCAACTCAGGCAAATTACACGTTGACTCAGAAGTCTGGGGAGAGTTGCTGAGACTCCCCGCCAGGAGCAAAGCCGCTATAAACGAGACCCCGGTACCAATTAGGAAGGGTGCTTTCATCGTTGCAACTCCTACAGTAAAGTTCAAAATGCTTATCAACAGCATTGACGGGGCAGGTATGGGAACCCTGTAGCTGTAACTCCGTCTAGGTGCTAAGAGAAATAAAATCAGTCCAGGCTGTCGTCAAAGGGTTGCACGACCAAAGTCAGCCCTTCCCGGCCTAAGACTTGAACTGGGGTACCAACTGGCAGCTTAATCTTCAGAGGACAAGACGCCTTCCAGGTACCTCCATCTCCTCGATATTTAACTCGGCCAGTGCCGCGTTCATGAAGAGGGATTTCCTGAACCACCACAGCCTCTCTAAACAAGGAGGCTTGTGACTCATTAATAACCAAGCCAGGAGGAGGTTCTAAAGAGCGCAGTGAGTCACGATCTGGCTCTTTAGGGGTAAACGAATCTGACGGCAGCCTAGAAGACTGCCTAAACCCAAGAGAAAGTTTCATGGCAATATTGGGAATAGTAGTGCTGAAATACAGTGAGCGTGCTTAAGCTAGGAAGGCTTGGGGGGCTCAACACCTTCCGTAAGACGTGGTATCAAGAGCGACTCCGAGACAAATGCCTTTACTGCGCTCTCACAATCTATATGGCGACGCTAGGGGCAAAAAATCCGACACTTGCCTACAAATTCTCTTGCCAAGCAAAATGCACATGCTCGCAACTTTCGCTGTGCCAAAATTTACACTTCCCTTTTTTTGATGCTTAATCAGAGCATCTTCATTTGCGAAATGAGGCTATGAAAGAGACTACCTGACATGCACTTTGAGGTTTACAGCGATATCAGCACTTGCAGCAACTTCCTTCGTCAGCTGCTACAAGTGCTGCTAAACCGGCACTGACTAAGTTAAGGAGGGATAGATCCCAGAAACCTGCTCCAGGCAAGGGGCTTAGGCGTTTATCTGAAAATCGTCTGAATTCCTTGCTAAACAAGGGCTTTAGCGGTTCATCCCTCTTTTAGGACACCAGTGCCGCTAAACCTACTTAGTGGATGACACGCAAAACCTTAGTTAATCCGGCTGTGACATTTAATTCCAGCGATTGTATGCACCATGCTACAGAAAAAGATAGGTCAAGCCAGCACTCGGATAATGCATAGAGTACTACTAACCTACTGATGTTACTCAATCTTGGAGACCATGAACTACCCGCCAAGTTGCCATACGAGATTAAGCCATGCACTAGAGGCTGTTCCTAGATACCGCATAACGATGCAAGCGTGCTTGCCGGTCACAGGCTCAACTTTTAGCAAGCACCGTCTCTACCTAACTATTCGGCACTTAGCAGTGAAAGGGTGATATAACCTGAAGAGTCCTATCTGGCAGGGCTTTCAGTGGTATTTCTGACGACCAGCAAAAAGCCCTTCAGGCAGGGCAAGTGGTAGATCATCACCTCTCCAGAGACCAGTGCCCACAATTCAGACGCATGGATTACTCAGCCGTAGCTGCCCTCTATGGGAGAAAGCTAAGACTACCCTGCGCTATAGCGGACGTAATCCTCAGGTTCAATTGTCGGCAGTTGTCGGGAAACTCCACCTGCGATACTCCATATAAGTTTGAGGATGCACTGAGGGTATGCCTACTACCGACTACATAATGCAAGTAAACCTACAACCGTTAGAAAAGTAGTTTTTATGCCGCTTGACATCAATCCATCTGAGACCAGCGGGCCATATGTGGATGATTTCCTCAGTCCACAGCCTCAGCAGAAGTACTTCGTACCAATTTGTCTAAATACTTTTATGATCAATCGCCCATTTCTATATGAATATATCTATGAACTTGTACAGAAGAACCTAAACATGAATATCATTGTTGGCGATTATCTAGAACGTCATAATGTCATGTTTTTTTACGGCATGAGCGAGGATGATGCCCTAAGAAAGATTGACCGAAAAGCCAAGAAGATTTATCGGATAATCGATGCAGCAATAAAAAGCAGTGATGCCCATAATCTAGTGCAACTACACTCCTCTCGTGAATATGTCGACGCAGAAGAATGTCGTCAAATAGAACACACCATCAGACGATTCAAAGATATGAATAAAAATTTTGCAGAAGACATTAAAAAGCAATCAACACATATATTAAGTAGCACCGTTCGAAAGTCAGGCATTACTGAGAATGTTTACTCTTATAAAACAAACTGTGACCTGGAAAGTTATCTAATTGAGGAAATTTCAGCATACATATACTTATACAAAATCGGATTTATAGGAGAGATCTATCCAGGTAAAGACTTGGAAATTCTCCAAAAAGTTGCCAAAGGTGAATATAATGGCTTTCCTTTTGACTATTCGAATCGAACACATATCTCAGTTAGCCTATCCCTAGACAGTGGAAAGTCATATGCCAAATTGACTTAGTTAGGCACAGCGGTTCCTGCTCTCTTAAGGTATAGGGCAAGCTGCGAGGCCACTTCCGATCTTGAGATTCAAATCTGGCTTTGCATCTCATTCAGGAAAGAAACGCTGTATACCATTCAAGCAATTAATGAAATTCAAAATCTATAGTACAAGGAAAGAACAATGAACTTAGGTGCTTACATCGCAGTTTTTTCAGCAATCTTACTGCCCGCTATTCTCTATTTCTCAGTAGCTTATCGAGAACGCAGAAATGTCTTAAACATTCGAGACTTTTTCCCTTTGAAAAGATCAATATCTACAGGCGAATATCGATCTACTACTGTGGCGGCGGGTATGTCACTGGCGACTGTTATCATTGCCTTCATCAACTTAGCCCCTGCACTTGGGATAACTCTTTTTGTCTCTGTAATCACGTATTCGCTAAGCTTCGTACTGCTATATTTCTGTGCTGATCGCATCATGAGAGCTAATCCACAGAATGACACGATCCAGGCATATCTAGGGAAAAGCTATGGGAGTTATAGTGTTAAGAACATTGCCCTTATCTTTTCTCTCATTGGCTATATCAGCATCTTCAGTATGGAGTTGCTGGTTGGAGTCACTGTATTAGAGCCATTCTTGGGTGCAGGGACTTTTGTATTTTCCCTAGTCTACCTAATCTTTATCATTATCTATACGCTGATGAGTGGTTATCGAGCCGTCATTGCTACAGATAAATGGCAGCTACGGTTCATTTTGGTAAGCATAGCATCCCTATTGGTGCTAGCAATCGTTGAGACTCAGCAAGCACCAGCCGTTGACGTTTTATCAACCTTCTCTTCTGTAGCTACATCCTGGGTTCCCGCCTGGGCATTTATTATCGGCATTGCAGTTATTAACCTTCCTGCTCCCATTAGCGATGCGGGCACCTGGCAACGTCTATGTTCTACGACAGATAGCCAATCTGCAAAACGGGGGTTAATTCAGATTTCTCGTTTCTTTGCAATTCTATGGGCAATCATCGTCATCTTTGCCTGCTACTACGGACGTATCGCTGCTGCAACGGGTTTCGACCCAACTCAAGAAACACTCATGACACATATCATGAGAATTTTTGCGACCTCTGGACCCGGCTTTATCATTCTACTTTTCTTTTTCGTATTGGGGTTGTTTAGCGCAATGATCTCTACTGCAGACAGCCTTTTAATCGTAGTTGGTCAATTCTTCTCAATCGATATCTTAAAGCTCAATCCGGAAGATACCGAACCACAACGGATGATGCAAAAAGCACGGATTTCAACAGCTGCGATCGCTATTATTTCATTTGTTATTTTCACCATCCTGAAATTCTTACAGTTTGACGTTGTGCAACTAGTATTTGCTATTTATGGCGCACAGCTTGCCATGTTTCCATCCGTATTCTTTTCTTTGTTTTTCAGTGAACGTTTTAACCTAAGAAAAGTTCGCTACGCTGCTAGCTCATCAATATTCTCTGGGTTTATAGGTGGTTGGGCAAGTGCACTGTACGGAAGGTTTAGTGGCGATTCCAACTGGTTATTTAATGCTCCTGCAACTGCTCTTGTTGCAAGTTTAGTCGTATTCATATTGCTTGCAAGTCCTGAACTAATATCTCCAAAAAGAGAGGAATAGAATAGTTGGAAATAAGCCTCACAAAAATCAGAATGACAAAAACACAAGTTCTAATTGAGATAAATACAAAGGCATGAATTGATGACTCTAGCTCATCATGATTACCAATAAATCAATGAACTGAGTTGGCCACATTATAATAACCCTAAGTCAACTAAAAGCTTTCATTCAAGTCTTGATTTGTAGCGACCCCTGAAGGAATTTAGGAAATGTATTTATCAGATGGTTGTCACTTAGTTTCTCATGATGAATTAACGAAAAATGTTGAGGGTAACTCAATTTGGCAAAACTATATTGACCAGATAATTGATATATCTCTTCAGCATCCTGATCATTTTTTTCCTAAAACATCCAGGAAAATAATCCCTAGGGATGCAAAAAATCATCGACTATACATTTATTACAAGGATGGGAAAATCGATGCTTTTTGCATTATCGCAGTTTTCTGCGATGAGGCTGAATATCTGTGGGCTGCAACTAGGAGAGAAGTTGTTCGCAAGGGAATCATGCGGCAATTGTATTGGTTCATTGAAGATGAGATTAAATCTAAAGAGCCCGAAGTAGAGAGAATAAATGCTATGTGTGCTTCGTTAGATTCTAATTTCATTAATGACAGCAGCTTAACTCAGCAAGAAGTAGCAAAAAGAAAAGATTTTTGGAGAGGAACCCATATTTTTCATCACAAGATGAATTTTGACTTTACTTATAAGCTAAAGCATCGATGGGGTATTGGATATCATGCTTTAGTTTGTATGAAAGTTCGAGCTAATTTCGGCATAAGAGATCGCAGGCATTGCTCTCTCTACGGCTATTCTTTTAATCAGCTTCAAGAAATTCAAAACCAACTCAGAGAAAGCATATTAAAGACAGATAAAATTAATAAAGTAGATGGTAAGAATTTAGAAATAAACAAGAAGATTCAAGAGCATGTCAGAGCATGTCTCGATGCATTTGATGAATCATTTGTTAGAAATATTCAACCAGGAATCTCAGGAACAGAAGAATACATCTTTAATGACATCACTGATGGTAATCCAGATCACTTAACCCCTAAGTTAAAGGGATTTACCGGCCTCGCACTAGTAAATCCTTATACTGGGACTGCTACGGCATTCGCACATACCAGCAAAGACTCAAATTGGTCTTCTCATGAACTCTACGATGAATTTGAATATAGCATTCATTCACCAGGGCTCTTACAACAAATCATATCTGAATCAAGTAGATCAGGATTCTTAATACACCCTGCTAAGTTAGCCGAGATTAGTGAGATCAATTTAAAGCTGTACTTTGAAACATTCTATCCGAATGACAAAGGAAAAATCTACAGAGGTGATTACACCATCTTCTACCGTAAGCGTACAGGTAAAAATGGATTTTACTCAATCTTATATTTTGCTTGTCCTTTAATTCCAAATATTCTGTGGTATGAAGATCTATGGGATTCTTTCTCAAATTATTCCTTTTCATTGTTATTAATAATTCTGGGCTATTTTTCTTCTCTTAGAGATCTCGACTCATCTTTACGAAAAAGCGATTACTTCAACTGGCTAATACAAGCAGTGTCTCCTTCTGGTTCAGATGAGGAATGGACTACCAAGGATGAAGAATGGATCACTAAGATTTCGCGACTTGGTGAAGACATGATTCAGCAAGACGAGAATCAATATACTGCTCGCATTAGTCAGAAAAACCAGGCATTTAAAAATTCAGGCCATCTTATGCGAAATCGTTGTGACAATATTCTTCGGTGGCTTAGATTCGATCCGCAGGTTCAGTTATCCGAAGAATCCCTTTTATATAAAGCTATGAACTCCCTTTCTGATGCTTACCAAGCTCAACAGCTATGGGGATTTGACTCTTTAGATGAAATTTTTGAAGAGTATGCTGAACAGCATCCGAACAAAGATAATCGGTATAAAATAAGTCGTTTCCTAGAGAAAGATGATAAATTGTTTGACTTATCTGATTTCTTACAATCTAAGTTTCTATGCCGAGAAGCTTATCTAATTACTGAAATAAAAGAGAGCTTTAACGGGCATTCAAGTTTCTTGGTGTCTCTAGACCCAAAGCCATTTAAGCATAGTTATCATCTGCGATCCATAATCAAAAATGCAGAATATAGCCAAGAAGAATTCAGGCTAAGCAAACCTGTCCTTAGCAATATCTTCTTTGAAATATTCTTGAATATAGTTCGGCATGGCATGGTTAATTTATCAGAGCATAAAAATCGCCAGGGCCGTGGGACAGTATCGGTCTTTTTTAATTGTGATAGATTAGATGGCTCACCCGCTATTACTATTGCTAATCCAGTATTTATTACTCAGAGTCAGCAGGTTGCTAAGAACAGGTTTGAAAAACTACCAACGAATTATTTTAGGAAGGTAGCAGGTGACTTAGGTAGCGGTCTAGGGGGCATTGCCGAATACCTATCTAGATTGAATTTAGGCAAGATCGGAGAAAGGAGATTTTACGATCACGATCTAGGCTTAGATTTTTATGAAGTTGCCATTCATCTTAGAGGTTTAGAAGTTTCAGAGATTAATCAGGAGTAAGTCTATGGAAGCAGCCTTTGATCGTATCCGAATCCTTTGGATTGATGATTTACCTACTGGGCAAACCGCAGATCTTGGGAATTTTTCTGATCTCTTTGAAATTATAGGGAAACAGAATAAACCGTGCTGGATTCGGTCAATTGATGATTATGAAGAGTTGAGAACTGAATACGAGGATCACAAAAAAAGTAATTTAAGTAAGGATTCCTTACCACCGTATTTCCCTGTAGAGATTATTTCAGCAGATTATGATCTCTCAAAATTTTCAGGGAATGATACCGTTGGTCCTAGAAGTCTTGAAGATGTTAAAGACATAGAGAGACCATCAACGACTCAAACTTCTTCAGAAGAAGTTCACAGTGAAATAAACCATGATGATGTCAACCATGACGATTTTGATGGATGCCTCATTAATATGTTTTATCTCTCTGACTTTAGTAAGCATCCCTGCGGTTCCGTCGTAACTACTTATCAGCTACCTCAGCGCCGACATCGAGTAGCTAAAAAAATAGAAAGGCATATGGAGCGTAGTTATGGGATAGATCTTTCTTATTCGTCCCTAAGACGATGGAACCTAATTTTAAGTGCAGGTGTAGTTGCTTTACGAAATCGAATCCAACAACTTTACGAAGACAGCGAAGTTGTACTGTCAGTGAATGACTTAATTAACATAGCCGATGGTTCTACTAATGGCGTCTTGACACTAAAATCAAAGTTTGTTGCCCGAAAACTTCCTGTCGCGGGCTTATTCATTGACTGCGAGGAGTGTGAAAGTAAAACTGACACCATTAGCACATGGGCAGCCGAGTTGCTAAGCTCAAAAATCTCAAAAGAACATTATCAGTTAGCAGCAGAAATAGCAGACCGTATCTGGGAAACTTACGACAATGATGAACTCGTCGAGGCACATCAAGAATTCTCTAGTTTACACGTTTCTATCTATGGGACTAGCAGTCAAGACAGAGATATTTACGCAGTCGATGCTGATGAAAATCTGACACTGAAGTATCAAGAGTATGCAAAACGATTTGGTCTTCGAGCCACTGGTAAATCAGATGAAAGCTATGAATGTACATCAGACCTATGCTTAGATATTAAATCTATTAAAATTCCCGCAAAAAAGGAGTATCAAGACATCATCGTACGATGGGCAGTTATTCTTTTGATTCTGAAGCTTTTAGAACGCATATTGCTCTGTATGAGAAACAGTAGAGAGACTGCTAATCAGAATAGTGATAATAAAATAGAGAATGAGAAATTCGACACTATATTCCAACCTAGTTTAGATATTAACGACATTCTACTATTACTTTACCCTGTACCCAAAAGCCCTTTTCCTCTGCCATGGCATATTGATGATTCTAAAGCAAGATTTGCCCGAAAAGAAGCGTGGCATAAGTGGTTAGATCGTAGAGGCATCAAAATTCAAGATCTACTCAACGGCACTGCTTTAACTCAAGGAGAGCGCTGTTTAATACAAGGGATTATAATGAACACTACTAATACTCAACTCAATGAAGAGTCTTGGGAATCTTGGACGGTTGCCAGGCGTTTTGTATTTGGCTATTAATTGCTAATCCTAACTCAAAGCTAGATCGTCAAATCATGTCAAAAAGCAGAAAAACATCCAAAATTAATGTTCCAGATAGTATATCTCGCATGATCAAGGATCATATCAACGAAGAATACAATCTAAAAGATAAGTTTCGAGGCGCTGACAGAGAGGACTTGATTCAAGCTGGGTTAATAGGTTTTCTAAATGCAGTAAAGAAGTTTGATCCGGATAAGGGAAAGTCTATTGAGGCTTACGCATACAAGTTTATTGTACGCGAAATTCAAAAAGAGGCTTGGAAAACGGTTGTCGGCGAACAAAACGCTAGATATGCAGCTGCCGTTTACATGGCTAAGTCAGAGTTAGAAGACAACGGAGGTAGTGGCTCTAATTCTCCAGATATTGATCAAATCTCCAAAAGATCGGGAGTATCAAAGCAAAGAGTAGAGCAGATCCTTGCGGCTATAGCCTGTAAGACATACGGGGGTAACCTTTATGAGAACATTACTTCTCATGACGATATACCTGGTGAAGAGTTTCAAGACAATAATAATGATAACTATTGCATTCGCAAAAAGGAATACGGATTTGTTTTTCCGAATATTGCGTCTCGTCTAAAGGACAAAAAGCATGAACTGTTAACCTTTCATGAGAGAGAGGATTTTGCCAAAGAACTTTCTTCTAATGATTGTGTTTATAGAAAGAGGTTTGCCTTAAAAAGCCTGTCTGTAAACGGCGAAAATGATTCATCAAGGCTATTCAACTTGTCCTTTAAATTAACACTTAGCTCAGATAAAGTAGCTGTATGCCAAAGGCGTGAAATATGGAAAAATTCCTCAACATTTTTCCAAAATCCAAACTGTGAATAGCACTAGTGATTGTTTTGTTGACAGTTCACCAAATCTTTGTTTGAGCTAAACCACAAACCTGGAGTTAAAGATTACTTTCAAGGCAATTCCCGCGATCGCATACAGAATACAGTTCCGCTCAAATTTCACCCGTGACTGCACCCGACCCACACCCCGACGCGCTTGGATGGACTCGTACAGGTAGACCAGTGACAGGGCCATGCAGACAATCTCAGCCAGGTCGAAGGTAAATGTCTGCCGCCAGGGCGTAGCTGGCACTGAAATAAACAGCAGTAGGTACACGACCAGCAATGCGCCCAGAGTGATCTTGAAAGTTGAATCGCTCATTACAGCTCGACTCCCGATGATGGCTGGGCTGGGGCATTTACCTCATGCTGTTGGCGCGATTGATAGAGCGCTTTGAGATTATCGGGCGACCTGGAAGCAGAAATTTCCCAGTTCTCGCGATCTGCTTCAGTAAGGTTGGCCACCTGCGTAATCTCGCCTTCGCCGTTGGCTAAAACCCCGGCGCTCTGGTCATTTTTGACCACGCCAATGCCCTGGGGTGTCTCTCTGACAGTGTATTGCTTACCCCGCGCCTCAATATTGCCATTGGCGTCCCGCTCTACCAGGCCCGCTGCCTCCAGATTGCCTAGAAAGCGACGAGCGTGGTTCACGATGTTCGCCCCCAGGTCTTGCTGTTGGTCAAAGGCCGATAGGTCAGTCGCCATCCGCTGTGCATTGGACTCAGCCAGGTCATTGAGTTCACCCGCTTTCACCGCTTTCCCGATCGCCTCGATGTCAGACAGCTCATCATCAGAACGGCCCAGGGCTCTAGCAGCTCGATACCAGTCGCGGAATTGCTCAAGGCTGGGCGATTCTGGTTGCCCTTCCTCCGACTCAGCTAGTTGCTGATCCAGCTCCGGGTCATTTTGCGCGATCGCATCTTGAATAAAGGCTCCGGCTGATACTGACGCCTCTGATGAGGACTGAGCAGACTTCGCCATCTGCGCGGCGGCTTGGTCGATCGCAGCCAGTAGGCTCTCCTGTTGCGCTTCCGGCAGGTCTTGCACCACCCCCCGCAGGCAGGCCAGCGTCTCCTGATAGTTTGGGGAGCCCGTAGGTTGTTCATCTCCCAGTTCCTGAATCGGAGGTGGATTGACGGCGGCGGTTTCGCCCGTCCCCAGCACATCAGCAAAGGCATCGGAAGACTCAGCAGCCGGTTGAGGGGGTTCGGCAATCGGCAATCGCCCTACATCAGCAGTCGAAGGTTGAGTCTCCGTATCGGCTTCGACACCCAGCGATCGCGCTGGCTCAGCGGGTGTCGGCTCCGCTTTCGGTTCGGTAGTCATCTGTTGCTGAATGGCCTCGGCAAAGCCCTGCTTACGCAAGTTGCTGGCAAACATCCCAGCATAGGAACGGTCTAACCCACGAGACTCCCCCATCGGCCCCTGCACAGCGGTTTCGGTCAACGTCAGGGCTCCCTCTTCAGACAGATTGAAGACCATCTCGGAATCAATGAAGGCATCGCCGTTCTCCACCAGGGTGTGATACAGCATCAACTGCTCACCGTGGCGCTCGATATTCAGCGGCGTGAAGGGCTCATTTTCCACCTTGAGGTAAAAGTCCTCATCCGCCATCACCGCTGCCGCGAGTCCTGACTCTTCCAACAGCTTGCCGACATGCTTTTCGGGCTTACCTGGTTGTTCGCTCCAACCACCGACCCGTGCTTGATCTGGCGATGCGGATGGAGCCATCGACTCAACGACGTCAAAGACTTCCTCAACCTGCGCTGCCGGATCCGGTTCAGCCCCAGATGAGGTAATTTCTTCTGCACCAGGTTGGCCAGGATAGCGCACATCCTGGGCAGAAATCGCCAAGCCCTGCTCGGTAGGATCGGTAAACGAGATCCGAGCTGATTCACCATACTCATTCGCCAGGGCTTCGAGCTGCTCATCCCGCTGAGGGATCGCATTGGCCCGTTCCACTCCGGCTGCACTGGCGGTGCTATCCACTTCGCTGTAGCTGTTGAGCAAGCGGGCTCGCTCCCTGCTAATCGTTGTTGGCCCTGACGCATCCAGGCGGTAGGCGGAGGATTCAGACTTAGGCTGATCCGGCAAGATAGCATCGCGCCCCTGCCGCAGATACTCCCCTGCTGTTAGGCCCTGAAGCTGATTACGCAGAGATTGCTCCAGCGGTTGGGCCTCAGCGATCGCTGTATCGAGTTGGTTGGCGGCATCCGGCAGCTCGACCCATACCTCTTCTAAGGCTTCACCGCTGGTATCGATGCCGATTTGCAGTTGGACGCTGCCCTGCTCCAGGCGAATCTCATCCGGGTCAAACAGATCAAACTGGGGTGAATCGTCCTCGCCCGGTGCCAGACTGGTTTCCCATTCGGGAGTATTGGGATCCACATCCACCTGGAAGGTCATGACCATCCCTTGATCGGCCAGTTCCTGGGCCTGCTGCACTTTCTCAGCAAGAACAGATGGAGGGGCCTGCTGCCCAGTTTGATTCGCTTCCGATACAGCAGCGGGCTGAGTAGATTGCTCCTCGCCCCTGGGAACTGCGTCCGTGTCCCGTTCCTCCGGGTCGTTAGGCTCATCCGTCCGACTGCCCTCGGGCGCGGACTCCGACTCGGACTGAAAAGCCGTTTCCAGTTGAGCGCGGACCCCCTCCAGATTCGACAGGTCCACTGTAGGAGCCAGCCCCGCCGATTCCAACACGTCTTCAACGGAATCCGACCAGGCAAATTCCGGGATCTGCTCGCCCATTAGCTCGCGTGCCTGCTCTAAGTGGGTGGTGGCCTCTAGCCGCTGATGGCGACCATCCTGGAGATAGCTCACCACTTCTTCGAGGCGTTCCGAGGGAAACGCGGCTTCCATCCGGTCACTGACCGAATAGAACTCATCCCCTAGCGCTCCCATCAGGTCTTCGTCTAGATAAACATCCTTTTGCTTTTTGCCCGTCTGGAGCAGATAGCCTTCCGCGTTGGGAGCGGACTTCAGGGTGATTTGCTCATCGCTAGTTTTGACGATGCCCTGGCGATCGCTAACCTCCATGAATTGCCTGACGTTGCGAGTTGAGGGGAGGGCGACCGGCGACTCGGATAATTGCTGTTGCAGATCATAGCCACGCGGCAGCAACAACATGGGCTCAACTCCACCGGTAGACATGGTGGCGTTCACCACGTTGCCCTCTTTGCCATATTTGTCCGAGGCCCGCAGCAGGTTGCCCCGCAGCACCTGTCGCACCTCTCGTTCCCCGGTCTGACGTTCATCAAACTGGCCCATGACATCTTTGCCCATCATGGTTTTCTGGACGGGGGTCATATCCACCGCGCCCATGCGATCCGCGTTGATTTTAGAGAGAGGTAAGGGAATCTCGCGGCTGGAGTCCGCCAGCGACACATTCACCAGCCATTTCGAGGGCGCGACCGGATTGGAATCCCCCAGCCGATTTTGAGTCTCGGAGTCACCCTCAGCCGCCAGAATCTTATCCAGGGACGTGCCCCGTTTACTGACACCGGAAATCGCGCCGTAGAAAATACGTCCATTTTCGGTTGAGAGTCGCACCGTTTGCCCTGGCTGGAACCGTCGCAACTGCGTCAGTTGGGTTTGTTGTTTATCCAGGCGACGCGAGGCCCGGTTGAAGGCCGTTTGCTGTTTCTCAGGATCCGCAATCCGCTGCTCGATTTTGGCGGTCTGTTGGGCCAAATAGCGCTCTGCGGCTTGACCGGCTTTGCCGAGCAGATCTTCGGTGTAGGCTTGAGCGGCCTGCTCCACTGACTCAGCATCATTCTCCTCGGGGGAGGCCACCGGATCGAGGTCGAGGCCGGTGCGAATCTCATTGATGACTTCTAGCTGCGTCTTGGGTTTGCTCTGGGCCTTGGCATCAATCACCTCGGCCTGAACACCCGAGCCAAAGGCACTCTGCACCCCTGGCATGGCAGGAATCACTTCGGCCTGAGCCAGGGGCCGCGCATCGAGATTAGAGTTAAATCCGTGAAAAGGAGCTATATAAGTTCAAGCTGGAACGCTGAACTTTTTACTGAAGTTGGTTCTTCTACTAATGGAACTTTCAACTTCTCGCTAAAGAACATGACCTCTGACCCTTTATAGCGGTCCCTTGCAGAGTAGTGAATATCGTAGGTGAGTGACTGGAACCCTTTGTAAAACCTGCATATTTCTGGAACGTTATCGTAGGAGACCATCCAGTTATACTTGAGCTTTTTAACCTTCTTCGCCACGCTTTCATGGTCTTCTTTTTTATAGAACCGCGTGTAGAGATCTTCTGTGCCTTTCACAAAATATGGCGGGTCTAAGTAGATGAGGCTTTCTGGAGCTATCTTGCCGTTGAGTGTAGTGAGAAAATCGAGCGCATCGAGATTAGAGAGACGGATACGGTTTCTATATCTTCCTATTTTACAAATTCTGTGTACTAACTCTTCTTTATTAAAACGAGCGTCTATTTTCCACTTGCCCGTTTGTTCTTTTCCGCCAATAACGCCGCCGCTAATAATACCTGATCGATTGGTTCTATTTAGGAAAAATGTTGAAAAGCCTAGCTCAAGACGTGATATGCCAGAGTCTTCCTGCCGCCCCTTCTGTTGAATCTCTCGTTGCCGCTCCCAAGACTCGATTGTTACCGGGGTTGCTGTTATCAAGTCGCAGAGATGTTCTGTCTCATAGAGCACAGAGTGCCAGAACGAAAATACTGATATATCAATATCATTAATATGTACGTAGCGCACGTATTCATCATAAAGAAGATGCAGCGCAATACTGGCCCCACCAGCTTAGGGCTCTATATACTCTGAATCCAGTAAATTGTTAGATCTAAATACGAGCTTTACAAAATTGGCTAATTTTCGTTTTCCTCCTGGGTAGCGTAGGGGGGAGACGTAAAGCATAGACGTGTGCTGATAAGGCCAAATCATTCTACTACTTCCCAGATTTTCTGGATGAAGACCTGGAAATCATCCCATATTACTACCAATTCTGAGGCTACGGGCGAGAAGTAGCGATTGTGTACATATTGATTCATGGACTTTACTGATGCCGCTAACATCCCATCGCCTGTTGCAGCTTTCCGAATGGGGGCAAGCTCATTGCGCGTCATTATTTCCTCATCTTCTAGAAATTGAGCAACGCTGCTGATTTTGTGTTTTAGCTTTGAATTATCAGTCTGGCGCTCATCCCACCCAAGTTTCACCTCGACAAAATGATCAACGCTTAGCTCAATGAACACACGGAGCATGACTGCTCCAGCATTTGAAAAGTCAGTTAAATCAAGTCGTTTTAGTTCCTTGAAAAGATCATGTATCCGTTTCTGAGATATCGAGATCCTACAACTTCTGGGTATCAGAGTTTTCCTATTTGGAAACGTCGAAGATTGAGAGCGAGACTGTCCTTGCGTTCCCCCCATAGGAACAGCATCAACTCCCACCGAATTTGAACCGTTAGCATCGGATTTATCAGTAGTATCTGAACTCTCTTGAGAAGAGCTATTTTGTGTCACGACAGGCTGCGCGTTAAGCTGTTTTAAGGAAGTTGGTTGAGGGAGCGCTGAATGTGACGCAGGAAGTTCGTCGGATTCAAACTTATTGATGTAATCAATTCTCTGATCCTGTTTTTTGAGATCGCTGACAGTTATATCGCCGCTTGCTAACTCCTCAACAACTCGGCTTAATCCTTTTGCAACTTCGTTCTGTGGAAAGAGAAAAAGCACGTCCTCTTTTTCTTTATCAATCCCAAGTTTTTTGCGCACATAAGGAGTGCTCAAAAGGCGATTAAGCGTAGTAATCGGAAATTTACCTTCCTCGATCTTTCTCTGCGTGTCTTCGGAAAGAGACTCTTGCTCCTTCACAAAATCGAGAAGCTGTAAGCCAATATCTCTATGCCCTTTCCGACACTCATCGTAACGGGCTCCTACCTGCCCGTCCCATGCCAACATGCCAGCACCTTTGTTGAGTCCTCTGTGAGTAAGCTGAATCCATGGATCAGCTTCGGCACGATTGGCGAAGACAACGCAATTTAGCCTAGTTATCGGCGTTCTTTCAAACTGGTCAGAGAGCCTTTTCAACATTTGAAGGCTTTTCCTCGTCAGAATTCCTTCAGCTAAAAGAGGGGATTCAAGGAGCTTTAAGGCCGTAAGGCGTCTGTTCCCGTCGAGTACGCAAAACATATCAGCGTCGTTTTCAGACGGCATAACCATCATGAGACTTGTCGGATTAGCGCCATTTTCCAGTAGGTGCTCTGCCAAAGCCAACACTCTATCTCCCTGTACTTTAGTCATCGCTCGAATGGCATCATGGCCGTTTGCCTGAACTGACGTGAGTCGGGGATTCTCTGGGTCAAGGAATAATTGGGAAGTTTCAATAAGCGATGTTTGATAGCTATCTGACATAGACTTGACAAGTAAAAGGCTAAATGCTTTCCACAATGTTAGTCTACCCGTAGAAATTGAAAACGAGCTTGAGAAACCCTAGACGATAAAGATAATGCCAGGGCTTCTCAGGTACTTAGCTACAGATCGCGCCTCAACAGACTAAACACCTCACCCTGCTCTGGCGTGATCAAAATCCCCGACTCCGGAATCGTGATCGCCTGACTCCACGTCGCCTGCTCCGCATACTGGAGCTTGTGCAACGTATGAATCCCCGAAGCTCCCAAAGGGAGCGGCTACGCCTACGCATCCCTCCAGCAAACCAATCACCCCATGCATCACTTTCAGGGCGTGACCCGTCACCAAAGCCTTTGACAGTCATACTGAGCAAAAGCCGGATCTTTGGATACCAGCGTTGCTGTCTCAACCCGACTCTGAGCAATAAGCAGCCGATCAAAGGGGTCTTTGTGATGCCAGGGCAATTGGTCAAGCTCAATAATATGGGCAAGCGTCATGGGAAGAATCACCACACCATTCTGGCTTTCCTGTCGTTGAACGATATCCAGCAGAGGTTCTTTCAACTCAAGCTTGCCCAAATGCGACTTAATTTGAATTTCCCAAACGCTTACCAGACTGAGTAAAAGCTCATTATCAGAGCTGCTCAATGCATCCAACGTACCCGTAGGAATCTGGCTCGATTGACTATCCCACCAGATAAACGTGTGAGTATCCAGTAAAAGTTTCATCCTTCACCGAGCCAAAAGCTATCCGGCAAAGGCTCATCAAAATCGTCAGAGACTAAAAATGCCCCTGGATGCAAATCAGGCTGGCGCTGTTGTGGCGATCGAACATTATCCTGAGTCTGCATTTTAGCCTCAGCCCACTGCAACAAACGAGTGGCTAGATGCAGCTGCTCTTGCCAACTCAATCGTTGAGCCTCTTGTATTAGTTCTTGCAGAGTCATCAAAGTTGCCTCACCGCTTGTTTCTAGGATACCTGAGCCGAATAGGACATCAATACTCATTGAGCAACCCAGAACCGGATTCCCCTGTCAATGCTGAACGCAAAGCTTCAAAAATCCGGTTCATCCATTTGTCACTAACCATTTACCGCCCTAACTGGCTCTTGGTGCATCGCGCCTCAACAGACTAAACACCTCTCCCTGCTCTGGCGTAATCAAAATCCCCGACTCCGGAATCGTGATCACCTGGCTCCACGTCGCCTGCTCCGCATACTGGAGCTTGTGCAACGTATGGATGACAGACCGCACCCCCTCCGGCGAGCCAATCACCAGATGCAACAACCGCTCCCGCTCCGGCTGAGACTGCGTATTCGCGAGCAACACGGGTTTGAGGGACCGGGTGCTTTGAAAGCACCCAGTCCCTGGGATGTAACACAACATAATCGGGTTTCCTCCGATGAAACAAATGGGCAAGGAAACCCAAAAATCTGGCCGCCCCAGACGTATCGCAGTTCGGGACGGCCTAGAATACCTCTAGCCTCCGAGACAGCCACCACTGTTCTTGGGGGTTAGCCGCTGGTTGGTGGTACCAACACCTTCCAGTGGCGCATGACCAAATTTTTGGGAAATCAAGCTGCCCGCAGACAGCTCTAACTCAGAAATCTAACCCATCGCGATCGCTCAAGCAAGTCAAAATCGCTACAAGAGGCGATCGCCGTCGTGAACCTTAACACTGTCGCCAGCCAGCTAAGGCGTTAGTAGATAGATAGCGTTGCTAGTGGAGGTGAATGGATGGGTAGATGAGTAGATGGGTGGATGAGTCTCGTTTGCACCTTTACTGTCATCGGCTACAGCAGAGTATTCAGCTACAACACCTTTGCTGTGTCGCCGCCCACCCTTTCTGTCAGCCGTCACACCTTTCCTGTCAGCCCGTGATCCTTTGCTGCGATCGCGCAACTCTTTGCTGTCATTGCTCAATGCTTGAGTGCGATCGCGCCATCCTTTCCTGCAACTGCCCAACACAAGCGATCGCGGCGTCACACCTTTGCTGCAAATGCTCAATTGCCTCCTGCATCTATGCAACCCTTTCCTGTCATAGAGCAATCTCGACTCTACACCCGCCACACTTTGATCTGCTCAATACACACCGTTGCTGTCATTGCCATCACTCAATGATGTAGCCTTGACACCAAAATTGCGAGTCCAACCTCAAAGCCAACCCCTCTAAACATTCATCCCAACTTCACAGACATCCTGAGTTTCTGGTCACACTCTTTGCAATTGAGGCCGCGATCGCCCTGCTGCCCTGGGCAATCTTGGCAATAGACGAGACAAACAGACGCTTCACCCCTAATCGTCGTCTCCGACAGCCTGATCTGAATTCCTCCGTCACTCCCCCAAACTTTGCAATCGCTCCTGAACTTCATTCATTCAGGCTTTTCGATCCTGCTCATTTATTCAATTACTTGCAGAGGTGTATCACCATGCCTGTTGTCAATATCACGCGCCGTTTGCCCGTTAAAACCATCAGTGCCGACATCGATTCCCTAAACGGCCTCGGCACCGTCAACAATTATCTCCCCGTTCGCAGCGATGCCGCACCCGAAGCGCTCAGAGCCAACTTTACAGCCATGCAGGCCATGCAGCAGAAAGAAACCGAGTTGCAGGCGATGCTGAAAGCCGCTGCCGACGCCGCCCGTCAAGCTGAATGGGACTTCCACAACGGCGTGTTGGGCATGAAAGAAGCCGTTCGCGCCCAGTTTGGCCCCGATAGCAACGAAGCCCAAGCGATCGGCTACAAGAAGAAGTCGGAATACAAGCGTCCTCGTCGGATGCCTAAAGCCGAAGCGATGTAAACCGCTTGCACAATCTAACTTTTAAGGCTCGTGAGCATTGCTGGCGGGCCTTTTTTTACTCTTTTTTGCATCACTCGGTTACGCAAAAAAGAGTTTCTGACGATCAATTCCATGCAAAATGCTCAACTGCCCCAAACGCTGCACTTCTTTAATCATCCTGTCTGCATAATGCAATGGCATAGGTAGCCGACTCGATCTGAACGCGCTTGCCGGATGAAACTGACTTAGGGCAAAAATCTCGTTAGCCAGCAGCCGAAGTGATGCATCCCCATGTATTTTCACAACTTCAAGTGGTCTAGCACTTCCTCCCGCATGAGCTTGACTCGTCACAATTCTGAAAGCATCGTCTGCAATGCTGAATCCTGTTCCAGGATCTACTTCGTGAAAAACGTCATTTTGCAGCCGTTTAGCCATTCGCCCTGCCCCAGACTTATGAACTTCCAACAAGTCAACCGCAATATTTTCGGCTTCCAAATTATTGATAGTGTAATCAAACTCTTGATCGCGCACAAAGCCATCTCTGAGTAAAAAAATCCTGCCTGGATTCCTATTATTCAATCGATAGAATCGCTCAACGATACTGCTGGTTGCTTCCCAGATGGCTTGCGATGAAAAACTCTCCCCAAGTTGCGCTTCAGGTATTTCCCATCCCAAACTTTGACCATTTGCTAGAACTGCGAAAGCGCTTGTTCCATAAAACAGCTTTTTGTTAGTCCCTGCATCGAAGCCAATACATAAATCAGCCGCTTGTGGATCAGCGGGCATCTTCATCCCGATTGGTTGCCAACCAGCTTTTACTAAAAGTCCTAACGTAACATTAGCCGCTCGATATTGATCTAACCCGCGCATGGGACGCATAAACTGCAAAGCTATCCCCGCCTGAAGTGCCTCTCGCCGAAATTGCGCTTTACGAGCGTTACCTAACATCGGGCTAACGACAAGCATTGTTTTGATATTTAAATCCGAAATGGAACTCCAGAATCGGCGTCTCTCCATATCGCTTTCAGGTAAGTCTCGTCTGTGAAACCGATGGCTCAATTCAAGACTTACACCACTAGCTTTAGCTACTTTCGACAACTGATTTTTAACCGCTTCAGGCCAATCATTATCTTCTTGCAGCAAGTTCAAGTACCCGAACTGCGTCTCGCCTGTGCGTAAACAGCCCTTATTAAGGGCATCATTTGCACGCTTCACTTCGGACTCATTTCGGGCTATCAAGCTATGCGAGGTAAATAGAGTCGCGATTCTCTTTTGAGGAGAAACCTCACTACTCTCTAAGCCATAGATTTTTTTAGAAATGAACTTAGCTATGCCTTGGCCTTTACTCAACCTTTCGTTTATGGATTTTCGCACTCCTGTTAGAACATTCTCGGCATCCCGGTCACCTTGCTCAGCGACATAGCTCAAAACTTCCATCGAAACACTGGGTTGTAGCAGCTTTGAGAGATGAGCAACTCTATCTTGCTTTGCACCCCATTTTCTAGTGCTTCGAACATATACAACAAATGAGTCTTGAATGATTTGCTCAGAAACACCTTTATTGCGATGGTAATCCGCCAACGTAATCCCTAAATCCTTGATATCGATATCTTCTGGCCGTTCTTCACTGCCTTCCAGAAAGTACCACGATATATCACTACCTACGTTCCTCACAAAATTGACTGGCACGTCTGGATATCTAGTAAGCCATTGATGCAAAGTCCAGGGTGAGTAAAAGCGGTAATGGGTATCAATTTCGAGGTTTAATTGACCATTCTCATCAATGGCTACATCGACTAGAGCGCCTTTGAGAACCTGCCATCCATCTCCTGAACTTTCAATTTTCGATTCATCCCACCAAACTAATCCTTCTCCAGCACGTTCAACCTTTTGGCCTTTGATTTTCTGTAGTTCTTGCCTAAGATGTTTTCTAAATATCTGCTCTAAGGCTTTCCTCTCTACAGAACTTTCAGGCTTTAGTTGCATTTCATCAACGAATTGCAGATGCCAGCCCTCACCCTGAAGGCGGTCTTCTTCAATTGGCGCTGAAGTTATGATTCCGCTGTCTAATCTCGCCCCAGCTACGTAGCCAATTTGATAGAGAATTCTTCCGACAGCCTTATAAATATCTGAATTTTCTGGAGATTCTTCAAAGAAGTATCGGTATCTAAAAACTCTCAAGTCATCTTCGTCTAAGGAGCGAACTGGGAAACGATTCAAGTAGACTTCAGGACGTTGATTCATGCGAGCAACCTGGCTCTTACAGCGAAATATGTCTGTACTAGCTTCCGATTGTAGTTGCCACTTTCCATTAATGTCCACATTTAGTGGATTTTTGTTTTGCAAATGCTAGTCGTAGTGCTTTATGCCTCCATTGAAGCGATCGCGATTTCCAATGCCTTGATCGCGATGAGCCATTGATATTTGCAGCAAGAGAAGCGATCGCATTCAAGATCGACGGGAAACGGCAGCGGCCTACTCCGACAGCATTGTGCAGGGCGGGCAGATCATCATGCCGGGAGTCGGCATCAATCCGGGAGGAGTGTAACCGATGGTTGATTTGACCCACACCCTCATCCTGGCCCAGCAGGGATCCGAAGCCGCAGCGGATGTCATTCAGGGAGCCCTGCAGCTCAGTGAGGACACCATTGCCTCCTGGAATGAAACCTGGGTTGATCTGATTCGGGCCGATTCGCCTTTCTGGCAAACGATTGTGCAGTTCTCCAGGGGCATTCTGGCCCTTTGCTTCCTGTATATGTTCGTGCGCTTCGGCAACGAGATTATGAAGTCGCGCTACCTGGGCACGGTGGTGGAACTGTTTACCTTCCCGTTGGTAGTGCTGCTGTTTCTGGGCAGTAACGGCAGGCTCCTATCGGAATCCATCCTGGCGCTGCGGGCCGTGGGCTATCGGCTGACTTCGGGGCTGCTCTCCCAGCAGATTGTGGGCTACACCCTGCAAGATGCCGTGACCCAGTTCGGCCTCAACAACCTGGGCGTGCAGCGCATCAAGCAGGTCTACAGCGAGTGTGAAGGGCTGACCGGCGATCCGTTTTTGGAGTGCTGGGACAGTAAGGCCGACGAGGTGCGGGCCATCTATCAGAATCTGGAAGCCCAGAACGGCAATATCAGCTTTGGGCCGCTGGAAGCTTTTGCCGAATCCGCGATTAACCGCACTGGCATTGCCGCCATTGGCGATCTTGTAGAGGTGGGCTCCGGGGCACTGCAAGGGGACTTCAGCGGGGCCTTTGCCAGCGTACTGCAAGACCGACTGCTGCCGATTATCCAGACGATTCTCTACGGGCTGCAGTGGGCCTTCGTCAACATTGTCGAAGCCGCCCTGTTGATTGCGGCAGTGGTGGCTCCAATCGCCCTGGCGCTTTCCATTTTGCCCGTCGCGGGTCGGCCCATCTGGGCCTGGTTATCCGGCTTTGTGGGGCTGATTGGTCTGCAGATTGGCTACAACCTGCTCGTGGGCATCGTGGCGGCGGTGCTGGCCAACACACGGGGTGGGGCTTTAGAGGTGTCGCAGAATCTGGGCTTCTTGCTTTTTATCTCGGTGTTTGCGCCCGGTCTGGTCACCGCGTTGGCCACCTGGAGCGCCACGTCTTTGTTCTCCGCCATCAGTCGGCGGGCCAACAGCATTGCCAGCACTGTCACGGGCGGGCTGTCCACCGCCGCCAAATTTGCCGTTCTCAAATCAAGATGATGCAGCAGCTCAAAGGATTCTTTCACTCGCAACCGGACGATGAGCCGTTTACCACCGCGCAGGCCGGGACGGCGGAGACTGCCCGGAATGATACGGAGGTAGAAGGCACCGAGCAACCCGTTTACCTGCCTATCAAGAGCGAGAACTCGCTAATTATCCTCCTGGGGATTCTGGGGGTGGGGCTGCTGGTGAGCCTGTTTGCCAATGTCTTTTTGCTCTTCAACAACCGCGCCCTGGCGCAACGGGAGAGCATCTACGTGCAGCAGCCCGATGGCACCACTGCCAAGGCCGCTGCCTTTGATGTGACCCACCGCGAAGCAGAAGTCATTAAGAATACCGCCGTGCGCTGGATGCAGCTCACCTTTGAATGGGACAACCAGATTCCGGGCTCCAATGCCGAAGACCAGGGCTACACCGTCGAGGGCACCACCCAAAAAGTGCCGACTGAGGTGTATCTGGCTTCTTATCTGATGGACACAGGTTTTCGGCAGGAATTTCTGCGTCTGATGGGTACCGAGAAAATCTCTCCGGGCGTGTTGCAGGGCCGCATCAAATCTTCCGTGCGCTTCTTTGCCATTTCCGATCCCCGGCAGGTGGGTGAGGGCCTCTGGGAAGTGGATATTGTCGCCACGCGCATTGAGCGCGATCGCAATCGGGAAGTGGCGGAGGTGCCGATGAATCGCACCATTACCCTGAAAGCGATTCCGCCCGTTGAACCTGTCTTTGAAGAGCTAGAGCCGCTGGCCTGGCGGCAGCAAATGTATGACCTGCTCGCCAATGGCCTGGTCATTGTCAAAGTTGAACCCCTGGAGGTGGATTAATGAACGGAATGCAGCAAGACCATCAACCCAGGGCATTTCCAGGGGATGAGGCAGACTTTACGGGCAGTCGCATTGAAACGGCTCCCGTTGAGCCCGCTGCCGAGGCCAATGGTCACACGGCCAACGGCCAGGGAGACGATGAGATCCCCTATGAAGAGCGAGCGCAGTTTGCCGGAGTGGAAGCCGATGACGATGATGAACTCGTCACCACTGATGAGCTGATCGAGGCTCCCAGCAGTGCCGCCGATCGCGGGGTGGAAAATTCTCCCCTGACGCGACTGAGTTTTGTGGGCAGTGCCTTGGGAGCGATCGCCTTAATTATCTGGATGTTCTCTGGCTTCTTTACCGGGGGCAATCAGCAGGCTCAGGAATCCGAAGCGGAGAGTCCCCTGCCAGCGGAGTCAGCGAGTGCCTTTGGCGAAGATGACCGGATGCGGGCGGAGCTGGCCCTGATTGAGCAGGCGCGATCGCAACCGGAACAGCGGTTGGCGGAGACGCCGCAGCGACCGACATCTGAAGCTGAGGAAGAAACCCCGGCAGAAGCAGACGCACCGCCAACTACCCCGCCGACGCGAGTCTCACGTCCGACACCAGCACCGACACCGACTCGTCCAGCGGCCACACCACCTCCAGAACCCGCCGCCTCGCCGACAGTTAGGCCATCCTCTGTGGCAGAAGAAGCAGAAGAAGTTGATCCGCTAGAGCAGTGGGCGCGGCTGTCAGAAGCAGGGGCAGCGGGAGCTGATGTGGCGCTGGTGCCAGAGCCGGAGATTGATGAGCCCGCTGGGGATACAGAGCAACAGCAACCCACCAGGGGCAACCCGAATGCCCGTCGTCAGAGCCCTCGCAGCGACTCAGAAGCTTTGCCGTTTCCCGCCGCCACCGTGGGTGATGATCCGGTGCCGCTACTCAATGAGGGGGGCATCAGCAACAAGGAAGCCGAGCCCGCCACTAGTCAGAATCCTAATGCCGAGGTGCGGTTAGCGTCGTCATCACCAGGAGCGACGGGCATCATCCAGCAGCGCCCGGTCACGCCAGCCGCTGGTGAGGCCGCCGAGATGGATCAGCTTCAGCAAGTCGCCATTGGGGAATCTGCTCCCGGCACCGTCATCGTGCCGGTAGTCTATGCCGGAGGGGAGGTCTCAGCGCGGGGACGCTTCGTGATCGAACTGACTGAACCGCTGCGGGACATTGACGGCGAAGTAGCACTAGCGGCAGGCACGGTGCTGATTACCCAGCTCACTGAAATTCTCGATGCCAATATCCTCCGGCAGCAGGTGGTGGCGATCGTTTACCGGGATGAACAGGGCCAGGTGCGGCAGGAAGCCATTGAACCAGGCGTGCTGATGGTGCGCGGGGAAGATAATCGCCCCCTAGTGGCCCAGGTCCGAAATGATGATGGGGGCAGTGACTTGGGCGACGATGTGCTGGTGGGTGCCCTCTCGGCCCTGGGCAATATCGGGGCGGTGTTAAATGCCCCGGATGCCGTGACCACAGCTACCTCGGAAGCCGCAGGCGGCACTTCTTCGACCAGCACCACCACGACGGTCACTAGCGGTCAGGAGGATGATCTGGTGGCAGCGGCCTTAGAAGGCTTCTTCACGCCAGTCAGTGAGCGCGTAGCTGAGCGCTTTGAGCAGCAGCGTCAAAACACCTCCTCTCCATATCTGTTTGTGCCGGAAGGACAGGCCGTTTCCGTGTTCGTCAATGGTGTATTGGAGGTGGCCCAATGAGACCCATCCGCTCATGGTTTCCTGGATTAATGCTCAGCAGCATGATGCTGGTCGCTACGGGAGGCAAGGCCCAGGCGCAGTCCTCAGCCGCGCTGCCGGAGGTGCCAATTCCCGCTGCCAGTCAGGCCATTCCTGCCACCAGCATCGTCTCCCAGGAGCGGGCCAGACAGTATGCCTCGCCCGTGCGGCTCTTTCCCGGTCGCAGCAGCGTGATTGATTTCTCCAGCACCGGCGAGGTCATTACCTACGTGCAGCTCAGCGACCTCTCCCGCATTGTCTACAACACCAATGCCCCCATCGACAGCGGGGCCGCTCGCACCATCATCTTGCGACCGATCCAGGCGCTGCACATTGAGGGCACCTATACCGCAGCGGTGCCCAACCTGGTGGTGACGACCGTTGATGGGGCCGGGAATACCTACACCTATCTGTTTGACCTTTACCGCAGTGCCGAGGGCTTTCCCGAACAAAGCGAATCCAGCGGCATTACCATCGCCCCGGCCAGTGAAGTCAGAGCTACGCGGCTGGAGAATACTGGCACAGCAAGGCCCAATGTACTCAGCACCGAAGCTGGTGAAGCCACCCTGAGCGACATTGAGCGGGGACTGGCGATCGCCATTGAGTCCGACTATACGCCCCCTGATGATCCGGTGGTGTTGGCGGTGCGCGAGGCGATCGCCCTGGCTCGCAATGGCACACCTCTACGGAATGCAGCGCGTCAGCTTCAGCTCGATCTGGCGGTGCTGACTTCCCTGGGCGAGCTGGGGATTGAGGCGGGCATTGAAGAGGCGGTGGAAGCACTGCCGGAATCGCCGCCCCTGGAGCGGCAGACGGAAATTGAGGAATTGATCTAATGCTGTTGGCAAACGCTTTTACCGAGCCGTTTATTGAAGCGTGGCAGGTCATTAAAGATATTCTCTGGACGCCACGGGGACTGTTGATGATTGGCCTGGTAGTGGGAGTCTATCTGCTCAGCGCGATCGCCCCCAAGAAAGCCAATCTTACGTCGGGGCGCTTTGCCGGACGGGGGGACAAGCTGAAGGCGAGTAACAAATCCTATCGTCAGCTTAAAAGTGGCGAGGCCGATGACGTGGTGCTCTGGTGTGGTTCCCCGCCTGGCTGGCAACACAATGGGGTGATGGCCGGACTCACCACGGCCTGCATCGGGGAGCCGCCCACGGTCTATGTGCCGGAGGCTAATCGCAGTTCGGTGGTGATCGGCAAAGCCGGGTCCGGTAAAACCTTTTCGGTAATTGATCCGCTGGTGACTTCTGCCGTGGAGCAGGGCCATCCGATTTTGCTCTATGACTATAAAGCCGATGCCTACGGCAAAGGGGGGCAGCTCAGCTACCTGGCAACGCTGGCGGCGCGGCGCAAGTACAACGTCCAGGTCTTTGCGCCCGGTCGGCCCTATAGCTGCATTATCAATCCGTTAGACTTTTTAGCCGATGCCAATGACAGCACCACTGCCGGGGTGTTGGCGGAGGTGTTTCACCGCAATCTTACCCGTGGGGGCGGCAAGGCCGATGCCTTCTTTGGTCCGGCTGGACAGCGCTTAATTCAAGCCTTACTACAGTTCGCTAAATCCACCCAGTACCCGGATCTGGCGATGGCGTTCTGTGTGGTGCAGTTGCCCAATCTGGTGAAGCGGCTTTCCCATGCGGCGAAAGAGGAGCGGTTGCCCTATTTCGTTCAGGTCAACTTTGCCCAGTTCATGAGTACCGGAGCCAGCGAGAAAACGGCTTCGGGGATTCTGGCGACCGCCAGCGATGTGCTGACGCGGTTTATGGCTCCTGACCTCTTGCGATCGCTGTTGGGTAGCACCAATGTTGCGGCCATTCTGGAGCGGCGGGAGCTATTGGTGTTTCAATCTGACATCTTCCGGCAGGATGTGATTAATCCGCTGCTGGCCGCCATCATCAACGTAGTGGTGAATTTGAACTGTTCGGTGCAGCGGGAAGCGCCGCTGATCTTCAGTGCTGATGAGTTTCCGACCATCTACATGCCCCAGGCTCCCAGTTGGCCCAACCAGCATCGCTCCAAGGGCTTTACGGGCATCTTTGGCTTTCAGTCGTTTCCGCAGATCGTGGAGACCTACGGGCAGGAGCAGGCGAAGGCATTGCTATCGGCCTGTAGTACCCGCTTCTGGTTTAATCCCGGCGATGTGCAGACGGCCCAGCGCTACAGTGATGAGCTGGGGGAAACCGAAGTCACTTTTCGCACCCACTCCTACAGCCGCAGCCGGGGCGATGATTGGGGACGTAATCGATCCACCTCGGAACAGGTACGCACTAAAAAGCTGATGACGCCCGATGAGGTGATGCGTTTTGGGGTGGGGGAATGTCTGTATATCAATCCGGCCTACAACCAGTGGCCCATTCACTACGACCGCATCCCGATTCCCAAGCGCGATATCCAGCTCAAGAAAGAATGTGAGGGCATGTGGGAGACGATTCGCGATCGCATGATTCGACGGGAACACAACCGCAGGCCCGACCTCGACATGGAAGAACAGATCCGCATCCGGCTCAAAGAAGCGGATCGGTTACTGCCCCTACCTTCAGACGAAGAGGAGGTTGACGGCAATAATGCCGGTTCATCCGGAAAGCAGGCCACGGGCGTTATCAACTTGCCGGACGGGCAAGAGTTCTAGGCATCCAACTCCAGTAGGTAGCGCTACGGCTGATCCTGAATAGCCTCTAGCAATTCATCGGCCAGGGATTGTAGCCGCTGAAATTTGCGTTTCAGCTTGGCATCTGACTGGATACGCTTCCAGGCTTTCTTGCTGTAAAGCTTCTGAGCAGACTGACGAAACTGCTGCGGAGGATCAGTTTCAGCATCGCTATTAGCATCAGAGTTGGCCTGCTTGAGTTCTTTGACTCGCTCTAGCAGAGCGCTTTTAGCCAACCCGCCCTCGACTTCTTGCAACAAATCTTCCTGAACCTCAGACGGCAAGCTAGAACGACGGATGACATCTGCCTTGGAAAAAGCAACGCGCCCCGCTCGAACGGCTTCTAGCAGGTTTTCAGGCATCTTTTGTACGGCAATCAACCGATTCGTCACAAAGCTTTCCAGCGTCAGCCCAAACTGAGCAAAGATTCGGTCAATCTGAGAAAGGGCATCTAGGGTTATTATTCCGGAATAATAGTCCCTCATCTCCTCCACGACCTGTTCATCATCAAGGCTACGAGCACGACGCAAATTCTTAATTCTGATGAGTGCTTGAGCAAGACTGTCAGTATCCAGATCAAACTTCAAACCGATGAGTGCGATGATGCTGTCGGTCTCCTCGACCAAATTTAGATTCTCTCGAATCAGATTGGAGATCAGCGCAATTTCTAGGGCCTGCTCATCATTGAGATCACTTTCAATGGCAGGCAGTGTCTCCAGATTCAGATCTTTACTACACCGCCAACGACTCTCACCAGAAATAATCTCAAGTTTATCGTCAGCACCTCGACGAACTAACAGCGGCTCTCTGACACCTACCTTCGCGATGGATTGTTTGAGCTTCTCCATCGCGGCTGGCTCAAAATACTTGCGCGGTTGAGTCAAGCCTTCGCGCAGGCGGAGGGGTACAAACTCCTGGATCGGGTACTGTGGCACCCCACTAGAGGTCGGTGCCTTCTGTAAATCTTCTAATTGCTGCCTGAGCTGGGCAATCTCTTCATCTCGCTGTTGAAGCTGTCCAGCCTGAGCTGCTCCCACCTGCTGGAACTTTTCAAAGATAGGCTGCTGAGTCGCTTGCCGTTTCTGTGCCATTGTCTTACCTATAATTTCTTACCGCACGTCTATGAGAGCTTGGGCAATCTCTTTGAAATTCTGATTCGCTTTGTGACCGGGTCGATAAGCCCGCAGTGGCATTCCCGCAGCGGCAGCATTACTGATTTCAGCAGAATCTTTGATGTAGTCAAAGCAGTGAACCCCAATCTGACCGAGCAAGGCTGGCAAGGTTGGGAAGCCATCGCCAGCAGGTTTATTCGTCAAGCCTAGATTGTCTCTGTGGAGGGCTCGATCCTGCACTCGATTAGGGACAACGCCCAGAATCCTTGGGGCAGGACGCAACCTGAGCTTGTCGGACTTTTCCATTACCCAGCCCAGTAAAGTCGCCGCACTCATCATGTCTTTGGAATCGGGCTGAATGGGGATGATAACGAAGTCAGCCGCTGTCAGTGCCATCTTATGGGCAAGATCGATGGTGCCAGGGCAGTCGAAAATCAGGTAGTCATGGGGGAGGGGATAGTCTTCCAAGCGGTCCCGGAGAATTTCGGTCTTGCGATCAGCGGTTGAGAGCCTTTCAATCAGTTCGCTCAAAGACTCATCTCCCAACAGGGCCTGAATACCCTCTTTGTCCCAGCAGTCGTAGAGAGGCCATGCACCATTGAAGTCATCCTCAAGGATGCAATCGATCTTTTGGTCTGGTTCTGGATTCTCACCGCCCAGGCCAACAAAGGTTTTCAGTGAAGCATTGGGATCGAGGCCAAACAGGCAAACTGAGAAGCCTGCCGAGAAAAGCTCATAGCCAACGTTGACCGCCAGAGTAGTCTTCCCCGACCCTCCAGCGTTACTCATCAAGGCGACTCTAATCTGGTTTTCAGTCATTTTATTGCCGTTGAGACTGGCTATTATTCTGGAATAATAGGTGCGCACATCGCGCTGATGTCTCAATACTACGGCAAAAGATCGAAAAAGAATGAATGAATCTTGTGTTTGCAATCAATTTCCAGAAATATCGCAAAAGTCTTACAGAGCAATGGTTTCAACGTCAACAAGAAAAGATTTATTTTCAAGAAAGCCCATCTCCTGGGGATAGGGATTGTCATGATGCTTTAAGAGAACCGCATCCCAAACCTAATCGAGTAGTTTCTTACGGTGAGGTTCTGCTTGCATAGGTAGATGACCTGAAGAGAGAGGATGAATAAACTCTAAACAGGTCCAGTCCTGAATCGGAGCACTGATCATACTAAATCATTCCACCTATTAACCCGTATGGGGATCTTCGGTGGAAACTTTACCTCTACAAAAGAGTTAGGCTTCCACATAAAACGGGAATACTCACTTGTAGTAGTTTTGTGAACCTATAGCTACTTCAAGAAAAATCATATCTTTAGTGGTTTGTACTCTAGTAGAGCACACAACGGATTCTGTAATACTTGTACAGCAAAGCTTTCAAGATATTACATCGGGTCAAGCACCGCTATAGTTGATTAAGATTCACATGTAGTTGTAGCTTCTTAATATGCTAGGAAAGTTCAACTATGGAAATCGAATTTGGTCATGTTAAAGATTACAAAGAAAATGGTTTTGGTTTTCTGAGCAGAACCTTCAGGAATCCCCAAGGCCGAGTTTGGTTTCACATAACAAAAATCAAGTGTAAGTACCCAGAATTGGCTAAGGGCTTGGATTCTGGCTCTTATTCAGACATAAAATTTTGGTATGAAGTAGATAAAGTAAATGGTAAAAAGCAAGCTTCTCAATTGTGGTTAGATTCGCAAGATATTCCTGAAGATAAAAGAGAAGAATTAGTTAAGTACGTTGAGGGAATATGGTCTAACACATCTAATAAAATAATTCCTGGATGGTTAGATCGCATAACTATCGCTTTAGTAGGTCAAGCTCGTAGAGATGAATTATTCAAGAATCGTAGTTCGATACTAAGCAGCCTAAAAAGGCTAAGAAAAGCCCAGTCTCTCGCAAATGAATCATCTTCAGATCATGATTCGAATGCTGCGATTTCTTTAGATTATATAAGAAAGTTACAGGAACAGGCTCGAATTGTAAAAAGGGAGGCTCAAAGGGAGAGACAAATCCCATCAACCCGCGATCGCTTTCGCGCTGAAAGGGGTGTGATTGAGGCAATTTTTGCAAGTAGTGAAATGCATGGGCTACCTCTTGAATTGCAAAGAATTGTTCGTCGATGTCCAAGAGGTAGTAGAACGAATCCTCTTTCTCATCAACCTGGTGGCAGTGACGTAGTAGTTGCTTATAGTCTCGGTGATGCCATCCTATATGACTGGATTAAAAATGTTAATTGGTATATTAGTTCTTTTGAACGAGAAGATCCTGGTTTTCATTTACACATAATGTCAATATACGGACGTTTCTATGAAGATCCAGATGAACGTGGGATTGGCGTTTTTTGCCCGATATGGACTCGTGACAAACATGGGGCGTTAAAGTCGTCTGTTAAAGCTTGTGTCAGTAGGTATCAAAGACAAATGGAGATCGGTCATACAACATTACATCAGCAAGCGAAAGAATACTGGAAGAATAAGTACAGTCTTTCTGAACAAGAAGTAGAGAGTTTACCCACCCTATATAAGCAATACATGAAAGAAAGAGGCGACAATCTTCTGGACTAGGCAAATTATTGCTTACCTTGTATAGGCTAAATATTTCTCTGCACCGAAATATCTTAAAAACACTAGATAAGTTTTAAAGTTCATTTTTGCCCAATTCTTGCAACTGTTATTCCGAATGAATATTAAGCTATATGAAACATTCAAATATGGGTTTACTTGTAATTAATATGCTCAATATATTTTGAGTAAAAAATAATTTAGAGGGTATCTATATGCTTGGTATTGATCCAAATATATTTTGGGAAATACACCGTATAAAAATCAATTTTTCAGATGACATAGGAAATCAAAAATCTGGTTATGGTACTGGATTTTATATGCTTTCAATGAGTGGCAAGAAGATTTTTGTCACTAATAAACATAATGTTGATCCGTGTATCAAATTCCCCAATCAGCCAGCATTAAAACTTGACAGACTTTCTATAGAGTTGCGCTATTACAAATCAAATCAGCCTACAGAGAATACAGATTTCTTTGATGTAAAGAATATACATAGCTGTTTGTTATCTTCCCTGTCATCTGACTGCTCTATTCTTGTTGAACCTGAATTTCATGAAGAAGCGCCATTCAATCCAAATAGCAAAATTCTTGAGTTTGATAACCTTATTGACGAGGTGGAATTTGCTAATCCTCTTATCATTGGACCGATGGAAACATCCTTCTTTGTTGGTTTTCCGGGAAAAAATGGTCGGCAT
>NZ_JTHE03000078.1 GCF_000817775.3 Lyngbya confervoides BDU141951
AACGATGGTGGTCTTGGTCTATGGAGATGGTCGCCAAGTTCCAACGCACTTCCTCGGCTGTTGAAGGTCGAAATGGGAGTTTGGCACAGCTTCATCATGCCCATCGAGGGATTGACCCAAAGACGCTACAGGTCTTCAAAATTATCCACAATTATGACCTCAGACGCATTGATGGCACAACGGCTGCCCAACGCTTGTTTGGTCAACCCTTTCCAGACCTGTTCGAGTCGGTGTTGGCACAAATGGATGAGATCCCCCAAGCCAGACGATACAAAAATTTTACACAGCCTCAAATGCCCACACTGCATTCTGTCCCGGATTAAATTGGTGGCCTCCCCGAGAATTGAGCCTTCATGGTCAGGCGTAGGTCGCATCCCCCCTCAAAGCCGTTCCACCCTCGATCCACTTAGCAGCAATGTCCTATCCCTGCTTGGCTTTACAAGGCCCGGTTTTCCAAGGATTGAGAATATCCCGAATCAGGATTTCTCGAATCCAGACCTGAAGCACCACCACGATGGGCAAGGCCAGGAAAAGCCCCAAAAGCCCAAAAAAGATAGAAAAAGCGGCCTGGGATAGCAGCGTGAACGCGGGTAGTAGGGAAACCTGTCTCTCCATCACCAGGGGCGTGAGTATATTGCTTTCTACCTGTTGAATCCCCATGTAGAGAGCCACCACCGCGATCGCCTTCCAGGGAGCATCGGTCAGGGCTAACAGGGCCGGAGGGAAGACGCTAATGGTCGGTCCAAGGTTGGGAATAAAGGTGAGCAATCCGGCTAAAAAGGCGTTCACCAACACCAGCTTCACCCTCAGCAGCCCCAGGCCCAAACCACTAAAAATCGTAATCACGGACATATTAAACAAAATTCCAACGACCCACCCCACCAGGGATTTCTCGCATTGATCCAGGATTCGAGAGATTCTCCGACGATAAAAGGAGGGAAATAATAAAATAAAGGCCTGGCGATAGGGCTTGGGATTTGCCAGAAACATGACCGTCACCGCAAAAGTCAAGACGATATTCAGCAACACCGTAAAGGACGCCGCAAACACATCGAAAAATTGACCGACCAGATCTCCAATCCGAGACTGAAGCTGATCTCCCAGGCCATTCATCTTTTCAATTTCTGACCAAAGTGGGGCAGGAATATAGCCGCGGAGTAGGTCAACCCAGCTCTCCACTTGCTCCAGATCGCTCGGCAGATCTGTCCTGAGCTCTTGAAGTTGAGCAAGCAAGGGCGGCACAATCACCCCGACAAAGCCAGTCACAAAGAGCAAAAACAGAAGAACCGTCAAGATAACGGCCATGCCACGGCGCAGGGAATACCTTTGGAACAGCTGCACCAATCGATTCAGACAAGTGGCCAGAACAACAGCAGCAAACCCCACCAAGAGAACTTGTCGGATTTCCCACAGTATATACAGCGAGAGCATCAGACATAGGATGCCCACCCAAGATCCTAAACGCATGAGGCTAATTCCAGCTACACATTCCACACAATCATTTCTAAATAACCCAAAAATACTCTAAAACCGTAGAATTTCTATTTATAACTCGATTGGCAGAGATCCCATGGCCTTTCTCCCGGTGGTTCTATCGGATGACGGCGGTGATCAATCCTCCCGCCAGCCAAAGATAGGAGGCGATCGCTAGGCCAAAGAAGACCCGATCGATGCCACTTTGCGACGTATTTGAGGCATGGTGCTCGCCCCAAACTGGATCCAGGCGAGAACGCCGGAAGGATCCCAAAGCCAAGGTTGAGGAAACAGGTATGCTCAGAAACACGGCAATGATGATTCCCAGCTCAATGACTAGATTGGTCGAGGCCAACCGAAAGACCAGGGCCGGGACAAACCCCGCTCCCTCCTGAAACAGCGCTTTGGGGGTTGCCAGGGCAGAAAAACTACAGGAGCTGGAGATAAAGCCAAAGAAGGTGGCCAGAGCGATGCTGCCTTGCCCCGCTTCACCCATGGCTTGCTCCATGCGATCGCGGGTCACAAAGACCTGAATAGCGCTACTGACAACATAGGCCAGGATAAAGGCCCAAGGCGCCTTCCAGAAAAAACCAACGGTTGTCAGGGCGGCTTCGCTGTAGAGTTGCCAGAAGTTCATCGGGGGGAATCTCCAGAGGAAGAAAGCAGGAGGGAGACAGGCAGAGTCCTAGGAAGGGACGCTCCCTCTTAAGACCGAGTGACCTCATAGCCAGCTTTTTTCCAGGCGCTCATGCCGCCCAAAACGTTTACCACCTTAGTCCAGCCGTGGTGGAGCAGGAGGCTCGCGGCAACCGAAGCCCGATATCCACTGCCGCAGACCACTGCGATGGGACGATCTCGGGGCACTTCCTCTAAGCGTTGGGGCAGATCTGCCCCCGTAATCTGAGTTGCAGAGGCAAGATGTCCACGCTTCCATTCCTGCCTCTGGCGAACGTCCAAGACAAACAGGTCTTGGTCGCGCTCAATCTGATCCCGCAGGACTTGTACCGTCCACAGGGTCAGTTGCTCGATCTCCGCCGCCGCGGTACGCCAGGCTTTCATGCCCCCCGCCAACCACCCCTGGGGTAAATCGTAGCCAATCCGGATCAGTTGCCAGCAGACATCCCATAGATCTTGCGATCGCTCCAGGACTAAGAGGAGCGGGACATCCGGCGGCAAAACAGACCCTGCCCAAATGGTAAAGGAGGACCCCAGTCCCACATTGATGGATCCTGGAATGTGGCTGGCAAAAGCCTCCGGCGATCGGCAGTCCAAGACGATCGCCCCCGCCTGCTGCCATTGCTTAAACGCACTGACCGTCAGGGGAGGTGGATCGGCCAATACCCCGAGTAACGGTGGTCCTTGTTTGTTGGCTTTTCGCATGCGTGGCCAATAGGACGGTACTGCCGGCAATTCAGAGAGATCAAGGCACTGCTTCGCGAACTCATCCTCAGAGGTGAGGCTAGCCAACAGTTGATTCATGCGGCGCTCATAGCCAATCGTGGTTGAGAGACGACTGCCAATATTGCCGCCACAGAGGGACCCAGCCACATGGGTGGGGTACACCTGAACATGATCCGGTAGGGGGAGAATCTTGTTCTTGAGCGTTTGGCAGAGATCTTGGGCATGGCGCTGAACTTCTTCCGGGGAGCCTAGCAAGTCTGGCCGCCCCACATCATCAACCAGGAGTGATCCCCCGGACAACAACAGTACGGGGTCTTCCCCACGGGCGCGATCGGTGACTAAAAAGCTAATATGTTCTGGCGTATGTCCCGGCGTTTGCAGGACCTCAAAGAGGATTTCGCCCATCTCCAGGCGATCGCCATCGCCCATTTCTCGGACAGGATAGCCCAAGTCAGCCCGCGCACTCCCAATAAGCTGAATGTTTCCTCGTTCAGGGAGTTCGCAAATTCCCGTCATGTAGTCATTGTGCTGATGGGTGTCTGCGGCATATTTAATCTGCATTCCCTGCTGAAGGGAGGTCTCAAAGTAGAGGTCCACATCTCGCCGCACATCTAAAACCAGGGCTTCCCCGGTTTCCTCCGAGCCAATAAAGTAGGAAGCATGACCTAGGCTTTCTAGATAAAATTGTTGAAAGTACATGACTTAATCCTCGTTTCGCGTTCAAAAGGGGTGCTCTGACCTAGCCATCGGCTTCCGCTTTTTACAGTGGGTGAGCACTGGTTTAGGCAGTTCGTCGAGTTTGTTCAGGACTAGGTCGGTGAGGCGATCGCTCAGGTCACTGAGGGTCACAGGAATATGGGCATAGGTTAGCCCGGCTTGTTCAACTTGCACCTGCTCGTGGGGCAAGGTCCCTGCTGCCTGAGGCGATCGCAGATTGAGGATTGACTGAAATCCAGTCTGGGCAGCCTGTTGGATCTGCGCCGGACTGAGTTGGCCATCCGCAACCGCAATGTCAGCGGTGATCTGCTTGATATGATTCATGGTAATTGACGCTCACTAGACGCACATAGGTAAAGGGGTTGATGATATGGGTAATCCAGTCCCATGGGGGATCACATGGCGAGAAGTTAAACCTATTTAGTGCCAACGCTGGTTGACCCAGTACCCGACCCCCAGGGGAATCAGGCTAGCGCCGAGGATCAAGCCCCAGCCCTCCCCACCCGGCGGCACCAGCTGAAGCACTCCAGAGAGGCCAGGCGCGTAGGTTGCCGTGAGCAGCAAGGCCGTACAGAGGGCCAAGGCACCCCAGATAAAGCGATTGGATGAAATTTCGTTGTGCCACAGACCAGAGGCTGACTCACGCATATTAAAGACATGCCACAGACGCGCAAAGGCAAGGGTCAAGAAGGAAACCGTCACCGCCTGACTCAAATCGAAGGCCAGGACTTGCAACGCCACGGCAAAACTGGCCAGAACCGTCCCTGCAATGATCAGTCCATATAAGCCAATGGCAATCCAGGATCGGTGGGGGAGCACCGGCTCTTGGGAATCGCGGGGAGGGGAATGCATCACCGCAGCGGTGCCTTCTCCAACACCGAGGGCCAGGGCAGGAAAAACATCACTCACGGCATTGAGGAATAAAATTTGCAGCGGCAGCAGCGGCAGCGGTGCCCCCAGGAGCGAGGCAATGGCCACTGCAATGATTTCCCCTACATTGCCAGAGAGTAAGTACAGGGTAAATTTTCGAATATTGGCAAAAATATTGCGACCCTGGGCGATCGCCACCAAAATAGTCGGAAAGGCATCGTCTTGGAGCACCATATCCGCTGCTTCTCGGGCCACCTGGGTTCCCCGCTGACCCATAGCAATCCCAATATCCGCCTGCTTGAGTGCCGGCGCATCGTTTACCCCATCGCCAGTCATGGCCACAATGGACCCCTGGCGCTGATGCAGGGTAATCAGATCTAGCTTTTGCTTGGGGCTGACTCGCGCAAAGATGGGGGTCTGAACCAGGGCCTGCGCTTCTGGAGGCGAGCATTGATCGACATGATTCAACGCCTCCCCCAGCCTCACCTGGGTTTCCGCTTCTTGGACCAGTCCTACGGCAACCCCAATATTGCGAGCCGTGATGGGCTGATCTCCGGTCACCATGATCACGCGGATGCCCGCTTGATGACAGGCTGCAATGGCTTCCTTGACGGGCTGCCGGGGAGGATCCAGCAGCCCCACTAAGCCCAACCAGGTGAGATGCCGGTAAGGATCTGCCTTGGGATCGCTCATCTGTTTCTGGGCAAACCCCAGAACGCGCAGACCAGAACTCGCCATGGCTTCGGACCGCTCTGACCACTGGCGCCGTTCAGCCTCACCCAAATCCTGAAGGCCCTGGGCCGTCCATTGCTGCGTACACAGGGGCAAGACCGATTCCAGGGCACCTTTGACCGCCACTCGATACGGCTCAGACCAACCCTGATCTGCAGCGCGGTGGACCGTCGCCATGCGTTTACTGTCTGAGTCAAAGGCAATTTCCCGGACCTCCGGCATTGTTTTGAGCAAGGCATCGCGATCTAGTCCGGCCTTGGCTCCAGCCACCAGCAGGGCAATCTCCGTAGGATCCCCAATCCGGGAGCGATCACGGGTAGAGAGGGCAGCATTGTTACAGAGTACCCCAACGGTCAATAGGGCCTGTAGGCGCTCATGCTGACCCGGATTTATCCCTTGGTGATCGGCGCTGAATTCTCCCGCTGCCTCTAGGGCTTCCCCCATCCCCTGAATTTCAGCGTCAGCCAGGGCAATCTGCGTCACCGTCATCCGGTTTTCCGTTAGGGTGCCTGTTTTATCGGTACAGATAACGTTGGTTGCCCCCAGGGTTTCCACCGCCGATAGCCGATGGATCAAAGCATTGCGCTGGGCCATGCGCCACATGCCGCGGGCCAGGGCAATGGTGGCCACAATGGGCAGCCCTTCGGGCACAGCCGCCACCGAAAGCGCGATCGCCGTTTCCACCATCAAGAGCAGATCCTTGCCGCCAAGGATACCCGCCACCGCCACAAAAACAGCCACGATTAACGTAATCCAAATTAACCGCCGTCCCAACTGGTCTAGGCGTTTTTCCAAGGGCGTGACTTCTTCCTTCGCTTCAGCGGTTAACTGGGAGATTTGGCCTAGCTTGGTCTCCATCCCGACGGCCACCACCACTCCACTGCCCGATCCTCGAGTAATGGCGGTGCCCTTGAACAGCAGGTTGGTCTGCTCCGCCAGGGGCAGGTCGGTTGCCAGCGGATCAATGGTTTTACTGACGGGCAAAGATTCCCCCGTCAGGGCCGATTCATCCACCTGAAGCTTGGAACGTTCCACAATTCTTAAATCCGCTGGCACCAGATCTCCGGCCTCAAAGACCACCACATCTCCCAGCACCAAGTCCTCCGCAGGAATTTGCTCAAGCTGTCCCTGTCGCCGAACCGTTGCCGCAGTATGACTTAGCTCTTGCAGGGCTGCCATTGATTGCACTGCTTTCGATTCAGTCACAAAGCCAATGGCAGCGTTTAGGCCAATCGCAATGAGTACAGCTACGCCCTCAATCCATTCCTGAAACGCAAAGGAAAGTAGACTAGCAACGCCAAGCAGCGCAATAATTGGGCTTTTAAATTGATCTAGCAGAATTTGCCACCGACTGCGGCGTTTTACCTTCTGGATCCGGTTTGCACCATATTGTTCCCGGCGCCGCTGAACTTCGCGGGCCGAAAGCCCACGTTCTTTTTTAACCTCAAGGGTTTGAAGAACATGCTCAACGGATTGAGCATGGGCTGCGATCGCGGGTGATCCCATGACAGTTCTTAACTATTGTTCATGCAATCTTAGGCAAGTGTTCAGTCCCAGAAATCTACCAGACTGTAGATCTTGTTCTAGCCAAAGGTCTGAAGACGCGACCTGCACGGGGCGCACTTTCGTACTATTTGCGCGAGTCTCTGTCCATCCTCACTCCCCTTGACATCCTCTCCCCCTGACCTGGAAATTATTCGTCTGGACCAGGGGAAGACTTCAGAAGATCGGCAATGGTACGAACCAGCTGGTCGAGTTTGACTGCCAATGTCGCAGATCAGTGACTCCTTGTTCTGCTTCTAACTACCTTCTAACTGCTCAGCGAACAGGGTTTCCGGCACCACCGCCCAGCGGATCCTCCCATAGTCGTGGAATCAACTGCCCCCCGCCAAGCCTTAGGACTGCCAGCTTGTCGATCGGCCGATCGACAAGCTGGCCAAGCAACGTTCCTTCCCAAGCGCTGGGGAAATTTGGAATCAATGCCGGATCTTCTTCAACGTTAAGAGGCTCCGGAATCCCCAGTGGGGATTTGAGGTTAGGATCGTTTTCCTAACCACTTCGAGGCCACCGCGCCCATGATAGCCCCCACCAAAGGATGGCTCAGAAACTTAACCAGGGCAGGCTGGTCCGCCATTACCTCCTGGAAAATATCCGGGTGGCTATGATAGACGAAGCTGGCCAGCTTGCTGACATCGTCCGCCTTCATCCGTTGGGGATGATGCGTTGATAGGCCAAGCTGCTGCGCCAACTGGCGATCGCTCAGGCCCCTTTCCTGAAGGTGCTTAAAAAACTCCCGAGCCACATCGTCTCGCTGATTCGGCTTGATTTTTTCAATGGCTTGCCTTAGCTCGGGTTCCATTTGGGAGTGCGGAATTTTCTGGGGATGAAGCATCTGGGAAAACAGAGTCTTGCGCTCATCGCGAGAAGAACGCTGGGCAAAATCATCAAAGTTATCGTACTGCGGCGACAAATTGCCCGAAGAACCTGCCTCCAGAGACTCCACATTGCCACTGGCTAACTCGTTCATGATGGCACGCTTATATCGATCGCTGCTGCTCATTGCAAGTCTCCTTATGCTGCGTTGTATTGAATATTATTGGACTGGTTATCGTACTCAGCTCTTAGGATGAGCTGCTTGTCAGGCGCGTAAACCAAAACCGTTAAATCCCGCTGGGGAAAGTTTTTATGGAACCCTGAAACAAGCGATCGCGCCAAGGGCTTAACATCAGAGGGGTCCACTTGAGGGGTAATCACCACCCCCAATTTATTCTCATTCCGAACGTAGGCATCCTGAATGAGTCCCGTTGCCGTCTGCATGACCCAAGCCCCAAAATCCTGACCAGCCGGGGTGTTGCCCTGCTCAATTTGAGCATATTGGCTACCAGCCGATCCAGGCAATGAGCGAACGGCAGGAAGACTGCCGCAACCGGATACAAATAAAAGGCACACGAGCAGCATGGATACCGCTACAGCCCGAAACCCTTTGATAGTCGGTAACATCGTTGTTTTGTCTACAAAATTGTCTATCCCTGATTCTAGATAGCTCAAGACTATGCTCAATCTATCGAAAGGTAGTAAAGGGAATATCGCCTTCCTCCTCGCTGGGTATAGTCTGCAGGGCCCCAGGGCAGCAAGTGACACCTTTAAGGGGTTGTCCGGGACGCTTCATTGGGACCCTGTTTTCCCAAGGCTTCAAGCCGTTCTTGGGGAAATGCATCGGGAATGAACGGGGTCCGCCTCGGACCGGGGGCTACGCCAGAGGTCAGACTATCTGCTAGGAGGCAGCAAAGGTCCATTGAATATCTCGAACTTCAGCCTTTTCCCTGAGGGCCATCTCTAGTGCCTGGGAACTGTTATATTTCAGGTCTGATAAATACTGGGCTTCAACCGTAACAACAAATTCTGAGGCTGCAAAGGGCCAGGGTTGGACCGTGACTCGGTGAGGAGCATCGATCTGCTGAAGGTCATACCGCTGATTTTCAAAACCACGGGTGATTTCAAGGGATCGCCCCGCCGCCGGAATTTTTCGCTGGGCCAAAATCAAAGACAGGCGATCGCACCAGCGCATGAACTCATAGGCGTGGGAGGCCTCTTCTGGCGTTACTCCCATGGCCTTGCGCCAGTGCTGCTGCAGGTCCTGCTGCTTTTCCAAAAAGCGTGCCAGATCCTTTGAAGATTTAGCCTGCTGTTGATGGAGAAAACACACATGCATTGAGATCAAAAGGGCTACCCATCTGGATCGGTATCTGGCGCCTTCCACTAAATGGGTGAGTTGTTTCACAGAAACCCCTTGATCCAGCGTAAAATCTTGGGGAGCACCGGCCTCAGTAATTTTAGCCTCGTCCTCCCATTCTCGCTCTAGGTCGTCATGATGAGAAATAGCAGCAATGGTTTCATAGAGCCGCGGTGCCCTGTCCAATGGCCACTGGCTAGCGATCTGAGCAGCTAGAAGGGCATGGGCACGATGATAAATGACTTCCCATCCGGACTCCGTCACATTAACAATCATCTTGGCTGGTCCAAATAATTGAAATAGGTTGAGCGCATCTGGTGGATTTGCAGCATCGCCCTGGATCAAAGAGGCGATCCTAAACTGTTACTTCAGAAGTTCTAACTCCAGGGAAAAATTAGCTAACGCCTCCATCCAATTCTTTCAGCCGTCAGTCCCCTAGCGCTCTGTCCTCTGACAGACTCAAGACTCTATCCCTAGGGAGAAAGGTCGTCCGAACCGATCGCCCCTGAATGTGCCATTTCAGAAGCAAAACTCGCCAAAGCCTCTAGGGAGTCATCTGGCAGGAGGAACCTGTCTTCATTGCCGCGAAAGCAACTTTTCCATACTTCTGAAGATAGAGTGCCTCAGACTAGATTCCCTTTCAACCGATAGATTAGCTAGAGAACAGGGATGGCATATGCTGCAAGAATGAATAGAACTTAACCACACCCTCTTCCTGCGCTCGAACCCCCAGAACAGACTTTGGATCGACCTTGTTGAAGCTTACTTTGGTTCTGAATCAAGCCACCGAAGAGTTAAAGTGTCCTTTTTTCAACCTGCTTTAAGCCTGAGTCCTGTCGTTTTAGCAAGATTTTCCCATGAATCAGCTTTCTGGTAAACCTATCTCCTTTTGGATAGAGTCTACACCGACTCCTCACTTTGAACCTTTATCGCAAAATATTCCAGTGGATGTGGCGATCGTAGGCGGCGGGATTGCTGGCCTGAGCGCCGCTTTTAAGCTGAAGCAAGCGGGTAAAACCGTAGCCGTGATCGAGGCAAGAAGGCTAGCCAGCACTGCCAGTGGTCATACCACCGCAAAAATCACCTCATTACACCAGCTAATCTATGCCCAGCTCATCGCAGCACAAGGGGAACAAAAGGCCAAAATGTATGCCGATTCAAACCAAGCGGCCATCACCCAGATTGCCGCCTGGGTAGAACAAGAGCAAATTGATTGCGACTTTCAATGGAAATCGGCCTATACCTTCACCGAGTCGGAGCTTAATCTAGAGCAAATTACAGGAGAAGTGGAGGCTGCCGTTCGCTTGGGCTTACCTGCCACCTTTGTGACGGAGGTTTCTCTCCCCTTTCCGATCGCCGGGGCCATAAAGTTTGAAAACCAGGCCCAATTTCACGTCCGTAAATATTTGCTTCACTTGGCGAATAAAATTGCGGGAAACGGTAGCCATGTCTTTGAATCGACTCGGGTGAAGACTGTTGAAAGGGGAACCCCCTGTGAAGTCATCACAGACCAGGGCACCATACTAGCGCAAGATGTCATTGTCACCACCAATTTACCGATTTTAGACCAGGGGCTATTCTTTGCGAAAGCCTACCCGAAACGGTCCTATCTGGTGGCCGCCAAGATTAATCCTTCCCAAGCCCCCGACGGCATGTTTATCAGCATCGACGATCCCTATCGCTCGATTCGGACAACCCCCTGGGGGGAGGATCTGCTGCTATTCATTGGCGGCGAAGGCCACAAAGTGGGCAGCGAGAGCCATCCCGAAGATCGCTACCAAGCTCTTGAAACCTATGGTCGGGAACGATTTGGAATTGAAAGATTTGACTACCGTTGGTCCAGCCAAGATGTCAAGTCCTTTGACCATTTACCCTATATAGGTCCTTTGACCCCCTTAGATCAGCATATCTTTGTGGCAACGGGCTTTAGTCTCTGGGGAATGACCCATGGAACCCTTTCTGGAATGATCTTGAGCGATCGCATCCTTGGCAACGATAACCCCTGGGCCAGTCTCTACGATTCGACGCGGGCAACCCCCTTCCTCTCGCAAACTTCGCTGAAGGAGAACCTGGATGTGGGGAAACATTGGATTGGCGATCGCCTCAAAGGGCTGAACCAATCCTCGTTTGAGGATATCAAACCGGGGGAAGGCAAAATTTTGACCCTGGGAGGACAGAAAGTGGCAGCTTCTCGCGACAAAACCGGAGCTGTTCATACCGTCTCCGCAGTTTGCTCTCACCTCGGTTGCATCGTCAATTGGAACAGCGCCGAGAAAAGCTGGGACTGTCCTTGCCATGGGGCTCGCTTTAGTGGTTCCGGGCAAGTATTAAATGGGCCAGCCGTTCAACCGTTACAGACTGAATCGTGAGCGTTTGCACCCTCCCCAGATCCGCCCCGGTTTTGTCAAGCGCTTTTGGGGTCAATCGTCCCCAAGATAAACTCCTTGGTGCGCGCCTGTAAAAAAGTGTTAAGAAGACAGTCCAGGCATATTTTTGGGGCTTAGCCTTGAAGCAGTAAACCAATTCTGGTGTTAATCCCCTCGGGGGAAAAGTCCGTGAGGCAAACTTCGTCAGGTTATCGTCAGTACAGAGGCTGAGATTACTGTGTTCGCCCATAGTTTCCGATATTGTGGCCACAAGAATCCAGGCCTCTCAGCACCAACGACTCCTTAACGCTGGATAAAATGGCTTCTAATTCAAAGGGAGTTTCCCAGGATTTGGCACAATCGAATGCAGAGGAACAGCAAGGCCAAAAATCGGACCGATCCGTCGGTGCGGCCAGATCCCAAGCGGCTCCTGGGGAGGCCGAAATCACCGAAAACCCCCACGATTCTGACTCATTCCTGACCGTGGGAATTGGGGCCTCCGCAGGGGGGTTAGAAGCGTTTCAGACCTTCTTTAGACAGATGGATGAAGATAGCGGGATGGCTTTTGTGCTCATCTCACATCTGGCACCCGATCATGACAGTCTGCTCTCGGAATTAATTGCCAAAGAGACGCAGATGACGGTGCTGCAGGTGAAGGAAGAAGTTCCACTCCAGCCCAATCACGTTTACGTTATCCCCCCCAATGCAACGCTGACCGTAGAAAAGAGCGTCTTGCGCCTGTCCACCCCCCTGCCGGCCAGGGGGCACCGGGCGCCCATCAATACTTTTTTCCAATCCCTAGCCGAAGATCAAGGGGAAAAAGCCATCTGCGTAATTTTGTCGGGCACCGGCAGCGATGGCACCAGCGGACTCAAAGCCATTAAAGAATATGGCGGCTTAGCGATCGCTCAGGATAGCGAAACGGCGAAGTATGACAGCATGCCGCGCAATGCGGTGAGGTCTGGGCTCGTCGACTATGTGTTGCCCGTCGAAAAAATTCCGGAAAAGTTGCTGGAATATCAACGGCACCGCGAGGGGTTGCGGGCCAACCTGGACGAAGACGGCATCTTGCCCCAAGCCTCGGACTATCTGGCGCAAATTTGTAGGTTATTGCGCCGTCGCATTGGCCACGATTTCAGCAATTATAAAACGGGAACCTTAATTCGCCGCATTCAGCGCCGCATCCAGATTACCCAAACGCCGTCCGTAGAAGCCTACGTGCAATATCTCAAGAGCGATCCAGACGAAATTAGTCAGCTCTTTAAAGATTTACTCATTGGCGTCACTCAATTTTTTCGCGATCCCAACTCGTTTAAGGCCTTGCAGCGCGCGGTGATCGCCGCTTTGGTGGAAAACTGCCCCAGCAATCAATCCATCCGAATTTGGATTGCGGGGTGCTCCTCTGGCGAAGAGGCTTACTCTGTGGCAATCCTGCTGGCCGAGGAGATGGATCGGTGCAACCGACGGTCCACGGTCCAAATCTTTGCCACGGACATTGATGAGCAATCCCTCAATCAGGCCCGGCAAGGTCGCTATCACGATAACATTGCCGACCAAGTCACCTCTGAACGCCTCGAACGATTCTTTGTCCGCCAGGAAGGTCATTATCAAGTGGTCAAGCCTCTGCGCGAGATGTGTATCTTTTCCCAGCACAGCTTAATTAGCGATCCGCCCTTTTCACGCCTAGATTTACTATGCTGTCGAAATTTACTGATTTACTTTGACTCAGAGCTGCAAAAGCGGTTAATTCCTTTGTTTCACTATGCCTTGAAACCAGAGGGACACCTATTTCTTGGCAGCTCGGAAAACCTTTCTCCCCACGGCGGCGAACTGTTTCGGACCACCGATAAAGCCCACCGGATCTTTCAGCGAAAGCAGGCTATGATTGCGCCCCAGGTAGAGTTTCCCCTGGTCGATCGCAGTGCCTACCGACCGTTTTTTCCGCTCCAGAAGCAGGCCCCCACCCATCGTCAGCCCCAGATTGTCCACTCTATCGAACGCGTCCTGCTCCAGGACTTTGCCCCCGCTTGCGTGATTATCAACGAGCATAACGAAATTGTTTACTTCTTTGGCCGCACCGGAAAATATTTAGAACCCTCCCAGGGAGCGCCCAGCACCCAGATCTTTGACTTGGCCAAACCTGGCCTGCGCGTAGACTTGCGATCGCTCATTCAATCGGCTAGAGCTTCCCAGCAGGAAGCGATTCGCCCCAAGGTGCCCATCAGCAACGAAGGGCAAATTATCACGGTTAACCTCATTGCCCGCCCTATTCAGGAAACCCTGGGCGACCATGACTGTTTGATGATCATTTTTCAAGACGTTGAGAACGCCTTGCGCCCGCCCCAGGAGCATGCGCTAGATCCCGAAGAGGAGTCAGTGATCAGACAGCTAGAGGATGAACTGCGGGACACCCAAGAACGGCTGCGGTCCACCATTGAAGAAATTGAAACCTCCAATGAGGAGCTGAAATCTGCCAACGAAGAGCTTCTCTCGATGAATGAGGAGCTGCAATCCTCTAATGAAGAGCTACAGACCTCGAAAGAGGAGATGCAGTCGATCAACGAGGAGCTAGAAACCGTCAATGCCGAGCTGCGGAACAAGGTTGAAGAGCTAGACGCGGCCAATAACGACATCCAAAATCTCTTCGAAAGCACGCGAATTGCCACGGTTTTTCTGGATGAGACGCTCCGGATTAAGCGGTTTACGCCCACTGCCACCGAGGTCTGTAATCTGATCAGTACCGATATCGGCAGACCCATTACTGACATTTCCCTGGCCATTGAAGATCTCGATATTGAAACCGATGCGCGGGAAGTGTTGCAGTCTCTGGTGCCCATCGAGCGCGATGTGCGAATGAAAGGAGAGGGAACCTATTACAAAACGCGGATCATGCCCTACCGGACCCTGGACAACGTCATCAGTGGCATTGTCCTCACCTTCGTGGATGTCACCGATTTGCACCAGGCGAGGAGTCACGCTGAGGAATGGGCCAGACGCCAGGAAGCGATCGCTGAAATTGGCACCTTCGCCCTGCAAGAAAACAGAGCGGCCTCGGTCTGTGAACGGGCCGTTGATATTGTTTGCCAAACCCTGAACTCCGATGCTTGTGGGCTGTTTATCTACCAGGCCCATCAACCCGAAAAGCTGCTGTTACAAAGCGGCAATGGTTGGCCCCCAGGAGATCTTGGCCAGGCCACCGTCAGCGCCACGGACTCCCATCCAGGGTTTACCATGACGGCGCAGCAACCGATTGTGGTGGAAGACTTTACCAAGGAAACCCGGTTTAGCCAGTCCTCATTGCTGAAGTCGCTCAAGATTGCCTGTGGGCTGAGCGCCCTCGTCTATGGGACGGAAGGAATCTACGGCATTCTAACCAGCTACGCCCAGACCCTTCGGCCGTTTACCGCCGAGGATATTTCCTTCCTCCAAGCGATCGCCAATATTCTGGCAGCAACAGTGCAGCGGGAAAAAAGTCAGTTGGCCCTGGAAAAAAGCCGCGAAAGGCTCGATCTGGCCATTGAAGCGGCCGGGATGGGAATCTGGGAGATGGAGATTGCCACCGGCAAATCCACCTGGAATGACCTTGAATATACCCTGTTAGGGTTAGAACCCGACCAGGTCGGCGAACCCACTGTCGAGCTATTTTATCGCTATATTCATCCCGACGATATTCCCCAGGTTCAGAGCAAGGTGCGCACCGCCATTGAACGAAAAACAGAATTTGATACGGAGTTCCGCATTCAGCTCAGGGACGGAACCCTGAAGTGGATTGTCGCCAAAGCCAAAATCATTGGCGATACCGAAGGCAATCCAGCCAGGATGATCGGGGTCAACTATGATGTAACCCAACGCAAGCAGGACGAAGAAGCGCTGAAGGCCGCCGATCGCCGCAAAGACGAATTTCTAGCCGCGCTGGGGCACGAGCTCCGCAATCCCCTCAACGCTCTCAGCAGCAGCATCGAATTGCTGCAAACCCTGCCTAAAAACATTGCCCAGGAAGAACGAGATCGTCTGCAGGCGGTGGCCAGTCGGCAGCTCTCGCAGCTCAATCGGTTAGTGGATGATTTACTGAATGTCTCCCGCTTGGTCTACCAGAAGGTTCAGCTTCAGCCCCAGACCATTGGCCTGATGCAGCTGCTCCGCGATGTGATTGTGGATGCCTCCAGTTCTGCAGCCTCTAAAGGGATTACCCTCAACGCGATCCTTCCGGATCAAGAAATTGAATCCCAGGGCGATTCTGTGCGGCTGATGCAGGCCTTTTCCAACGTGCTGCAAAATGCAATCAAGTTTTCTGACCCAGACAGTACCGTCACGATTTCAGCAATGCTTTCAGAGCAGTCTGTCACCATAAAAATTACGGATTCAGGAATTGGCATAGAATCAGGGGCACTCACCCGCATTTTTACCGCCTTCAGCCAGGAAGATCGATCCCTGGCTCGCAGCGGCGGACTGGGTCTGGGGCTGCCGCTAGCCAAGGGAATTATTGAGCTGCATGGGGGAGAAATTTGGGCTGAAAGTCCGGGGTTAGATCAAGGCAGCGTAGTCACCATCCGACTGCCCTACACCGGCACCGTCTCGAATCCCCCCCCGCGCGCTCTTGCCGCTGAGGCGGCGACCCCGTTCAGGGAGCAATCTACTCCCGCTCCCCGGATCACCCGCATTTTGATTGTGGAAGATGATGAAGATTCCGCCGTCATCTTGCAAACGTATTTAGAACATGTGGGATACGACGTCAGCGTGGCCAGAGACGGCGAAGCAGGAATTGCCCTGGCCCAAGCCTCTCAGCCAGAGGTCATTATTAGCGATATCAGTTTAACCTCTAAGATGGATGGCTACGCCGTGGCTCGTGCCATTCGTTCGTATCCATCGTTGAACAGGACTCTCCTCATTGCCACCAGCGGGTATGGACAGCCCGAAGATAAGGCGAAGGCCAAAGCTGCTGGTTTTGACAAGCATTGGACTAAACCCGTCAACTTGCAGACCCTGAGCCAGTTCATCCAGGAAAATAGACCCGTCTAGGCCATACCTACCCACGCCGTTGGGGGTTCAAAGGTTCTGTCGACCAGAAACCCGGCTGGAGTCGAGGAAGCCCGCCCCTCGCCATTGCGATCGCCGGTGTTAGCAAATATCTTACTCGACGACTTAGACCCAGATCTGGAGCGCCGCAGACACCGTTTTGTCCCTTACACCGTTTTGTCCCTTAGGTAGATGATTGGATGAGTTTTGTCTTTTCTCTTTTTTCGTTTGCATGACGAAAGAGAACTAAAGAGAAATATTTTTTTGACCCAATAAATCGGATTGGGAATTTGCCAATAACGTTGGTGCAGATCGAGATGATTGCTATGGAGCGGAGGAAAATCCCAAATATCGGTTGGCGGTGACCCAAAATAACGTTGATAGAGTTCGATGGTGTAATCATATCGCTGACTCGCTCCGCTATCGCCGGGATAATGATGGAGCGATTTTTTCAAAATCTTGCCGCATAATTCTTCCCAATAGGACTGGGTATAGAGTAAATGATAGTGCCAGACGCAATCGATCGCGCTCGATGGCGACACCATCCCTTCAGCGATCGCGGCCAAGAAAAGGTACTTCTTATATTCGTACATCGCTCGCAAAGTATAGATTTCACTCCAATGATATTCCCATGCTAATTTAGCCGACATAGGATAGGGAGCGGTGGGATCGTCCAGCTTAAATTCACAAAGTTTAGCGTAGAGTTCGGCTTCGGTTTTATTCATTAGCAACCACCTCCACAGGAGGATGCAGGAGGCACTTCAGGAGTAGGATAAATAACTTGGAGTTCGAGATTGAGAAAGTCACTTAACTCCTGCCCCAGCCACCATAATTCTGTCTGGGAAAATTTAGCCGAGGAAAAATGAGCAGGAAAGGAATATTCAAAATTCCCGCAATATAAATACAATTTCGGTGGAATGGTAATGGCACTACCTTGAATAAGTTTGCCGTTTGTATCTAAACATTTGTCGAATGTATAGCCAGGATTATACGCCAAGATTTCGATCAGCGATCGCGGATGCTCGGATAGTTTGATAGGATTATGACCCTGTTTGCGATCTTTCAAGTTATAAATGTGGCCTTCATCAATAATTAAATGGCAGCTTGTTTTATGACGACGATTGTTTTTAGGAATCATCCGCGTTAATCCATTCACAAGAAAAAAACACATAAGACATATAAAAAACACAAAAAACATATAGGTAAGCGATGAAAAAACTAATGAAATAATCGAGGCAAATAGTAACCATCCAGCCAAGATCTGGAGAAAGAAATTTGGATTTTCGTGATACCAGGTGATTTGCAATCGATTTTGATCGCGATATAGACGAATTTGAGTATGGGCAGGTTTTAATTGATCGAAATTCCCATAGCTGCCATCTTCAGATTTCAGCGCGAGTTGCGCCACTTTAGCACTATCAAATCGTTTGTCAAGATGGGGATGGGTCATTTTTTCTAGCCATCGCTGGAGTCGCTTGCTAATTTCGGCATTAAATTTCACTCGTCCATCTACCTGGGGTAACTCTGCGGGATGCGTGCCCGTTAGTAGATAAATCAACGTCATCCCCAAACTATATAAATCCGAGGCGGTTGTCGTTTGTCCGCCAAATTGTTCGAGAGGAATATAGCCATAACTGCCAACGATTGTAACGGTTCCTTCTTCTTGTTTTGCAACCGTTTGTACTGAGCCAAAATCAACGAGATAGACATCCCCCATACTATTACCAGAGCGATTTGCAAGCAGAATATTACTAGGCTTAATATCTCGATGAATTACAGGGGGGGCTTGCTGGTGGAGATAGATCAATAGCCCCAATAAACGATCAGCTAGCTCGATAATCTCAGTCTCGGAAAATTTTCGGCCCCTAGCAATGAGAGTTGCAAGTGAAGGTGCCTCGATATAAGATTGTACCAACGCGAAACCAGGTGTATCGACTTCATCAATCTCAAAGTAGTCGATATATTTAGGGATTTCAGGATGATCGAGATTTTTAAGCGTGGCGGCTTCGCGCTCAAATAACTTCAGATCGTCCCATTCAAAGCCATCTCCAAATCGCAGCAGTTTAATGATGACTGGTACTTGAGAGTGGAGATCCTTCGCCAAAAAGGTTTGTCGTCCAGCTTTTTGACTCAATAATTCCTTAATTTGATAACGATCGGTGAGAATGGCATCAGTCGTCAACATGGTTATCCGTCTTCATAAGCGAGGGTAATGGTATTTCTAGAGGGGTGCTAAGTCGGAGAATGCTCCTGTGCCACTGAAGGTTCTAAACGGTATAATCATCATTGACTGCATCCATAAGTGCGTCAATATTGGGGAAGTGTAGTGAAGGGTAATCAGGTGTAAAGGAACTACAGAATGCTACTATCGTTTTAGAGGATCAAAGTATCCTGGATAATTTAGAATCGCTGGTTGAACCAACAACTCGTGGTGACCTAAAATCTCCCTTGCGTTGGACTGTTAAGAGCGTGAACAAGCGGGCAGAGCAATTAGGAAACATGGGGCATGAAGTGTGCCCGAAAACAGTTTATAACTGGGTACGGTCAATGGATTACAGCTTACAAAGTAATTGCGAACCTCAAGAGGACTGTGATCACCCTGACCGAGACAAACCGTTCAAGCACTTTGCTGAGACTGTGAAGCCGTTTCAACAGTTGTTTTGTCACATCACCCAAACTGGCGAAGCAGACCAATCCGTCGGCCAGTTATGGTAAATTTGATGAGTCTGACCATGAATTCAATGCGATCGCACTACAGAAGGCGATTTTATGATGACTGGAATTATCAGATTAAACCCAGATTAACCTCTTAGTTGATTCATTGATTTTTACAAGAATCCATCCTAAGTAATGACTGATTATGAGCTGGGATTCATTTTTAGAAACACTTTCCAATTGTCCAGAATACGGATTGACTTCTCTTGAAGCTGAAGTCGTGATGTGTCTTCAAGAAGCGCGATGTCCCACTAAAAGTGAATTGCTAGAAGCCTATATTAAGTCATACTCGAAAATTGAAGAAGAGGCTTTCACCCAAAGGTTAAAGAATATCTATAAAAAATTTCGGATTGTGGGCAAAGGACACAAACTCCCACAACTTCATAAACGTTTAAATGAACAGTATTATCAATACCAGAATAAAGATATATTCTTTTCGGAGATTGGTTTAAATTACATTTATCCAAATTTTCCCAGAGATGGCTTTGGAAAAGCCCTTAATGATTTGATCGATTCGGATAATTCAGAACATAAGCAAGTAGATGTCCTTCAAACCTTTGCGCCCAATTTAAATGACTATTCTGAACACCTCATTCGATGCCTCCAAAATGGCATTCAGGTCAGAGTATTACTCGCTTGGCCTTATTCCGAAGCAGCAAAGCTGCGAGAAGAAGTTTTGAGGAAATATGCTAATAGCAATATCGGAGATGAGATCAATATTCAAGACTGTGTGATTGCCAATCTGGAAACGTTAGAAAAAATCATCAGAATTTTAGGCACTTCTAAGCTTATCGAGATTAAGCTATATGATACGCTTCCTTCTCTCGCAATTTATCGAGCGGGTCGTTATATGTTGGCAGCACCTTTTCTACACGGATCACTTGCGATTAATACATTTCAGTTAGAGTTAACGCTAAACTCTGCCAATCAACTGATCACGCAGACCTTACAAAATGACTTTGAGCTCATGTGGCAAGTTGCTCGTCGCTTTCACCCAGATCCAAATCAAAATTGGAGAAATGACCTGAAAATCTTATTTACGAGTTAAAAGTCATGATTGGGACCCTCAATGATTATGAGATTTCCTTGATTACGAAGTTTAGATCTCATCCACTGTTTAACCAGATTGATAGGATCGCTTGGCAAAATCTGCTTGCAATTCTTATCCAGCGTCGCTTTTTATCACTTTCTATCGTCAACTTTTACGAATTTGTGATTGATGCTCTGACGGATGAGCCGATCAAGCGAACAGTTAGAGGGATTCTGAATGAGGAATTTCCACGCAATACCAAAGGAGTTCCCCTACCTTCTCATCGAGAGCTACTTTTCCAAGATTTGCTCAATCTAGGTGCAACTTCCGAAATGATCTTAACAACACCGGAAACCCTCATCACTCAAAATGTTAGAAATGAGAGTTATCAGCAGCTGGTGAGGTGTCTGGGAGAAAAGCATTGTCAGGTAGGGTTGGTTGCATTTCTTCGTTTTTGGGCAGAGGTGCTGGTCTCAGTTGAGTATTCCTGTCTCTGGCAACGAATTTCTGAACGCCTATCTAGTGGGCAGTCACAACACAAAATTAGATCGGAGTTCTACTATTTCCACATGATCCATGACAGCAGAAATTCAGATATTGGACAAGAAAGTATTCTAGGCGGATTAACCCATTCTCAAGAACTGGCGATTCATCTCAAGAGACTCATTTCGTCTGAAGAGGCTCTCATTTACTGCCTTAAACTTCAAGAGAATGCATATCAGCTTAAATGTCAATTTTACGATCAGTTTATCAACCATCTCTCTGGCTCGCCTCTTGCCCTCACATAAAGAGGAAGCATGGCAGGTTTGCAGCAATCAGGGAATCAGCTAAGGAGAGAACGACCGACCCACTGGGTAGAGCAAATGCCCCCAGCACAAAAAGCCTGACTTCAACTCCACCTGGATGCGATCGCTGCAATTCTGGACGAAGAGAGCAACCCCGCTTCCCTACCAACCCTTGAGGGTATTACACTGAAGGTCCGTGAGCCAGGCAAGTTCAGCCGGGATGCTTCAGCAGTGAGTTCGTGCTCTAGCTCTGCTGGCAAAGTCAAAGAATCGCGAACCAGATGCGATGCACTAGAAAACCTCTCCATCAAAAAGAGGCAGAGCCATGCGGAAGCACCCAGCCAGCAGGCGTGCCAAACGTCTGAACCGCCTGTTTACTTGTGAGATGGGCGATGGGTAGGTTATCCCCATCAAGGCCCTCAGTCGTATAGATGCCGCCCAATCCATCGGAGATCGCGATATGCCCAAAGGGCGGAAGATCGGGCCAGAACACTATTGCGCCAGCTGGAGGTGCCCCATGCTGGATCTGCGCCTTGTAGTGATGGTACTGCTTCGATGCATCATTCATGTAAATGTCGATGCCGGCACCAAAGCGCCAAGCCGAGAAAACGAACTTTGCGCAGTCGCCGGACCATTCACCCCTGTATCCCGGTGCCCAGTCGCCTTGTTCCTCTCCCAAGGGCCAATAGCTCTTCGCGGGATCGGATGCGCTACGCTGTCCGACTTGTTTGGCGGCCCAACTCACGGCGCGAGCTGCTGGACTTTCTGCGCTGACGATGTTTGCTGCATCTGATGAACAGCTGGTAGTAAACGCAATCCCACCCATTAGGGAAATGACGACGAGAACGTTAACTGTCCAACTGCAATCGGGAAAACTGGCGCGCCTTTTCTTGCTCTGTCTACAAACGCGACTTTTTTTATAACTGGCTTGAGACATCCTAAGCTCCTTTTTTTGAAAGTGCGGCTGACCACTCACTGTCAGAGTTTGCCTAGGCGGCACGGGTGTTCCTTGGTCAAACAATACCCGCACCTATGCGGCCAACGAAGTTGACCTGGCCGCGTGTTCCAGGACGTGACGAGCTTGAGACAAGGAGACACCAGGAAACCAATCAATGAACTGATGGACAGTTGCATCTTCTTCAAAGTTTTCAAAAAGTGCGGCGACAGGAACGCGAGTGCCTCAAAAAAGCCAGGCACCACTTACACGATTAGGGTCGCGCTCGACATCAGGACAGGAAGACCAATCAATCATGGACTAATAGTAGCACTTTGGAAAAGGCGGAAAGGACGACGGCTAACGGTAAAGTGCAGCGGCGGCAAATAACCTACACCGCTCAACCGATGAATTTCATCCGTCCGCTGCCACGCAGGGTTAGCTGGCTTTCCTCGCTGACTCCGCCTGCCTATACTACAGCTTATCCTCTATTTTCTAGCAATGTCTGAACGATGCGACGGGAAATGCGGAAATTCGTCTGTTGCAGTCGAGTGATCACTTCCGCCAGTTCAATAAGCCCTTGACTTGCAGCATCATCCAAAATTCCAAGAGTACCGATAATGGGAATTCCCCGATTGCTGGCAATCCGTCGTCCCAAGCGCTCATCGATAATCAGTAGATCTGCTGGCAGGGTTTGAGCAAGGGTAATGGCTGCTTGTTCGCCTGGATCGAGGGAATGAAGGGTGACATCAATCTCGGAAACAGTCTGAACTGTGAGCCAGGAGGGCGGATTGGCTATCCATTGACGAAGAACGGGTGGTGCCAAGGGATCGAGCATTTCATCCCGAACTATGCCAGGAATGATAACTTGCTGAAACAAGCGGGGGAGCAGGTCGATCTGGTCAATGAGCAGTAGGTAGTTGATCGGTGAGGTATCGGAAACAACGATCATGGGGTGCTATTGGTAGCCCTTGCCCGGAGTTGGCGGAGGGTTGCACGATCGCGCTCTAAATCGGCCTCATCGTAATGTAAATCAGCATTATGCTGTTTCAAAAACGCATCCACTGCCCAGCGAGACGGTAAACCCAGGATGCGCCCGACTTCGGAACTGGTGATTTTTTCGGTCTGGTAGGCTTGCACCGCTAGGGCTTCTAGAATTTCGCGACTGAGATGGTCGCGGTTGAAATGCTGCACGAGTTCATCAGGGAGGTCAATGGTAATTTGCATAATCCAGGGTCGGTCTTGGAGATCCATGGGGGAATTTATCTTGTATGCTCAGTTGTTTTAAGCACCATTTCTACTTCCCAAATGTCTTACGTACTTTCGTGAAAATCCTCCTTTTGATTGCTGAAGCTGGTGACAGGCTAGCGATTTTATAATTGTAAAACTGACAGTTATTTTGGATAGCGATGATCGCCTTAAATGCTTCTTTACCTGCCTCAGCTTGGAGGGCGATGAATAAGTTGAGTAATTCTTTGTTAACAAAAGGTGCGACTAGACTGACATCTAATTTAGGAATGATTCTAAATAAGCTGGGTAATGTTCGAGCAGTGCGATCACCCTTAATAGTCCCTAACGTATTAGCGACAATCCGATGAACAAAAATGCTCCTTGGATCTCTGAGGATTTTGAGTAGTTCGGAGATCACGGCTTCAGAACCAATCTTTCCTAACGCATCAGCGACACGTCTGTCAACTGCTTCACGAGCTTCGCTAGGTACTGTTAAACCATTACCACTGAGGTCTATGTCCAGGTAGCCACGGTTTCTGTCATCTTTAAAGGCTTTGATTAGTCTGGGGATGGTAGCCTCAGAACCAATCTTCCCTAACGCATCAGCGGCAGTCCCACGCACTATTTCGTCCAAATCTTCCAAGGCCTTGAGCAGTCCGGGAATGGTAGCTTCTGAGCCAATCTTTCCCAACGCATTAGGGACCTTCCTACGCACCCAGTGGTTTTCATTTTCCAGGGCCTTGAGTAGTCCAGGGATGGCCGCATCCGACCCAATCTTCCCTAACGCATTAGGGACATTATTACGCACTCGTGGATCTGAATCTTCCAAGGCCTTGAGCAGTCCGGGGATGGCCGCATCCGACCCAATCCTTCCTAACGCATCAGGTACCTTTCTACGCACTATTTCGTCCGAATCTTCCAAGGCCTTGAGCAGTCCGGGGATGGCCGCATCCGACCCAATCTTCCCTAACGCACTAGCGGCATAATAACTCACTGCTCCATCTGAATCTTCCAGGGCCTTAAGTAGTCCGGGAATGACCGCATCTGAGCCAATCTTCCCTAACGCTGAAACGGCATAAGAACGCACACTATAGTATGAATCTTCCAGGGACTTGAGCAGTCCGGGAATGACCGCATCTGAGTCAGTCTCCCCTAACGCTGAAACGGCAGACAAACGCACACCATGGTATGAATCTCCCAGGGACTTGAGTAATTCGGGGATGACCGCATCTGAGCCAATCTTCCCTAACTCTTTAACGGCATTCGAACGCACCCAGTGGTTTTCATTTTCCAGGGCCTTGAGTAGTTCGGGGATGACCGCATCCGACCCAATCCTCCCTAAAGCTGAAACGGCATTCGAACGCACTATTTCGTCCGAATCTTCCAAGGCCTTGAGCAGTCCGGGGATGGCCGCATCCGACCCAATCTTCCCTAACGCACTAGCGGCATAATAACTCACTGCTCCATCTGAATCTTCCAGGGCCTTAAGTAGTCCGGGAATGACCGCATCTGAGCCAATCTTCCCTAACGCTGAAACGGCATAAGAACGCACACTATAGTATGAATCTTCCAGGGACTTGAGCAGTCCGGGAATGACCGCGTCTGAGCCAATCTTCCCTAACGCATCAGGTACCTTCTTACGCACATCTTCGTCCGAATCTTCCAAGGCCTTGAGCAGTCCGGGGATGGCCGCATCCGACCCAATCTCCCCTAACGCATAAACGGTAACCTGCCGCACATAATTAGCTGAATGCTCTAGGGTTTTGAGCAGTCCGGGGATGGCCGCATTCGACCCAATCCTCCCTAACGCTGAAACGGCATCAAAACGCACACCAGGGTATGAATCTTCCAGGGCCTTGAGCAGTCCGGGAATGACCGACTCTGAGCCAGTCTCCCCTAACGCTGAAACGGCATTCTTACGCACTGCTTCGTCCGAATCTTCCAGGGCCTTAAGTAATCCAGGGATAGCCGCCTCGGATGCTGTCACTCGCCAAAGTTCCACCTGCAACCACGTGGGCAAGTCTTTTTGATCGAATAACCCATTGACCAACCCAACCGTTTTTGACTGAAACTTCTGCTCTACCTCCCCCGCCAATCTCGCACCCAACCTCCAATCGATCTCTAGCGCCAGTTTCACCACCCGCATTGCTGGTGCTTCCTCATTGATCAACGCCAGCATCAATGCCAGAGGTTCGGTCCATTTCAGGTAGTTAAGGTAATCCCGCGACAGATCCTCATCACTCAGCCCTGGTAACAGGCGCAGCAAGTATTCTGCCGCGTAATACTCCTGAATCAGCTGGTGATGAAACTCCAGTTGGTCTTGACCTTTTAGTTGCAGCAAATGATGTTCCTGCAAGTCTTCTAACCATTCCCTGGCTCGATGTGTTGGGGAATTTACCTTGCCCTGCAAGAATTCACTGAGTACTGATTCGGCTTCTGAGCGGGCGATCGTAATTAAAGCAGGTGGCGGTGATAACGATTGGGACGTTTCTGCTGCTTGTTTTCCCTGTATCATCGTAAACGCCAGATGTTGCAGTAAGTCTGACTGCCAGTGCCGTAATCCTTCTGAAACGAGCACACCTTGTTTCAGGTTGTCATATTCCCTAACAAACCAGCGAAAGAGCAATCCCAGGCTAGAGGGTACTTGCTTCAGACCTTTGAACATTTCACAGATCATCCATAGCAGCAGGGGGGTTTGCCCCAGTTCCCGCAGTCTTCCCTGCAACTGCCGCAACATCGGCTCCTCCTGCCCTGGCAAGTAGGCTTGCACAAACTGACGCATTTGCCGTTCCGTTAAGGGCCGCATCTCTAGCTTTTTTTTAATTCCCAGATCACCCCCCAAGCTCAAATCCCGCGTGGTAAAAATCATCGGTGTTTGGGGATAATCTTGCCGAAAGCGTTCTACATCTAACCTAGCGGATTGCGAGGGCAACTCATTCACCCCATCAATCAGCAACAAAAAACGTCCTTCTAGCAGAGCCGATCTGAGCGTAGCTTCCTCCAGACTCAGGCGGTGACTACCCAGAAAAGCCCGAATCCTTTCTAGGACTGATGGACGCTCTGGAGCCAGGTATCTCAGTTCAACCAACACCGGAATTTTGCCTGAAGAATCTACCAGTGCCTTCCTTGCTTCTTGACCTAGTAGCTGTAGCAGAGCTGTGGTTTTACCCGAGCCAGGTCGGCCCATCAATAGAACATGCTCCGCCGCATATTTGTAAACCCCTTCTAAAACAGGCAACCGTTCTGTTGTTTCTGGCGCTCGCTGCTCTTCTTGTTCTTCTGGATTAGGGTCTTGTTCTTCTGGATTAGGCTGCATCAACTGCGCAAACAGGCCAATATCAAGTTCAGAAGCTCGCTGCTCTTCTTGTTCTTCTGGATTAGGGTCTTGTTCTTCTGGATTAGGCTGCATCAACTGCGCAAACAGACCAATATCAAGTTCAGAAGCCTCTTTGCCCGGTTCCTGCAGATTACCCACAGCATCGGTGGGCGTGTAGAATCCCCACTTTCTTTGATACTTTTCCTCAGCAATCAAAGTTTCCAAATAAGGTCTAAAATCGACCGTCTTCGGATCGGGAGGCTGAAACTTTTGGAGAACGGCGGCAAACACCGCCTCAAATTTTTCTGGTTCGGCAAGATGGTAATGGGTACCAATATTAGCAACGCCTCCTTCCACCAACGTTTGAAACCCTGATGACCCATCCCGATTAACTTGTAGCATCCGCTGATCCGCCTTCAGCGCGGCTGCCAACTCAGGATACTCAGCGATTGCCCCTTCCACATGGGCCACTAACGCAACCTGAGAAGCTGCCGGTTCATCCCGCAGCTTCCCAGCAATTAGCTCACACAGTTGAGCAATCGGGTCAGCCATCATAATCACCCTTGCCTATTCCGGCTTTCCGTGAATGTGGTTTGTCCCAATGAAGTTAGTCCCTCCTTCCGCCTTGATTTGGTATCCCGTCGCCTGATCGTAATTATTTTGGGTCATGTTACTGTTATCTTGCAGTTTCCCGGCATGGATTTCCTGGGCGATCGCCCGCACTTCTGCGGCAAAAGCAGGGTCAAGCATTTCTACACCTAATAAGGTCCCTACTGTGTCGATCGCGTCTTTATCGCCAGTCTCTGCTTTCTGGAGAGCGTCTGGTGCGAGCTCATGCTTGCCTGTCAACCTTTCCCAGATTTTTTGGCGAAGTTCATCCATCTTGGCGATCGCTTCCGTGGAAAACTTCTTCGCCAGTTCACTCGCACCAGATTCAAGGAACTTTTGGAAGGCGAGGGATGCGATCGCGCTAGCTGTCAGTGTCGTTAAGGGATCTGTCATACACTTCATTACTAAATTGCCCAATTATACTTCGGTTAATATTGAGCATCCAGGTAACTCATAGTGGCTACCAATTTAAGGCGGGACAGAATGCAGTGTGGGCATTTGAGGCTGTGTAAGATTTTTGTATCGTCTGGCTTGGGGGAGCTCATCCATTTGTGCCAACACCGACTCGAAAAGGTCTGGAAAGGGGTGACCAAACAACCGTTGGGCAGCCGTCGTGCCATCAAAGCGTCTAAGGTCATAATTGTGGATAATTTTGAAGGTCTGTAGCGTCTTTGGGTCAATGCCTCGCTGGGTATGATGCAGCTGTGCCAAACACCCATTTCGACCTTCCACGGCCGAGGAAGTGCGTTGGAACTTGGCGACCATCTCTGTAGACCAAGCCCACCATCGTTGCTGCTCATCAGGGCTCAAGGTATGGGTCAAGGAATGAGTCGTCACGGACGCATAGGCTCGTTGAGCCGCCTGCTGATACCGTGCTCTGCGTTGAGGATGTTTGGTTCGCTGCCCTTGCTGTGTCCAATAGACCCAAGGGAGCATGCTCTCGATGATCCACGCCCCTAAGTCTGACGAGACGGATTCGGCCTCCAATGCTTCGAGCACCCATCTCCACCAGGCATTAATTCCCATCGAGATAGCCGG
>NZ_JTHE03000092.1 GCF_000817775.3 Lyngbya confervoides BDU141951
GAAAAAGACAAACGCCGCCAATATATTGAACAGGGTTTGTTGCAGCGACAGGGCACTCCAAGTTTGAGGTCGACCTAGCCAGCGATGCAGCGGTGTATAGGTCAACAGCAGACTAGCCACTAAGGCATTGAATATGCCATTGACGGCCTGCTTGAGCATAATAATTTGGGCCTGAGTCGGCTCGACCCCCAACACCTGGCGATAAAATAGCCAGACCAAAGGCATGCCAATGGCAATCCAATAAATCCAGTTCAGAATGGCTAGATTAAGTTTGTAGCGCTCGTAGAGTAAACCGACAAAGAGAAATTCGCAGGTAAAAATTACGATGGCGTAGGGATGATGCCAAAGAAAATAGGTGACGCTGGCTGAGGCGATCGCGGCAATTAGGCCCCACCGCCAGCCATAAAGACACAGCACCAACCACACTGCGATCGAGCCAAATAAAAAATCGATATTAAAGAAAAATGACCAGCGCCAGTAATTTCCTAGCACTCCCAGCACCATTAGCCCTGCCAAGCCAAGGGTTTCTCGTCGCCAGGTATGGGAGATCGGCCACCTCAGTAACATCGTTAATCGCTCCTGATTGATGGATGATGGAAAGTGCGGTGAACTTTTCTAGTATTCAGATCGGCAAGACATTTGTAGTGGAGTCAGCAGAATGTCGTTAGCCCCAACTCTGAATCGACGGTGAGAATTATTGTGGTGGCGCTTCCCTCAAACCTCATTCGAGGCAAAGCGCAGCCCGAGCAGCAGCTTCAAGCGCAAGATGTCAGTACTCCGGCCCAACTCTAGTTCCCAATCGCGAAGTGGTTTAAGGGTTTTCTAGAAATGAATCTTCCCGCATCAGTTAGTGTCGAGGCAGGAGATCCAACTGGCTTTATTCTCGCATCGGGTTGGATTCCCTGACGTTAAACACCCCCTACATCCAGACGGTTACAGGAAAATTTTGTTGTAGAGATCTCCTTATCACGCCGCTAACAACCGCGATCCCTCTTTACGCTTGCTGGAACTCATCAGGCCAATCAATCCCTTAATACATGCACCATTTTTGAAGATTACCCAAATACTGATACGGCAAAATCATCCTGTTGTTGATTTGTAATGCACAGACTAACCAGTGCGACACACTTTCAGCTGATCCTAATAAAGACAGGGTTTGTCAGAGGTAAGCGTTTCTTGAGCGGTTCATCTCTCAGGAGAACGTGAGGCAAAACTAAATTGCCCAGCTAGATTTGGCATCTGGCTGGGCAGGCAATAGTCGTAATCAACGACCAGAGTTCATATTTCAACAAGAAAATTAGAGCTTATGAAGCCAGTGCAACTTCCACGGTCTCTTGTAATTGTCCGTTCTGGTACAGTTCAATCAAGATGTCAGAGCCCCCGAGAAATTCACCGTTCAGGTAAACCTGGGGAATCGTGGGCCAGTTGGAATATTCTTTGATGCCCTGGCGCACGTCGTAGTCAGAAAGCACATCAAACGTCTCAAATGGGACGCCCAAAACATTCAAAATCTGCACTACGTTGTTGGAAAAACCGCACTGGGGCATCAACTTGTTGCCCTTCATAAACACCATGATTTTGTTGTCATTGATGAGTGTTTCGATGCGTTCTTGAACCTCTGGAGCCATGGGAGATTACCTCGTCGTTGGAATGCAAGTACAAAGGGAGAAAGGACTTAGCCATTAAGCGCTCTGGCTAACTTTTGACCAAGTTTCTGGCGTGTAGGTCTTCAGTGCGAGGGCGTGAATTGCCTCGCTAGACATCGCTGATTGCACAGCTTTGTACACTAACTGATGTTGCTGTACTAAACTGCGCCCGGCGAACGCTTCTGATACCACAGTGACTTCCAAGTGGTCGCCTCCGCCGGTCAGGTCGTTAACCTGCACTTCGGCATCGGGCATGTCGGTTTGAATCATTGATATGACTTGATCGGCTGTGACCATGCATTTCCTCTGATGAACGGGTGTTTGCCCTAGTCTATCAAGTTAGTTTTCCTGACTTAATTAAATTCGTAGGGGGCTTCGACAAATCCCATTTCAAACAGTTGTTGGTATGCCTGTTCGCCCAAATCCCGCGTGGGTTGCTGACTCCGCAATACTTCCATCAATAGGGGAATGGCTTCTTCGGGTTGACCTTGGCTGCGATAGATGAGGGCGAGTTGATAGGTG
>NZ_JTHE03000096.1 GCF_000817775.3 Lyngbya confervoides BDU141951
TGTTTCCGTCTCCATCTGCTGAGAAGAACACAGTTTGCAACGATCGCACTTTGGTGATGGGCTCAAAATCACGATCGCAATGAACCAGGACAGACTTATTCTCTATTGCTAACTGGGCGATACAGCAATCAATCGAACTGCGAACTGTTTTTCCTTGCCGTCGCAAATCGAAATAAATGCGAGCTGCTAATTCCCACGTCTCCTCTGTTGGTTCCAAATAATCCTGACCTTGCAGATAATTTTGCAGTGTCACCCATTCTCTTTCGTCTCGACACCCTTGGAGTAACTCCAATTGGGTAAATCGAGAAAGTACCACCTCTTGCTCACCAATTAAATTGGTGAGTGACGCTTTCACCTGACCCGTGGGATCGCGGAAAATCAGGATCCAAACTGAGGTGTCAATCAGCAGCATGACGATTTTTTCGCATTTGGTCCAGGTCAAAGTCTTCATCAAGCTGGATTTGACCCGCTAGATCCAAAAGACTCTTTTTTTTACGGGAGCGAATTAATTCCTGAAGTGCTAAATGAACTAATTCCTTTTTGGTACTTACCTGGGTCAGTTCAAGGGCTTCCTTGACTAATGCCTCATCTAAATCAATATTGGTTCTCATGAATACACCAATACATGTGTATACGCACATTATATCCTAATGTTTGATTTGAAGCTGTCAAGCATTATAAATATAGAGAAAAAGCTAAAAGATGGCTTTGGTATGGCTTTTATGCCCTTCTGACCTGTTTTTATTTATATTGCTTAAGGTCCCAGTCTCAGGCGCTTACTTGGCTGTTGCGTCTCTTTGGTCAGTAGTTTCAAGAGATTCTGAGTAATGCGATAATCTGTCTGGGATAACTGTGCGATCGCCACATCCTCTCCGTTCACCCACCCGAGTGGGGAGCGATCCTGCTTCGACAGGATCCTAAAGCGGTCATCCTCAACGCGAAACACTAAGGAAGTCGTCTCGATTTCAAATCCCCCAGCGCGTTGAACAGCAAGTTTTGTTTGGGGCAGCACCCGCCGAAAGTCTTGAGCGATCGCCAGCAGCTCCCGCCGATCCCACTGCTGGCTCATGGCATTGACCGATAAAGCAAGAGAAGCGATCGCCCCGCGTTTCGCCTCCAGGGTTTTCCCGTATTGCTGTAGGGACTGGGTAGCCACAGCGAGACTGGGGGCAAGGGTGCGAGTGATAGAGCGATCGCGGAAATAGGGGCTTACCTGTTGGGCGATTTGGTGGTTAATCGTTGCTCCAATGCTTGCACAGACTGGATCAACAGCACGTCGATATTGTTGGACTCCTGCAGATTTTGATTGAAGGCTTCTAAGGAGGTGACCAATTGCTCCAGCAAGTCTTTCATCTCGTTGGAGCGATCGCCACTGGCCGCTTCTTCTAACTGCTCTAGAAAGTTGAGCAAGGTCAACTCCATGCGGTTGAGTCTGGTGTCGATGTTGTGCTCTAAACGCTGAAAGGCTTGTAAAATCTCGGGTTGTTCCAAGGGGCTGCTCCTGTTGCAGGTCTCGTTCCACGGCCCACCGTAGGGCGTAAATGGAATCGTGTCGGGCTATAGAGGTTTTAGTCGCCTCGATAATAGATTTCACATCTTTCCCGTAAACCCTGATGCTGCGGCATTGCTGAATCACTTCTTTCAAGTTCAGCTCGTCCTGACAGAGCACAAAAGCCGCCCCAACTTTTCCAGGGGGCAATGCCGTGCGAGCGATCGCCGACTGCACCGGGAGTGGTCTGGAGATGTCCACCTGGGCGAGGTCCCCATCCCGGTATTGGATCAACGCCGAGGCGTTTTCCAGCGAGAGGATCGCAAACTCATCTTGTTTTCCATCGGGATAGGTCCAGACCAGGGGCTCCCATTCACAGACTGGATAAGCTCTTGCCTCCACCACCTGAAACTGGAAGTCATGGCGAGTGGTAATGCTGTCCCCTATCGGAGATTCCAGTTCCAGGGAGTTCCGGTAGAGCGATCGCACCTGATAGAGCTGCCCTCGTTCCAGACCCCGGCGCTGGTAGTTGCGGAGGGGTTCAACGAAATCTCCGATCCGCAGTCGTGATGTGGGTTTTGCCACTGCCTGATTTAGCAAAACGATGTTTCCCAGTTCACCCCGACGTTGAAGTTCAGTCCTGATTTCAGGAATGACCTGTTCTGGAGAGGGAACGAGCAAAACGCTCTGCTGCCGCTGTTCAGGGGACAGATTACCCCAATCGCGCACCAAAAGAGTTTGCGGATCATCTTGCACCCGCACCAGGCCCTGCTGATCCAAAAGCGCGATCGCCTCTTCAACCCGATTGAAGGTCAAAAGGTTCCGCACCTGGCGCAGGGGCGACCTGGGTTCAGGGGGCAGTAACGGCACCACCGGCAGATTCACCGCGATCGCCTCCTCAATTTTCCGGAAAGTAGCCTGCGTTTTCAGGAACAGTTGCTGCTCCTGGTCCTCAACACTGGTGGTAGAGTCCACCCCATAGAACCGGATGGTGGAAGGAGCGATCGCAGTGGACCTTTTCGGTTCCGGAAACTCGATGCCGATGCTGTGGCACTCACGCTCCCAAAAATCCAACAGCTCACGTTTGTCCAGTGGACTGCCTTTCGGAGCGCGGGTAAAACTGCCAGCTCGTTGCCGATCGCGCCAGGAGCCATCGGTGATGAGGGGTTGGATCTGGCGCGATCGCCGGGAGAAATACGCCAGTTGTTCCGGGGTGAACCCCTTGACCTCAAACTGGCCTTGGTGATTGGGCTCGATTACGTAGCCCAGCGATCGCATCTGCACCGATAGTTCATGCTGGTAGAGCTGTCCCAGCCATTTTTTGTGGTCGTGGATTTTCCGGTTGTCCAGGGAATACCAAGCGCCTTTCTGGGTTGCATAGGTGCAGTTCATCACCAGGCAATGGGAATGTAGATGGGGGTCAATCTCCCGGCTGGTGTCATGCCAAAACACCGCGATCGCCAAGTTTCCAGTATTGATGAGAAAGCGATCGCCCTGGGAGCGGATCCGGGTTTGGGCGAAGCGTTGCTCAGCGATCGCCAGGGCTGATGTCACGGCTAATTTGTGACCCTTTAAGACGGCCTCATCGCCTTGGACAACTGCAATTAGGGAGACGCTTTTGGGTGAAGCGAAAACACAATCGAGAGCGCCGATTTCTAGCCCTGTGTGATGAGCCTCATGAAACCTCAAAGGTTGTCCATCAGGAGAAAATCCCCGCAGCATTGCGTCTAATACATTGGGGTTAACGTCCTCTGAAAGACCTAGATATGCAGCAGCGATACCCATCCATAACGAGGCGTCTTCGAGGGCTTCCGCTCGGGCAAAGTTGTCCTTGCTGTAGTACCGACTGGCTTGAGCTGGGCGCACATTTCTAGTTTCAAGCATGAAAATTGGAAAGTTGCACTGCAAGATTCACGAAAGTTGCAGTGCAACTTTGCTCTATTTTTACCAAAAGTTGCAGTGCAACTTTTGGGATTATCTACTGCATGATTTCTTGCAATCTTTCAAGCCATTATATGCTAAGGCTTTCAAGATTGTCAGGTTCAAGTTGTAACATTTTGACTATTTTTCTGAAGTCTAGATGCTGCAGAACATTCAGAGATATTTGACTTAAAAATTTAGCAATAAGGTGGGCATACTGTACAGCGGTTTTCAGCGTGAGCCGATTTTCTACTGAGACTGATACTTTCGTTCAAAAATAGGCTTTTAGACTGCAACTTTTCACTGCAAGGTTCAGTGCATATCAGCGCTGATATGCAGTGCATAGTTTGGGCCATATCGTCAGTACAGTAGCTTCATCGACTTCTAGGGTGTGGACGGGAATTTTGAGAAAAGGTGTGAAAACTATTTGAGGCCCGACTATAACCTCTTAGTTGTATAAATCGGAGTCTCTCAATGACTGAAACAGCATCAAGTTCGATTGGTATTACCAAGGATGAGTTAGGTAAGAAGTATGGACGAGGTCGTAGAAGTCTGTCAGGTAATACGATTCGTCAAACGATGGCTTCCTGTGGTCTAAATACTTCGAAGCGAAGCTATTCTTTAGAAGAAGAAGAGAAATTTAAAGTTGCTCGAAAAATGATTGAGGAGGATGGGAAAACCTACCGAGAAGTCTCTGAATTTTTCAAGGTCGATGTAGAAGATGTCTCTTCCGGTAATAGCGATAACTTTTTTGAAAATCAGGCGACGGAGGCGAGTGGTTCAGGGGAAGTGTCCTTTGAACTAGCGAACGCGATCGCCCAGACTCAGGCGACCCAGGTAGCGGACATGATCCCACCGCTGACGATGTATCACCTGAATCAAATCCTCGATAGCAATGGCCAGGTGAACGACAAAATGAGATCGCTGGTGGATCGGATCCGAGGGATGCGGGGAAACTCGCACGTCCTGATGATGCAGGGCATTCAACGACTCGAAGCAAAGCAGTTGGCCGCCGCCAATGGTGGAAACGGAAGCGCCAAAAAACTCAAACCAGCGAGCACCGCCAAGAAAACGAGTCAGGCCGCCTTGCCGAGTGGGGAGACCCCACCCCCGCCATCCTCGACCACATCGACGCCATCATCCGCAGCCAAGTCCAGCGACAGTGCTACGCAATAGCGGAGCGGTTGCTGCAGCCGTCTGATGAAGTATCAGAAGAATCTCACCTGATCTGGATGCTGCGTCAGACGGTGGATGAATTGGTTCAAAAACAAGTGGAGGCGAAGGCGAAGGAAATGGTGGCAGACCAGCTCCAGGAGTTGGAAGAGTTTCAAAATAAGCTAGAGCAGATCCAGCGATCGCTGGTAGATCTCCTCACAGTAGTCAGTCAGACCCTGGGTGGTGCGGGCTTTTATGCCGTCTCCGTTGTTCTGGCTCTGTTCATCGGAGGTATTGTCGCGATCAATGTTCCCCATACCGTGGTGTGTAGTGAGGTGGATCCCATTTGTCCCCTGCGGGTCAAGGGTCGAACCGTTGACCTGGAGGATATCCAGGACTAGGCGCAGTTTAGGAAAGCGTAAATGTTGCGGAGTTTAGAAATCGTACGCAGGAGGTGTCGTCGAGCGGTCTCGTGGGAGATGTTGAATTCATGCCCAATTTCCTTGAGCGTCCATTCCGGTTCACCATCCAGTCCGAAGCGGTATCGGAGGAGTTGCTGCTCATACTCAGACAGAAACCCAAACTGCTGTCGGAGATGCTGAATCTCAGGGGATTCAACTTTTATCGGTGGGCAAGTGTGTCCTTGTGCCTGCAGCTCTAGCGGGTCCCCCCCGCGATCGCCCAAGTTATCAAAGGACTGATTCTCATTCCGGTTCTCCTCTGATAAAAAGTTGCTTTTTGCAGCAACTTGTATTGCGTCTCGAATCCACCAGAATGCATAGGTAGAAAACTTGTGTCCCTTTGTCGGGTCAAACCGCCGAGCTGCTTTCATCAGTCCCAGGAAACCCTCCTGGATGAGGTCATCGAGATCTGCTTGAGTGCGATATTCCAGTGCGATCGCAACGATCAATCCCCTGTTGGCTTTGTACAACTTTCGTTGAGCAATACGCCCTAGCTTAATGGCCCGATTGAGTTCCGGTTCAGATAGGCCAGCTGCATGAGCCCAGTCTGCTGGACTGAGTAGACAACTCTGATTGAGTCCAGCAGGTTTAAGGCTAGACAGATGAGCCAGAGTTTTAATGCGATCGCAGCACTCAACTATTTGATTTTGGTCCATGACGTAAATATCAATAGCAAAATAGTTGTCTTAATAAGCAACTATTGTATACCTAATAAATAAATCTGTGTATAGAATTAATAGATAGAAAGGTTTGAATACGAAGGTCCAGAGAGAAGAACAACTAGGGGCTATGTCAGGCACTTATATGTCTCATTCGTAGCGTTGCAACGCAATAAAAGGTACGCTAACCATGGTTTACTCATGCGCAGAAATGCAAAAGATTATTCTCCAGCAGCGATTAAAAGCGATGGGTCTAAACAAGTTTCAGCTTGCAAAGCTGATCGCAGGGATCCGCGAGAGAAAAGACGGCAAGGAATATGACCCCCGGAGTTTGTCCTCAGCGATTCGTCAAGCTCTGGAGCAGCCAGGGCGATCGCGGTTGGAGACGATTGAGGAAATTGTCGAGGCGCTGGATGGGGAGCTTGTGATCCGGTGGAAAAAGTACGAGCGCGTGGTGAAGGGGTATCAGGAAATTAGCCTGGACTCCTCTGCCGAGGAGATCGCCGAGCAATTGCTGGAAGAAGAGTGAAAAACTTTGTGCCCCAACTTGTTTTAGTCTGTTAATCCAGCTTTAAATCTGGCGATCGCGACTTGCAGTTAATTGGAATTGAGAAGGATGCCAAGAACGAAAACGAGAAAAAGTGCTCAAAAGGCTGAGCGGCTGACGGGCAAAGAGCTGTTGGCTCAGGTCAAGAAACTGAGCGGGTCGAATAAGACGGAAAAGGCTAAGGCTTGCGGCTACGTCACGAAGTCAAAAAACGGAAAAGAGCGAGTGCGGCTTTCCCAGTTTATGAATGCTCTCCTGGAAGCTCAGGGGATTGATCTCGATGGTCAAGCGTCAGCAGGAAAAAGAGGACGAAGTCTGTCTTACAGCACCTCTGTCCAAAGTACGGGGAATGTTGTGATCGGGGCCGGATACATGCGGGAGCTGGGCTGGAAGTCTGGAGACACCCTTGAAATCAAGACTGGTCGCAAATACATCAAGCTGCTGCTCAAGGAAGATTCTAGTGACCAGGTTGAAGCAGAGTTTGAGTCGTTTGATCACGAAGATGATGACGAGTTTGACAGTGATGAGATCGAGTGAATTGGCTTGACGTGGGGCGATCGCTCGGGGGCAGTTCGTGGGGCGATCGCTGCTTCGGAGTGACGTGCGAATGTTGCCGAATTCCTTAGTTTAGGAATATTGGCTATCTTCAGCAACCTATGGTGCTTGTTTGTCAAAGTTTTGTCAAAGTAAAGATAATGACGAACTCGGTCTTGAGTCAGGCGACACTCTTGAAATTTAGGTTGTCCGTAAATACATCAAGCTGATGCTGGGAAAGGATCCCCGTGATCAGGCTGAATGTAAAATACTGATCATTCTGCTAAAGATAGTGCTGGAGTGTTTTCTGAATTTCGTTCTTGAGACGATCGCGGATTGCTGGCGGGTGAATGACTTCACAGCTGGAGCCATAGCGTAAAATTTCACGAATTAGCCAAAAGGGGTTAACGATTTGACGAGTAACTCTACGATAGGGTGGGATTTGTTTCTGAACGTCAGCCTCAATCACTTCATTTTCAGTGTCCTCTGCTTTAGCTTTGTAGGCTGCGATCATCTCTTTGGTGAACCGAAGCTGAACGGGGATACTGTTAAAGGATCCTCGCCATTCACCTGTCGCCTCCAGGATCCCTTGAATCCGCTCGAGTCGAAGACAACGATTGTGCTTGAGTTCTGGCAGGTCAAGACTGTCTTCGGTTTCGTCGCACCAGATCTGGAGATAATCCCGCTTCTCATGGAACTGAACTTCGGCGTATCGAACCGTGAATTCTAGGATCTTGCCTTGCGAATTGGCATAGAGGACTCGAAATGGTTGTTGGCGATCGCGGTATTGATCTACTTGTATTCGCCATCCGTCCAGGGGATGACTGGCGGTTTGGATTAGCTCTTGACGCAGCGGGGCTTCAAGATGAGCGTAATTCAGCAAAAGTGTAACTACACTTTTTGCGAGGGTGGGCTGTCCTGAATCGATTAATGCTCTAATGGCTTGTTGCAGGGCTTCAATCTCTTCGCGGCTAAAGCTAAAATAAGAACCAACATATAGGCTTGAGTCAGCGATCGCGCTGACTAAACCCGAAGGACTGGGCCTTTCCCCCCATTTTATTCCGAGACGGGCAGCGATCGCGTCTAACTTGTTTTTGGTTCCCGGTGGCACCGAGAGCGTTAGGGTTTCTTTCTTTCGTGGCATTTAATAAAAACTCAAGATTTTATATTTGCACTTTCTCTGTTTCTGAGCTAGATTGATTTTATCAATTACACTTTTATTTTTCGATGAATTTAAATTTATTTTTTGATTATCGAGAGGTGAACTTTTTGCGAGTGCCTTGCATGGATAACGTAACGGCACGTCCTTTCCCAGTTGCGTATTTTTAAATGGCTAACAAACCCTTGTTCAGGCAAAGTTATATTTTTCTTGAATGATTCTAGGGGATGCTCAAAGGCAGGTGAACAGAGTGATACGAGTGCAGGTGCTATTGGTGATTGTATGCAATCGATTCCAGTTGAAAAGAGTCCTTTGACTCAAGGTTGCACAGCGGGCCGTAGGCAAGGCCATGATGAGAAATATTGCTGTGTTCATTTACAAGCGGTTTATTCTGCACCAGCAGAGATTCCAATCCATGGGAGCTTGCCACCTGATTGGACATTGATGTGGCATCAAACTGAGACGGTGCGAGCATTGGGCGATCCAGCAGTGGATGTGGTGATTAACACAGCAATGACCGGGGATGGTAAAAGTCTGGCAGCCTATTGGCCAGTTCTGCAGGGGCAGTGTTCGGCGGTGGGGCTCTACCCGACCAATGAACTGGCACGCGATCAGGAACTTCAGGTAACATCCTACATTCAGGCATTTCAACCGGATCTAGAACCTCGGGTGAACCGACTTAGCGGTCCGTTGCTGGAGATCTACGCGGAGAATGAAGGTTTGCGTAAAGGTAGTGCGATCGCAACCCGTGCAGGTCAGTCGGAAGTCCTCATTACCAACCCCGACATTTTCCATTACTTGCATCGGGGTGCTTACTTAACAGATAAAGATACTCCCGATAAGCTCTGGAACCGTATTGACAAGGACTTTGACTTGTTCATCTTCGACGAATTCCACGTTTTTGCAGCACCTCAGGTTGCCAGTGTTCTCAATACAATGCTGCTGATTCAGGCAACCAATCGGCGCAAGAAGTTTTTGTTCCTATCGGCAACGCCCAGCGATTCGTTGTTGAATCGCTTAAATAAAGCGGGTTTTCGCTACCGGGTTATTAATCCCACTGATGAAGGGAAGTACCAATTTCCAGAGACTCAGGCTGAAGCAGAGGCTTTACAGGCAGACCATTGGCGACAGGTAGCGCGGTCTATTGACCTGACCTTTATACCGATGGAACCGACATCCAAAGCATCTGAAACCTGGCTGAAAGAGAATCAGGAGTCCATTTTCAGCCAGTTTCTAGAACACCCCGGCAGCAAGGGAGCTATCATCCTTAACTCCATTGCGGCGGTGAAGCGGCTGACGCCGGTTTTTCGAGAATGCTTTGCTCAGCACGGGCTGACCGTTCGAGAAAATACCGGTTTGTCTGGAGGGCAGGAAAAAGCTGAATCTCTGGCGGCTGATCTGGTGATTGGTACCAGCACCATTGACGTTGGAGTTGATTTCAAGATTAACTTGCTAATTTTTGAGTCATCGGATGCAGGTAATTTTATTCAACGGTTGGGCCGATTGGGCCGTCATGACAAGAATATTCAAGGCATCTCATTCGATGGTTTCAGGGCCTATGCGTTGGTGCCTAACTTTTTTATGGAGCGGCTGTTTGAAGGTGAAGATGCTGTATTGACTGACGGAGAAGTTTGCGATCGCATTCACTTCCAAACCCTCATCCGTGAAAACTATCGCCGCATCAATGACTTTGAGGGCTATTACAAGCGCTGGGGGGCGGTTCAATCAGTTGCTCTAGGGCGGCAGTTAGCCAATCCTGCGGTGAAATCTCAATACGAAGGGTCTGTCCAAAAGTTTCAACAAGCCTGCGAAACGGTTTTTGAGGCCCGATTTGGTCAAGTGTTTGGACGGATCAAAGGTTGGGCTGAGGAATGGCAAAACCTGTCGGGACAAAAAACGGGTAACCCAATTGCTGAAGACGCCAGAAGCTTTCGCGGATCTAGTCCGTTACAGTGCGGGCTGTATGACCTGACTGAAGCGAATGAGCGCGATCGCTTCAAAACCTACGACCTCCCCGGTGTACTCAGTAATTTAGAAATTGAGATGTGGAACAAATCTGCCTTCCTGGATACCCTCCAGGAAACCGCAGAACGCACTGGGCAGCCGATTGCGAAGGGACGCTTCAAGCACTGCCTGGGCTTTATGAAGCTGCAGGGTTATCGGGAAGAGCGCTTGAACTGGAAGTTTACTTTCCCTGGCGACCTTCAGCCGATCGCCGATGCCTACAAGGTACAGGTGTTACTCGGCATACAGGTCTGGCAGCCGGATAATCCCTGGGCTAGTTTGATTAATCAGCGATTGAAAAAGCAAGCCCTAGTCTGCTACGTGCTGCGCAAACCATTGCGAGAGGTACGACTGCGGTTGCAGCTACCCATGCACTTCCAGATTTATCCCATTAGTGATGCCAATAGTATCCATGACGCGATCGCACCCTACTCAGTGGCGTTTGGGCAGTCAGCGTTGCTGATTGACACCCTGGCCCACCGATTCAGGCGCGAAGGAGGCGAGATATGGGTTGTGTAACTTCAATCCCTGAAAGGGTTTGTGGGGTACGGCGATTAGAGGAAGGTGCCAGTCTCCTAGAGCGGCGTCGGAAATTTCAATCCCTTATAGGGCTTGGAATACGGCGAAGGACAAAGGCACTTTTTACCCACTTTGTTAGTGTACCAAAAACAAAGGCGATAATTTTTAGATTGTCTTCCGACCCTGATCTAGTTAAACCATGTTACATTACGTCTGGGTGGTGCCAGTCTCCTAGAGCGGCGACAGAGATTCGCAGTGGCCGACAGGTAACTATCACAGCTACCTCTATCCGTTACACACGTTCCTTTAGCTATCTAGAGTCAAGCACTGCCATTCGGAAAAACACAGCGAGGTTATACCGATGGCTACCTACCATCAACTTACCCTCTTCGACGTAGATGCCTATGCATCCGAGTGCAATACCTCGGATTCGGTCAAGGTATCTCGGATTGAAGAATTTTCGGTTCAGGTTTACGAACAACTCGAACTTGACCTCTTTCCTGAGCCGCCTAAAAAGTTCTTCATTAAGGGCTTAAGGCAAGCAGCTTAGATCAAACGGGAGCTGGTGATTACTTCAAAGGCTCCCTTACAGGATACGTTTATCCAGAAATATTCAAAGTGACCACCACATGACCGTCCAAATTCTGCGTAAGAAATTCACGGTGGGGCAGTACCACCAGATGATCGAGTCCGGTATTCTGACCGATCGCGATCGCGTTGAGCTACTTCGGGGAGAAATTATCGAGATGTCGCCCATTGGCATGCAACATGCTGCCTGTGTAGATCGCTTAACCGAGCTACTGGTCGGAACATTCCGGGGAAAGGCGATCGTGCGAGTGCAAAACCCCATTCAGTTGAGCACTCGCTCAGAGCCACAACCTGACTTTGCCATTCTGCAGCGGCGCTCTGACTTCTATGCCAACGGTCATCCTCAACCCAGCGATGTCTTTGCGCTGATTGAAGTGTCTGATACCACGGTTGAATTTGACCGTACGGTAAAAGTGCCGCTCTATGCCAAAGACAACATTGTCGAAGTCTGGATTGTGGATCTCAATGCTAAGGCGGTGCAGATATATCGAGAGCCCAGTGACGCAGGCTACCAGCAGGTGCAGACCTGCCGCCGAGGGCAGGCGATCGCATTTCAGGCATTTACCGACATTCAATTCACGGTTGATCAACTGCTAGGGTAGCAACCCCGAGCAACCGCTACAAAAGATTTTGATCTAGAGGAGATCTATCATGGAGCGTCCTAATCAGTCTAGCAATCCAGAACAACTGTCATTGCTAGACACCCAGAACGAAGATACAGAATTTGAAGCACTTGATGGCTCCTGGCTCGAAGGTGACTTTGAGTTAGATGAGGAAAGCGACAGAACAGTAGAGCCTGCCGCTCGTGAACTCCTCACTCTCAAACTCTTACGGGAAGCCATTCAGACCCAAAATCCCGGCGATGCTGTCATGCAGGATTTTGCGACAGTAGTATTGCCCAATCTGTTGAAGTACACCGTTGGCGTCACGGCCAAAGGTGGCAAGTTTTTTGCTGAGTATCTGGATCGAGTGGTCAATCCCCAGCGCATTGCCGCAGGCAAAGACCCGATTCGTCGGGACAACGCGGCTGACCAGTCTCTCAACACCCACTTGCTCAATGGATTATTTCCTGCCAACCTAATCGAGCGGCGACTGCAAAAGCTCGATACCACTGTTAAACGCTTGGTCAAAGAACAAGAGCGTCGCCTATTGGTATCCGGCTTTATTCTGCATGACTTTGAGAAATTTGACTATGACCTGATTCCCGAAATGTCGGAGTCCTTCAGGGCGATCCGGCGAGATCCAGAAGGGGATATTCGGAAGCGCTCAATTGAGGAACATCGGGAGATCACTACCATATTGGTGAAAACTCTGGAGTTGGATCGCTTCATTTGCCCAGATGCTCCAGAAGATTGGAAACAGTATCTTGATGACCTGCTGTTTCTGGCTTACAACGCCCAGCGGCGGAACGACACCAATCTCAATCTGTCAGAAGATGGGCTGAATCCGGTCTTGCGCGATCGCACCCTGCGTTGCCTTTCCGACCTCACTTGCCTAGCCGATCGCCTTGCTTCCATCATTAAACATCCCCAAGATGCTGAGAATACAGGCCTCAACGACATTATTCATGGTCTCAGTGACGGGCAGCTTCGATTCACTTACCACGCCATTTCCGAAAACCGAGGGGTACTGACCAATGTGGTCAACAATGCCCTGATGGATGCCTATGAAAGCTTAAATATTACTCCCGAGAATCCACATTACACGACCCTGCTCTATCTCCCGACAGGAGCTATTTATTTGGCTAGTCGTGATGCCCCGAGGATTTCTCCAGATCGCCTTCCTAATCGAGTTGTAGATGGCATTAAAGCCTTGTGTGCTGGACAGTTGAGCTTACGTCAGACAGGGTTTGGTCGTGATGGCAAGGGCATGAAGTATGCCGACTATTACAACCTGTTTTTTGACGATCCAGGGTTAATGCAGGTGGCCCTCGATGCCACGCTGCGAATTTTGAACCCTAATAAAGGTTCGGTTGCCACTAAGCGCAGCGAAAACCTGATTGTTTTTCAGCAACGGGGCGTCCTTTCTGCTGACTACGACTTCTCATTCAGCGACGATATCCGCATTGACCAACTGGCCGAATTCGGCGACCTGATCAACCGCAAAATATGGGGAGAACGGGTCAATCAGCTTGAGACAGTCATCAAGGAACGGGCTAAAACTCGCAAGAAGCAAAAAGACCTGCCGGAGCTTCCAGCCATCAAACCTGAAGTGTTGCCCGAAAATATCATTCACAAGGTAGCCGAGTTCTGGCAACTCTCTGAATATTCATCCCAGATTCGAGAAATCCAGCGCATCAACGAAAAACTGAAGGAGCTGAAGCTCAAGGGAAATACCGGCGGAGTCCCTTACGAATGGTATTTCCTGGCCGCTAAGTTTCTGGAAAAGAACCCTGGTATTGAGGACTTACGCCAAACTGGCCTAAACTTTATTGCCTATGTCACGCAACTTACACAACCTGTTGTGACTCAGTACCCCGTTGCCGATGGTTGGGACGACGTGCGGGAATGGGTTGGTAAAGTGGTGATGCTGCCGAGGCAAACCCAGGAGTCTTCAACGGCAGAGCAGGTTGACGTTTTCTTAAAAGAATTGGCTTACTACAACGCGGCTAAAAAGCCAGGGCGAGGACGGCAGATGATCTGCTCCATCTCTCATTCGCCCTACTCTGTTAGCGAACAGATGGAATCGGCAGTGCTGTTTACGCCCCAGGTCTATACCAACAAGCAACACCTGGGAGGCTCCAACGCCAAACGCAACATCTCCAGCATTGCGGGCATTGAGATGATGCTCCGGCAGATTTTAATGAACCAAACCCAGGCCGTGGGCAAACGGTTTGAGGATGGCAAATACCGCTATCTCTACTTTTACCCGACCTACTACTTCACCCCAGAAACCAATTCGTTTCTGCATCGAGCCTACAGCAACATTGCCCAAACCCGCTTTGATACCAGCATTCGGAATCACTTCATCAGTAAGCAGCTAGAGGCCAACTTCAGCCGTGAAAAGTATCAGACCGTGGATGCTTTCTTGCTGGATGAAGACCTGACCCAGCGCAAGCAGTTGCCTGATGACGACCCAAACTTTAAGCGAGACCGAACCTTCAAGCTTTCATACCCCGAAGATAAACCGCTAACCTTCTACTTCATGGCTCTGCCCCCAGGTCGCGATAGCACCGATACCGAATCCTGGGTGATGCCAAGCTGGTTGGCTTTTGCATTTCCGATGATTCTCGATGTCAAAACCGTCGTCTCTGAGTCACCGATTCCTCCATTTACGGATGGGGCTGAGTTTGAAGAAAGCGTCTTTCTCGATAGTGCTCCCCATGCCTTCCGAACGTTGGTTGGTCGAGACCGCTTCCGACTCGATTTCATCCTCGAAGGCTGGACCGATGAGAGCGGTACCAAACGTCCGGCTCCTTTGAATACGCTGACCGCTGCCTATGCCATCCATATGGATGTCAATGCCAAACAAGGCAAAGGCGGCTATGACGCCAACTGGGGCCGCTTCACGGAGCTAGCAAAAGATATCGAAACCAGCCCGCTCTATGTCTTTTCCTATCTTGCCAAGTGGAGCCGAGGGCAGAAAGCCGATGCCCCTAGCCCGCAAAAAATCAGGCTCTACGCTCACCACTTCTATCCCTGTTTTGACCCCTATGCCACCTACAACTTTGATAAGGATAAATGGAACGTGACTCCACAATCAGCGCTGAATCATCCCCAAAAGCTAACAGAACTTTATCGCAAGTTCTATAAAGCTAAGGACTTTTACCGGGCAAAGTCCAATGCAATTCTTAAGCCTATTGACATTGCAGCCGAAACAATTTTGAAAGCTGAATCTAGTGTTTTCCACGGTGATGTCTTGGTTGCGGCAGTTGCGGCAGAAATTTATAAGTTAATGGATCGCGTACACAATCGAACTGCTGAGGGACGATGGGTCGTCAGCGATCGCGAAAAAGAGCGCCAACGCGTTCTCGACTTTGCCCGCTATTTTGTGATTGATGTATTTGAGAGAGCTTTTGCGGGCGATCGCGCCCGCTTAGCCGGTCGCCAGCTTAACCTCATTCGCAACACTTGTGAATTTCTCTATCGCCTGGAGCAAGATAAAGAAAACCAGGAACTTAAAGCCAAAGGCGAAGCTGACAAGGATGAAGCTGAGTAGCTTTCAGGGGTTTCTCTCAAACGAAACTGACCGATTTTACTAACTTAAAAGGACATAGACTATGGCTTTGCTAAAAAGTATCGATTCCAAATTCTTCCACTCTGAAATTCCCTATAAGCCGATGGGAAAATACGCCCACTTCCTGACTGTGCGAGTTACTGAGTCTTACCCACTTTTTCAAACCGATGGTGAACTCAATAAAGCACGGGTACGGGCCGGTGTGGAAGATAAAAACACCATCAGTCGCCTATCCATGTTTAAGCGCAAGCAATCCACTCCAGAACGGCTGGTTGGGAGAGAGCTGCTGCGCACCTACGGTTTTGTAAAACCGGAAGAATGCGAGTATAACGTCGAGTTTGGCATGGATAATCCCGATTGCATCATCTACGGGTTTGCGATCGGTGATTCTGGTTCTGAAAAATCCAAGGTGGTCGTAGATACGGCGTTCTCTATCACTGCCTTTGATGAATCCCACGAAACCTTTACGCTGAATGCTCCCTATGAAAATGGCACAATGGCCTCTAAAGGCGAAAAGGGTTCTAAACCGGGTGAAGTGACTAGCCGCATTAACCAGCAAGATCACATCCGTCCCCAGGTCTTCTTTCCCAGCATCGTGACTCTGAAAGACCCAACAGAAGCCAGTTTCCTGTATGTCTTCAACAATATTCTGAGAACGCGCCATTATGGTGCCCAAACCACCCGCACAGGTCGGGTTCGGAATGAGTTAATTGGTGTGGTGTTTGCCGATGGTGAAATTGTCAGCAACCTGCGCTGGACTCAGGCGATCTATGACCAGATGAAAACGGCAGGTACTCTCAAAGCCCTCGACCCTCTAGATGAAGATGATGTGGCTCAAGCAGCTAAAACCGCAATTAAAGCCCTGATGAGCAAGGAATTTATTGTGCATACCGATTTCATTGAGGATGATTTCCAGTCCCTCCTCACAGACGTGAAGGCCTTAACGGCTAGTGAGGCGGGCGTTCGCTCAATCCTCAACCAAGCGGATCAAGAGGCCAAAGCCTACGCAGAGAAGCACATTGGCAAGAAAAAAACCGCTAGCGCGAGGTCATAGCCATGCCCCATGTCTATCGCTGCATCCTAGAACTGCACGACAGCCTCTATTACGCCACACGGGAGATTGGGCGGCTTTATGAAACCGAGCCCGTGTTGCATAACTATGCCCTTTGCTATGCCTTGGGCCTGGTAGACAGTAAAAAGTATGCCACCACTGTTGCAGAGGAAAGCCGCTATCGCTATTTCTGTCCTGAACAGGTTCCGATGTATGAAGCACATCTCACCCCACTTAATCAGCAAGGTATCTACGTTACTCCTGCCAGGGCTGTGCGTCACGCCGCTGTCCTCAACACCTGGAAATATGCGGACAATCGCTACCATGTTGAGATGCAGAAAACCCAGAAGAATATCCCTAGCTTTGGCCGAGCCAAGGAAATTGCTCCTGAAAGCCAATTTGAGTTTTTTGTCATCTCTGAAAGGCCGATCACCTTTCCCCACTGGATTCGATTGGGCAAGTGGATGAGCAAAGCAGAAGTAGAGGTTAAAGAGCTGCCAACCCCCAAACGCAACTCCGCTCAAGAATTTACCTTTCCCTATCCACTCAATCCCTTGGATGTCATGTTCACAAATCAAGTCCTCAGTTATGACACTCTCAACATGCCTCCCGTGAGTCTTATCCGTCATGTGCGCATGGTCGGAGAGTTTTATTCATTTGAAGGCTTGCAAGAGCTTCAGAAGCTCCCTGTGCATATGGAATTCCGCTTTAGCAACTAATTTCTCATAACCGTGCCCCATAGCCTTGTCCTTAACCTCCTACCCGAATCCCCGATTCCCCCCGGCTTCACTTCCGGCAAGCATCTCCATGCCCTCTTCCTCAACTTGGTCAGCTCCGTCGATCAAGCCTTGGGCGATCGCCTGCACGCCCAGACCCAGAATAAAGCCTTTGCCTTGAGTCCGCTGCAGTGCCGTGCCCCCACGGATCCGCTGATCTGGAACTACCGCAAACCTATCCCGGCCCAAACCCCCTGCTGGTGGCGAGTCTCCCTACTCGATGATCGGCTGTTTCGACACCTGACACCCCTCTGGCTCAACCTCAACCCTGACAAGCCCTGGCATTTAGGGCCAGCCGATTTGTTGATCACCAGCGTGCTGGG
>NZ_JTHE03000097.1 GCF_000817775.3 Lyngbya confervoides BDU141951
CCAAAACTAAAAGCTAAACCAAAACTAAAAGCTAAACCAAAACTAAAAGCTAAACCAAAACTAAAAGCTAAACCAAATGGATAAGACACGGCAGGATGGAGGAAAAGGCTCTGCTGCTAAAGCCCAAACCAAATCTGCCACTGCAACTACTAGCCGTAAGCGACTTTCAATCAGTTTGTCTGATGATGCCGCTAGTCTGCTGGAGTTCCTTGCCCAAACCCAAGGTATTACTCAGAATGAGGCACTCCGTAGAGCAATTTCAACGGAAGCATACCTCTTCGAGGAAAGACGACAGGGTACTAAAGTTCTACTTCAAAAATCCGATCAGGAAATTCGCGAAGTTCTATTTAGATAGGGCAGAGTGCCGTGGCTCCATTAAACATTGGAGTTCGTTCTTAATGTCCCAGGATAACGATAGCTCTGTCAAAGTTTCTTTGATTTCTGAAAATAGAGAGAAAGAAGCTGAGTCAGTTCAAGCTCAAACTGATTTTTCGATTGCCATAGATGGAAAGTTAGACATTTCTGACTACGTTTTAGATGTGCCGCTCTCTAAAAAATCCATTCAAGATGTTGCTTGTTGGACAGAAAGGCATCGGGAAGTTACACGAACTACATTAGTCATGTGGCTATTGAGGTTCTTTGGCTGTTCATTAATTGGCATTTTTTTCCTAACGGGGATATTTGCGTTCAATCCAAAAGCTGACAAAAAACTAATTAGAGATCTAATACCTCCAATTATTACAACTCAAGTCACCCTTCTTGGAGTAGCTTTTGGTTTCTACTTCAGTAGAGACCAAAATAATCAACGATAGACAAGGAATACTTTAGACTGAAACTCCTTTATGAGAAATTTCAGTCTAAAGTATTCTGTTATCACATTTACTATCGATAATGGTATTTATGTAATTACGCAGTGTATTTACATCCGTTGTCCAGGATGTTATTAGCTTTACCGCCACAACCGTTCAAACCGAGCAGGATTGCTAGCCGTATAGCGCACCGTATGCTGAATATTGCGATGACCAAGATAATCCTGAATCAGCCGCGTATCTGCCCCCTGGTCAGCCAGCGCATAACCGCAAGCATGACGCAGCATGTGAGGATGCACCGCCACAGGCAACCCAGCCAACTCCCCGTAGTGCTTGAGCGCATAGTTCACCGTCGAGCGGTGCAATGGCTTCCGCTGTTCACTCACAAAAAACGCGGTGCCCATCGGCTTCATCCGAGATCGTTCCGCCATCCACCCCTTGATCACCCGCAGCTCATCAGATCGCAAGGGCTGCGTGGTCGAGAGGCCACCCTTCAGCCGCCGCACATGCAAAATTCGACTTTCCGTATCCACCTGCTCAAGCTGTAACCCACAGGCTTCCGACACCCGTAACCCATGCCGATACATCAACAGCACCAGACAGCGATCGCGGGCTTCATTGCGACTCCCCTTGATCGCCGCCAGCAGCTTCTCCACTTCCCGCGCCGTCAGATGTTTGCGACGTTCTATCATTTTGTCGAAAGTTTCCCCTGCTAGAGAACCTTGAAACCCTTGAGGATCCTAGCTCAGTCGTTCCAACCTTCAACAATTTGAGACATTTTGTCGAAGGTTGGATACAGGAGAAAACTGTCATGACATTGTCTGGCGCATGTGCTATGGTGTGTTCTGGTAGCACACCAATGGGGGTAATACCGTGGCAACAACTGAAACCCGTTCTGAAAAACTTGACTTACGACTCACGCCTACTGCCAAACAAAAACTCTACAGTGCGGCAGCGGCAGCACACCGCTCCGTGAGCGACTTCGTATTAGAAAGTGCCTTAGCGCGAGCTGACGAAACTCTTGCTGACCGACAACATTTCGGGCTGGACAGCGAACAATGGACGGCTTTCATGGAGGCTCTTGACGCACCACCGCGTCATCATACCCGCATGGAACACTTGCTCAACGAACCCAGTATTTTTGATCAGAATGCTTCGGCATGACGGTTTTTAAGATTGAAAAACTGGCACGGCACCACGCTGTAGATGATTTTGACTGCGGAGAAGAAGCGCTCAATCGTTTCCTGTCGCGGTTTGCCTTTCCTAACCAGCAGGCCAGCGCGTCTCAAACCTATGTCGGTATGGCCGACAGTTGTATTATCGGCTTTTATACGCTCGTCGTCAGCGAAGTATCCTATGATGATGCCCCTGAAAGATTGAAAAAAGGGCTGGCACGTCATCCAGTGCCATTAATGCTGATAGCTCGATTAGCCGTCAGCCAAACATGGCAAGGCAAAGGGGTTGGGTCAGGACTGCTTAAAGATGCCATGCATCGAACAATACAAGCCGCTGATATTGGGGGTATTCGTGCATTGGCTGCTCATGCAAAAAATGACACCGCCTGTGCATTCTATAAACATTTCGGGTTTATCTCATCGCCGACTGATCCGCTGCACCTTTTTGTTCTCATCAAAGACCTACGACAGATGAGCAAGTCTTAATCCTCAGCGTTTCAAGTTTCGACAAAAGAGTTCCTTTTGTCGAGAGTTTACGAATAAGGTGGCAACGATAATATCATTGAACCCTGACGCTGGCTAACTTTTAGGTAAAAGTTAGCCAATAGAATCTATCAGTTCATCGAGATCTCGTAATCGTTGCTCAAAATATTCATCGTACTGTTCGTATCCAGCCTCACGATAAAGATTAAAGGAAGTTCGGATCGCTTCTTTGGCCAATACTATATACTTTCTGACTTTGTATCTTTCACCCAGCGTCCAGAGCGCAGTGCCCAGATTATTTTGCGTGGCAGCCCAGTCCAGCGGCACTCGCTCGCGCGTATATTCCTTCAACGCCTCTCGGTAAGCCGTCACCGCCTCTTCCAATCGATTTGTTCCGCTCTCTCGTTCACCCAGCGTACTGAGCGCATTGCCCAGATTATTTTGCGTGGCAGCCCAGGACAGCGGCACTCGCTCGCGCGTTCTTTCCTTCAACGCCTCTCGGTAAGCCGTCACCGCCTCTTCCAATCGATTTGTTCCGCTCTCTCGCTCACCCAGCGTACTGAGCGCAGTGCCCAGATTATTTTGCGTGGCAGCCCAGTCACCAGGATTCTCAACACGAGGGTAATGACTTAGAAGATTCGCGTAAACACGAATTGCACCAACTAATTTAGAATTCTCACCCTGTTCATCTCCATGACGATAGAGCGCACCTGCTTGCGCCAGGCGATACTCGAAGATTTGAGCAGAATCATATGATGGCAGCGTTTCTGCAGCTTTTGAAAAATGATCCGCTGCTTCTAAATAAAACAGACGAGACAGGGCAAGCTGACCTCGTTGAGCATAGGCTGACGCTGCATCTCTCAAACCTTGCTCTCGAACCTCTCGTGCCCGTAATTCTAATTCTTCAGCTGCTCGAGCACGAGCGAGGGATAACTCAGCCACGTCTTCTAAAGACGTATCGGCCTCTTCAAGTTCATCTAACTCTAACGCCATCCTCACCTGGTCGAGTTTCCGGGACACTTCAGAGTCTGTAGACCGAAGCGTCGCTAAACTTTTCAGCTGATTGTCAAAAGACTGAATACTCTCTAGCAATTTGAGGGGAAGCTGCTCATCGGAAATCTGATGCTCTTTTTCTCCTAACGTTCGTAACGCTAAGCGAATGGCATTTTGATTCTTACCTAAACTTCGACTCAGTTCTTCAACCCGATCACGCTCGGGATTTTGTAACAGTTGACGCAATTGCTCAGGAGTCAATTGAATCACACTTGGGGAAACTCTTTCCCGCTGTTTGGCTTCCGCGTCAATCCAACCCGGATCAGGACGAGGAAGCTCTCGCTGGCACTCTCGCAATCGCCGCTCCAGTACAGATATCTCAATCGCCCATCCGCCTAAATCACCCCATTGATCTCGCGTCGCCACAACAATACCCATCACACGCGACGTTTTCAGGTTCAGCAATGGGCCACCACTATATCCAGGCTGGACTTGACCTGCTTTAAACTTGGACTCTGCACCCGATCGACCTTGGGCATCAATAAATAAGGTTTGACCTTCATACACTGCAGTAAATTGATCTAAAAGTTGGCGATCCCCACCATCAGGAAATCCTAGGGCCGTTAACTCATGGTTCATCCTGACTTCTCCACTTATAGGCGCAAAGTAAGGATTCGCGTCCACAGTCTGGACTAAGGCCAAATCATCTTGAGCAAAATTCTCTAGGACAGTCGCTCCCTCAAGCGACTTAGTCTTCCCTTGATCCCACTGCTCTAAGGCGATTGGCTCGCCCACTAGAACATCACGACCGATGACATGCGAGCAGGTCACAATTAGCTGTGGCGCAATAAAGAAGCCACAACCAGGCCGTTGACCCAGTACATGGACACAACACGAGCGTAAATAGTCAACCAGGGGATCGCCCATCAACTTAGCCTGTCTGTGGCTCTTTAGCGTCAGGCCGCTCCCACTCCAACGCAATTTTTAGGTTCGCTTTCCCGGTACCTCTAGCAATTAAAGCCACAAACTGACCATTTTCCAGGCCAAACTCGATGCCTAGCTCAACAGATGCCTTTTTAGGCTTTACCCTTTCTAAAGTCCTGCCAAGACCTTGCGCAATATCTCCCAGAATTTCAGTCACTTGCTCAAAAGGGATGGATTCTAACAATCCAGCTTCTTGACGACCTCCCCGATTCAAGACCTCAAGGTAAACCTTTGCGGTTTCATTACCAGGCAAGTCAATCTCCTGCCATTGCGTTCGATCGCCCTCCGGCATAGGAACTCCCTTCAAACTAGTCGGTAACAACCCAGATTTTCTACTGGAATAACAGCTTAAACCTACACTTTCTGTAAACCTTAACATTTAGAAACCGAAGAATCCCTGTTTATCAGGATTTTCTTAGATTTCCAAGAGTTTGCTGACTTTTATCTCTTAAAGAAGAGTTTTGAGATCTCTTATCAGTAAATCAAAAATCTCTTTCCATTGAAGACAACCCTTCTGAGATTCAGAAAAATAGCATCACAAGGACATCCCCCTTCGATGGGATCGCCGTTGCTGCCGCTCCTGCTGCCTAATTCGCTCCTGCACCCTTTGAGCCAAGTCACGAATGGTCTGGCGATCGCCCTTGGTCATCTCCATCGTGAAGGTCTGCACAATGCCCCCCTTCTGCCGTTCATCGGAAGCATGGAAAATCGGCTTGCCCTCCCGCATGATCAACACGTACTGACCATCTGACTCCAGGAAATAAGTCTGGCCCTGGATCCGGCGAATCTTCCCATCCCGCTTCCCCGCCTGCTCCGCCAGCTGGCGGCCTAACGCAAACCATGCATAGCCCTCCCGAATTTGGGCCAACCGTGCCTGACTCTCCGGCTGCTGAACCCGCTGGATCGCCTCCCGCATCTGCTGCGTCTGGGGCGATCGCTCCCAAGCCTCATAGACCACTCGCTGCGTCTTCCAGGTTTTCAGAGACTGCTGGAGCTGCGCCACCCGCCGCTTCACACCCGTCAGCTTTTGCTGATTCTCCCCAAGCAACTGACGACGCGCCTCCACTTCTGCCGGACTCGGCCCCTTCCAGTTAAACAGCGAGCGCGGTTTCCCCAACCCCGCTAACTCAGACGCCTGACGACTCACCAATAGCTGGATCCTCTGCTCCTGTTCTTGGAGTCGCGCCACCTGCTGCTCTAACCGAGGTCCTTCGGTTGGATTGGGTGCTTCCGGCTGGGGCTGCTTCTGCCAAGCTTGCACCGCCTCATAGGTCTGCCACAACTTCGCATCACTCACCTGGGGAACCGCTTCCTGCCGCTCCGGCGCTGGCGGTTGCGCCAGCGGCACCAGGTCCAACACATTCTCCTGGGCCTGGGTGCGCTGCACCGACAACCCCAACCCCTGCCGATCCAAGGTCACAACCTCCAGGCGTTCCTTAGCGCGGGAGAGCGCCACATAGGTTAACTCCTTCCCTGGTCGCTGACCTGGTGCCCAGATCGCTTCCTTCGCCGTCCAGCCCTGGGCTCCATACACCGTCTGGCAATAGGCGTAATCCACATGGGCCAGCTGCTCCAAACTCACCCCATAGGATTTCCCTCGGCTGTTAATCTGAATCGTGCCGTCTGAATTGAACCCCTCGATCGTGAACAGCTGACCATTGATCTGATCCCAGTCCCGCTGGTTGCGGGTAAATCGGAGGCGATCGCCCACCCGAATCTCAAACTCCTGACAGCGAAACACCTCCCGATCGCGATATTTCTCCAACGGCAACGCCACTGTCTCCCCCGCTGAATCCCTCACTATCAGGCGATCCCCATCCACCTGCGTCACTCGATAGTAAAGTGAGGGAAATTTCTGGCTCGCCTTGCGAAACCGGATCACATCCCCCACTTCATAGTTATACGCCTGGGCGATCGCCTGCTCATCCAACCGCTTTGGCTGCAGCGTCTGAATCTGGATCGCCTCCTGGCCTAACTTCCCTTGCTCAACATAGGCCGTTCTGATTTGCTCCGTAATGATCTGGCGATCGCGGTTCGTGTCGCACAACACCAACGTCTGCACCTGGCGCTCATGAGGTCGCGCCAAATATCGCTGAGCGATCGCCCTGAGTCGTTCATCTTCGTCTTTAATTTCGGCGATTGCTTCCTGCCGATCCAGCACTTCTAGCGCCGAAATCATCCGTTGACTCGCCGCCAGGTCCACCGCCTCTTTCAACTGCGGAGTCACCTGCCGCAAGTTTTCATTCAGGTTCACCGTCGGCAACGTTGAGCGGTCCTGCAATAGGCGAAAGGGGGCACCTGCCTCAATGCTACTGAGCTGCTTCGTATCTCCAATCAAAATCAACCGATGGTTCAGCGCCTGAGTTTTTTCCAGCAACTGACTCATCTGCTGATGCGACAGCATCCCCGCCTCATCCACAATCAACACCTGATTCCGGTCCAGTCGATGATTGGGCGTGTACAGATAAGCATCCACCGTTTGAGATGACAGCTTAGCCTCGTCCTGCAATACCTGAGCCGCTGCCGCACTCGGCGCAAGTCCGCGTAAGTGTTGCTGCACATCTGGCGGAAACAATTCTCGAAATGCATTCAAGGTGTAGGTCTTGCCCACACCCGCATCCCCCTGCACCAACATCACCTGATCCTGATTCAATCCCAGGTGTTTTAAGCCTCGCGTCTGACCTTCATTGAGACCTTTTGCTTGGGCGATCGCCTCCACAGTTTCCCGGTTCGATAAGGATGCTTGAGTCCCTTGTCCTGCGTTCGCGGATTGAATCATTGCCTGCTCACGCTTGAGATGTTTTTCCGTCGTCAATCGCTGGTCTTCCGTTTCAGTCAAGCGCTCGTCCTCGTCGATGGCTTGAGCGATCGCCTCCGGGTCATACCAGCCCTGACTGTGCCGCAGGGCTTCCCTCAACAGGTGCTGTCTGGACACAGCAACCTGATAAGTGGTTGCACTCTCCAACGCAGCATCAATCACCTCATTTAAACTCCCTGGATGACTCAATTGCTGATAACTCTCCTCTAAAATTTGACGCGGTTGTGGATGCTGAATCCCCAGCTGTTGAGCCAGATTCTGCCAAGCCTGATGCTGAATCTCGTGATCCACGGGGCTGAGTTTGTACACCTTTGCCGCCCGACTTTCTAAACAAGCGATCGTCTTTTGGGCTTCTGTTGCCTGCTCTAGGTTGATATTCTGACGCTCCAGGTAGTCACGAATTTCTTGGCGGCGACTGCTGAACCGTTCTAGCTGATCTTTGTCGTAACCCTGGATTTCAAAGGTGTGATCCGAGGTCCAGTCCAGCGCATAGCCCTGCTGTCTTAGGTGATAGGCCAGGGCGTGATCATAATAGGCTCCAATGATCTTTTTTTGATTGAACAGCTCACGACTATCCAGCGTTCTAGATTTGCTGTCTGCACAGCGAGTCTGATTCAAAATCACGACATGGGTGTGCAGCTGCGGTTCTTGGTTCCGATTATCGTCATGCTCAAATAAAGCGAAATGACCTTGCTGCGTTTGCTCCGAGATTACTTCTCCGTTTCGCTTTATTTGAGCGTGGATGCAATTCGCCTCAATGTAGGTCACGGTCGCTTTCACCGCTTGACGATGGGCATCCAACACTCGCTCATCGCGATCAATTAATGCTTTTAAGGAAACCGATTTACTCGCCGATAGCGTCATATCCCATCCAGCTCGACTGCCCCGCTGCTGGCGTCTGAGGGGCGTGCCATCGGGGGCCATTCCGTGACAGGCGATCGCCCAGTCTTCACTTTCAATCTGACCTGTTAAGCCTTGGGCTTCCGCAAATTCTCCGAACCATTCGGCATTCTCTAGGCCGTCTCCTTGGCTGTAGTAATTATCCCGAGAGTGATACCGCTCTAGGCTGGGGGCGCTCATCGCTTTGCTTAGGCTCGCAACCATTAAATCTCAGAATCTTAGACAGTATAACAGACTACTTTTTGACTCAATTTTTATTGAGTAAGTTATGTGTAGTTATTCTATCAGGGCTTTGCCTAATACTCAGTGTTGCGTTTTATCTCGCTGGCGAGTACGTCCGGATTACTCTTGCTAGGATGTCTGTGTTTAATCTGAAGTGGGGGCACGTATGGGTAAGTCTGAGCTGGTTAATCCTGCGGTCTTTGCGGAAATGCAGGCGGAGTTAGAATCTCTCTCCAATACTGAACCGGGGGCTAGAGAGGTGGCAGACGTGGTTCGGGATTTGATGCCGCTGATTAAGGGTTGTCGCGATCGCGGGCATTCCTGGAAACGTATCGCGGAGTCTTTGCAGAAATATCACTCTGGGCTATCGGTGGGGCGGTTGCGTAAATATGCGTTTGAGCTAGATCCATCTCTGAAGGGAAAATCATCTTCAACGCAGTCCTTGATTCCTGAACCGGTGGAGTCGGAGCATGAGCCAGAAGCAGATCTCGATGAGCTGAGCGCTGAGGTTGAGGATTCAGAGTGGCCACTTTCAGATCCAGAGACGGAGCCACAAAAGCCCCGAACGAAGAAGTCAGCGGCGGTTGATTTCTAGGGGGGGAGTCATGAAGAAATCCAAGGTCGTCGGTTGCTACAACAATATCTGGTCTGGAGAGAAGGGCGGTGTCGGTAAGTCCTGGTGCGCCATGCTCGATGCCCAGCGCCATGTGGACCGCAACATCAAATTCTGGTTGATGGATGCCGATAAAAACAACCAGATGTCTCAGCGCTTGTATCCTGATGCCTTCTTCAGTCGCTCGGTTTTTTTTAGTGAGGTGCCGGAGCGGGCGAGTTCTGCCAATCCCATTCTGGAAGCGGCGATCGATCGCCCAGTGGTTACCAACTGTCAGGCGGGGACCAATGACCAAATCTTGACTTGGATGAAAACGAAGAAGGTGCCCCAGGTCGCTCAAAAGCTAGGGATTACGCTACGTTACTTTTTCGTTAGTAGTTTGGAAACCGATTCACTCAATAAGTTTGAGTCTGCGGCTCAGCGGTTTTCACCTCACATGCCAATTATTTTTGTGGCTAATCATGGCTGCAATTTATCGGGTCCTAAGTTCTTTGAGTCGGAGGGGTTTCAATCCATGTTGGAGCGCTATCAGGCTCCAGTCATTCATGTGGGCTTGTTTGATTTGGAGCTTCGCAAGCGCATGGAGGGGCATAACCCGGAAGGCTGTCTTTTGAATTGGGGGGAAGCGATGGAGTCGGAGCTGTTTGGCGTTCTAGACCGTGCGGAAATTCAAGCCTATTTAGAGGATTTCTATGGACAATTGGATCGCGCCGAAGGACTCGCCGATCTGGCGTTCGCTGAACGTCTCGCATCCCAATCTGGATCTTCCCGTCAAGCAAAGGGTGTTTCTCCTCCTCCAAGACAGCGCGATTCCCCCCACGGACAAGATCTTCCCTTGGATCGTCGAGACGATGATCAATCGGGTCGTGATGGAAAGGCTCGGAGATGAACTCGGAACGACTCAAGAACAGTGGCAGGTTTTACCCGAGCGCATCAAGCAGGCGGTGGAGCGATCCCTTTCAAAACCGGTCCAGGCGATTCAATCGAATCAGACCACGGTGGAGCAATTGACGGTGGAGCTGCGCAAGAATTCGGTGATTCAAGCGTCTCTCAAGGATTCAGGCTGGCGAGGGGTTCTCTGTTCCCTGGAGGCGATCGCCCAGCACCAAATGCTTGGCCTGACGGTGGGGGCGATCTCGCTTTTTTCGGCGCTACTGGCGGGTGGGGTTGTTTGGAGTTTGGGGTGGGGCGATCGCCGGATTGTAGAGTTTAATCGGCAGGCGATCGAGCGCTGCTATGAGAAGTTTGCACTCGATACAGATGGAAATGGTTGGTTCTCTTGTTCAGGGATTCAGTTACCCATGAACCAATAAGGGGGAATTCACCGCTTGGATGAACCACCTCACTCAGCACATCCCTGACAGAACTATCATCATAGACTCAAATCAATGACAAGCCAATCACATATTTATTGCAATCAATAATAAAATTCACAATAATAGAGATGAATCAATGTTTCGCAATGTGCAATGCGCCCCTTTACCCTCCCAAAAGGGGCTTTTTTCTTGCGGTGATTTCAAGTGTCGAAAGGAAAAGTCTTGCCATCTGTATCACACCCGGCCCACTAGGGCCGTTTGATTTTGACAGAAGAAAAATCAAAAGCCTTAATGTTCCGTCAGGGCTGAAAGGATGACCAAAATAATCATCACGTCAGAATCAGCACTTCAATTTTCATTCCCAAATCTTGAAACAGCCCTGGCTCTTAGCCCTGAGATCCAACGCTTTCTGAGTCCAAATCGGGCTGAGAAAATAGCCCCAACATCCAACCTAAAATCGCACCAAACAAGAATCCCCCGGCATGAGCCCAGTAGGCGATGCCTCCCTGCATTCCAACGTTGGCCTGAGCTTCTAAGGACATGAACCCATAGAGGGCTTGCTCAACAAACCAAAACCCTAAAAACAGCACTGCCGGAATTCGAAAAGTTGGAAAAAAGAACCCCAGGGGAATCAAGGTCAAAATGCGAACTCTGGGAAACTTGAAAATATAGGCCCCCATGACACCAGCGATCGCACCACTGGCCCCCAAGGATGGAATCGCTGAAATAGGGTCAACCCACCACTGGGAAAGCGTGGCCAATACACCACAAACCACATAGAAGAACAAAAATTTGACGTGACCTAACTCATCCTCTAAATTATTGCCAAATATCCATAGATAGAGCATATTTCCTGCAACATGCAGAAAACCCGCGTGTAAAAACTGCGCGGTAATCAGGGTATCCCACTCTGACCAGGCTGGGGCATGAAACCCGGTTTGAAAGCTCTGAGTCAGCTCTGAGGGAACCACGGCCCACTGCTCAAAAAATTGGGCGAGACCTCCCTGTTGGAGCGTCAACTCGTATGCAAAAATCAACAGGTTCAGAGCGATCAAACCATAGGTAACATAGGGGGTCGTTTTGATGGGGTTGTAATCTTTAAGGGGAACCACGTTTGAATCCTAAGTCTTGATTCATCGACTAGTGAGTAGTATAGGGGTGTGAGTAGTTTTGGAACCAAAACCTGCGCTAAGACTGAAACTATTACAGAGAAAGGATTATAGAGCTTAATTTTTCTTCATGCTTCAAGGGAAAATTCTGTACCAGTTAAAGCTTAGTCTAATTGGTACAGAAAAATAGAACGGTATATCAAGGGTTTCAGTTCCTTTCAGCAAGGCAGGTTTAATTGGTACAGCAATTAGGAGTGCTTAACGCAGCATTTGGTTCCGATGCTACTCGTACCCCGTATACAAACCTGTTGAGAAGCAACCGGCCCTCGCGCAAAAATATCGAGCAGAGTGTGAAACTTGAGTCATCGCCAACAGAAGCCGATGACTCAAATCCAGGCCGATATACATGCCCCTGCGCTATCTGCGAGGACGTTCCCAGAATGCTAAGTATCGCCGCAAGCAACTCACGCTGAAATCGGACGACAATTCGTTATAGGGCAGCCAGTCCCCCTGCGACAAAACAAAATATTCTCGGAACTGCCATTCGTAATCACTCACTAGACCGAACTCCTGCGCCAGCGGGTACCACTCCTCAAATTCTTGACGTTCTGAGTCTGTCGGCTCACGAGGGGATAAGGCGACAAACTCTTGCACCCTCAAAGAATCAGGTGGAGAAACCGAAACAGAATCAGGTGGCGGACTAATCCGATCTGACAATAGCTGTGAAGACAACTGACGCTGCTTCTGAGTAATTTTGGCCTGCAATTTCGGGGACAAGCTCGCTTTCAATTCGTCCCAATTGCGAATCACTGAAGTCGAGACAGAGGATTCTGAGAAGGGATACGCCACTTTCGCCGCCCCTTGCCCTTGAGGGGGCAGGGCGGCGGTGGCTCCATCTCGGGTTGAGCGCTCTTCAAAACCTTCATAATAGGCAGGTTGTAAACTTCCTTGTTCTATAAGGGGTTCAGGCGATCGCTCAGGAAGTGTTTCTTGCGCTTTGGGTGGATCAGGTAAACAAGCTTGCTCTGTCTGAGGTTCAGCTGTTTTGAGGGGGGACGGGGGCGATGGAGATTCGGGGCTGGAGCTGGGGTCGAATTTGGGGTGCCATAGCTCTAGGTTGTGGGGTTTATACAGGGTCTTTCGGCTCACTTTCGCCTCTTGGATCAGTTGGCTGGCTCGCTCACTGATCCCCGGCGCTAGACGCTGGCTCTCCCGCAGCTGGGCGATCGCTTCTTGAATTCGCTCTTGACTCCCTTGCTTGAGTTTCTGGTGATAGGTGAAGTCGATGACTTTCTCGCTGGTTGATCCTCGATAGCTCACGCTCCGCTGGGGGGCGCTTCCGTAGGGCCAGTAGTATTTCATCGCCCATTGGGCTACTTCGTAGCTCCGACGACGGATTTCGTGGCTGTGCCGTGAGTATTCGTAGAAGCCGGGACTGGCGATCGCGCTTTGGTAAATATGCTCGGCGATGGCGTCAAGGTCTTCCAGGCCCAGAAACACTCGCGCTTCGCAGCCAAAGGTTTTTAGCTTTTCGTTCGTTTGGCCAGGGCCGGTCCACCCTTCGGCTTTTTCGCGGGCGATCGACGCTTCCCAATTGGCAACTGATTTGGGGTCCCGATTTTTCCGCACTTTCCAGTTCGTTTTCGCGTCGGCGATCGCTCGGTGTAGGCGGGGAAGGTCTTGCTGCTGACTCTGGGTTTCAAATTGGCTTAGCCACTGCTCTAGGCTCCAGGGGAGGGGGGTCAGGTCTTCGTCGAGGGGGATGAAGCCGCTTTCGGGCTGCATGGGTAACCGGATGGCGGCATAGTGACTGAATCCTTGGCCTTTACGGGCGTATCGTTTCGGGTTGGGAAAGATTTCGCATTCTCCACTCTTGAGACGAATGTCGATGCTTTCTAGGGCATATTTGGCGGCGACGGAGAGCCAGAAGCTGCTGACGGGTTCGGGCAGCGGGCAATAGAGATGCAGGCCACCGCTATGGCTACTTTGGTTCAGCTGGGTTCGACAAATCCCGATGTCTTCCAGGGCGGCGCGGATCTGGTCTAGGCGCTCTGGGGCTTGGTCGGGGTGATGAGGGGATCCACGATCGATGTCGATAATCAGCCAACGCGTTTGGTCTTTGGGGCGGATCCCAATCACGCACTCTGGGTCCTGGTGCAGCTCCCACATCTGCACGGGCGTCAGCGGAAAGTCTGTCATGGTTCGCCAGTCCAGGGCTGCCTCTCCCTCGGGGGCCGGGGTGAAGATCCAATCCCAGCCGTTGGCAAACAGCTCACTCAGTTTTTGACCGATGGGGTCTCTCGGTTGTGGGGATCCTTTTGGTGAGGTAGGGATTCGTTGAACGGGCTTTCGCGCGTTACGTTTTGATGATTTCTTTTCGGGGGGTTTGCGGGTCTGTCTTGATCCGTCAAAGGCTTGTTTGGTTTGCATTTGAACACTTCCTCTCCACTTCTATAGCTCGATGGAGATTAGTGCGGCTCCCAATTGGTTGCTTTCTATACTTGCAATGCACAAGCATAGAAAGCTAATATTTTGGCAGCGCAAAGCGGGGCGACTTAACATCCAGGGTGCAATCTGAACGGTTAGCGTCTCCGCGGCCACTAATCTTAACGAAAAGGCCTTCAACTGCTTGTAACAGTTGAGGGTTTTTTCAATTTTTAGGGGGTTTTGATTCGATAGATACCTCGTATTCTTTCGATCAATCAAAACAGGGAGTCTAAAGCCTGTCAAGCAGTTCATAAGCGACATTTACAAAGCGTTCTTGTGCTGTTTTCAAGAAGAGCTTTGTAAACGCACGTTTTTTCGCCACAAGTTCACAAAAGTTCACAAAAGTTCTTTCACAGACCTTGAACTCAAGAAATAAATTTTCACCCAACACCTAAAGCAGGGATCCCAGACACTCCTTGAATCTGTGATAGCTTTACTTCCCCTCAAGAAGTTGCTCTAGCTCCCCTAATAAGTCACTCACCTGTTTTCGCTTGGCTGCATCATTCAAAAGAGTCCCATTTCGAAGGCGCTTTCCTATTTGAGCGTAGCGGTCCAGAACTTTCGATTGACGTGTCAAAGTTTGTTGGGAGTTTAAAGATCGAGCTTTGCTACGGATTTGCACCAGGGAAAGATTTTCTACTATCGCCTCCTGCAACAACTCAGCTCGTTGCGCCTCGTCTTTGATGCGGGATATTGCGATCGCTTTGGTGTATTCAAGTTTTCCTTGACGCAAGGATTCTAAAATATCCTTCGGCAAAGCTAATAGGGGCAAGCGATTTGAGCGAAAACTATCAACGGAAAACTTACCAAGCTGCGTCAGAGTCTTCTCAACTGCTTCAAGTTGAACCATAACGTTATGGTTCAACTCTCGGCCTCGAACTCTGGCATTCTTCGAACGATGCAATAAAGAAATGACTGATTCACGATCTGCATCTAGAGTGATAGCTAACAAATCCAGAACCCCTTCTGTCTCCTCAACGGGGTTGAGATCTTCACGCTGCAAATTTTCTAGTAAGGAAACTTGTAAAGCTTCTGTATCTGTAAAGTCTTTCGATACAACTGGAACAAGCTCTAGACCAACTTCGCCTGCTGCTCTCAGGCGTCGCTCTCCAGCAATCAACTCAAACTGACCACCGGAAAGAGGTCGCACCAACAATGGTTCAAGAACGCCAAACGAGCGTACAGATTCAACAAGGTTCGTCATCTTGTCTGGGTCAAAATAATGACGAGGCTGACTAGCAGGTAACTGAATAGAATCAATGGGCACGGATTGAATCGGGAGATCGTCAAGCAACTTCGCCTTGTTACGCATTTTGACCGGGGGCAGAGTTTTCTTGGTAGCCATTATTGATCTTCCAACTGCTCAACAATCTCATTCAGAATTTGTACCGCAGGATGTTTAGGTGCATGAATCGCTAATGGAACATGCATCTGCGCAGCATCCACAAAGGTAATCGATCGCGGGATAGGTGGATACACAAAACCGATATCCGACAATTCAGTTTCAATCGTGGCCAAACTGGTTTTGCCCTGTACGGTTTGAGCTTCGTGCATCGAAGGAATAAATCCAGCAATTTTCAGAGTCCGGTTAGCACGCTGACGGACACGAGCAACGGTTTCCAATAAAAGGTCACAGCCCACCAGAGATTTGTAGTGGGTTTGGATAGGGACTAAAACATGGGTCGCAGCCACCAGGCTGATGTAGCTCAGAATCCCAAGACTCGGAGGGCAGTCTATCAAGATGTAGTCGTAATGGTTCTGGATTGGAGCGATCGCGTCCTTAAGCCGAATTTCTCGAAACTCGGCCAGCACCAGTTCCATCTCAGCAGCACTCAAGTGAATATTGGCTGGAACCAAATCCATTGCATGAATATCGGAATGAATAGGTATAGCCTCATCCTGAGCGATAGCGTGGTAAACAGTTCTGTCTAAGTCATGGGCTTCGATCCCCATGAAAGTGGTCAAGCTTGCCTGGGGATCCATATCAATTAGCAAAACCCGGTTTCCATTTTTAGCTAGGTGATAACCCAAGTTCATTGTCAGACTGGTTTTACCAACACCACCAGATTGATTGAATAGCGCGATCGTCTTATTCACTGTCCACCTTAGAAGAGGATGACAAGCTACAGTTTACGTTGATTTTCATGACGTAAAGGCTGCAAGTTCCGAAAATCCAAATCTGTAATTTTTTCTTCAACAGCCACAGGGAATTCCATGAACCATAACGTTATGGTTCATGAGCAGCACAAAAAAACCTCTTCAGTCAGACAAAAATTTAGATTTATCATCGAGACCAGAGACACTTGCAGCGAGAGGCAAAAACGACAGAATACACAGTGCAGTCACATGTCGGAGGGGATAGCGTTTGATATTTGAACGTACCCAAGGAGTGGGCAGATCAAGATGTGACCGCGATATCAGGTCAGCCTGAATTTATCATCAACCTGGGATGGATGAATGGGGATGATTTCCTGAAACCTTTTGAAGTCCTCAATATTAAAGGTCAAGATGTGGGTTAAACTATGCACTAACATAGCCGCGACTAGTCTTGCATCATGGGCATTCTTGCCTTTGACATCATATTTAGTAACAAGTGATTTCCAATGTTCATACGTTTCTGGCTGATCACGAAGGACATCGTAAGCCTTTTCCCATGCTGAGAGTCTCTGTGCTGTGACTTCGGTAGTCCATCCAAAACCACCTCGGCTAGTTGCTGGTCGTGTGCAAACGCTCCAATATTCATTCATCACTTGAGGAACGATCACTCCTCTCAGCTTTGGATTTCTAAAGATGACGGCTATTGCATTGCGTGCTTCATCGTACTGAACGTTATTCTCTTGTTCCACCCGTAAGATGACGTTGGTATCAATGAGGATCATCAGCCCCGCTCTGCATAGATGCTCTCTCGGCTCATGGCTTCATCAGAGAGAACGGGAACGTTCGGTAAAGGAGACATCAAAGTTTCAAAAGCCTTTAACTTTTCGTTGTCGATGGCTTCAGAAATATTTTTATCGAGAATGGTTAGCCGGACTCGATGACCTGCCAATTCATCAGCATGTGTCAAAACCTCTTCCCAGGTGCCTTCGATTTCTTGATAAATCATCCGATTACCCTCTGATGAGGATTTAAGTCTAGCAATAATTGATGAAACAATGAGTTTTGAGCCCATTACCAGTATTGGATAAATTCATTTTCCTCACCCGCTAACTTTTGACCATTAGTTAGCGGGTTTTAGGTACTTCGCTAGGAGATAATCATAACTAGTGCACCAATTTGGTGTAAATATTGCACCAGAATGAACACTGGTATATGATAGTCATAGCAGCAGGTAGTCCTTAGTCTCTCCAGAGTCCAAGAAAACCAAAACTAAAAGCTAAACCAAAACTAAAAGCTAAACCAAAACTAAAAGCTAAACCAAAACTAAAAGCTAAACC
>NZ_JTHE03000101.1 GCF_000817775.3 Lyngbya confervoides BDU141951
GAGGCTCCATCACTCGTGCCTCAGCCGTTGGGTAACCTTGAAACCCCGATGGCTGCGTAAGCCGCTGGGACGGTTACGGTTCAGGAGGAGGCAATCCACTGCTGGATAGAAGATTGAACAATTCTTGAACCGCATTTTTTCCTTGCAATCGCATCGTTTCCAGAAAGCTGAACATCATGGCGACAAGCTGTCCACCCCAATGACTGCGAGCCCCACCACTGACTTTGCGGTGCACCACGACTGGACGCAAGGCTCGTTCTGCGTCATTGTTATCCGGCTTGACCTCGGGATGCGACAGAAAGGTAAACCACTCGTCCCAATGGCGTTCAAACCGCTGGGCCAGCTTCTGAGCATCGGTTGGCCACCTGCGCTCTAGCGGATGGTCGAGTACATGAGCCAATTCCGCCTCCACAACGACTCGAAAGGTCGCTAGCTGAGACCAACTGATTTCACCGTCATGATATTGCTGGTAGGCTTGGCGAGCGCTATGGAGAATGATGAAAACCTGCTGAGCAAAATAGCGATTTGCGGCAAACCGAGAGCTGGCTAGAGAAACCAATTCCCGCTCAATATGGGCTAGGCATTTCTGTTTGTACGCAGCCTCTTGAAGGCCATACGCACTCCAGCAATCACTGCTGAGAATCCCCGAAAAGTCATCTCCCAAGAGCGACTTGACTTCCTTAGAACTGCGCGTTGGGGCTAAAAACAGCACACATACCGTCTCTGAGGTGGCGACCCACATCCAGTAGTTCACCCCATCCAGACGATAGCTGGTTTCATCCACGCAGCGCACCCCAGGCGATTGGATGTACTGCCACCATCGTTCATAACTGGGATACAGGCTCTCGCAAAACCATTGATGCATTTTGGCTAAACTGCCCTGCGACAGGGGAATGCCAAAGACCGTTTCGACCAGATAGCGTTGCTTCAGCCAACTCAAGTGACCGCCATAGCCTAGCCAGCCCACCACACTGCTCAGCATCCCGCCGTAGCTAAAGTCTTCACGACATCCCACAGGCAACTCTGCATAGCCTTTCCAGTCGCATTCCGGGCACTGATAGGCGGGTCGAACGTACTCCGTTACTTCCACCGGTTGACTCACCAGTTCCGCGATTTGATGGCGACGCAAAGGGGCGTCATCAACCTGCGCCAACGGCTTCCCACACACCGGACACAGCTCCAGTCCCAGTTCTATACACTGATCAATACGCTCAAAGCCATTCCGAGTCGTTCCGGGATGCCCATATTTCGGCCCTTGCTTCTTTTTCCGCCGTTTGATAGCCTTGCCGGGCTTCTTGTGAGCATCTGCTGATGGTGGTTGTGAGCTATTGCGACTATTGCGATTGGTCAGTTTTTTCAGCGTCTCTTTGAGCTGTTCAATCTCGACTGCCATCTGATTGATCTGCGTGCGAAGCCGCTCATTCTCCTCTCGCTGTTGCCGATATTGCTCATACCAATAGGCGGCTCCTTTTTCCTCAGGAGCGCCTTCGTTGGAAACGGCGTTTGGGCATTCATCAGTCGTGCTCATTCTGCTTAAGCTATTGCAAGAACAGCGTTTCAGGTATTCTCATTAACAATTCTTATTGCACTGACCAACTACCCAAAATCCTTGCACTCTCTAAAGCCAACGCCGCACTCTCCTCCAAAATCACCTGCGGGTTATGGCTTGAATTTGCCCACTGACTACGACGCATCATCGTTTTCTTCCCATAAATTCAACCGCTCAGCAAGTTCTTCTGGGCTGGACGGGCTCTCTACACCTGTTCATAAGCCGAAATAAAATCATCCCGCGAGATACCCGACTGAGTGCAAATGCTCCTGAGCGTAGATCCTTATGAAGCACTTGTACGTTGGCAGAGTTAACGGAGTCCTCGTACCATCAGGATTTTCTCGAATCATTGAAATATGCTCCTTTTCCCTAACAACTTCAAATCCAAACTCTCGCAGAACCTTCAACACCTTGGCCTTCGGCGCATCCATTGGAAACTTTGCCATTACACATTGGCCTCAGCCACAAACGCTTCCAGCACAGTAGACTCCGACTCCAACACTGATTCTCCAAAGGTTTCAATATGAAATTGAATCGCCGATCGCACATCCTTGAGCGCATCTTCATAGGTGTCGCCCTCTCCAACCACAACACCCTGAATCCCTAGAGGGTAAGCAACATAACCATCAGAGTGCTTCTCCACAATAATTTTGATTTGTCTCACAGCCCCTTCTCCTTACAATTAACGAGTCATCATCAACAGGTTTTTGGTCGTGCTAATTTCTGCAACCACTGGTTGCAGATTTGGCCTATCCTTATACTCACAATAAAACTGCTGCATCAACTGTAATTCCCCCAATCCCAGAAAATTTCCACACTCTCCCTGTCGGATAAAGGCATCACTCCTTCCCTCTGTTAGCCCTGAGCTGTGAGCTATGAGCTTGTCGAATAGTCGAACCGTCGAAGGGTGGTTGGGCTTCGACTGGCTCAGCGCGAACGGGGGGTGGCTCAGTCCAAACGGGAGTTGGCTCGGCCCGAACGGGGGGTGGCTCAGCGCGAACGGGAGTTGGCTCGGCACGAACGGTTTTAGATTGGGCTAAACGGGACACCTCAGACCAATCGCCACGCATCATGGCTTCCTTTTTTCTTCGGCTCCAACCCTTAATTTGTCGCTCTGAGGCAAGTGCTTCCTCCCTCGTCGCAAATTCTTGAGAGAAAACCAGCTCTACAGGTCGCCGCTTGTAGGTGTAGCTGGTGGGAATAGCCCCAGTCGTATGCTCAGCGAGTCGCCTTTCGAGATTGTCGGTGTGTCCTGTGTAATAGCTGTTATCCACACAGCGCAGAATGTAGACCCAAAATGCCATAATTTCAGCCCTCCACAGCGGTGACGGCTTCGACAAGCTCAGCCTGAACGGTAATACGTCTGGTTATCTTGAGCTTTTTGAAAGATGAAAAAAAGGCTTCGCCAAGCTGAGCCCACATGGGAATACATCCGATCATCCTGAGCTTGTCGAAGAATGGAAAGCAGGCTTCGCCAAGCTGAGCCCGCATGGGAATACATCCGATCATCCTGAGCTTGTCGAAGGATGGAAAGCAGGCTTCGCCAAGCTCAGCTTGAATGGGTAGGTTCACAGCATCCCCCCAATCCCCGCCAAAATCTCCGCACTCTCCGCATCCAACGCCGCAATCTCCGCCAAAATCTCCCTCGGATCTCGCAAAGGCTCCTCCTCCGGTGCATTCGGATTTTTCACCGACAAATCAAACGACTCCGGGTCAACCTCCGCCACATCCAACAGCCAAGACCGCTCCGACTCCTTAAAACTTGCCTGAAACTCCACAAACTCCCGCAAATCCTCATCATTCAGCGGATTCGTCTTGCCCAAACTCCGTCCCGGATCAAGCTGATAAAACCAAACCTTCTGAGTCGGTGTGCCCTTCTCAAAAAACAACACCACCGTCTTCACCCCAGCCCCAATAAACGTCCCCCCAGGGCAATCCAACACCGTATGCAAATTGCAACTGCTCAATAACTCCCGCCGCAGCGCCCGCGAGGCATTATCCGAATTCGACAAAAACGTATTCTTAATCACCACCGCCCCACGGCCTCCCCGCCTCAGCAGCTTGATAAAATGCTGCAAAAACAGAAACGCCGTCTCCCCCGTCTTAATCGGAAAATTTTGCTGAACCTCCTTGCGCTCCTTGCCCCCAAACGGCGGATTCGCCAAAATCACATCAAAGCGGTGCTTATCCTGCACATCGCTCAAATTTTCCGCCAGCGTATTCGTGTGGATAATATTCGGCGCATCAATCCCATGCAAAATCATGTTCATAATGCCGATCACATAGGCCAGACTCTTCTTCTCCTTGCCCGTAAAGGTTTGAGTCTGTAATTCCTCAAGCTGCCGCGTCGTTAACTGACCCCGTCGCAAAAACTCATAGGCCTCGCATAAAAAGCCCGCCGACCCGCAAGCCCCATCATAAATCCGCTCCCCCAACTGCGGCTGAACCACCGCAATCATCGCCCGAATCAAAGGACGCGGCGTGTAATACTCCCCGCCATTGCGCCCCGCATTCCCCATATTCTTGATCTTCGCCTCATACAAATGAGACAGCTCGTGCTTCTCCTCCTGAGAACCAAACCGCAGCTCATCCACATATTCCAACGCATCGCGTAAGCTATACCCACTCTGGAACTTGTTCTTAATCTCGCCAAAAATTTCCCCAATCTTGTACTCAATCGTATTAGGACTACTCGCCCGCGCCTTGAACCCCTGCAAATAGGGAAACAAGTCCCCATTCACAAACTCAATCAAATCATCCCCCGTCAGCGCATGGTCATGATCTAGCTCGCCCTCAGCATCCTTCGGAGCCGCCCAACTCGACCAACGATAGGGTTCATCCAGCAAAAACGTATACGCCTTACCCATCAGCGCCGCCGCCATCCACCGTTCCTGCTCCAAATCATCCAGATACTTTAAAAACAACAGCCACGACGTTTGCTCCGTATAGTCCAGCTCCGTCGTGCAACCCGCCTCCTTCCAGAGGACATCATCAATATTTTTAAAGGTCTGCTCAAACATAAACCCACCACAGCCGCCGACACACAACATCAACCCCAGCAAAATCCCTCATCCCCAAGCCCATCAGCCCCCAGATGAAGTCCCAAAAAACGCCCACCAACAGTTTACCCGCTCCAGTTCGCCCAATTTTCAAAGATATTTCACATAAGCGCGATCGCACCGTTGCGTTTCCACCTGGTCGTAGGGCTGGTATCCGTTTTTCTCGTATAGCGCCACGGCTTCCTGCAACACCGAAGCCGTTTCCACCAAAATAGAGTGATAGCCTGCCTGCTGAATTTCCGTCTCCAGTTGGGTCAGTAAAAATTGCCCCAGTCCCTGGCCACGGGCCGTTGTCTCAAGATACATCTTGCGAATTTCTACCCGTTGCTTTCCCTGGCCCAAGGGCAAAAAAGCCGCAGTGCCCACCAGCTGGCTGGATCGCTCCACCACCCAAAACTGCCCGTTCGCGGCGTGGTAAGCCTGTTCCACCTGGACCACATCCTGGTCAGCCCCCTGCGGTTCCCAGCCCAGATGATATTCCGCCAGCACCCGGCCAATCAGATCAGCCGCCGCCGCGCGATCGCCGGGAGTCCAATCGCGGATGAGATACTCGTGATAGCGTTTGTACATAGCAAAACCGAACAGAGCAAAACCGAACAGAGCAAAACTAACAAAAACACCATGGGGATCAGCATTCAGGCCTTAATTGCGCGCTTTGAAACCTGGGCCAACCCGCAGTGGCAGGAGTCCTGGGATAACTGTGGTTGGCAGATCCAGCCGGATATTCTAGCCGCGCCACCGCGCATTTTAGTCTGTTTGACCCCCACCTTAGCGGTGATGGCAGAAGCGATCGCCCTCAAAGCCCAAGGCATCCCGATTAACCTGATTTTTGCCCACCATCCCCTCATCTTTGGTGGGGTGTCCTCCTTGCGAATGGATGATCCCATTGGGAAAATGGCGCATCTGGCCTATGGGCACAACATTGGTCTCTACAGCGCCCACACGAACTTTGACCAGGTGGCTGACGGCACCGCCGATGTCTTGGCCCAACTCTTGAACTTGCAACAGGTCACCCCCATCCAAGAAACCCAGGCAGGACTGGGGTATGGTCGGGTGGGTCAACTGCCCCAAACCATGACCTTGGCCCGCTTGCTCACCCTCATTGACGAAAAACTCACCCCTCCGCGTCTGATCTATTCCCCCTATGAAAATTTAGAGCAAAGCATTGATCGCGTTGCGGTGCTCGGTGGGTCAGGCGCGAGCTATATTGCTGCCGTGGTGCAGACTGGCGCCCAGGTTTATCTGACCAGCGACTGTAAGTTTCACCAGTTTCAAGAGAGCCGCGATCGCAACTTAGTCCTGGTGGATGCCGGACATTACGCCACCGAACGTCCTGCCTGCGCCAAGCTCTGCGATCGCCTCTTGGAACTGGGGGCGCAGCTGACCCGCTTAAGTCGGAACGATGAAGACTTTCGCCAGTTTTTTTAGCGGTAGTAAAACGGCCCCGTGTCCCTAAAGACCTTGCTCGGGACTCTCCTGATCCGCCACATAGGTGGAGACAACTTCCAGCTCCTTAAGCTGGCGATCGTCCACCTTAGCCGGTGCCCCCGTCAGCAAACAGCGCGCCTGCTGGGTCTTGGGAAAGGCGATGGTGTCGCGGATAGATTCTTCATCGGCCAAAATCATCACCAGCCGATCCAGACCATAGGCAATCCCGCCGTGGGGTGGCGCGCCATAGTTGAAGGCCTCGACTAAAAAGCCAAACTTGTTGTGTGCTTCTGCCTCCGAGAGGCCAATGGTGCTAAACACCTGCTTTTGCACCTGCGGCTGGTGGATGCGCACGCTACCGCCACCAATTTCTAGCCCGTTGTAGACCAAGTCGTAGGCCTGGGATCGGGCTGTTTTGAGGTCAGCCAAATCCTCAGGTTTCGGTGCGGTAAAGGGGTGATGTAGCGCCTCCAAGCGCTGCTCCTCCGCATTCCACTCAAACATCGGAAAATCCGTGACCCAAAGGATACTGGAGTGCTGCGGATCAATCAGCCCCAACTCTTCTCCGAGCACCAGTCGCAGTCGTGAGAGCGAAGCATTCACAATGTTGGTGGCGCCTGCCCCAAACAGCAGCAGATCCCCTGCCTGGGCCTGAGTGCGGGCCAGCAACTCCTGGGTAATCTCTGGGGTGAGGTTCTCCTTAATGGCCCCAATGGTGTCCAGGTCGCCATTTTCTCGGACGCGGATGTAGGCCAGTCCTCGGGCTCCGGCTTCGCTGGCCTCCCGAAATAGATCGCCGCCGGGCTTGATGCGCACGTTGGAAACCTTGGCATTGCCGCCGGGCACCGGCAGCACCTTCACAGCTCCCCCCTGGGCGATCGCCCCAGAAAAAACCTTAAATCCGCAGTCTTTGAACAGATCAGACACATTCACCAGCTTCATGGAAAACCGTGTATCCGGGCGATCGGTGCCGTATTGATCCATGGCCTCCTGGTAGGTCATGCGCGGAATAGGATGGGGCAAATCGATGCCCCTAATCACCTTGAATACCTGCCGCATCAGACCTTCGTTTAGGTCCATGATCTCATCCTGGGACATGAAGCTCATCTCCATATCCAGCTGGGTAAATTCTGGCTGGCGATCGGCCCGTAGATCCTCATCCCGGAAGCAGCGGGCAATTTGGTAGTAGCGGTCGTAGCCGCTAATCATCAGCAGTTGCTTGAACAACTGGGGCGACTGGGGCAGCGCAAACCACTCGCCTGGGTTGACGCGACTGGGCACCAGAAAATCCCTGGCCCCTTCCGGGGTGGATCGTGTCAGCACAGGGGTTTCAATTTCCAGAAAGTTTTCCTGATCCTCTAGATAGCGACGAATGGTTTTGACCACTTCATGGCGCAGCTTCAGGTTGGCCTGCATGCGATCGCGGCGTAGATCCAGATAGCGGTATTTCAGCCGTAGCTCCTCGCGCACGCCGTCGGTATCAGTCTTAGAGACCTGAAACGGCAGCTGCTGATGCACCGGGTTGAGCACCTCAATGCGTTCGGCGTAGATTTCGATGGTGCCCGTGGGTAGCTTTGGATTCAAGGACTCTGCCGGGCGCTTAGTGACCCGCCCCTCCACCTGAATCACGTATTCGTTCCGCAGGGATTCAGCCAGGGGATAGGTCTTGGGGGTGCGTTCGGGATCGCTGACAATTTGGATGATCCCGGTGCGATCGCGCAGATCAATAAAAATAACGCCTCCATGATCGCGGCGACGGTCGACCCAACCATTTAGAACCACCCTCTGGTCTAAGTCTTCCGTACGAACTTCTCCGCAATAGTGGGTACGCATGATGTAATCGTCGACTGAATAAAAAAAGGAAAACCTTTCCATTATCGCAGTCAGTCGTCACTTCCTGCTAGACATCAGGGGTAATTGGGGGGTAATTGGGGGGCAATTCAATTGGGAAGCCGCTCAGGATTGAATTCCTATGACAATTATTTGACAAATCCCATTTACAAAGTGAAAAGTATTCACATCTCTCCTGCGGGGGAGAGGTGGTGGTGCTTTTTTCCCTGGGGACGATGGCGTTCAATCGTAGCCCAGGAGTTTAGGGTCATTGAGGAGGGTCCTTTCATGGGAGTTTGGTCCAAGGCAGGCGCGGTTTCTGTGGTGGCGATGGCCGCTGGGGTTCTATGGCTTGATCAGGCTGCTCAAGCCCAGTCAGCTTCTCCGGCATTACAGACCTTATTAACCCTGCGATCTTGTCAAGCCTGCGACTTCAGTAATCAAGACTTAAGGGGGCAAGATTTAAGGGGGGTTGATCTGAACAATGCCAATCTGAGCAATGCCAATCTGAGTAATGCTGATCTCTCGGGTGCAAATTTGACGGGGGCAAACCTCTACCTGACGCAGTTCCAGGGCGCAAATTTGACGGGGGCAACATTATCTGAAAGCAATCTCAGAGGTGCAAACCTAGCCGGTGCAAACCTGCAGGACAGTCAACTCAACGGCAGCGATGCAGCCTACAGTAATTTCAACCAGGCAAATTTAACCGGAGTGCAGGCGGATAATGCCAATCTCAGTGATGCAGACCTGTCCGGGGCAAATCTGACGGGGGCTTCTCTGATTAAAACCAATCTACGCTATGCCAAGTTAATCGAAGCCAATCTCACCCAGGTGGATCTCTCTCAGACTCAACTGGGCGGAGCCGATACCACCAATGCAATTTTGCCCGATCCGGACCAGACTGTGGCTCAAACCTCAGAGGTTTCAGAAGTTAACAGGGTTTCAGAAGTCAACAGTCAGTCAGACTCGTTGGAAAGTCCTTCCTCAGACTTGGCTCTCAGCGACTCCAGCCCAGGGTCTAATTTTTCAACAAACTTTCAGGCTAGCGAAAGTCCGCTGGCAAGCATCCCTTTTCAGCGTCCGACAGCGCAGCACCTGAGAAAAGGTGACTTTTTAATCGATGCAAATGTGCGGCTCTTTGACATCAATAATCTAGATGTTCGGGGGTCAGATGAAGGAACGCCATTTTGGCCAGGCGTAGGTGTGCGCTGGGGCATCACGAACAGCTCAGAGTTGGGTTTGGCTTTCTACAACTTTGACGCGGGCTCGCTGGAGCGTCAAGGGGCGTTTGATCCCTTCTTAATTGATGAGAAACCGACGTGGGATGTTGCGATTGAGTTTAAGCAAAAGATCTGGGAAAACGACTCAAAAACTTTGGCAGTTAGCGGTGCTGCCTCCTTAGCAGGGCTCACTGAACCCAGCTTTGGCTGGGGGGGCACGAACCAAACTGCGGAGGGGAATAGCATTGTTCCCAGCCTGGCGTTTCCTGTTACCGCAACCGTCAGTGAGCGACTGAATTTAACACTTTCGCCCACGGCAGCTTTTTTCCCATCGGACAGCGCCTTGTTTCTCCATACCCTGCCTCAGCCAAACTCTGGATCCTTTGGGACAACAGTGGGACTAACTGGCGCAATTTCTTATCTGGTACACCCCCGGTTGCTGCTTTGGGGAGATGTCTTCTACCCCTTTGTTGGGAACAACAGCATCAACTCAACCACGGGGTTGCCCGCTAAAACACCGGCCTTCAATGCTGGAGCCCGTTATCTCCTGAACCCGAGACTGGGGGTTAATATTTTTGCCACTAACACCTTCGGAAGTTTTGGGCCGGTATCGCTGACCGCAGACCGGGATAATGTTGGGTTTGGCTTTGGCTTTGTGACTCTTCCTACGCTTGGAGCTAACCGCAAAAACTACCCCAACAGTTTTGATGGCCAGGTTTACAAGTCTGATACTCCTCTTACCACCGATGGGTTTGGCTTTTTCGATGGTGGAACTGTCCCGGAAGGAAAAATATTAGCTCAGATTCAGGGCGGGACCCAAGGGATTATGACCGCCTTACGAATTGGAGCTGTTCGTGACCTTGAATTGAGCGCTTATTTAGATTATGTCTTCGGTAACGTTGATGAGTCAGAGCAGGGAGTCAACGCTAAATTTAGATTCTTAAATCAAGCGGATGGTGCTCCGTTGACCCTCAGCGTTGCGGCCAGTTTAGGGGTTGGAAACGAACCCATCATTAACATTCGAGATAACAATGCTCAAGCCTTTGCCAACCAAGGCACGGACAAGTCTATCCCCTTTCTTTTTGGAGGGAGATTAAGTGAAGGCGATGGGCTTTATGTAGTAACTGCATCGATTCCAGCCCAATATCAATTCAGCAAAAATACGGCGGTTTGGGCAACGCCTACCGTTGGGTTCGTGCAGCGAAGTGGGTTAACCTTTGCGGGAGTCAATGCGGGTGCCTCTGTTGGGGTTTTCCAAGATGTGAGCCTCCTGGCGGAGGTGGGTGCAACCTTCGGCGGTGACGGAAACGCCTTCATTGGCAATCGCCTTGTCGATCGAATTCCCTGGAGTTTTGGGGTTCGCTGGCAACCGTCTGAGATTTTTGGAATTAACTTTAAAGATAAGCTGGCAAGGCCTAGTTTGGAGCTTTTTGTGACCAATCGGGTCGGATCTTCTGCGTTCCAACAACTTCGAGTCAGGGAAGGAAATGACCCGGCCTTTGGACTAGGAGTCTCTTTTCCACTCTTCTAGAAAATATGGTCTAGTAGAGGTGTCTTCGCCTTGGTTAGGACCCAGTGCAGCTAGTTTTTGTTCGATATTTGTATCAACAAAACGCTTCTGTGAACTTTTATGAAATTCCTAAATCTTTTTCATGAGTCATTGTGGATCGTGCAGGTATGGATGGGGATTTTGAGTAAGTTCTTTGCTATCTGCTGGGGCTCTAGTGCTGGAGGTCAAGCTTATCTATCGCTAGGTCCGGTCCATCGTGTGGGAATGATCCCGGCAAACGCAGCTGTTTCAACCCTGATTGGGGATCCCTGTTGGGCGCTTCAGCTTTCGCAGCAGCTCTGTCGGTGGGTCATTAACGGGCAACCGATGATCTTGATGATCTTCGCGTCTGTTGCCTATAATGCCGCTTGCCAAGGGAAACCCCTAGGCAGCGCTCATTCCGATGCCCGAATTCGCTCCACCGTGGCAATTTTGGTGAAGGAGATAGGCCAGCCCGCGCCGGAGTCGTTTCAAGGGCGGCTGCCCTATTGGAGGCGATCGCGGATGAGCTCTGAGCTGGTCCAGTCGCAGGATTAGATTGATGTCTGTTCCTCGTCCTCACGCGATTATTACCGGTGGATCTAGCGGTATTGGCAAGGCGATCGCCCGACAGTTTCTCCAACGAAACGCCCACATTACCTTGATTGCACGCAGATCAGCGGTACTGTTGCAAGCGAAGTCTGAGCTAGAGATGGGTAAGGAGGACAACGATCAGCAGATATTAATTCTAACCGCCGATGTCTCGGTCGAGGAGCAGATCTCAGCCGCGATCGCCCAGGCCATTCAAATCCACGGTTCTCCCAACTGGCTGATTCTCTCAGCCGGTGTTGCCCGTCCAGGATTATTTCAGGATCTTCCTCTGGCGGTTTTTGAGCAAACTATGGCGACTAACTATTTTGGTTCGTTGTATAGCTTGAAGGCCGCCTTGCCAGCGATGCAAGCTCAAGGGGAAGGTCATGTTGTTTTCATTGCTTCTGGGGCTGGATTAGTTGGTTTCTACGGATATTCTCCCTATAGCGCGAGTAAATTTGCCCTAAGGGGTTTAGCGGAATCGCTACGGGGTGAGCTGCAGCCCCTCGGCTTGCGGGTTTCTATTGTTTATCCCCCGGATACCGACACTCCTCAGCTGGCAGCAGAGCAGTTAACCAAGCCTTTAGCGACGCAAATGATTACGGCCACCGCCCAAACTTGGACGCCAGAGGCGGTGGCGGCCACTATTGTTGCAGGGATTGATCGTCAGGTGTTTACCATTACGCCAGGCTGGGAAATGACTTTGCTGGAACGATTGCACAGCTTAATTGCGCCGCTCCTTCAGAACTATTGCGATCGCCTGGTGGCGCGGGCAACTCGTCGGGCTTTTCCCCCTTGAACTCGTCTCTCAGCAAAGTTGTCTGTCAGCGATTTGATCTTCATATAAATTTTTTTGATGTTCTGTTGAGACCAAGGGAATTCCGTAAGCCTTCCATTCAGCGTTGCCAGTCCTTAGAATTGCCCCTTGAGCATCATCCTGGAAGACTTCATGAAAATAATTTACGTTTCGCATCTTCACCCTCCTCTAGATGCCCCAACAGATAACATTGGCGGTACCCAAACTGTCAGTTCGCAAGTGCTACAAACACTTCAGCAGCGATCCGACGTGGTGGTCCACCCTGTGGTTTTGTCAACCCCGCAGCCAGGGATGGTACTACCTACTGCCCGATTTCTCGTCCAGCTATATCGCACTTTGCCTCAGATTGTCACCGCAGAAAACGCTGACGCTGTGTTTTTTATCTCCATGGTAACGGCATCGATCTCAGCGCTCAGGCGAAGGGCGATCCCGGTCCCGATGTTTGCTTTGACCCACGGGCATGACGTCATATGGCCCTTTGGCCCCTACCAACAGCTTGTTAGGCAGGTATTTCAGAATTTAGATGGCGTCATCTCAGTCTCTCGGGCAACTCAGACTGCTTGTTTGGACAGGGGCCTATCTCCAGAAAAAAGCATTGTCGTGCCGAATGGTTTAATGCTTCAGCCCAATCGTTCCTATGACCCGGATAAGGCCAAGCGATTACTTGCTCAAGCTCTAGACCTTGACCTAGAGGGGCAGCGCCTCCTTATTAGTGTAGGGCGACAAATTCGTCGTAAGGGCCACCAGTGGTTCATTGATCAGGTTTTTCCCCGAGTTCAGACCCCCGCAATTTATCTTTGCATTGGGACAGGACCTGAGGCAAAGGCAATTGCCCAAGCTAAACAGCGATCGACAAAATCCAGTCACATTGTTTTACCCGGCCGCCTTCCCCAATCGCTGTTGCGTCTGGCCTACGATGCCGCAGATTTATTCCTGATGCCAAATATTCCCGTTCCTGGTGATATGGAAGGATTTGGGGTGGTTATTCTGGAAGCTAATGAAGCAAGAACTCCAGTCATCGCTACGGATTTAGAAGGCATCAGAGACGTTATTCGAGAAGGCGTGAATGGCTATCTCGTTGACCCTCTGGCTCCTCAGAAATTCGCAAATTGTATTGACACTACTCTAAATCAGGGCTACGGACATCTAAGTCATGCCTGTTATCAACATCTATTTAAGACCTATGAATGGTCTCACATCTGCGATCAATACCTTAATTTTTTTCAACAATAGGGGCTGCTGATCGATCGGGATTCTTAGGCCGTTGTTCTGCAATCATGGACTGCCAAAAATTAACTAAATTTTGAATAGTTTTTTCCCAACTATATTGGGTTACAGACTCTCGACCTCGCTGTCCCATACTTATTCTCAATGCTTCATCTATGATGAGGGTCGATAGTTTTTGGCAGAAATCTTCCATATCTCCCGGTCTGTAAAGATAGCCATTCCATCCATGGACAATGTTCTCTGTTACGCCACCTCGGTTAGGGGCGAGAACTGGGATGGCGGCGGCAAATGCCTCTAAAATGGTCAGTCCTCGGGTTTCTTTTTCTGAAGTTGTGACATGGATATCGCAATTGGAGAGTAACTCTGGAACATCACCGGGTGGGACCCTTCCAAGGAAATAGGGCTCAATCTGAAGTTGCTGCAAACTAGATTGGATCTCAAGGCGCGTTGGTCCTTCCCCTGCAATGATAATTGCGATTTTTTCAAGCCCGATTTTGTTTTGTAGAGACTTAAAAGCCTGGAGTGTAAAACTCCATCCTTTATCAGGAGTCAGACGTCCTAGAAAGATTATTTTAATCCTATCCTCAATCTGCTTAATCTTGTATTTTTCTCGAAAGAAATAGGGGTGTGGTTTACATTTTCGGAAATTTCCTGGCTCAAATCCAAGCAGATTTTCATACTGAAGATTTTTGATTCCTAGGTCGAGCAATTTTTGGTGAGTCACTCGACTTGAAACTAAGGTTTTATCGTAGGAATTGTAAACAGATATAATTAGAAGCTTAGATAAAGAAATAATTATGTTTACTGCCAGTTTTGGGAGTGAAAAATAATCCTCAATGTATTCTAAAAAATTAGTTCTAAAAAAACTCACACAGGGAATATTGTGGGCCCTAGCATAGGCCAGTCCCGGCGATCGCCAGAACCCCAGAAAGAGTCTTTCTGGCTCATCAACATGAATGATGTCCGGTTGGAAGGTTGTTAGCGCTGCCATTAGATCGCGATAGGCAAAGAACGAAACATTGCGCTCAAAATCTAAATCCATAAAGGGAGTACTTCTCAGACTGATGACCTTGATCCCGGGTAAAATTTCTCCAGTGTAGTTCTCCCAGTCTGGATAAATGTGGCTTAGAGCGCTGTAATCTGGGCAAAAGAGCAAGACCTGATGTCCCCATTGACTCAGCTTTTGAAGCCTCTGCATTCCGCTGACGGTAACCCCATCAATGACGGGTAAAAACCCAGAGGTGATAATTGCAATTCGCATGAAGTTGCGCTTCTACGCTAAAATTTGAAGGCTGAAGAATATCGAATGTTTAGTGAATGGAAGCTGCTTGGTGAGCTAAGCTCTGATCACTGTTTAAGTTTATCAATTGTCTATTGCGAGATGCCAAAATAGCTGCAGCGATTTTTATTACTCCCAAGAACAATAAAAAAACGCTAATGCCTGCTCCCATAGGATTAGTGGCATGGTTGCGTAGGAGGTAAGTCCCCGCTAGAGATGCGAGCAACGGATCAAAAAACTGATCAATCATTAATCCAGTAATTGCGTAAGCAAGAATCATGGCTCCCCGCTGGAACATCAGCTGCAGCGAGAAAACTCTTCCCTGGAGCGCTTGCGGCACTTGTTCCTGCCAAATTGCCTTACTAGATCCCATGATGATTGGATCCGCAAATAAATACAGACTCACCCCTAGCCCCGCTAACATCCAGGATTTCTGTACCCCTATCCCTAACAGAACAACAACACCTCCCTGGAGGCCTGTCAGCATCAAAATCTGAAAAATTCGGTGTTTTGTCCCTCCCCACACGCTCATAGCCAAGCTTCCTATGAGATAGCCACAGCCTGCAGCAGAGACAAGTAGACCAAACCTGGGAGCAGAACCGAGTTTGAGAACCAGAAGCCAAAATGCCAAATCAAACATACCAATGGTGAAATAGGTCCAGATGATGTATTTCCACAGCTGAAATAGACCCTGTTTAGCACGAATAAATTGCCAAGACTGCTTTGATTCCCTCAGCAGTTGTTTGAGTCCTATGCCAGGAGACGGCTGGCTCTTTTGATGAAGTTTTGGAAAGCGAACGCTTAGCAGTGTGAACAGCGACACCCCAAAGCTAAATACATCAATCAAGAGTAGGCCTTGCAGTTGGATCAGTTCTAAAAGTATTACGGCCAACAGTGGGGTCAAGATTCGAGACACTGCCAGAGGAATATCAGTCATGCCATTTGCTCGACCATAGTGCTGGTTAGGCACAAGCTGGGCGATCGCAGCACTGTAAGCTGGTGTTGCTAAGGCTTGGGAGATAGCAAGGATGGGAACTCCAATGTAAATATGCCAAAGCTGTAGTTGCCCGAACCAGACCAGTAGCAGTGCAACCAGGCTACAGGTTGCACCTAGACAGTCACTGATCAGCATGGTCCAGCGACGGTTCCAGCGATCGATCAGGGATCCGGTCAGCGGTGTTATCACAATATTCGGCAGATACATCAAAATAACCAGGGTCGCGATTTGGGTTACTGAGTCCATGGATTGGTAAGCCCAAATCGCCAGCGCAAACTCGGCAAGTTTTGAACCCATTATTGAGACAAATTGCCCTAGCCAAACCTTTAAAAAGACATGCATAAACTAATATTGATAATTTGAGGGTTGATCTCCAGTCAAGAACCTCGTTAACGACGACATTCTGTCTAAGACGGTCATGTAGCCATGCTGAGAGGATAGTAGCACATAGATCGAAAAACAGTGCCCGATATCAAAAGGGATTGAAAGTTTTGTGCCGAAATTTTTTCGTTTAGGATGAATCAGCAATGAATACAGCTCGTCAATACTAAATACGCACTGACATTATTTATTTCACATAGATCGGAAAATGGTGCTTGATGCCAAAAGAGCTTGAAAGTCTTACACTGCAATCATTCTGATTTGGATGA
>NZ_JTHE03000108.1 GCF_000817775.3 Lyngbya confervoides BDU141951
TTGATAGGAAATTACATTATCGCTCAAATTCAGATATTGAAAGGATTAACACTGACCCAGGCAACGGAACCAGTGCCACGACAACAGCTTCGCCAAATTTCCCCAGTGGCGCTGGACAGTGTGTAATTTCCAGCAGTTGATGCCCACCAAGATGATCAGTCGTCGATTAGAGCCTTCACATCCCCTCGAACAAAAAGCGATAGCCGGGATTGATGAAGTGACCTTCATGCCCCTGGGTTCGACCAAGCCCATGACCTGGAAAGAATCCCTGGCAGCTAATTTTACCGATGGGATTCTGGTCATGCACCGAGGTAAGGTGGTTTACGAAGCTTTCTCCGGTTGCCTCACCCCTTATAACCGACATGGGGCGATGTCCATGACCAAATCCCTGATTGGCTTACTCGGGGAAATACTGGTAGAGGAAGGTAAACTTGATGAAGACCGCTTGATCCGGGAATACATCCCGGAATTAACGGACAGTGCTTTTGGTGACGCTACGGTGCGTCAAGTTCTAGATATGAGAACTGGCTTGGCCTACAGCGAAGATTATAGCGATCCCAATGCTGAGGTCTGGCAACATGCAGCGGCTGGAAATCCCCTCCCCAAACCTGCTGACTATACTGGTCCGAGAACCTATTTTGAATTTCTGCAGACGGTGCAAAAGGAGGGGCAGCATGGTTCTAGTTTTGCCTACAAAACCATCAATACCGATGTCTTGGGCTGGTTAATCAGTCGTGTCACCGGTCAATCTGTCTCTGAGGTCATTTCCGAAAAAATTTGGAGCAAAATAGGTGCGGATATGGATGCTTTCATTTCCGTTGATTCTATTGGAACACCGTTTGCGGGCGGCGGATTTAATTCTAGTCTGCGTGACATGGCTCGTTTCGGGCAAATGATGCTTAATGAAGGCAAAGTTTTGGATCAGCAGGTTGTTCCTGCCTCGGTGATTCAGAGGATTCGTAAGGGTGGCAGTCGCCGTGCCTTTTCAGATGCTGGATATAAGTTGCTCAAAGGCTGGAGCTATCGTGGTATGTGGTGGATTAGCCACAACAAACATGGTGCCTACATGGCACGGGGTGTACATGGTCAAGTTCTCTACATTGATCCAACGGCTGAAATGGTCATTGCCCGATTTGCATCACATCCAGTGGCTGGCAATGCCGCCATCGATCCAACTAGTTTACCCGCGTATCAAGCTGTTGCAGAATACCTGATGCAACTTGAGCATTCCCAGGTATCTCGCTAGGGACATCAACATTACTTCAACATTACTTCAACTTTTGATCGCTGCTAGAGCCGGTGAGATATGCATCCTAGACGGTATCAAACATTCATGCAGTCCAGATGCGTACTAACTTTCACGACGGTGGCGTGAATTTCAAACTAGGCTTCCGTCCTCTCCACAAGGCTTGATACATTTGACAAGAAATCAATGCGTAATCACAACATTTTAATACTAATAAGGTTCATTGAGATTTTAAAGTCCCTTTTTCTCAGCTTACTTTTCGTTTCTAAAGTCGTCGCGCAGGATTACAGCACACCATGCGAGCCGGCATCAATCCGACCAGAAACCGCTGCTGCCTCTGAAGCTGAAGTTCCTATTGAGGAGAAAACCCCGCTTAATACCGATCAATCCTCTGGGATCGAAACACCTAATTCCGATACGATTCGACGCGACGTCAGTTTGAGTGAAGGCCAAACCTGTGAGGATGCGATCGCAGCAACGAATCCTGAAGGGCAAGATCCCGCCGAAGCGAAATCAGAAGATCACAAAACACGTGATCCAATGTTACTCTACGATAACCATGGCTTGGAGGTTCGTGCACACATCCAAGCTGGACTAAATATTGTCGGAGAGCGAAATCTCTTCTGGAATCTATCTGATACCTTTGCTGCAGATGCAGCATTCAATCCCGATACAGACTGGCTAGAACTTTATGCCAAGCCCGGACTGAGTTTTAAAGGTATATTAAGCAATGATACAAGTCTCTATGGAAAAGTCTCTACTGTAGTATCAGGAACTCTGGGAACCGATGCATACGATACGGGTGACACGGGACGCATACTGCTTGAGGAGGGATATTTAGGCTTGCGAACCCAGACTTCCGAGGGAATTAACCTGGACTTTTCAGTCGGTCCTCGCGAACTCAAGTTGGGAAGCGGAATGCTAATTTCTAATGGAGCCTCTAACGGGTTTGAACGAGGAGCACTCAAGTTAGGTCCTAGAAAAGCCTGGGAATTCGCGGCAAGCGCCACCATCGCTTACAAGGATTTCACGAGTAAATTATTCTATCTTAACCCTCGCGAGTTAGCATCGAACAACAGTAATACCAGTCTGGCCGGGATAGATCTTCGTTATGACCGTCCCAACCAGAACTATATCGGTCTGACCTATGCCAATATTCTTGACTCGAATTCTGCTTACCCTCAAGCGGCTTTGGGCGGTATCGGTGCTCCAACCATTATTCCTGAAGCCCGGTCAGGCCTCAATGTCACTAATCTATATACTCGGGTCACACCCTTTAAGGGCAAATTTGCCCCCCTATTCCTGACACTGGATGCAGCCTACGAATGGAATAATAGAATTAATTTATCAGCCTGGGCTGGGCGTGTGCAGGCTGGTTATACATTCAAAAATCTGCCCCTGTCACCCACTCTAACCTACTCCTATCAAACTTTTTCAGGCGACGACCCCAATACCGGAACTCTAGAGCGTTTTGACCCGTTATTTTATGAAGGCTCACCCAGCAGTTGGGCCACTGGATCAAAGTCGGCTACCGTTTTCATTAACTCCAATGTACAAGCCCACCAGCTTGCTCTACGGTTATTACCCTCGGTCAAGGATACAGTAACGTTACGTTATGCTCACATCCGGGCAAATCAGTTGAATAGTCCGGTTCAGTTTGGTCAGGCAACTCGCTTCGACTTCTCAAATGGTGCAGGAGTGGTTTCTGGGGTCAATAACTCCCATCTGGCAGATGACTTTTTCCTTGAATACAATCGCGTACTCAATCGCAATACTTTCTGGACAACAGGTTTTAGTGTCTCATTGCCAGGAGCAGGGATTAGGGCTACTGTAGATCAAGATACTCCCTTGTGGTATGGGTGGTTTACCAATATTGTTGTTAATTTCTAAGGTATGGTTGAACTCTGCCTCCTGACTCACCCAAGCAATGGATGAAATTCTGACATCGATTCAAGTCTGGTGTTCAGTTAAATAATAACTGACCGCTTATAGCTGTCTAATACTGCTATCGAGTCAATATCTTGGCCCTTGGCCATCAATCAATTATCGACCTTGACAATAGTTCCATTCATTTAGATTCGGACCCGTGGATTCGAATCTTCCGCACGCTTCATGTTCTTAAAAATTATTACTCCATTTTGAAGCGGGTCTTAAATTATTCGGTCTTTATTACGCAAACATCAAGGATACAGCTATGTTTAAATTGGAGCTATAACCGTTGATTTTGTGAGAGTGGAGACTATTCGAGATGTTACGACTGACCCGTAGAACATTTGCATTCTGGATGGTTGGGATATCTACAGCGTTGGGAACAATCGATATTTTTGGAATCGCTAAAACAGTTTACGCACAATCCCTCCAGCAGCAGCATGACGAAACTTCTTCTGGTTTGAAAACAGCTTGGCAGCCTAAGGAAGGGAGCTGGACTCCCCAATCTCCTAAGCGTCTTGACATCGGTAAGATCAAAGTCATCTGGCTGAAAGGTACTCCTTACGAAATGGGAGTGCAGCAAGGCACATTTTTGAAGAAAGAGATTGGAGATCTAGGGCGAGAAGTTCTCAATGGATTAAGTTTTGCAGGACGGGGATTGGGGCTTTCTCGCTTGGCAACCCGACGGTCATTTCCTGGTGTTGTGGAAGAATGTGAGGGGATGGTTTCTGTCGCGAAAGACGTGGGCATGACAATGGATGCCTGCATGGTTCTGTCCTTTGGTGACGTTTTTCAAGAATACTTATCTTATTTGCTCCCAAAGGCTTTGTTTAACGATGGCTGCGCCCATTTTCTCACGGCTGGCTCTGCAACGCCCGATAACGGATTCTATCAAGGCTGGACTTTGGATAATAACAGTAATCCATTGCCCTACTGGATTGATAATCCGGTGATTCAAGTTCGACAGCCCAATGATGGTATTCCCCATGTGGCGATCACAATTCCTGGAGTGGGATGGCCTAATGCAGGCTTTAATGCAGAGGGACTGATCATTTCTAATAATACGTCTCATCCTAAGAATTATGAAGATTTGGATGTAAAGGGTAAGAGTACGGTGCAACTGATGGCTTACATTATTAAAAATGCAGGTACCTACGACGAAGCAAGGGCGATTATGGAAACCTATCCACGGATGCGTTCGAATTTGGTGATTATTACGGATGCAAAGTCACGGAAGGCAGGAGTCTTTGAACTATTGGGAAAGGAAATGGGAATTCGTGAATTACCTGCTAATGGTGTCCTATATATGACGAATCACTTTGCCTCCGCTGAGATGCTGGGACGCGACGCCTCAAATCAATCTAGCCACAATCGATTTAAGAGTTTTCAGCAACTCCTAGCCCCCGATGGTTCACGCTCAAAGTACGGACAATTCACGCCTCAGACGATATTGCAAGTCTTGCGCGATCGCACGAACCCAAACACGATGGAATCTAGCCCGACTACCGTCTATGACGATAACGCCAGCATTGGAGGCAATGGATCCTTGCGGCAGGTGATTTTTGATCCCGAACGGTTAATGTTCTGGGTTGCCAACGGTGAGGTGCCGATCCCCAATAATCCGTTTACCTGTTTTTCAATGGGAGAGATGCTAGGACTGACCAATGCGGTTCCTTGCCCATCCCCAAGCTTGAACTAAATTCCAGGTGATATATTTATGGCTCTAAAAATAAAAAAGATGTCTTATCTCCTTAACTTATTATCCCAGTCTGGTGATTTTCTAAGCAGGTCAAGACTCTTGAAGATCCTGTTCTCTATCGCTACGCTGGGAATGATTAGTCAGATTGCGAATGCGTCTAAGGCGATCGCCGCTGAAACGGTCATCTTGAGACATCGAAGCTCGCAAGAGAGTATTAAAATTCCTTTCCAGGAGCTAGAAGCCTTCGCTAAGGGAGGCTCCCCCTCCAGTCTACTCACAACCTTTTTAGATCGAAGCGGTACGTCTCCTGAGGAGATGTCTACCTTACTCGACGCATCCATTCCCGATACCGGAATTCCTCTGGGCAATACCGATGTCCAATTTGTACTGTTTCAGCTGAATAAGTTAGTAGGCGATCCATTAGATCGAGAAAATCCACAGCCGCTGGTGGTCTCACTAAGGTCTGCTTATCTCGACCAGAATATGTCTTTTCTAGAGTTACTCCGTCGCTATCCTAAAGCCGAAGTTGAGCTGAATGTCAGTGAGCTAAGCCGTGTTTATCAAGATGTGGATTTATTTGTTCAACGCATCTCACCCTTATTTAATTTTTTGGAAGATTTGCTGCCAGATTTAGTTTGTGACTGTCAACTGCCTTCAGATGAAGCGGCACCCGCACTTTTAAGCCTAAAACGACAGATAGAGATTAGCCCAGAAATTCGAACAGGTCATCACAGTTTTGCATCATCTAATGACAAGTCCGCCCTCCCGCCCAAGGCTAATGTTATTCCAACCGTCTCTTCATACCTTGCCTCGCAATCCGGGGGACAGGTATTTTTGGCAGCCTTAGATGGAACTAGGCTATCTCCAAAAACACCACAAGTCTCGCGCAAGGTCGTGCTAACATTCGGACCTGTGAGTCGATCTTTCAAGATTGAAGATTTGAATCAATTTGCGTTAACGGGAAAGGTTCCCAGCGAGTGGAAAAGTTATTTGAGATTGACCAAGATGAAACCCCAAAAACTTAGGGAATTACTGACAGATCAAAAACAGATAAATTCCAAGGATCTCGATAACCTACTCTATAGTCTTCCAGGAGAATATGCCCTGTTCCAACTCGGACAACTCGTGACAACCCCTTCCAAACAGACAAATGTGCAAGCCTTGCGCTCATCGATTATGCTATCTGCAATCAATGACGAACAGATTTCATTGCTAGAAGTGTTACAAAACTATCCAGGGCAAGTCATCACCATTGATGCTAAGAAGATGCTCAAATTCACCAAAAATTTGAAGGGAAAAGGTGCCGTAAAGTTGGCAACCGCAAACTTAGAGGATGTGCTGGTCGCAGCCCAAGAGGCGATCGCACAAGAGGTCTGTGATTGCGTAGAGCCACAACCTGAAAGCTCTAACTCTCAAAATTCATGGCTAGGAGCTGATCAACCGGATCAATTCTTCTTAGAAACTCAATGTCTCCTGTCTAAAGTCCAGTTCCTGCAGCAATGAGACACTGAAAGATTCTCTAAGGACTTTGTGAAGGGCATCATGCCTTTTGCGGAAGGGTGGGTTAAGATTTTGAGTCCTCGAAGATTGTCCAAAGTCCAAATCCGGAGGACGGAGGTTATGTCTCAGCAGTTGTATGCCTATTTCCATCGTTACCGACGCAGCTGGGCATGGGGTGTTTTAGGCTGGGTCGGAGCATTGGCGATCGCCTTACTGGTGGGTCTGTCTGCCCCGGCCCAGCCCGCTTCCAATTACGCCCTATCCCAGGCCGCCGCCGTTAATCAGGTGGCCCACTACCCGATTCAGCCGCTGCCCTCCTCAGCTGACTATCGTCCTGTGGGAGAATGGCTGGGACGCTTAATCCTACCTGCCGCCGCTGAGTATGACGCCGACCCAGGAGATTGGGCCTGGCTGGAGATCTGGCACAGTCCCGATCCCAACCTGCTGGGTAAAACAGTCAAGCTGACTTGGCAAGCGTCACCCGCCCTGGAAACTTACCTGGAGAAGGTGACTCGGGAGGTCCAGTTGACGCAGAAAGCCGAGAGCTTTGCCGCCCAGGGCAATATTGTGCCCAGCCGACTGAATGGGCGGCGGGCGGTGGGGCCATTGCAATCTTTAGCCGGAGCACGTCCGCAGGATGATGTGGCTGTGAAACTGGCGGGCCAGCCACAGCTGATCACAACTGGGACGGTTCCTGTGGTCACAGTGGCCCTGGAACCCATTCAGGTCACGGGGCGAGAGTATAGCCTGGTCAAGATTCTGGAGCCGGATACCCGTCGCAACCGCCCCCGGCCAGAGGTTTGTCCCGGTGAGCCCCCTTGCCCCACGGAGTATTTCCAGGTGCAGCACTTTGACCCGGCGACCAAAGACTTTTCGGGACTGGTCGAAACGATTCGGATTCCCCAACAGCCGATGCTGAAGGACGATCGCTTTTCCTCGAATATTCGTGATCTGGCGGACTCTCCGGCAGGGCGCGAGGGCTGGTACATTTATGGGGCGGTCGATCGAGAAAATATGTTCACCGTCCAGGCCCTCAAACCCCGTGCCCTGTTTCAAGTGCAACCTGATGAGGTAATTCTGGGGGAAACAGCTGGTCGCAACTACATTGATCGGGGCAATTGGCGGAATAGCGCAGCCCGCAAAGGCACACTTCAGCGGGTATTGGTGAGTCCCACTGCGACCGGGCCGGAGGCTGCCACGGCAGCCTGGCAGGAAGGCGACTATGCCTTGGTGATGCATCTGTTTGGCGGCATCGGCGGCGAAAATAAAGAGTTAACGCCCCTGGGTACCGTCACCGGCCATTTTTCCTTTGGGTTGGCACAGATTGCGCGGGAACCGATCACCCAGGAGTTGCAATTCAACATTCACTATCAGCAAATCTATGCCCACAATACTGGCGGCATCGTCTCGGGGACGCAAGACTGGACAGCCTATGCCGGTGATATGCAACGAGGCTGGATCGGCCAGCGTCCCTTTTCTGACATTCTGGTGAAGCTGGACGAGTTTGAAGATCTGCCCCTAGGAGAGACCCGGCTGTCTCTGTTTGAAGAGTTGCTGATTCAGTCCCAGGTGATGATGGCTCGCTATCGAACTGGCGATGGGACTGGGGTGGCAACGGTGACGCCCGCTACCTCCTGTGTGCAGGATTCGAGCCAGGCGTTGTATATTGCGATCGCCCAAATTCGCCACCAGGCTGAGACCGATCCCAATCTGGTGCAGTGGATCGCCAATCATCCCAAGGATCCCAATGTGCAAAGGATCGATCGGTTTGCCGCCCTGGGGAAGGATCTGACCCAAGCCTTATCGCCCTATGGGGTCGTGCGATCAGATTGGCAAAATAACGCCGAAACCCTGGCTGGGGTCAATGCGCGCGGCAATCAACTGGCCAACCGGAGCGGATTAGTCGCAGGCATCTTCAGTTGGCGCAGCATGATGCCCCGCTGGGCGCAAGACGACCTGGCCCTAATTTTTCTCAAGAACGATGCCGATCTCTGGTTTCTGCGGACGAACCAACTGGGCGGTTTTGACCCCAGCATTGCCCCGATTCCGCCGACAGCCCTGTTTGGCTTGATTCCTGGAGTCTCCAGAGTCGCCCTGCGCTTGGCCCGCAGCTTTGCCGTCCCGCTGTCGGGTCCTTGGGTCGGGGCCGTTTTGCTATCCCTGGGGATGATTGCCATCGGCCTGCTGCCCTTTGGACTCAAGAGTGGCTACCTACAGGGGCAGATTGCCCGAACCCCGCCCCTGCGCGGCCTGATCAACGGGGTGAAGCTGTTTTTATTCCCAGCCCTAGCAGAGGAGATCGTCTTTCGGGTCATGTTGCTTCCCCATCCCACCGAAGGGATCTCCCCAGCCTCCTGGCTAGCCTGGGCAGCCCTCAGTATCGGTTTGTTTGTGATCTATCATTGGGGACTCAGTCAAGTCCGTCCTGAGGCAGGAGAGGCATTGCGCGATCGCCGCTTTCTCCTGATGGTGGTTTGGTTTGGACTAATCCTGACGCTACTGTATGGCTTCACCGGATCGCTGTGGGCCGTGACAGTGGTGCATTGGGTCGTTGTCCTGGGCTGGATCTACGGTTTCGGTGGCTACCAGCGACTGCAAGGCATGGAGAGGCAATTGTCGTGATCCGACGGTCCTTCCCTATTTTCAATCTTGAAGGTGCAATGATGACCCATGAGTTAACAGCCGAAAAGATCGTCTGCCTGGAAGTTTTGGCGGTAGTGGCCACGCTCAAAGGCGACCCAACCCCGAAGGCGTTTGAAGCCTTTCTGGTGGCGCTGAGCACCTTTCAGCCCTTGCCGCCGGAGATCACGCCAGAAAGATTGCTCAGCCATCCCCCTGCCCTCGAAACTCGGCTGCCCCAGATTCAGACGCCCGCCTTGCAGCAGCAAGTCTATCGCGGGGCTTGCATGATTACCCGTACCCAAGGCCCGAAACCCCAAGAAGCCGCGCTTCTAGCCCGATTGAGAGAGGCGTTTCAGCTCTCACCCGAAATGGCGCAAGCGCTGGCTAAGCAACCTCTGATAGCCCCGCTGTCAGAGCAGTTGATGAACTCGGCCCTGACGGGTATGACTGCCCTGATTGGTCGCGAGGGAGACATGCGGCGACTGATTTTTGACTACGCGCTGGGAACTGCGATCGTGGGGCTGGTTCCGATCACAGGGGGCGGTTCCCTGGAGTTAAAGCTGCTGGTCGTGCTGGGGCTAATACTCAAAATGATCTGGGATATTCGTAATCTCTGGGGTAACCCTAAAGGCCAGGATCTTCTGGCGATGATTGGCAACGGGTTTGGGTTTCTGGGTGCTGTATTGTCGGGATTGCTGGCTTGGGCCACCGTGGTTGGTTTAGGTGTGGTAGTTCCATACCTAGGTGCCTTCGATAAAGCAGCGGGATTCGCTACCGCCACCTGGATTGTCGGGCAATCCACCCACCAGTTTTGCACCAGCCAAAAGCGCCCCGACTTCGTTGCCCTAAAGCGGATCTTCCCCACCCTGATCGATGCCAATCACCCCCCTCTCTCTTCTCTGAAAAACCAAGATCATGAACAAAGTTAATCGGCGCCAATTTCTGTTAGGAGGCGTGGCTGCGGGTACAGCTGCCACGCTGGGTACAGAGCACATCCGGCGATCGCGAGCGAAAGCCCGACAGGCCGCGATCGATGCCTACGTCGCAGAATTCTACGACCCTGATGACTTGATTCAATCGTCGGTTACGGAGGATATCCGCATGGCGGAGGAATTTCAGGCGATTCAAGCCGCTGCAGTGTTTCCTCCACCGCCCATACCCTACAATCGAGCCATCTCGAAACGGCTAATTTTGCTGAGTCGTCTTTCCACCCAGCAATACATCACCGGCCGCAACGACCCCAGCTACGATGGCAACCTGAAACAGCTATTTGACTACGCTCCTAGTCTAGATCAATACCGAGTGGTGACTCACTTCCGCGGCAAAGAGCGGCAAGTAAATGACAACATTGAAATTCAAGTCCCGCAAGCCCTGATCGACGACCCCACTCTGCTGAAGGATCCAACAGCCCTAGATCAAACCCTGATCCAAACCGAGGAGGCTATCCGCGCAGGAATCACAGCAGTTGTCAAGGTTGGGCGCACAATTGAGGCATTCTACGGTTTTTTATTGGAGTCCGACGAAGACAGCATCTTGGTCTTGCGGGGAACCCAGCGGATCGCTGAGTGGATCGGTAACATCTATGCCGTCCAGCAAGACTATCTGCATCCTCAAACCGGAGCGAAGCTAGGACGTATCCATCAGGGCTTTCGCGGTATCGCCGACACGATTATCAATCCGCCGGTGGTGGAGACCATGCGCCAAATTAATCCCAATAAGCCATGTTATTTGGCCGGTCATAGCATGGGGGCAGCCCTGGTCACCCTCCTGGCCCTAGATATTGCCCTCGCGGTCCCCCAAATACAACCCAACCTTCAGGTCTATGCCTATGCCGGTCCCCGCGTGGGGGATCCTGAATTTGCCCGGAGCTATGCCAAAATTGTGCCCAACAGTTTTCGAGTGACGAACATGGCTGACCCCGTTCCCACCCTGCCCCCGACAAAGCTTCAGAGTGAGTTTGTGCATGTGGGCGAAAACTGGGCTTTTCTCACTCAAGCGGGCGATATGCTGCCGAACCATAGTGTTGATACCTACCGCCGTGCGGTAGAAGCTGACGTTGAAACCAATCAAATTCGAAACTTTCCTCTGAGTGGTACTGCTTGAACGGCATTATTCCACTGATGATGGGCCGAGTGATTGTTCCTCTTCATCGTCTGACTATTACCGTTTTATCGTTGGTGTAGCACATGAACCGTCCAAGTAAAAAACAACGCCAAGAACAACTTAGAGGTGTAGACATGCATCAACCTTCGATTCGTAGGTCCATCGCTCTCGCCGCCAGCTTAGGCGCCGTTATTGTCCAGGGGAGTCTTGCCAGAGTGCAGTCTGAGCCTATTTGGTACAATTGCCTTACCCGCGAGGTATTTACACCAGAAAAAAAAGCCTGGTGCGATCGTTGGCAAGCCTTGCAATCAGCAACTTTTATTGTGCCTGTTGGCCAAGAAACTCATCCAACCTATACAACGGCGACCCTGTCCTATGGTCGTTATAAAGCAAGCCATGGGTCGTTATTCGTGGAATTAGTGAATCAGAAAGGGTGGATAACCTTTGGCGATTTGACGGGGAATGGTCGAGATGATGCTGCGGTTATTTTAAAAGTTGCCCATCATGCGTTGCAATCTCCCGCCGCGATCTACCTCAGTACGGTGCTAGATGTGGACGGTGATTTGCAGGTTCTGACTCCGATTAAACTCGGAGATCAAGATTGGGGCAACGGTCCCCTCAGCATCGAAAATCAGCGTTTAAGCATTCCCGTCTCCACCCTAACTTCAGGCCCAAATCGGCAATTTAAGGTTCAGAATTTTCGTATGCAGGAACAGTCCTCTGGGCAGATGTCGGCTCCAGCCTCTCTAGAAACAGCCCTTTGGGCGCTCACTCAGTACAGCAATGCGGCTGGAGAGGTTGTCCCCGTGCAGGCCACTAACGAACCGCCGACGATTCAGTTTCGTGCAGGGCAAGTTAGGGGGGTGGCCAGCTGCAATCGTTTTTTTGGTACCTATACTCTGGAGGGTCGATCCTTGTCGTTGCAACTTAAGGGGATAACAAAGATGGCTTGCCCTGGCAGTGTTGAAGCGCAGGAACAGGCCGTGTTAGCGGCATTACAACAGGTTAGAGCTTATACAATGGCTGATGGCGCGATGCAACTGCTCGATGATAGTGGAAACTCTGTACTGACCTTTACCCAAGTGGCTGCCCCTCCGTTAATCAACACGCCCTGGCAACTCATGAGTTACAACAATGGGCAAGGGGCAGTGGTATCAGCCATGTCTGGTGTTGTGGTTACTGCACAGTTTCATGACGATGGCCGACTCACGGGGATTGCAGGCTGTAATCATTACATGGCCAACTATGTGTCTACAGAAAATACTCTGGCGATCGCGCCAAGTGTCAGAACACGTAAGCTATGCAGACAACCCGACGGTGTGATGGAGCAGGAATCGGCCTACTTAAAGATACTAGAAACAGCAGAAACATACCGTATTGAGGGGGAAAGGCTGATCCTCGTGAATTCAGCGGGAGCAACCGTGGCGCAATTGAGGGCTGTTGATATGAATGGCACTTCTCCATAGCTTTGCTTTTAATACGCCTCACACGGGTGCCCGTTGTCAGATCTTCGGCATTATAATAGCGTTGCCAATACCGATCGACAGCATCAGGGCAGCCAGCACCAGCATGCCGAGGTAGACAGGGCGGTATTCGAAGCGGCCAGCGATGCCTCCGAAAAACAGGGCTATTGCGGTGAACAAGGTGTTGCGCACGTAAGCTGTGCTGATGTCGTTCGCGTACTGAAAGCGTTCTGATGACTGCTTGGAGGACTCCTCGGCCTTGTCTGCCGCCGCCCAGACTCTTGGTGCATATTCCGGCAGCGTGAACGGCGACGGCGCGTCGGGATTGTTGGCCGGGTCGAGCTTCAGCCACGCCTCGAAGGCCGACTCAAGCTCGGCGGGGAAGCGGTCACGGTAGTATTGCGCTAGCGGCTGATTGCCAGCCCTGCTCGCTTCCATCCATTGCATGAACGCCAGGACATCCATGATCTGCAATTGGCCCCCGCGGTTGAGGGCGCGCGTTGCTTCAAGGCGATGGCGCGCCGTGACCTGGGCCATCGTGGCCTGCTCGCTGGACCAAGCCGAGGACTGGTAGGCGCTCCAAGCGGCCACTAGTGAAGCGAGGGCCAATAAGATTGATGTGATGACTTCGAGTGCCTTGTCCTGTTTTCGCATGGTCCGTAACCCTTGCACTGTAACGAGCCGTTTTGCGGTCGCTTCCACAATACCAGGAGGCAAAGTTTCTGCCATCCCGCGCTTTGAGCCCAGACTCACAATCGTCAAGGCAACTTTGCACGCTGTCTAACTCAGTTTTTCTGTCTGCATCAAAACCTCCTTGCACTGAAGCGTTAGCCTGTGGTCCCTTCTACACAGCCCTGCTCAGACTTTCTAGATCGATATGACATGCCTCCTGAACAACCTCCTGAACTTTTCGGTATAGACCCCCTCCTCAACTTTTGAGAGAGTTCTGTTAGGTCGTTCACCAGGTTCATCCCAATCCAGGGAAGTCAATGGATGACTCACCTCGATAGGCCTCAAACCCAAGTCTTATTGGGTCTTTAATCACCTTTTTCCCTTGTTCCTCAACAAATTAACGATTCAAGCCATTTTATATTACTGGAGAGAAATCATGGAATTAAAGTATCGCGGAACCCCCTACACCCGCACCCCTTACGAGATTGAGCTGGTCGAGATGGAACAGCAGGCGACCCATCTTGGACGAGGCTATCGCATGAGACGCCCAAAACAACCCATAGCCCCCGTTAAGCTGATTTTAGAGGGCACCTTTCTAGGCAGAAAACTGAATACAGTCAACTATGCCTAATTGTCTCTAATTTCTTGCCTGAACGCTCCCCTAGAAGCCCAGGCCCCACAGAGAATCACTCAAGATACCCTGGGAAAGCCAACCTGATGGAGATTAACCAATCCAGTGGACGCTTACGGGGTATCTTGATGCTGTTTTGAATGAATCGATCTTCAGGGCGTCAACGCAGAACTTACACCATCTCCTGGATCTTTTGCTTGAGACCCTCCTTCACGCTGGATAAGGATAGCCTCCGCTTTGAGCGTTTAACAATGGCACTGGCCAGGTCATCAAGGAGCTTCTCCCCCACCTCCGTTTCCTGGGCGATCGCCGTCAGGATGGCCCGTTCCTGATCTGGGTCCTCCGGCAAAATCTTCTTCAAGGTGGGGCCGTACAGATGCGTCACCACTTTTTTGTAGCCCTTGGGCCAGGACAGTTCGGCGCTGTCTGGGTCTGCCGAGACTTCCTGAGTGGAGGCAACGGA
>NZ_JTHE03000001.1 GCF_000817775.3 Lyngbya confervoides BDU141951
AGCTGGAGAACCATATTGGCGCTATCTGGTACTTCATCCATCATTACAATGCATCCTTACAGGTTTAGGACTACCAATCCTATTTCACGGGCAAACTGCCCCTAGATGGGGTCGGCCACCAAGTTGGCACCTGTCGCTTTGGTGAAGACCCAACGACCTCTGTGCTGGATCTAAACTGTCGCACCCACGATATCGATAATCTCTACGTCGTAGACGGAAGCTTCTTCCCGACCAGCGGTGCGGTTAATCCAACCCTGACGATTATTGCCAATGCTCTGCGGGTTGGCGATCACCTGCTGACAAGACTCTAGTGCTCACACAATTCTAATTTTGGGGTTACTATGACGCTTAAGATTTTCCAGTCGACGGATGTCTTGAAGACCTATCAGCCGACTCAGCCGGCTCACGGGTTGCCGCCTCTCGCTATTGACGACCAGACTTTTCATCCTCAGTACGGCTACCTGTTTAACTCCTACTATGAAGCGGTAGGCACACGTTATTTCCGTTCTCAGAGAGGCTTGTTATCTCGATCTACCATGCAGGAGGTCTATCGTTACCGAGCTGATGTGGACGATGCGATGGGGGTGTAGCTACAGCTTCCCGCCCCAAGCGCGTTGGCAATTTAGCGGCATTCGATTGGCTCGGTCATAGATGTTGAAGTTTAAATTTTGGAGATTTCTCGATGACTATACTCCCGCTTACGCCCACTAAGGTGGGGTTGACGCCGCCGCTGGATGTGACGTTCTATGATTTTCATCCGCCGGTTGAGGATTTCCGGGCTGAGGTGTTGACGGGCTTGCAACAGCCGCAGAAAACAATTTCGCCAAAATTTCTCTACGATAAGCAGGGCGCAGAGCTATTTGATCGGATTTGTGAACTGGATGAATACTATGTGACCCGAACTGAGATGGAGATCTTACAAAACTGCGCGGCTGAAGTGGCTGATTTGATTGGGGATGGGGTGTTGATCGAATTTGGCAGTGGCAGCAGCCAGAAAATTCGCACCTTACTGGATGCGGCTCCGCAACTACAAACCTATGTGGCCTTAGATATTTCTAAGCAGCATCTGTATGAATCGTGCTTGAATTTGGTGATCGCGTATCCGGGGCTCAGTGCGATCGCAATCTGCGCGGACTATACGCAGCCCCTGCAGCTACCGGATATTGCTGCATTGCGCCACAAACGCAAAATGGGCTTTTTCCCAGGCTCCTCCATTGGCAACCTGGAACCCCATGAAGCGATGCAGTTTTTAAACCAGGCAGCCACGCTGCTGGAGCCTAAGGGCGGCCTGCTGATCGGGGTTGATTTAGACAAATCTGCCGAGATTCTAGAACCGGCCTATGATGACGCGCAAGGGGTTTCCGCGGCCTTTGCTTTCAATCTTCTGAGTCGGATGAATCGTGAGTTAGAGGCCAACTTCGATCTAAATCACTTTAGTTACCGGGCTCACTACAATCCCATCGGCCGAATTGAAATGTGCCTGGTCAGCCGGTGCTATCAGATTGTCCACCTTGGCGATGTGGCCATTCCCTTCTGCGAGGGAGAAACCTTGCGAACCGAATATTCTTACAAGTACAGCCTCTCAGCGTTTCAAGACTTGGCCAGACTGGCTGGATTCCAACCTCAGGTCGTCTGGTGCGATCCGCAAAATCTGTTTAGTGTCCATTATTTAGCCATCTCTTCACCATGACTCCCCTAACGCCCCACCCAAATCTGACTGACGCCCGACTGCAACTGCACTATGCGATTCAATTTATGGCAATGACAGGTCATGCCCTGAGCCTTTCCCAGCCCGACCATAGCCATAGCAGCCTGGATTGGCTACCTGAGCAGGGTTGGTTTAGCAGTCAACGAATTGAGGGGCCTACCCCCTTTCGGGTGACGCTGGATCCGGTCAGCTTGACCCTGAGGGTGGTGGGGTCGCAGGGAGAGAAGATCGCGGCCCTGGAACTGATCGGACAAACCCTGGATCAGGGGTTGTCCTGGCTACAGTCGGTACTCTCTCCCCTGGGGACAGCGGTGGAAAAACTACAGTTTCTCTCCTATCCCCCCGATGATTTTCCGGATCATGCCGTTGCCCATGGGGCAGCCTTTGCCCCCGGCGACGCTGCGGCCCGTCAACAGTTAGCCAGTTACTATGGGCTCACCCATGACTGCCTGAGTCAATGGGTGAAGGAGATGGCGGGGGCATCAGCCATCCATATTTGGCCCCACCACTTTGACATGGCCACCTTGGTCACCTTGCCGGAGACTCGGAATGGGCAAGCCCTGACAATTGGGATCGGATTATCGCCCGGTGATAGGAGCTATGACCAACCCTACTGGTATGTATCTCCCTATCCTGACCCGCCGACAGATCCTTTACCGTCGCTGGAGGGGGGTGGCCACTGGCATACTCAGCATTGGGTGGGTGCCGTGTTGACGGCCTCCACCCTGATTCCAGGAACTGTTCCAGCCTTGATAGCTCAGATCAATGCCTTCATTACCTCGGCTGTCAATGCCTCTGCTGAGTTATTGGGCAGTCAGGCCCGGATTCGCGATATGCCCACATCGGCCTGGCAAATCACCCTGATTCAACGGGCAGCTAACGCCTGGATCAATGGCGATGCGGATGCCTTTGCTGAACTCTTTTGGGCTGATGGAGAATTTATGGTTCCGGGTAATTGTTGGATTGGCCCAGTAGCGATTCGGGCCGTCGCCGCTAACTTCGCTGCCGCCTATGCGCCGATCAAAATCGAAATTCAGCGCATCTTAACGATGGCTAATCAAGCCATGGTGGAATGGCACTGGCAAGAAACTGAAATTGAAACTGGAAAACAAAGTAACGCTGCTGATGCCATCGTGATTGATTTTCAAAATCGACGGATTCGACGCTGGCGAGAGTATATCGATACCCAAAGCTGCATGAGCCTTCCTGAATAAATATTAGCCCTGAGGTGAACGGTTATGATTCGAAAGGTCACCCGCCCCTTTACCCGTACTATAGGGTGGTTCAGTGCATTAGTCGCTGTCTTAACCTGTCAACCAGCGGTCTGGTCCCAAAGGGCACCGGTTGAAGTGAGCCAATCAGCGATGACGCGCCTGGCCCAGCAACCTAGCGCTGTCACTACCGTTAGCGCCGTGGGCATGACCGTTGCTGAGATGAATCGGGCTCTGGCATTTTACACTCAGGTGCTGCCCTTTCAAGTGGTTTCTGATGTAGAAGTGATGGGCAGTGAATATGAACACTTAGAAGGGGTGTTCGGTGCTCGGATGCGGGTTGTGAAACTGCGGCTGGGAAATGAAGTACTTGAGCTGACTGACTATTTGACCCCTGAGGGCGATCCGATTCCGGCGGACTCGCGCAGTAATGACCTTTGGTTTCAGCATATTGCTATTGTGGTTAGCAATATGGAGACGGCCTTTAACAGGTTACGTCAACATCATGTCCAGTTTGTTTCCACCGCGCCTCAACGATTGCCGGATTATCTCCCGGCGGCGGCTGGCATAGAAGCCTTTTACTTTCGCGATCCCGATGGCCATAATCTAGAGATTATTCACTTCCCCGCCGGCAAGGGCGATCCCCGCTGGCAGAATGCCTCGACGCAGATCTTTTTAGGCATTGATCATACGGCGATTGGGGTGTCCGATACGGCTGACAGTTTACGCTTTTATCGGGATTTGCTGGGGCTGCGGCTAGCTGGGGAAAGTGAAAACTACGGCAGTGAGCAGGAGCATCTTAACAATGTATTTGGGGCGCATTTACAGATTAGCGGGCTCAGGGCTTCGACAGGACCTGGGATTGAGTTTCTGGATTATCTGGCCCCAGCCGGTGGACGTCCCTTCCCAGGAGAGACTCAGGCGAATGATCTGGTGCAGTGGCAAACCACACTCTTGGTCGGCAATGCAGACCAGATGGCTGAACGGTTGTGATCGGCGGGCTTCCAACTGGTTTCCTCTGGCGTAGTGCGGTTACCAGACAGAAGCCTGGGCTTCCAGAAAGGCTTTTTGGTCCGCGATCCAGATGGACATGTTTTGAGAATAGTTGAACCGTAAAAGGAGTACACCAATGACACGTCTCACCCTGATTGCGGAAATGGCTGCGATCGCAGTTTCAGCCCTTTCTGCCGCGGCCAGTGACGGTGACGCCAGAATGAGAGGTGATCTATCATGAATCCCAAACGGTATCTCTATACGACCTGGATCAGCATCATTTTGATCCTGGCTTTCTCACGCGGGCAATGGGGAGTTGTGACTCAGGTCGTGAGCGAGGTGCCTGCGCTACGTCCAGAGGCTGGGGCAAATTTGGCCACTCCCGAGGGGGTGGCCTTGATGAAAACAGCTTGGCGCTATAGCGACGCCCAAATTGTAGAGGTTGGGTTTAACGAACCCGGTGCCGATCGCCGTCCCTCTGGCCCGGCTAATCGCACCTACGACAGTATGCCCCATGCTGGCGCAGCGAATTTTGGCCCTACTCAAACTAGATTCCCGAGGGGATAGCCATGACAATAACCTTTGGACGGGAAATTTGCGGTCACCGAGCCACTGCCGAATCACGAGAATGGATTGTCACCAACGGCATCGGTGGCTATGCCTCAGGCACAGTGGCCGGGCTACTCACCCGTCGCTACCATGGTCTGCTGGTCGCGGCTCTGAGGCCGCCCTTGGGTCGCACCTTACTGGTGACCAAGCTAGACGAAACCGTCGCCTACGCCGGGCACCGCTATCCAATGTCTGCCAATCGCTGGGCTGATGGCACCGTAGACCCTCAAGGCTATCACTTTCTAGAATCTTTTTCGCTGGAGGGCACCCTCCCGGTATGGCAATATACCTGGGGAGATGCCCGGTTAGAAAAACGCATCTGGATGGCTGCCGGCGCCAATACCACCTATATTCGGTATAGGCTGATGCGGGCCACTCAGCCCCTGTCGCTTACTTTAAAAGGACTGGTCAATTACCGAGATTACCACAGCAGTACCCAGGCCCAAGGCTGGCAGATGACCCTCTTGCCCCTGACCCAGGGCGTTGAGATTCAAGCCTTTGAGGGGGCGACCCCCTTTTATCTATGGGCCGATCGAGGAGAAATTACCCCGGTCCAGGCCTGGCATTACGGTTTCGACTTGGCCTTGGAGCGCTATCGCGGTCTGCCTGCAGTTGAAGATCATCTCCAGGTCGCCACCATAGAAACAACCTTGACAGTAGGCGAATCTCTGACCGTGGTGGCCACCACAGATGCGGATAGCAGCCTGGCAGGGGCCGAGGCCCTGCGTCAGCGGCAACGCTCTGAAGAGGTTCTGATCAAATGCTGGCAGGAAAGCTTGCCAGAGAAAACCACGGCACCCGCTTGGATTCAACAGTTGGTGCTAGCAGCGGATCAGTTTGTGGTGAATCGGGCTCAGGGTAAATCCATCATTGCCGGCTATCCCTGGTTTGGAGATTGGGGACGAGATACCATGATCAGCCTGCCCGGCCTGACCCTGGCAACAGGACGGCCTGAAATTGCCGGATCCATTCTTCGCACCTTTGCCCAGTATGTGGACCAGGGCATGTTGCCCAATCGCTTTCCCGATGCTGGGGAAACCCCTGAGTACAATACCGTCGATGCCACCCTCTGGTATTTTGAAGCGGTGCGGCTCTATTATCAGGCCACCCAGGACGACAAACTGATCGCAGATCTATTCCCGGTGCTGGCGGAGATCATTGACTGGCATAGTCGCGGCACCCGTTATCAGATTCATCTGGATCCGACGGATGGGCTACTCTATGCCGGTGAACCCGGCGTGCAGCTGACCTGGATGGATGCGAAAGTGGGCGATTGGGTGGTCACGCCGCGCATCGGTAAACCCATCGAAGTCAATGCCCTGTGGTACAGCGCCCTGCGCACCCTGGCCCAGTTGGCGCGTCAGCTCCATAAGCCGCACCAGAAATACGAAGCCATGGCCAATCGCACCCAGGCCAGATTTACTCGGTTCTGGAATCCCACAGCCGGGTATTGTTACGACGTGCTGGATGGGCCAGCCGGGCACGAAGCCGATCTACGACCCAACCAACTGCTAGCCGTTTCTCTACCCATGCTTTGGGGCAATGGCCATCGGTTACTCTCGCCTCCCCAGGCCAAGCAGGTGGTGGATGTCTGCGGTCGCGTTCTGCTGACCTCCTATGGCTTGCGATCGCAATCCCCCGATTCTCCCCAATACCAAGGTCATTACGGCGGCGATCAGCGGCAACGCGATGGGGCCTACCATCAGGGCACCACCTGGAGCTGGCTAATCGGCCCCTTTGTCCTGGCCCATCACCATGTGTATCAAGATCCTGTCCAGACCCAGGCATTGTTAGCGCCCCTGGCGCATCATCTACGGGACCATGGACTGGGCACCATTAGCGAGATCTTTGACGGTGATGCCCCGTTTATTCCCAGAGGCTGCATTGCCCAAGCCTGGGGCGTCGCAGAAGTCTTACGGGCCTGGCGGATGAGCCTTTAGATCAGGTCTTAGATTTTAGATTTTAGATTTCACACCTTCTTCCCTCTTTCTCTCCCTCCTTCCTATGCTAAACACAACTCTAGAAGCCCAACGTCTGGAAGCAGATCGCACCCAAAATATTCCCTGGAAAAAATGGGGGCCTTACTTGAGCGAACGCCAGTGGGGCACCGTGCGAGAAGACTATAGTCCCTATGGATCCGCCTGGGATTATTTCTCCCATGACCAGGCGCGATCGCGATCCTACCGCTGGGGGGAAGACGGCATTGGCGGCATGTCTGACGATCAGCAGCGGCTATGCTTTGCGATCGCCCTGTGGAATGGAGTTGATCCCATTCTCAAAGAACGCCTGTTTGGGTTAACTGGCCCTGAGGGAAACCATGGTGAAGATGTAAAAGAATACTATTTTTACCTGGACAATACCCCCACCCATAGCTACCAGAAGATGCTTTATAAGTATCCCCAGGCAGCATTTCCCTACGCTCAGCTGGTGGCGGAAAATCGGCAAAGATCCCGACGTGACTTTGAGTTTGAACTATTGGATACCGGCGTCTTTAACGAGAACCGCTATTTTGATATCACGATTGAATATGCCAAGGCCGCCCCGGAAGATATTTGGATCCGCCTCAGTGCCACCAATCGAGGGCCACAGGTCAGCCCCCTGCATCTGTTGCCAACCCTGTGGTTTCGCAATACCTGGTCATGGGACTCCAAGACCGTAAAGCCCGTCCTCAAGGCAATGGCTGGACTTGATGGGCCAGCGGTAGAGGCGCTGCATCCAACCCTAGGCCAGTATCGCCTATATTGTGGGGACCCGCTGGGAGCGCCAGCCCTTCTCTTTACCGAGAACGAGACCAATCAGCAGCAGCTATTTGGGGGAGAGAATCGATCGCCCTACGTTAAGGATGGCATTCACCAGGCCGTGGTGAACCAGCAGCCAGGGGCGGTCAATCCAGATCAAACCGGCACTAAAGTTGCGGCTCACTATGCGTTCGAGATTTTACCCGGAGAGACTCAGGTTGTTTATTTACGCCTCTGTCATGAAGACGCAGCGGTAGCTTCAGCAGCACCGTTTTCGTCGCAAGCGGAGCAGGTGTTTCAGCAGCGTCAACAGGACGCGAATGACTTTTATCAACAATTAACCCCGTTTGCCATGACAGAGGACCTGCGCCAGATTCAGCGGCAGGCCTTTGCGGGCATGCTCTGGTCTAAGCAGTACTACTATTACAGCATTGAGGACTGGTTACGGGGCGACCCCGCCGCGTCGCCGCCCCCTGAACGCCGCCAGGGACGCAATCGCCAGTGGCCTCATCTGGATGCTCAGGATATTCTCTCCATGCCCGACACCTGGGAATATCCCTGGTTTGCCGCCTGGGATCTGGCCTTTCACACCTTGCCGCTGGCCATGGTAGACCCGGAGTTTGCCAAGTATCAACTGGATGTGATCACCCGAGAATGGTACATGCACCCCAACGGTCAGCTACCAGCCTACGAGTGGGCCTTTGGCGATGTGAACCCGCCGGTGCATGCCTGGGCCACCTGGCGCGTTTACAAGATTGAGCAAAAGATCTATGGCCGTCAGGACCGGCAGTTTTTAGAGCGCGTGTTTCAAAAGCTGTTGCTGAATTTTACCTGGTGGGTGAACCGTAAGGACGTGGAAGGCAACAACGTCTTTGAAGGAGGCTTTCTGGGGCTGGACAATATTGGCGTCTTTGATCGCAGTGCTCCCTTGCCGACCGGGGGACGGATTGAGCAATCCGACGGCACCAGCTGGATGGCAATGTATTGTTTGAATTTGCTCACCATTGCCCTGGAACTGGCCCTGGAGAATCCGGTCTACGAAGACATTGCCACTAAATTTTTTGAACACTTTATCTATATTGCCGCCGCCATGGATCAAATCGGCTCACAAAACAATGAGCTGTGGGACGAAGATGACGGCTTTTTCTACGATGTGCTGGAACTGCCAGGGGGGGAATCCATCCGTCTCAAGGTGCGATCGATGGTGGGGCTGATCCCTCTATTTGCCGTCACCACCATTGAACCCGAATTGCTCAATCGCCTACCGGCCTTTAAAGAACGGCTGGAATGGTTTGTGCAGCATCGACCCCATCTGGTGCAAAATATCGCCAGCTTTGAAAAGCCGGGGGTGGGGCAGCGCCGACTGCTGGCGATCGCAAATCCTGAAAAGCTCAAGCGGATTCTGGCCAAAATGTTGGACGAGCAAGAATTTCTCAGTCCCTATGGCATTCGGGCGCTGTCTCGCTACCATGCGTCTCACCCTTACCTCTTTAATGTGAATGGCACCGAGTATCGGGTGGACTATGAACCAGCTGAGTCCAGCACCGGCTTGTTTGGCGGCAACTCTAACTGGCGCGGGCCGATCTGGATGCCCGTGAATTATCTGTTGATTGAATCCCTGCAAAAGTTTTACCACTACCTGGGGGATGACTTTAAAGTGGCCTGCCCCAGCGGAGATCAGACCCAGAAAACCCTTTGGGAGGTGGCGATGGACCTATCCCAACGCCTGATTGCGATCTTTCAACCCGATGCTGCCGGTCATCGGCCTGTTTATGGGGGAATCACCCGATTCCAAACCGATCCCCACTGGCGCGATCTCATTTTGTTTCATGAGTATTTCCAGGGTGACAACGGAGCTGGGATCGGGGCTAGCCATCAGACGGGTTGGACGGGCTTAATCGCCAAGCTGATTCAACAATCCAGCGAATATGCCGACCAGCCCCAAGATCCAGATGCTGAGGTACGCCTAGAGCCCGTCAGCGCCAGACCATAGCGTGCCGTAAGGCTTAAGTATGAGAATAACGGAGGCTTTTACCATGAATCTTCCCGACCGTTTAACCCAAGCAGGTCAGGCCCATCATCACTATGAGCAAACCACCCTAAAGGGCGTTTATGACGCAGATTGGCCCACCTGGTATGCCCAATACTTGCTGGAGCATGGGCTGAATTCATGCTTAGCCACACCCCTGACCCTAGCCCAGTTAAGTCAGTTCTTGAAAGACAGCTATCAACACTACCAATCGGTTGGAGGGCAACAATCCTGGGCAGACTATACGGCCAATCAACTGATCGCCGCAGGCATTCATAATGATTAACAGATTGAATCTAGGCTTGGTCCTGGCCTTAGCGCTGCTGCATTTGCTCAATAGTCACGTCGCCTGGCTGAAGCGATTATCCGGTTACCGCTGGCAATCCTTTGGGGCAGGGATTTCCCTGGCCTATTTGGTCGGTGAAATCTTGCCAGAACGTAACTACTCAGGCTGAAGTAAGAAAGGTTTGGGGCTTCCAGAAAATAGAGCAATGAGAGCATCCACGACATTGTG
>NZ_JTHE03000003.1 GCF_000817775.3 Lyngbya confervoides BDU141951
GGTGTGGAGCGGCAATGGTTACGCTGGTATGACCAAGATCATCACTGGATTCCGACGCCCACGGAAGCCGCTACTCAGCGAGCCGAGCAAGCAGCCCAACGAGCCGAGCAGGAAGCCCAGCGGGCCGAGCAGGAAGCCCAGCGGGCTGAGCGGTTGGCGGCGCGGTTAAGGGCGTTAGGGGTTGATCCGGAGGCCGATGAATAAGCATCCCAGGCTAAAATCCTGAGTTATCCCCTAACTGCGACAGACCTGCTACACCCTCTACCTGCCATTGCCTGGGAAAATTGCTAGCCCCCCTCACGCTGCCGAATGCATCAGCGGCTGACGCCAACAGCTATGGTGGGAGCGCTGCACAGAATTTAGGTAGGGTTCCCCATGAAAGTCTTACACATTAACCAATCCGATATTGGCGGAGGAGCTGCGATCGCGGGCTATCGGCTTCATCAAGGCTTACTGGCCCAAGGCATAGAGTCTAAGCTGCTGGTGGGCAACATCAAGACCCACAGCGATCGCGTTGATTTAGCGGTTCCGCCAATCTTTTCAAGGCCAGAGCGATTGCTGGTCCGACTCACTTCGCGTCTGGGTCTCAATCATATTCATCGCATTAGCAGTCGCAAGATTGTGCATCATCCCTGGACTCAATCTGCAGATATTCTTAACCTGCACAACCTGCACACGGGCTATTTTAGCTATCTTCATCTCCCCAACCTAACTGCCCAAAAACCAGCGGTTTTGACCCTGCATGATATGTGGACCTTTACCGGTCACTGCGCCTACAGCTACGACTGCGATCGCTGGCAGTCCGGCTGCGGTCAATGCCCCTACCCAGAAACCTATCCAGCAGTTCGCCGAGATGCGACCGCCCTGGAGTGGCGCTTAAAGGATTGGGTGTACCGTCGCTCGAATCTGACCATTGTTTGCCCGAGTCGTTGGCTATATGAACAGGCTCACAACAGCATGTTGCAGCGCTTTCCCATTTATCACATTCCCTATGGCATTGACACTGAAGCCTATCAGCCCATTGACTCTGCACTGGCTCGGACAGCCCTAGACCTGCCGCCAGATAAGAATATTCTGCTGTTTAGCGCAGAATCCTTGCGAGATCCTCGCAAGGGAGGCGACCTGTTGCAAACGGCCTTGCAGTCTCTCCCAGACCCCTTGAAGGCGAAGACGGTGCTGCTCACCTTCGGTGCCGGAGGAGAAACCATTGAAAATCTTGTGGGTATCAAAACCATGAGTCTGGGGTATGTTAACAGCGATCGCCTAAAAAGTTTGGCCTACTCTGCGGCTGACTTGTTCACCTTCCCGACTCGAGCCGATAATCTTCCCCTGGTGTTACAGGAAAGCCTGGCCTGTGGATTACCAATGGTGTCGTTTAAGGTGGGGGGCGTTCCAAACCTAGTGCGTCCAGGGGGCACCGGTTATTTAGCGGCTCCAGAGGATCCTCAGGATTTTGCTCAGGGGATTGTCCAGCTTTTGGAGGACAATGAACTACGCCGGAAAATGGCGGAAAATTGTCGGGCGATCGCCCTGGCTGAATACCGCATCGAACAGCAAAGCGATCGCTATATCGCGCTTTATCAGGAGTTGCTAGGACATTCAACTGGAGCCCTCCCTTGAGGTCGATTGCGATCGCCTGAGAGCATCATCATAAAAAGACGGGAAACCAATTCGCTAGGATACAGTAGAACCCATAGCAGATGCCATCAGCCGGACAACACCTTCTGTTCGCACAAGCGTCACGGGTCACTGTTTAGAGGCAACCGTCATGTATCAACCCTTGGGCTACGGTCCGAATGGCCCACTGCCGCCATCGCAAACATTGCCGACGATGTACGATTTGCCCAGCGAGTCGGCGGAGGATCCAGGATTGCCTGATTTATTTCACTTGAGCCAGCCGCGTCTGCTGGATGAAACCTTGCGGTCGCCTGCCTATCCGCCAGACCAGCGGTTTGCCGCGAGTGACCTCAACCTCTACTACGACGCCCGCCATTCCCTCTGGTACAAACGCCCCGATTGGTTCCTGGTGCTGGGTGTTGCACCGGCTGTGAACCAAGCTGAACTGCGGCTGAGTTATGTCATGTGGCAGGAGACGGTGGCACCGTTTTTGGTTGTCGAGTTGCTATCGCCAGGCACGGCGGATGAGGATCTGGGGCAAACGCTGCGGGAAGTGAATCGACCGCCGAGCAAGTGGCAGGTGTATGAGCAAATTTTACGGGTGCCCTACTACGCAGTGTTTGACCGATATGAGTCAACGTTTCAGTTATTTAGTATGCGGGGGATGCGGTACGAGGAACTGGAGCTAAAGGATGAGCGGTTTTGGTTTGAGGAACTAGAACTCGGACTAGGGGTTTGGGCTGGGACGTATGCCGGCACGGAAGGACGATGGTTGCGGTGGTATGACGCAGCAGGACATTGGATTGTGACCCAAGAGGAACGGGCCGAGGCTGAGCGACAACGGGCCGAATTTGAGCAGCCGCGGGCTGAGTTTGAGCGACAGCGGGCCGAGCAGGCCACAGCAGAATTGGCCGCAGAGCGCGATCGCGCCAATCATCTAGCCGCAAAGCTACGGGATCTGGGCATTGAGGAGGACTAGGGCGCTGTTCCACACGCAGGCGCGCTTTACGATGCTGCGGCGTGGGATTGTCCATCGTAGGAACGGGCTGTTCAGATAACGCGATCGCAGTTGAGCCTAGGAAGTTCAGCGATCGCCAGACCATAATGTCTGAGCCCATTCGCCCATCCTGAAACACTTCAAGAGGCGCACCGCTTTAGAGACCCAAGGTAAAAAGACCCAAGGTGAAAACAGACAAGCTTTTTTATCGCATCTTCTTAACCCAGCCTGACCTGATTGCAGAACTGCTGCCCGATGTGCCCCTTGGTTGCACCTTTGACTATGCCGCCCCAGTGCTGAAAGAGCGGGAACTGCGTCTGGATGGGTTGCTCATGCCCCTATCCGAGGATCTGAGTCTGCCCCTGGTCTTTGTGGAAGCCCAAATGCAGAGTGATTTGGGCTTTTATGGGCGCTTCTTCGCCAGTATCTTTCTGTACTTCCACTAATATGGCAGCACGCGACTCTGGCGCGGGTTGGTGGTGCAGCAACGGCGCAGCCAGCAGCTGGGTGCTGAGATGCCTTATGCACCGTTACTCGATACCTGGGTGCAGCGGATTTATCTAGAAGATCTGCTGCCTATGACGAATCTAAGTCCCAATCTGGCCTTGCTGCGGCTGCTCGTAGTGCCCGAGGCCCAGGTTGGGGAGGAGGCGCAAGCGATTTTGAACCAGAGTGGGACGGGAGCGGCGTTTGAGCAACGGCTAGATTTAGTGGAGGCTATATTGGTGTATAAGCTGCCCCAATTGAGTATTGAGGAGATACGTCAGATGTTAGATCTTAAGGACACGACGCTGAGGGAAACGCGGTTTTATCAGGAAGTGCTAGAAGAAGGACGCCAAGAGGGACGCCAAAAGGGACGCCAAGAGGGACGCCAAGAGGGTGAAGCGGAATTGGTGCTGCGGCAATTGACCCGGCGCTGTGGTGTCCTTTCGGCGACTCAGCAGGCGCAGATCCGGGCCTTTCCTCCGGCGCAATTGGAGGCGCTAGGGGAAGCGCTGTTAGATTTTACGGGCCGGTTAGATCTTGAGGTCTGGTTGGAACAGCGGGATTGATGCACTCGCCATGGTGATGGGGGCGTTTCCCCCACCCGCGCCGATAATCTACCCCTGGTCTTGCAGGAAAGCTTGGCCTGTGGATTACCGATGGTGTCGTTTAAGGTGGGGGGCGTTCCAGACCTGGTTCGTCCAGGGGTCACGGGGTATTTGGCAGCGCCAGAGGACCCTCAGAATTTTGCTCAGGGAATTGTCCAGCTTTTGGAGAATCGTGAACCGCACCGGAAAATGGCGGAACATTATCGGGCGATCGCCCTGGCTGAGTATCCACTTAAACTCCAAGCACGGCGCTACATTGAGATCTACTGCGATCGACGGGGAGCAAAATAGATGAGATCCTCAAGCCAATCAGCAGATGCCAGCGTCTCAGTCAGGCTTGTAATAACGATGACGCTAGAATGATGCCAGGTCTCCCTAAGGCCTGATTCTAATGGCGGGTCCATTCCCTACGCCGCATTGCGCAGGGGTATTTGTTTGGGTCTACGACTCAGCCTGGAAAGTTTTCCCCGCGTTCTGATCTAGATCTAGCCGTGGCTTCGTTAAAGTAGGGAGACCCGTTTGGCCTGATCAGTTCTCTCCCAACGCATCTGGATCAAGAGGTTGTTAATCATGCATAGACTACTTGTAACGGGTTCTTCAGGACTGATTGGCTCTGAGGTTTGTGTTTATTTTTCGCGTCAGGGTTGGGAAATTCATGGCGTCGATAATAACCAACGCGCTGTGTTCTTTGGTACTCAGGGGGATACCCGTTGGAATCAACAACGCTTGCAGGAGACGCTGAAAGGGTTTGTTCATCATGAGCTAGATATTCGCGATCGGCAGGGTGTCCTCGATTTAATCGAAAGCCTCAGGCCGGATGCGATCGTCCATACGGCGGCTCAGCCCAGCCACGATCGGGCCGCTGCCATTCCTTTTGATGACTTCGATACTAATGCCGTCGGTACCTTGAACCTACTAGAGGCCGCCCGGCAGTTTACCCCAGAAGCACCGTTTGTGCATCTCTCGACCAATAAGGTCTATGGCGATGCTCCCAATGAAATCCCGCTAGTAGAACTGGAGACTCGTTGGGACTATGCCGATCCGACCTACGAGCACGGGATCTCCGAAACCTTTCGCATCGATCAATCCAAGCACTCCTTATTTGGGGCCTCTAAGGTGGCTGCCGATATTATGGTGCAGGAATACGGTCGCTACTTTGGCATGAATACCTGTTGCTTGCGGGGAGGCTGTCTCACTGGCCCCAATCATTCAGGAGTGGAATTACATGGTTTTTTAAGCTACTTGGTGAAATGTAATCTGGAGAATCGCATTTACAAAATCTATGGCTATAAGGGCAAACAGGTAAGGGACAATATTCACTCTCAGGATGTAGCTCGGTTTATTGAAGCCTTCATTCAGTCTCCTCGCAGTGGTGAGGTCTACAACCTAGGTGGCGGCAAGGGAAATACCTGTTCTATTCTTGAAGCGTTTGACCTGGTTGCTGCTCTAACGGGGAAGCCCATGCAATTTGAGTATGTTGATCAGAACCGAGAAGGGGACCATATCTGCTACTACAGCGATTTGAGAAAAATGCAGAATCATTATTCTAGTTGGTCTATCACAATTCCTATTGACCAAATTTTTGCTGAAATTGTTAAATCCTGGCAGACCCGATTGCGATGAATCAGATGACAACCCAGTTTCCCCGGCTTTTACTGGTCAGTGACGCTCCCTTGTGTCAAGAGGGAACGGGCATTAATCGTACGCTGGTCAATCTGCTGAAGGACTATCCAGCAGATAAATTCATGCTTTATACGTCGAGTGATTCAGCCCTAACAGCTTCTCACTTTAGGCAGAATGTTGCCGCCTTTTCAGAAGGGTTACTACCTTTTCTGCGTAATCGCCTAGGAACTTGGATCAATGTAATAATTGCCCAGGCTAATCTTCAACTGATAGATTGGTTGCCGATTCCAGAGCGGAAGAAAATTGAATCCTTTGCCCCTGAGCTGATTCTAATTTGCCCCGGCAATACCTCCACATTACTGATGGGCGCTAAAGTTTCCCATCAACTACATGTCCCCCATCTCATCTATCTCATGGATGATTGGGTTGATCAAGTTCGATATCGTTGGTGGTCAGGTAGTGTCCAGAGGTTAACGCATGATTTGTTAGCGGATGCTAATGGATGGTTAATGATCAGTCGTATCCTGCAGCAAGATCTAGAAAAACGCTATGGAGTTCATCCCAAGCGATCGCTGGTAGTTCATAACCCAGTCGATCTATCAACCTTGATTCCACCTGATTTTACGGTTCATGAGGGAACCTTTAAGGTTGTCTATGCAGGGTCAATTTGGACAATGCATTATGATGCAGTGGCAGTAGTCGCAGAAGCGATTTTTGAACTAAAACAGGAAGGGTATGATATTGAGTTGTTCTTGCATACCCCACAGCAGTTTTGGGATCAGTATCGCCAGAACTGGAAAACCTGGCAAGTTAGTTATGGCGGCATGATTCCCTATCATGACTTACAACACTATTTGCAGCGAGCAGATTTGTTGTTAGTTGCTTCGTCATTTACAGCTGAACATGCTCATGTTACTCGTTCTTCAGTACAAACAAAGCTGACAGATTATATGGCTTCGGGTAGACCTGTTTTTTGCTATGGTCCTGATTATTCTGCTTGTAATAATTTTGTGCTTCAATGGCATTGTGGATTGGTGTGTGCAGCTCAAGATATTTCTACTATTAACTTGTTTCTGAAGCGAACTATTGACGATCGATCTACTAATCAAAATCTTGCTAAAGTGGCATTTGATGTAGTTTCACAGGCGTTTGATAGGCGTCAAGTGAGTTGTGAATTTTATCAATTTATTAATGAGAGTCTATCTGCTTAAAAACCGTAAGAAATTCTCTAATGCTGAGCTCTACATCTGAAACTAAACCACTGGTTTTTTCCTGGCAAGAAATTATATCCTGCCTGAGTAATAATTCTTCCTGGCGAGAAACACATCAATACCTTTCTTCCACAGAGCAAGAAAATGGCGTTACGATTCAAAGACTTTGGGAGATTCTTGATCAAGCCTGGGATGAAATGCAGACACCTCGCTCTCAGGCTGATTTCCCGAAATTCCTCCACGATTACTATCAACATCCGGTTTGGTTGATCAATGCAGCATTTTCAGAATCTGATGAGGGCACAATTAGCGATCGCTTAGCTGCTGTGCGGCTAATTGCCCACACTCAGCCTAAGAAGATTCTAGATTTTGGTGGTGGTATTGGTACGGTCGCTCGGCTTTGTTCGATGAACTTGCCTTACGCTGAAAAGATTGATGTAGTTGATATTACAGATTTTCGTCAAACCATTCAAAGCTATCTTGCCGAATTCCCTAATATTCGGGTTTTAGAGCGTCCTGATCCAGCTTATGACGCTATCATCTCAACTGAAGTGCTAGAACATGTGCTGGATCCCATTGAAACTGTGGTTGAGATGAATGCTCTGCTGCGTATTGGCGGTAGCTTTGCGGCGAGTTGGAGTTTTGCACCCTGTATTAAGTGCCATCTTCCTCAGAATTTCCATCTTAATCGGTTAATGCCCTGGATTATCCGCAGTTTGGGATTTGGCTTTTATGGTTTTGAGCGTCGGGGGAGTCGGGTATATGGTTATGTCAAACAGGCTGATGTAACGCCTAAAATGATGAGACAAGCTCGTTGGTTAGAACAAGTTTCGCGATTGCCTCTTCCAATAGATCGGCTTCTCCTATTAATATTTGGTCTATGAGATGACTCGTGTATTTTTGATTTGTAGTGGGCTAGGACATATTCAGCGGGGGTATGAGTCGTTTACAAAGGAATGCTTTGAGGCCCTAGCTACCGATCCCGCTCTGGATATTACACTGTTTCAAGGGCGTGAAACCTCAATCTCTAACGCAATTGCCCTTTGGAACTTGCCTCGCAATCATGCGTTTACAAAGCAAGTGGCAGGCTTGTTCAGCAAATATCTTACCTTCGGTGATCCCTATTTCCTGGAGCAAGCATCCTTTTGTTTTAGCCTGATACCTTATTTACATCTGAAGAAACCTGATGTGATTCTCTTTAGTGATTTCGCCTTAGGTACGATGCTCTGGCACTGGCGACGCATGACCAAACTTCCCTACAGGCTTCTCTTCTCTAACGGTGCCCCGAATGGTCCCCCTTTTAGTCGCATGGATCATGTGCAGCATTTGACGCCAATTCATTATCAGGCAGCTCTGGATGCTGGAGAACCTGTCAGCAAGCATAGTCTGATTCCCTATGGCATCCAGATCAACCAGGAGTATAGTCCGCTTGCCTCAGATGAACGGGACGCTTTACGGCAAAAACTCGAGCTGCTGATCGATCGCCCGCTCATTCTGTCCGTTGCTGCGATTAACAATACTCACAAACGGATGGATTATCTTATTCGAGAAGTGGCCAGTTTACCTGAACCCCGCCCCTACCTGCTGCTGTTGGGACAGATGGAGCAGGAATCTTTGGAGGTACTTCAACTAGGTAATCAACTTCTGGGAGCAGAACACTTTCAGGCGAAGACAGTTAGCTCTGCTGAAGTGGCTGATTACTACAAAGTTGCCGATCTCTATGTGCTCGCCTCCCTGAGTGAAGGATTCGGTAGGGTATTGCTCGAAGCCATGGGGCACGGCCTACCCTGCCTTGTTCATGATTATGGGGTTTCACGGCATGTCCTGAAGGATCACGGTTTTTTTGCGGATTTCACTACTGCTGGTGCTTTAACTAAGCTGATTCAATCGGTCCTCGATCAGGTTGATAATGAGGCTAAAAACGTTCGTCATCAGGTAGTCTACGATCGCTTTAGTTGGGATAAGCTAGCACCTGCTTATGCCCAAATGATTCATCAATGTGCTGCTGAAACTAATTAAAGGGGTAAACAATGCCAGGAGTAAGTGCGATCGTTTTTGGTGCTAAGCATTTGACAAAGGAGGAAATCCAGGGTAAGCGAGTTATTGATGTTGGAGCCTGTGACTTTAATGGCAGTATTCGTCCTTTGATTGAGTCCTGGAAACCGAGTGAATATATCGGAGTTGATATCATCGAGGGTCCATGTGTCGACATCGTTTGCAGTGCTGATAATTTGGTTGAGAAGTTTGGCAAAGAGAGCTTTGATGTCGTAATCTCTGTCGAAATGCTGGAGCATTCTCGATGTTGGCAGAAATCGATCAGCAATATGAAGCAAATTTGTAAACCTGAAGGTTTCATCATGCTGACGACTCGCTCCTATGGATACCCTTGTCATGGGTATCCCAATGATTTCTGGCGATTTGAGCTAGAAGATATGAAGAATATCTTTGACGATTGCGATATCCTAGCGCTTGAAGAGGACTATCAAGCACCAGGTATATTTATTAAAACTCGTAAGCCTAAAGCCTTTCAGGAAAATTACTTGTCAGACTATAAGCTCTATAGCATGGTCACCAATGGACCAATAAATATACTGACAGATAATGACTTTAAATCTCCTTATTTTTATCGTCTTGGAATGAAGCAAAAAATTAAAAATCTGGCTTCTACATTTATCCGTGACTCTGGCAAGTTGGTTAGTAACTTGATGCAAATTTAGCAGAGGTGGTTGTGAAAAAAAGCATTACAAAAATGGTAGCCTCGACCATGCTGAGGTTGCCATTTTTAGAGCATATCTTTTGCACTTTGTGCGCTCAAAAAAACCTAAGAAAATATCTGCATTTAGGTGCGTTTGCTTATGGATATCAGGACTGCCTAGAGGAACCAAAACTTAGAGTGGCAGTCCTAGATACTTATAAGATGTATGTCAATATAGCTGAACCAATAGGGATTCAATCTTATTTTTTTGGTGTTAATCCATTTGAATGGTTGATATCTACTGGGCACCTCGAAAAATTGCTTTAGTGACATCAAGATGGGATCCTAGAGAGCAGATATCACGCTGGAAAAGCTTG
>NZ_JTHE03000004.1 GCF_000817775.3 Lyngbya confervoides BDU141951
ATATCTCCTTGACAAGTTATACAATTAACCGCTGATACAGACTATTCAGGTCAGAAAGCCAATTTTTCGAGGTGCCCTGGAGTATTTACCAATTACAACAACAGCTATGCGCCAAGCCGCAAAATTCTGGGCGCAAGCACGCCAACAAGGACAACCAACAGCAGGTGACAAAACGATTGACGGTGATATGATTTTGGTTGCTCAAGCAGTGACTCTAGCAGTTCCAAATCTAGTGATTGCAACGACCAACGTAGGGCACTTGGCAAAGTTTGTAGCAGCCGAGTTGTGGCAAAATATCACTCCAAGGTGATCGCCATCTAACACTTCATTGCTGCGGACGGTACAGAGGTTAACGGTGAGAGTTCAAGCTTGTCTGTCGCCGCACAACTTCACCGTTAGGCGGCATAGCTTGCCCCGTTCAAACTTCCATCACGATGAGATAGGTATGACGTTCGTTCTTTCTCTCGATGACCGGGGTCTTGAAGTATTCGAATCGGACTCAGCCGCTATTGCTGCCTGCGAAGGTATCGACGTCGAAGACGGGAACTTTCTCTTCTGGGATTCTGCTGGGCAGCCGCTTGCGGCAGAATTCATCCGCCCGAACACGCGGGGATCGTTTACTGTCGGCTCAAGCCAATATCGACTGGTTCCTACGGCAGAAGCGCCTGTGCTCCTAGACTGCCTTGACCAAGCCGCGTACTTCGAGGGCGGCTTGGGATTAAGTTCACTGCAAGACGTTGAGCATTACCTGCGCAACCAAGTGCCACAGTAGAGGACCTCTACGTGCACGTTCGAAAACAGAGTTCGTCAGGGCTTCACCAGAGATGCCGCTGATCGCCGGCGTTAGTTATTCTCCACCGTCGCAGATGCTCCACTCCCCCAAAAACCAATTCAGCTCGGCCCGCTCCATTTTCTCGATCCACTCGTCATCCATTTCCAGAAATGCCCGAGGGATGGTCTTCGACCGGCCTTCAGCCATCGCCCCTTGAGCCTTCTGCGCCTCAACTTTTCCCTCCAGGTCTTTAAACTTGAGCAGCAAATCCCGTTTATCCTGCAGGTGCGTCTGAGCCCTGATTGACTGACAAAAGGTGTAGCGTCTAAGGCTGGAATGTTTGTTAGCCCAGGACTGTAGCGATTGGAGAAAGATGCGGGAGTCAGCATTCTAGAATTAGATACCACTCAAAAAACTGGAGTGCTGTGAAAAAAACTCCCGATTCTACAATGCCTTGAAAGCCTGGATGGGTCAGGGCGAAAACTGGACCCACCTGACCCATCTGACCACTTGCCTTTGGATGGTTGCTGCCCTGATTCAGACTGGTGAAGTGAGCCTGACGAAGTGGGCCAAGTATATGCCCAGCCGAGGCCAGTATGCTCAAAGTCGACAACGCCGCATCCGTCGTTGGCTGGGGAATCCCCGCGTTAACGTCCATCGACTCTACAAGCCCATCATCCAAGCCGCCTTAGCGAACTGGGAAGACGAGTGTTTGTATGTAAGCTTGGACACCATGCAAGTTTGGGATGAGTTCTGCCTGATTCGTCTGGCCATCGTCCATCGCGGTCGGGCGCTACCGCTGGCTTGGCGGGTACTTCAGCATTCGAGTGTGACGGTTGCCTTTAGCGAGTATCACCAGATGCTCCGTCAGATAACCGAGCCTCTTTTTTCCGCTTCTTCGGGGCGATTTCCGCAGGAAGGTCTTCGACCAGCGCTTGAGGAGCCGGGGTAATTCCTGCTGAGCTGACCACCGATCCCGCGATCGCCCTGGGTGTTTCCGCCATCGTGGGAGCCTCGCGGTGCTCCACACAGGAAGCGTGAACCTTCCCAAATGGGTCAACTATATTCCCTGCTGCGGGAAATTTGCCCAAAGCATCCAACGACGTATTCAACAAAAGCGGCAGGATTCCCCGTTTCTAATCTGTGATTGAAGCGTGGTAGGAATGCCGCATAGGGGCTTACGCTACACACAAACCATTTGACCTCTTGATTAACGACACTTTTGAAACCCTGAACTGTCCGACTCGCCGCCAGTTGTGGTTGTAGATGGAAAGCACTCGGTTCTTCTCGCTGTAGCCACCAATCCAGCCTCGGTAGAGCTGACCGGACTTCTCGGACTGAACATAATCGCCAGAGCGAAATCCCCAGGGTGTGACTGTGCCGCCTTTTCGCTTTCTGCTTCCACCCTTACAGGGGTTCTCAAAATGGAGCTGTCGTCGATAAAGCTGGGGACGACTCACTACTCGGAACGGGGCAGAAGTCAGGCGGATCTCGCCAACCCAGTCACGGCCTGTGCCTGTCGGCACGTACCGCACGAAATATGCCGCTGCTAAAGCCAGTCCATCATTGGCATGGCTCTCCGGCGTCTGAGCTTTCTTGTCAGGAGACTTTGCCAGTCCCAGATACTCTCTAGTGGATTTGGTTTGCCATCCCTGCATTTCGTAGACGGTCGTGAACGAACGTAGCCAAGTTAGCATCTGCCGCTGCCCCACCATGACCGGAGAGAACCCCTTCCCGGAGCGGGCACCCTTACGCCCACTGGTCAGGTCTACATCTGCTCTGACGAGTTCCCAAACCACACAGGTGACCGGAAACAAGCGGAAGATTTCGACAATCAGCCGCTTTTCGAGTTCTTTATTGGCTCGAATGCTAGGAGGCAATTTTTTGCCTCTGCGGTTGCTGAACCGCTTTTGCCGATGGGCTCGCTCCGAGAAGGGTAGGTTTCGGTTGATACGCCGTCCGCGTCGTGCCCGACGTAGTATCTTCTGGGTTTCTTTGCGTGCCTTGACTCGTTCAAAGGGCAGGGCGATGTGTCGCTTCAGCAAGGTGGCCTTGCTGCTGACCAGCCCGATGCCGGTGAATCGCTTGCCGGGATCTACACCCAGTGAGATTCGCTGGGTCTTGCGACCAGAGGGCTCTCCCATCAGTTGAACAGCATAGACGTTCAGATCCGTGCTCATCCAGGTGGCCTTGCCATGCTGCACCCACTGAGATGCACGACGATACTTCGTCGGCATGAGTGGTCTGCCGTCTGGCGCTAATACTGGAACTCGGGTATTAGGGTTCATCGGAGATAATCCGTAAACAACGTGTCCCTTCGCTCACCGATAGGCAGGAGTCCTAACCAAATAGGTCTGTAGAGAATCCGAGCTAGGGAGACACCCGGAAGTACATGCCGCCTATCGGCTCGTGAGCTAGTGCAACCCTTCGTTAGGGATTTGGTTCCCCAAGCCCCGATTGATTGCTTCGCAATTCAATCGCGGGTGGTTGACGGGTGGCTGTGTAATCCACGCATCAATATCCATTGGCTCTACCGCAAGCAAGTCCCAGAACGGGCGATCGCCGGGCATCGTTACCGATCGATATCCTCGAAGCTCGATATAGTAGATCTGCATGTTCATACGCTGAGAGAATTGCCGTGGCCGTTGCCGTTGACTCCCTCATTACTCCCGAGATTAACAAACCCGCCCGTTACCTGGGCAACGAACTGGGGGCAGTCCATAAGCCCTGGGAGTCCGCCACGATCCGCTGGTCCCTGACCTACCCCGAGATTTACGAAGTCGGGGCTTCCAACCTGGGCCATATCATTCTGTACAACATCCTCAATGCCCAGCCGCGTCAGCTGTGCGATCGCGCCTACCTTCCGGCCCCAGATCTAGCCGCCAAGCTCCGGGAAACCGAAACCCCCCTGTTTGCGGTGGAATCGCGGCGATCGCTCCTGGAGTTCGACATTCTGGGCTTTAGCCTCAGCTACGAGCTAGGGGCGACCAATATTCTAGAAATGCTGGATCTGGCAGGAATTCCCCTCACTTGGCAGGAGCGAAATTCTGCAGAACAAAACTATCCCCTTATTTTTGCGGGCGGCCAAACCGCCACCTCCAACCCCGAACCCTATGCTGACTTTTTTGACTTCTTTGCCCTCGGGGATGGCGAAGAGCTGCTGCCTGAAATTGGGCTGGTGCTGGAAGAAGGCAAAAACAATGGCCTCAGCCGCGAGGCGCTACTGCTGGATTTAGCCCAGATACCCGGCGTTTACGTGCCGCAGTTTTATACGATGGCCGCAGCGGGATCGGTGCATCCCAACCGCCCCGACGTGCCAGCGCGGATTCTGCGCCGGGTAGCCGATCCAATGCCAGAATATTCCATTGGCCTGGTGCCCTACGTGCAAACAGTTCACGATCGCCTCACCCTGGAAGTGCGACGGGGCTGCACAAGGGGCTGTCGCTTCTGTCAGCCAGGGATGCTGACCCGACCGGCGCGGGATGTAGACCCGGAGCAGGTGGTCTCTACCATTGAAAAGGGGATGCGGGAAACAGGCTACAATGAATTTTCGCTGCTTTCCCTCAGTTGCTCCGACTACCTGGCGTTGCCCGCCGTAGGCATGGAAATCAAAAACCGCCTTAAGGATGAAAATATCACCCTCTCCCTGCCCAGCCAGCGGGTGGATCGCTTTGACGAGAACATTGCCAATATTGTGGGCGGCACCCGCAAATCTGGCTTAACCTTTGCCCCGGAAGCGGGAACCCAGCGAATGCGGGACATTATCAATAAGGGACTGACCAACGCCGAATTGCTGAAAGGGGTGAAGACCGCCTTTGAGCAGGGTTGGAACAAGGTGAAGCTGTATTTCATGATTGGTCTGCCGGGAGAAACCGACGCTGACGTGCTGGGGATCGCCGAAACCATCTGCTGGCTTCGCCAGGAGTGTCGTCTCCAAGGACGGCGGCGCTTAGACTTCAATCTAACCATTTCGAACTTTACCCCCAAGCCCCATACGCCCTTTCAGTGGCATTCGGTTTCCACCGCTGAATTTAAGCGCAAACAGGATCTGCTGCGGGCTGAGTTCCGTCAGATGCGCGGGGTGAAGGTGAACTTTACCGATGTCCGCATCTCGGCCATGGAGGATTTTGTTGGCCGAGGCGATCGCCGCTTAGCCCCAGTGGTCAAACGGGCCTGGGAATTGGGAGCCGGAATGGACTCCTGGTGGGAGAGCCTGGACCAAGCCTTTACTGCTTGGACCGATGCCATCGCCGAGGCGGGCCTCACCTGGAAATATCGGCAGGTTGAAGCCGGGGAGTGGAACCTCTTCCAAGACGAGATCCAGCCTTCTCTGGCCGCCAGCGCCCTGGATGCGCCGCTGCCCTGGGACCATCTAGACACCGGAATTACCAAGGATTGGCTCAAGCAGGATCTAAACCGAGCCTTGGAGGCCGCAACCGTACCGGATTGCTCCTTTGAGGGCTGCTCCCACTGCGGCGTTTGTGGGATTGACTTTGGCCACAATGTGGTGGTCCCACCGCCCGAAATCCCGGACTTCCGCGGCCACTTTGTGCCCAACAGCGATCGGGTTCAACGCTATCGGGTCTGGTTTGGTAAGCAGGGGAGCCTGGCGCTCCTGAGTCATCTAGACCTGCTGCGGCTGTGGGATCGGGTGGTGCGTCGCGCCAATCTGCCCATCTCCTTCAGCGGGGGATTTCATCCTGGCCCGCGGATCTCCCCCGCCAGTGCCTTAGCGCTCGGCGCCACTAGCTCTGGAGAAATTCTCGATCTTGAGCTGACCCAACCCATTCCCCCAGAAACCTTTCAATCCACCTTGGCGCAGTATTTACCCCAGGAGATTCCCCTTTATCGCCTAGAGGAAGTCCCCCTGAAGGCCCCTTCGGCCACCCAATCCCTTCGGGCTGCGGAATATCAGGTCAGCTGTAGCGTCGCAGATCCCGATGCAGCCCCCTGCTCGCAAGGGCAGTGGCAGTCCTGGGTGGATGCGGTGTTAGCTGCAGAGGCGATCGCCTTTGAAAAAACAACCAAATCCGGAAAAATTCGCCAAATTAATCTTCGAGAGCAGTTGATTGAGCTTAAGCTTCATTTCGGGGCGGACGGCATTGTTTTGCACTATATTGGCACCTGGAATAACGATGGCACTCAGCTCCGTCCCGAGCAAGTTGTCTGGATGATCGAGCAGCAAGGCTGCCCGGAATTGCAGGTTCATCACATTCACCGGCAGCGGCTCATCCTGGAGGAGTCGCTGCAAGAGTCCCTAGAGGAGTCTTTAGTCTAGAATCTCGTCCATTCAAAATGCGGGGCCATGGCTGAACAAGCCTGCGCCCCCATCCAAGTCCCTACGATCAGAAGCAAATTATTTGGCAAGATGGATAGGCAGTCGCCCGATGCAGTCTATGAGTCTTAACCTATCTTCCCTAGATCAATCGTTTCAACTTCTGCGCCAGGTGCGCGCCCGTCTCCTCAAGCTGCATAAGGCACTCTTAGATTCAGAGACCGCCCGTTATGAAGAAAAATTCGGAGCCATTGGCAGCAAGGGCAAGCTGCTGGAACTGGTTATGGGCGATCCCTGGTTCCACTGGCTACGCGATATTTCCCAATTCATTGTGCAGATTGATGAAGCCTTCAGCCCGCGAGTGCCCTTTACCCTGGAGCAGTCCCAGCAACTCCTTCAGGAAACTGAGCGGTTGCTCACAGTTTCCGAAACGGGTACCCAACGCCAACAAAAATTCTATGCCGCCATTCAGCGCGACCCGGATGTTGCGACCCTCTACGGGGAATTGCTGCATCTACTCAATCAGTAATTTGAATCAGTAATCCTGGGGGGCGGCGTCAGGGCCAGGGGGTAAATCAGCGCTGGTCCGTGTCGTTCTGATCAGGTCCTGTCCGGGCTTCGATCAAAAGGCCCTTGGGACCGCTCATTACTGAAATTGCTGCTCTGGCAACATCTGAACTACCTGGGTCGTAAGAAACGGAATCAGATCTTCGTTTTGACTGGCCGTTTTCCCCTCCGTAAACACCACCAGTAGAAACGGCGCTTTTCCGGGGACCTCGGCATAGGCACAATCGTGGCGCACCTGACTGGTCCAGCCCGCCTTGGACCATACTTGGGACTCTAGTGCCAGCCCTTCCCCAATAAATCCCATAACCTGATTTTCCGGATCAGCCCTGAGCTGATCGCGATCTAGGGATCGCTTCATTAAGTTCATCATTGCCTGCGATCGCTCAGCCGTCACAGCCACGCCACCAACAATGCTATGCATGAGACGAGCCGTCGCTTCCGTGGTGAGCTTATTGCGGTTCTCCCGCTGCACTCCCACAAAGTCATTTTCGCGGCCATAGGGACCCTCCCCCCAGGTTTTTTGATTCACATTAATCGACTCCATCTCCACCCACCCAAGGGACTGGAAATAGCGGTTGACGATATTGCGCTGGTGCTTCCAGGTGGCAAAGGGATCTGGCGGCAGGGAAGGACCGCTGGTGGTGCCCGTGAGCACATCCAGCACATAGCCGGTGGCATCATTGCTAGAGTCCATAATCATATCCCTCAGGGCGCGATCGGTTTCCGCGCAGGCCGGGAGCATCCCCCGCTCTAGCCATTCATGACAGGCCACTAGATAAAAAAGCTTCACCACGCTGGCAGGATAAAGGGGCTCAACCCCTCGATAGGAGAAGCCCTGGATTGGCAGCCGCCAAAAATCATCCTGGGCCAGGGCTCCCCCAGTATTGACCGGGTAGGGCGGATCGTAAATCAGCCCGGTCACGGCAAGCTGATTACGGGCTAGCCAGGGGAACTCGGCCCAGACCGATGCGAGGATCACGGGCAAATGCTGGCTATAGGCATTATCAGTGGAAAAAAAAGTCATAGCGCAGAAAACTCGGTCATCCCTGAGAAGTAAAGCGTCTAGAATTGAGCATTGACATCCTCTCCCTCTGACCTTTCAGGGACAGAGAGAGCTTCCTGGGGTCGCCCCAAAGATTTCCTGCTTCAGGGCCAGTTGACTAGAATTCATGACTGAACTCCCCGTCACCCCGACTCCACAGGCATTTTCTATTCCCCGTTGCCCACGGGTACAAACCACTTGAGCCGCAGCCATGTCGCTTGGCTTGATTGACCCACATTCAAGACAGTGAGAGATTCTGATACTCAAGTCTTTTTTGACTTCGGCACCACAATCAGGACAGTCTTGACTCGTCCCTCTTGGGTCAACCTTGCCGTAATACACCTCTCGCTTGAAGCACACCCAAGGCAGGATTTGATGGGTGAACTGTCCCCATCCTGCATCTAGCGGATGCTGACCCAGCATTCCTTTGGCCATAATCCGGAAGTCCAGGTCTTCCACGAAAATCATCCCTGCACCGTCGCAGAGATGATGCGCCAGCTTGAAATGCCAGTCTTTTCGAGTATCGGCAATGCGTTGATGGACTCTTGCAATCTTCTTGTGGAGCTTCAGCCAGTTCGCTGACCCCGTTTGCTTCGTCTTAAGCCTACGTTGCAGCAATTTCAGCTTGCGGTGTAAGTCGTTGAAAAAGCGAGGTCGCTTCACTGGTTCCCCATCGGAAGTCGAAAGAAAATATTCCAGCCCAACATCAATCCCGACTGGATGGCCATGAGGCATTGTGCTAGGAATATCGACCTCAGACTGAAGACTCAGCATGACGAAATACCCCGATGCCTTACGGACAATGCGGGCTTGTTTGACCTCAAACAAGTCGGGGATGCGCCGTGACCAGCGTACTTTTACCCAACCCAGTTGCGGCAGCTTCATCCCTTCCTCGCTGATGCAGTTCTTGAGCATCTGAGGGAACGCAAAGGAGCGCATCCGATTCGGCTTTTTGAACCGAGGGAATCCCGACCGCTTCAACCGCCAAGACTCCCAGGACGCTTCCAGCTTTCGGATAACCTGCTGAAGTACCTGGGCGTTAACGCTCTTGAGCCTGGGGAAATCGGCCTTTGCTGCGGTTAACGACTTGCACTGCTGAGCATAACTCGGGAAGGGGGCATCCGCTGGCAAGATCAATTCTTGCCGAATTGAACAAGCATTGACCGGAGACTTGCGGGAATCGAGCCAGTCTTTGCGCTCCCGCAGGGCAAAGTTCCAGACATTGCGACACACATCCAGAATGTGCTCAATCTCTGAAATCTGCTCAGCAGTCGGCTCTAGCTTAAATTCCCAGGTCATGTTTAGCATAGAACCATGATAACCTAAGAAATGCTCGACCTTTTCTTAGGTTTAACTGAATTGCTCCCTCCGGTCGCCCGCCGCGGCTCCGCACGTTCTGCGGCCTACCCCCCCCTCACCGCTTCGCGGGATAGGCAGAGCACTGCGGCGGATCTTGGTAGAGCATCTAGAGATAGGGCGTTGGGCTTGGCTTGCCGCGACCTTAGCGGACCCGATACCCAATATCGGTGCGATAGTAGGCCCCCTCAAACTGAATATGGGCGATCGCCTCGTAAACGGCCGCAAAGGCGCTGGCAAAGGAGTCTCCCTGGGCCGTCACGGCCAGCACCCGCCCCCCCGCGGTGCAGAGTTGTCCCTCCCGGAGGGCCGTCCCCGCGTGGAAGACCACCGCCCCCCGGTCCTGAGCCGCTTCCAGGCCAGTGATGGGGGTTCCCTTTGCATAATGCCCTGGATAGCCTCCGGCTGCCATCACCACGCTAGCGCTGACCCCAGAGGCCCAACGTATCGTATCCAGTTGATCTAGGCGCTGCTGCGTACAGGCCAGGATCAGATCAATCAGGGGAGTCTCCAGGGCCGGAAGAATGACCTGGGTTTCCGGGTCGCCAAAGCGACAGTTAAACTCAATCACGGCAGGCTCACCGGCAGGTGAAATCATCAGGCCTGCATAGAGGACGCCCCGATAGTCAATGCCCCGTTGCTGGAGTGCCTGCAGGGTCGGCTCTAGAATCTGCGCCCGCACCCGATCCATCAGCGTTGGAGTGACAATGGGAACCGGGGCATAGGCCCCCATCCCGCCGGTATTGGGGCCGGTATCCCCTTCGCCAATGCGCTTGTGATCTTGGGCCGGTAGCAGAGGCACCAGGGTTTTTCCATCGGTCAGCGCCAGCACCGACAGTTCCTGCCCGATCAAACAATCTTCAATAATGACGCGACTTCCAGCTTCACCAAACTGACCGGAAAACACCGCTTCAATGGCGGCCACGGCCTCCTCTGCGGTGGCCGCCACCGTCACGCCCTTCCCGGCTGCCAGTCCATCCGCCTTGACTACAATCGGTGCCGGATTGCTGCGCACGTAGGCGATCGCCGCATCTGCCCTTGCAAAGGTGGCGGCGCGCGCCGTGGGCACTCCTGCCTCCACCATTAACTGCTTCGCCCAGGACTTGCTGGCCTCAATCTGCGCGCCAGCCTGAGTGGGGCCAAACACCGGAATGCCTTCCCCTTGCAGCGCATCAGCAATCCCCAGGGCCAGGGGAATCTCGGGGCCCACCACCACAAGATCCACAGACTCATCGCGCGCAACCTGCACCACAGCCCCAAAATCATCAACCGCAACGGGGCGGTTCTGGCAACGAGGCAAAGTTGCGGTGCCACCATTTCCAGGCAGGCAGAATACCTGCTCTACCTTAGACGAGCGCAAGAGGGACCAAGCTAAGGCATGCTCACGCCCCCCACTGCCAACCACAATAACCTTCAAAACCCTGGCCCCAGTTCAAAGTGCATCCTGGATATTAACATCAAGCCAGAGTTTCCGGGCAGTATCCTAACCCTTCAATAAACTGATCTCGAAAGACTTCAATTTCATGGGAGTTGGGCGGCCCGTGGCTGACAATCGCAACCCGATGACGCTGCATAATATCGGTGGGGCGGTGCCCCTCCTCTAGCTCCCGCAGGACTAAAGCCACTCGGGAATTAGGCTGATGGGGAACCCCCAACTCGCCAAGAAAGGCCTGAAAATTATGCTGACACCCCACTGGCCAATCCAGGGCGTGCACCCGCACCACCCAACCATTAAACAGATGCAAGACCGTCATAAACCGAATAGACAGTGACTCACACACTTGCAGGTAATGGACGACGCGCAGAACTAAGCTCGCCTTACCCACGTAGTAAATGTAATCCATCCCTGCATCCTTATACCGCTGGAGCAAAGCTCCTCAGTATGCTAAACGCAACCGGGCTTGATCAGGTCACGATTGCTTGGCCCTAAAATTAATAATATTTTAATAATCTCTATTATCGCACACCGCTCTTTCAATTCCTATGGTGTTTAGATCCCGTCCCCCGCTCACGTCCCAGGAACCGATGATCGATCAATGCTTGAGCAGCTACGACTACGTTCTTCCAGACGATCTGATTGCCCAAAATCCGGTCACGCCCAGGGATATTTCCCGATTGTTAACCGTTTTACCCCAGGGGCACCTGCATCGTCGATTCACGGATCTTCCCAGTCTCTTACAGCCGGGGGACTTACTGGTGATGAACAACTCCAAAGTGATTCCAGCTCGACTGCGGGGCTACAAACGCAACGCCTCGACCCCAAACCCAGGATCCACTGTGGAAGTGCTGCTGCTTGAACCGGTCCAGGAGACCCAGTGGTTGGCGTTGGTCAAACCCGGACGACGCCTGAAGCCAGGCGCCATTATTGACTTTGGCCACCCCACCCATCCCGTTCTCAGCGCAGAGGTGGTGGCGATCGACCCTAGCACTCGCGGCCGCATCTTAGCGTTTCATGGCAGCTCGGCTTGCTCCCTGATGGATCAAATTCATCAACTTGGCACCCTCCCCTTGCCGCCCTACATTACCCAGTCCCAAGCGAGCCCCGAACAATATCAGACGGTTTATGCCCAAAACCCAGGATCTGTGGCAGCTCCCACCGCCGGACTGCACTTTACGCCCGACCTGTTGCACAGCCTTGAGCAGCAAGGGATTCATCATCGGTTTGTAACCCTGCATGTGGGGATTGGCACCTTTCGCCCAGTGGAGGTGGAAGACATTACCCAGCACGCCATGCACAGCGAATGGCTGCAGGTGCCCCAGGACACCGTGGAGGCGATGATACGCACCAGAGAGCAAGGGGGGCGGATTATTGCTGTGGGCACCACCACTGTCCGCGCCCTAGAGTCCCTGCCGCCCGAGCCCCAAGCCTACGAAGGTAGAAGTCATCTGTTTATCTATCCTGGCTATCGCTGGCGATGGGTCGATGGGTTAATTACTAACTTTCACTTGCCCCGATCTAGCCTCCTGATGCTGGTGAGCGCCCTCATTGGGCGTCAGCGACTGCTGGATCTTTACCAAGTCGCCATTCAAGAGCGCTATCGATTTTACTCCTTTGGCGATGCCATGTTGATTACCCCTGAGGCAAACGCAGCGCGATCCCAAGCCTCCTCAGGTTTCCCTAGGGAGGATATCCAAAGCGCAGCTGATTGAGCTTTTGCTGAACCACGGGGTCTATTGTTGCGGCTAGGGTGCGGCGCGATCGCCCCTTGGCCTGCTGGGCGCGATCGCGGATGCGGTGCGTGGACAACGCCACTCGCTGGATCAGCTGCTGGGCCGACATCCACTCTGCCCCGTAGCCTGTCACCGTCAACCGGTGGTCCCGGTCGGAAGTGGCCACAATAATGCGCTTATAGGGAGTGATGGTGTGGCGTGCCTGGGCGCAAACCCATTCGATGTGGCTATCGGCAGTTTGACCGGCGTCGGTAAAATACAGCTCTAGCTCAGCGGTGATCTGCTCACAGTGGGCTGCCTGCTGCTGATAATGAGCATCAAACACGATGCGGGTGCGGTAGCCCTGAAAGGCAACGTAGCTGGCGATCGCTTCCGTCAGACCCTGACGCGCCTCCGCTAACCCCAATTTGGCCTTCGTGGCCTCCAACTTTGGCCAAGCTCCAATGATGTTATATCCGTCAATGAGCAGCATCGTGTCGAGGGAAGCCATGGGACCAGAGATCTAACAATAAGCTTGTTTACTTATTGTGACATTTTCTTAAGTTCTTGGGAATAGGCGCTGTCCGCTCCCCCGAATCGGGCATCATTTCGGCCCTAGCGCCTGCAGGCTGTTCCTTATTGGGGACGGCTGGAAATTTGGCTGGCCTGTCCCTGAGCCGCGTACATAGTTCTTAGAACGGTCGCCGGATCCACAAACTTACCCTGGTACTTCAAGGTCCAATGCAGGTGGGGACCGGTGGTTCTACCCGTCATTCCAACCCGGCCAATGCGCTGTCCCGCCGTTACCTGCTGTCCTTCAGCGATGCGAACCCCACCGGCGCGATCCACCATCACAGGTCCCGAGGCACCGCTCTCCACATAGCCCTGCATGTGACAGTAAACATGAATCCAGGAACCTGATTGAACGCGCACGGAAGTTCCACAGGCTGTATTGTCAGAAACGGAGATGACGCGACCGTTCCACCAATTTCGAATATAGCTGCCCGAAGGCGCAGCAAAGTCCAGACCACTGTGAAACTCGGTGGAATATCCCCCCGTCGGCGAAATTCGGTAGCCAAAGGGCGAAGTATAACCTTGAAAATTTTCCACCGGGAAGGACCCATGAAGCCAGACATCTCCGCTGGGAGAGGCCGCCTGGGCTTGGGGCGCCACAACTTTGTTGGTCAAGGGTGAAGCCGCAAGGGCCAGGGCACCCAAACCCAGAACAGTCGAAACAATCCGCTTGCGATTCAGAATGGCCATAGGTCCTCACCCACAGATTTCATTTCAAATAAGGAACAGACTGGATGCTTATTGCTACCGCAGAAACAACAAGCATGGAGACTCTTATAAACATCTTCCGGTCTTCTGTCAAGCCGGAAACGCGAAGCTTTGTAACATCGGGGTTGCCCCGCTCCAGGACAGCAGCTCTGCCATGGACGAAGCTAGGATGCCCAGATTTTCCCAACACTCAACGTCTATTCGGAATCGAGTCTTCGGGGTCGGCGGCGTCAGCCTTTAGGGTAAAGCCTCGCAATCCCTAAGACCCAGACCACTCCTACAGCCATAAGTTCCCCCTTGTCATAGGGTTCCCCCTGTAAGATGGGTCTTGCATACTTGAACTCTCAATGGACACATCCCGACTCGAACGGGAGACCCCTACGATGTCAACGTAGTGCTCTAACCAACTGAGCTATGCGTCCTCACGTCGGTCAGTATGCCACAGGAAGCAGCAGACCCGCAAGATCTACCCCCTAGGCTGCGGGTGAGTAGAGGCCCCTGGGCCAAAGCATATTAAAGGCCTTTCGTTGACCCTTAACCGCCTCTCCTTGAGCGGGCTCAAAAACGATCAAACTCTTTGACCCCCATGCTTGATCCTGCCGATCCTTAAGTTAAGATAGGGAGCATTATTCTTTTGTCCAAAAAAATCCGTAGAATTACGTAGGCTATCTCCGGGCAATCTAACCTAGAATGCAGCGTATTAGGTGGACAGCAACTCCTAACTCAGCTGACAGTTCTCGGAATTTGAGCGCAGCATCGGGCTCGAATAATCAATCGGGGGGAGGATAGTCAGTGGCTTGTCCTAAGGAGTATTGTGCTGTACTTAGTAGAGACTGACACGTTCTGGTCAGGATGTTGCTCTCAAGCCGTCGCAGCAGTGATCCCCCCCCATGCAATTTGTTGACGCATCTATTGTTCCGAGAGACATCCGAGTTGAAGGATTCGAGCTGTGGTTTCAGCCTGTTTATAATTTTAGCGATGGCACCGTTCAGCATAATGAGGTGCTGCTGCGCTGGCGCGACTCCAAGGGAAAACTGTTCCGTCCCAGGGACTTCATGCCCTGGGTTACCCAGGCCAATCTCAGGCTCAGCCTCGATAAGCTGGTCATTCGCATGGCCTGTCGCCAGCTCGCTGCTATGCCCAGGGTTCGGCTTTCAATTAATCTGTCCGCAGAGTCAGTGGGGCACGCCGGGTTTAGTCAGTTTATTTTTGATGAGCTTCAGCAGGCTAACATCGATCCCGCGTCTGTTCAGTTTGAGATCGCAGAACCCCACGCGGCCCGAAATCTATCCCACACTATCCACTTTGTCCGGGATCTCCGGGAGATTGGCTGCGCCGTTGTTTTAGATAATTTCGCCAACGACTATCTCACCTACATGCAGTGGGAGCGCCTGGAGGTGGATCAAGTGAAGCTGAACGGTCGACTTTTATCTCAGCACCTGAGCCAGAAAGATCGGCTGCACCTGCTCCGCTCCATTGCAGATGCCAGCAACCAGATGGGACAAATCGCGGTGGCCAAGTCCCTGGATGAGGCCATTGGGGCGCGCTGGAGCCATCACCATCAATTTGATTCGGGGCAAGGCTATCAGTTTAAACGCCCCAGTCAGCAAATTAGTTTGGCCTCTAAGGTGGATGTTTTAGGACTGGCTCTAGATAACTGGTCAAAAACGGAGTTTATCGAGCAGCTGCATGAGGGGATTGTCTTTGCGCCCAACGTCAATCACTTAATGAACATTCGCCGAGACTCGGACTATCGCAAAGCTTACACAATTGCGGATTACAAGATTTGCAACAGTCAGGTTCTCTATTTTGCCTCCCAATTTCTCGGAGAGCCCCTACAGGAAAAAATCACGGCTGCCGAGCTGCTGCCTTTATTTTGCACTTATCACCAAAACAATCCGGACTATTCCCTTTTTATCCTCAGCGAAGGAGAGTCTGCTCCTTTGATCCAGGCCAAAGTCAATCGCCAAGCCGGGCGGCCCTTCGTCATTGACACCTACCAACCCTCTAGCTACTTTGACTGCAACGAAGTTGAATGTCAGGCCATCGTGCATCATATCAATCGATCCCAAGCCAATGTCCTGGTGTTGGGAATTCGATCTCCCGTGCAGGAAAAATGGGTGTACCGCTATCGTGACCGACTCCCCCAAGTCAAACTGATTTTAGCCCTGGGCGAAGCGGTCTTGGTGGAAGCGGGCCTAGAGGCCCGCCCCCCTGAGGTCGTGAGCGACATGGGAGTCGAATGGCTGTTTCGGCTGCTTCAGCATCCGCAGCAGCTTTGGCGGCGTTATCTGATTAATGATGCCCCCTTCCTGCTGCTGCTGATCAAGCACAAGCTATTCCAGTAAATGATGACGGTCCAAGATCAGTCCATCCGCATTCCCTGGGTTTGGCTTGTTGGCCTAGCGGGGGGATTACTGTTTATCCACCTGGCTCTGGATTTACAACGCAAAAGCTATGGCCACCTTTCCATTAGCCTTCTGTTCTGGATTGCGGTGTTCACCTTACTCAGTGAGCGCCAGGCAGGGCTCAAGTTTGGATCGAACTGGCTTTCCTTGGGGTGCGGGGCAGGACTGCTTGTGGCCCTAGTCGCTCGATCCATCGCTGTGCCGGGCGGCCGCATTTTAGGATTTTATCCCTTTGTGGCCCTGCTGGGGCTGGGGCTGATGGCCTCTGGCTTTCGTTACCTTGGTCAGTATCGACAGGAACTAATTGGTCTGTTTTTCCTTGGGTTTCCCCAGCTGATTTCCCTTAAAAGCTGGGACATTTCGCCCCTGACGGCCCGCCTATCGAGCTGGATGCTCTGGTACTCAGGATTTCCCGTTCTGCGCCAGGGAACATACATTAGCCTATTCCCCAGCGGGGGCGTCAAGGTGGTGCCGGAATGCTCGGGATTGAATTTGATGCTCTATATGTTTGGGGTTTCCGTGGTCTTCCTCATGCTGTTTCCCAGACGGGGGAAACAGCGACTGATCCTGCCGCTGCTGGCAGTCAGCCTGGGATTTTTAATCAATGGTGTGCGGGTGGCTCTGCTGGCGTTTCTCAGCGCGGCCAATAACCCCCAGGCCTTTGACTACTGGCACAGTCAGGAGGGAGCCTTTGTCTTTGTGTTGCTCGCCGTCGGGGTGTTCAGTGGTCTGTGCTGGCTATCCTTCCGGGTGAATTCTCCCAAAAAGTAGTATCTTAGTCTGAGATTTTTATGGCGCCCCAGCAACCTGATGAGTTCTCCCGATCCCTCGCGAACGAATCGTAATCCCATTGATGAGCAGATTCGGCAGTTTAGCCTGGGCCAATTTCGTTCGATGGGGCTGCTGCACACCATTGGGTATGGAATTCTGCTGCTGGTTCTCATGGACGTGTTCGTGCTGCTGATCCCGCCGCGGCTGATGAATCCCACCTGGGAATTTCAAACCTTTGGTCAATGTGTGGAGCGCCTCCCCGTGTTGTTTCTGGGGTTGGTTCTAATTTTTATTGGCGAAAATAACCCGCGTGCGCCCCTCGAAAGGATGGTGGTGCGATCGCTATCCTGGGCAACGCTATTTCTGTCCATTATCTTTTTCCTCTTGGTTCCCCCCGGCATTTTTAACACCATTCGCATTGATCAGGCCAATGAGCAGACTGCCAATTTGGAACTCAGTCAGCGGCTGTCGCAGATTCAGCAGGTGCAAAATCAGGTGGAGCAGGCCGATAGCGCCACAGAACTCCAGCGACTCTCAAGGATCCTGCGCAATAGTCCGGAACCTCCGACTACCGCTTCCCCAGAGGATCTATCCAACACGCGACAGGAGTTGTTAGCGGTGCTGCAAAATCAAGAACAGCTGCTCATTGCGGACAGCGATCGCGACCTAAGAAATCAGCATCGCACCCTGGTAAAGCAGTCCTTCAAGTGGAACGTGGGTGCAGTCATTGCCGGAACCCTGTTGGCGCTCACCTGGGTCAACACCCGCTGGGCCAGATAGGGGGACAAGGTTAGCCGCAGCCATCTCCCCTGGGAAGGGATGGAAAACCTGGATTTCCTATCCACACCCAGACCAAGATCAAAACCAAGGCCAAGACCAAGGCTAAATTCGGTCAGATCAATCTCTACTTCATTTACTGCCCCAAAAAATATCATGACCGTTCTGACTCCAGAGAGTAAAGTCGTTGCAGCCCCTAATCAGGTTTCCTCCGAATTAGCGGGGGAGTCGGTTATTTTAAACTTACAGACGGGGCTTTACTACGGACTCAATGAGGTGGGAGCTTATATCTGGCAAGCAATCCAGTCTCCCAAAACCATTGCTGAAATTTGCCAGGCGGTGATGCAAGAGTACGACATTTCCACTGCAGATTGCGAGGCGGACGTGCAAGATCTCCTCAAGGATCTACTGGCCGCCAAACTGGTAGAAGTCCGTCCTCCCGGCCCAGAAGACGCTCCCTAAGGTCCCTGTCGTCATGCTCGATCGACTCCAGCGCGCTGTTTTGCTCCTTCAGACGTTCCTGCTCCTGCTGATCACACGCCTGGGGTTAGCCCTGTTATCCTTTCAAACCCTGCGGGCGCTGCTGGAAAAACTCAGTGGCCTGTGGCTCCTGAGGCGATCGACTCCCCCTAATCCGGCCGCGACTCCGGTAACCATTCGTCGCATTATCTGGGCTGTGGAAAAAAGCGCCAGGCTAATGCCGGGGGGAGCAAAATGTTTGGCGAAGGCGCTCGTCACGCAAACCTTACTGGAGCGGCAAGGCTGCGCCTGCGAATTTAAAATTGGCGTGGCAAAATCAGCCGAGGGCGCGCTGGAGGCCCACGCCTGGATTGAACACCAGGGATTTATCCTGATGGGGAACCTTCCCGACCTCAGTCGCTATAAATCCTTTCCCCCCTTGTAAACCCTCTGCTGGATTCCAGGACAGAGGTTTGTAGACTCTAAACGCCGTTGCATGCACTCTGTCAAATCTGTTCCCTCTGCCAAACTTGATCCCTCTGGGGCCAGCCCCACCTTGCTGTTAGTGGATGGCCACTCCCTGGCATTCCGGTCCTACTATGCCTTTGCCAAGGGGCAAGAGGGCGGGCTGCGTACCTCCACTGGCATTCCCACCAGCGTTAGCTACGGATTTCTTAAGAGCTTCCTAGAGGCGGTGGAGCAAACCCAGCCGGACTACTTAGCGATCGCCTTCGATCTAGGAGGCCCCACCTATCGCCATGAGGCCGATCCCGATTACAAAGCGGGCCGGGCCGAGACGCCCGAGGACTTCATTCCAGATCTGGAGAACCTGCAGGATATCTTAGCGGCCCTCAATTTAAAAACCGTCATTGTCCCAGGGTACGAGGCCGATGACGTGATTGGAACCCTGACCCGTCGTGCCCAACAGCAGCACTGGCAGGTCAAAATCCTCAGCGGCGATCGCGATTTGTTTCAGCTGGTGGATCAAGAGGGGCTCGTCACGGTTCTCTACCTAAGCAGTGCTTACGGACGCCCCAGTCGCAAGGCTGTGGCCCATGAGATGGGACCGGTGGAAGTGGAGGCAAAGATCGGGGTGCGGCCAGACCAGATAGTAGACTACAAAGCCCTTTGCGGAGATAGCTCTGACAATATCCCCGGTATTAAGGGCGTGGGGCATAAAACCGCCGTTCAGCTGCTGGCGCAGTTCGATACCCTGGCGGGCATTTATCAATCCCTCGATCACATCAAGGGATCCCTACAAAAAAAGCTGATCGCCGGCCAGGAGGCCGCCCTGCATTCACAGTTTCTCGCCCAGATTCACCTCGATGTTCCCATCCCAGCCGCCCTGGAGGATTTTGCCCTCTGCGGCATCAATCGGGAGACCTTAGTGCCCCTGCTCCACAAGCTTGAATTCCAGTCCTTGCTAGATCAGATCCATACTCTAGATCAGTCCCTCGCTAGCCCAGACAATAGCGATCCGGAGGAGGACTGGTTTTTCACTGCCGCCGACACGGAGGCAGCGCAGCAGGACACGCTTCAGCCTCTGCTTGTGCAAACTGAAGACCAATTGACGCATCTGGTGAAGATCCTCCAGGAGCAGCGCGATCCGACTCGCCCCGTGGCCTGGGATACCGAAACCACCTCCCTCTCGCCGCGAGATGCCGCCCTGGTGGGGATTGGCTGCTGCTGGGACGCATCTCCCGAGGCCGTTGCCTACATCCCCGTGGGCCATCAGTCAGGATCGCAGCTGGCCCTGGATACGGTTCTGAGCGCCCTGGATCCAATTTTGAGCGACGCCCAATATCCCAAGGTGTTTCAAAATGCCAAATACGACCGTCAAGTTCTGAAATTCCAGGGAATTCAGCTTCGAGGCATCGTATTCGACACTCTGTTGGCCAGCTATGTGATCAATCCTGAGCAGCCTCATAATCTCTCGGATTTGTCCTCCCGCTATTTGGGGCTAAGGGCGCAAAAATATGCCGAAACGGTGCCCAAGGGCCAAACCCTTGCGGATTTATCCATTGCCGCTGGAGCACAATATTGCGCCCTGGATGCCTATGCCACCTACGGTTTGGTTCCAGCCCTTAGGGCTGAACTGGATCAAATCCCGGCCTTGCGATCGCTGTTTGCAGAAGTCGAACTTCCCCTGGAGCCTGTTCTGGCAGACATGGAAACCTGGGGAATCCGCATTGACCGGGACTATCTGGTTCACCTGTCGCAACAGATCGAAGCGGACCTGGAACGCATTGAAACCCAAGCCCACACCGCCGCTGGAGTCTCCTTCAATCTGGGATCGCCTAAACAGCTGAGCACCCTGCTGTTTGACACCCTCGGCCTGGATTCCAAAAAATCCCGCAAAACCAAGCTGGGCTATTCCACCGATGCGGCCACCCTTGAAAAATTGCGGGGCGATCATCCAATGATTGATCTACTGCTGGAATACCGCACCCTGGCTAAACTTAAATCCACCTACGTGGATGCCCTGCCCGCGCTGATTCGTCCCGATACCCAGCGAGTTCACACCGACTTTAATCAGGCCGTCACCGCCACCGGACGGCTGTCCTCCTCGAACCCAAACCTGCAAAATATTCCCATTCGCACCGAGTTTAGCCGCCAAATTCGGGCTGCCTTCATTCCCCAAGATGGCTGGATCCTGGCCTCCGCTGACTATTCTCAGATTGAACTGCGGCTGCTGGCCCATCTGAGCCAGGAGCCGCGACTGATTGAAGCCTTTCAAACGGGGAAGGATATTCACCAACTGACCGCCCAACTGCTGCTAGACACCGAAGCGATCACCCCCGACCAGCGGCGGATCGGGAAGATTATCAACTTTGGAGTGATTTACGGCATGGGCGCACGGCGGTTTGCTCGCGAAGCCGATGTGAGCTATCGCGAAGCCCAGGGATTTATTGAGCGATTTTACGCCAGATATCCGGGCATTTTTCAATATCTCAAGCGCATGGAAGCCCAGGCCGTGAGCCAGGGCTACGTGGAAACCTTGCTGGGTCGCCGTCGCTACTTTGAGTTTGACAGCCGCGCCCTGAAAGATCTTAGACACTTGCCCCTGGAAGATCTGCTCAGCCTAGATCTCAGCAGCCTGAAGATGAGTAATTATGACCGCGCCCAGCTTCGAGCCGCCGCCAATGCGCCTATTCAGGGATCGAGTGCTGATTTAATTAAAAAGGCCATGGTGACCCTGCACCCGCAGATCAATCCAGACCTTGCGCATTTGCTTATCCAGGTCCACGACGAACTAATTTTTGAGCTTGACCCTGATCACCAGGACACCCTTCTCCCGCTCATCCGCTCCACCCTGGAGCAGGCAATGCCCCTGCAGGTTCCCCTGGTGGTTGAGATGCATACGGGCCAAAACTGGATGGAGGCGAAGTAGGATTGCGCTGACCTGCGCTGGGGGTGTCCCCAGTTTCACCGCAGTAAACCGTGGCGCTGCCAGAAAATTTGCAGGCGCGTATACCAGGGCCATTGGTAATGCTCCGCCAACAGCCACAGCCCAATCCAGCCGTGGCCAATGAGGGTGGCCACCATCCAAAAGGGGGGAATCCAGGCCCCGCGGCTGTAAGCAGCCACGGGAACAATGGCCATCGCCAAGCCCAGAAGCGTAGGCGGCAAGATCATAATGGCCAAGGCCACAGCCCACAGCCAAAGGGTGAGTGGCATCTCCACCTGCGGCAGCGATCGCCAGTTGTCCCCCGTCCACTGCCAGCGAAGTGATTGGGGAAAATCCTCGATACTGAGGGTGGGACGCTGCACGGGCGGCGGCGGGACTTCCAGGGAAAAAATATGATGGCAGAAGCTACAGCTTACGGTTTCCATCAAGGCCATCGCGTTTAAATGGCCGTGGCGACAGACCGGACAGACCTCATAGAGCGTCCGAGGACGAGAACGGTTTCGCTTGCCCAGTTTGGATAATCCAAGCATGTGTTTTCTTAGAACCCCATCAAAACGAACGCCTACCTTGCAGCCGCAGCCGGTACTCCGTAACTCAATCCTAAATCATTGCTCCTCGACCCTAAAATCCTCGACCCTCGATACAAAAAAGAGGCCCCGCTCCACAGGAGAGCCAGGGCACACGAGTCTTCCGGAAGGATTAATGGGGAAGGACCGCAAGGCGAGCCTGCCAGAGTCCAAGCTGCGCCGCATCAATCAGAAGACCTCATCAATCCAGGGATGATCTTAAGGGGTGATCTCAATAGAGTGATCTTAAGGAACCTTCGACCCTGACCGCCCTCCAGGCGTCATGGAGGCCGTCGTCAAAGCCTTGGGAAATTTTTAAATCGCGTTGAGAAAAGGACGGAAAACCCAGGTTGATTCCTAAAGAGACTGGGTCTCTGTGCGGATTTGCGCGAGCAGGTGATCAATTTGGGACTCCAAAGAGAGGTAGGCTGCCCTTTGATGGCTGGAATAGGGCAGCTTTGCTGCGGTAACCTGGCGATCATCGGGCTGATCCTGGGGATGGGTCACCGCCGCTTGCGCTCTAGAAGACTCAACTTGGATACTCATTACACAATTGATAAACAACAGGTTCTATGAAGTTCAGTATAGTAGCGCCAGTCTCTTAATCAGATTATGGTTCCTGTGTCAATTTTTAGATTGGATAGGGAATTCTGATGGGTCTGCCCCGCCGATCTAGAACCGCCGCAGGGACAGAGCGCGGTCAGGGTAAACTATAGAGACTGGAGCATCCACTTAGAACCTGAGGCCTTTGGGTTCTGGCAAGGTCCCCCAATATTTTTCATCGAGTTTGCAGAGCCGTTTCCATCGTGATTGACAGTTTATCAATGCCCACCCAGCGGGCCAACGGTTGGCCTGGGTTGATTGAGGCCTACCGCGCCTACCTGCCGGTCTCGGACCAAACCCCTGTGGTGACGCTCCACGAGGGGAATACCCCCTTGATTTCTGTTCCCGCCATCGCCTCGGAAATCGGCAAAAATGTCAAGGTCTTTGTGAAGTACGATGGCTTAAATCCCACGGGCAGCTTTAAGGATCGCGGCATGACCATGGCTATTTCCAAGGCCAAGGAGGCCGGATCAGCAGCTGTCATTTGCGCCAGCACCGGCAATACTTCGGCGGCAGCCGCAGCCTATGCCCAGCGGGGCGGACTGAAGCCCGTCGTCTTAATCCCAGATGGCTACGTGGCCATGGGCAAGCTGGCTCAGGCGCTGCTGTACGGGGCCAAAGTTGTGGCGATTCAGGGCAACTTCGATCAGGCCCTGGAAATTGTGCGGGCGATGTCCGAAACCTACCCAATTACCCTGGTTAATTCTCTCAATCCCTATCGCCTCGAAGGCCAAAAAACAGCGGCCTTCGAGGTCGTGGATGTTTTAGGAGATGCCCCAGACTGGCTTTGCATTCCCGTGGGCAATGCGGGCAATATCACGGCCTATTGGCGCGGCTTTAAGGCCTATTTTCAGGAAAACCGGGCCAGCCATTTACCCAAAATGATGGGATTTCAAGCTGCAGGGGCAGCACCGCTGGTGCTGGGGACCAGGGTCTATGAACCGGAGACCCTGGCCACGGCCATTCGCATCGGCAACCCTGCGAACGAAGCCCTAGCCCTGCAGGTGCGTGAGGAAAGCCAGGGGGAGTTTAATGCCGTCACCGACGCCGAGATTTTGGCTGCATACCGCATGCTGGCGGCTCAGGAGGGCATTTTCTGTGAGCCTGCGAGCGCGGCCTCCGTGGCCGGGTTACTCAAGGTGAAGGACCGCGTGCCAGCCAATGCCACGGTGGTCTGCGTCTTGACGGGAAATGGGCTCAAGGATCCAGGCACGGCCATGGAGCAAGACGGTCAATCCTTCCACCAAGGCGTTCCAGCTCAAATGGATGCAATCGCTGAGATCATCGGTATAGGCTCTTAATCAGGACTCAGCAGAAACTTATTTCGGAAAGACCTTTATTTTTTGCGAAATTTAGCTATACTTTTACCTCGTATGAGCTATCGATCCCCCCGTATAGCTCATACAGGTCCTCGAAATGGCAACTTATCCCGAAAGGTTAAGGCGCAAATTCGTAAGTCTACGTCCTAATCTGCTGTTTTTAGGGTAGGACTGTACGGATGCCGAAGGGACTCTTACTCTTTTAGGCCGATCAGCACGCAGCGCGGCTACCTCTGATACCGTTGCATTGGTGGAGGCGGCAGCTTCTCCCAGGAGGTCTTCCCCGGATGCATGGAGAGCTTGAAGAGCACCCTTAAAAGCCTGCCCTCACAGTGGCCGGATTGAACCTGATTTAAACCTGATTTAAAACGGTAGTTCGAACTGTTCAGCCTCGCCTGATACGGGAGGGGGCTCCTGGCTATGTCCTTTACGCAACCCTACGGCAATTTTGCTGTGTTTCTCGATTTGGCGCAGCACCTGCCTGGCACGTTGAATCACCTGGGGGGGCAATCCGGCTAGGCGTCCTGCTTCAATGCCGTAGGATCGACTGGCTCCTCCGGGGGCAACTTGATGCAGAAAAATAATTTGATCGGGCATGGCTTTCACCGTGACCTGATAGTTGGCCACGTTGGGCAGCAGGGCTGCTAACTCATTGAGTTCGTGGTAATGGGTGGCAAAAATGGTTCGCGCCTTAACCTGATGGGCCAGGTATTCCGCCACGGACCAGGCAATCGAAAGCCCGTCAAAGGTGGCCGTGCCTCGACCAATCTCGTCAAGGAGCACCAGCGATCGCGCGGTGGCGTGGTTCAAGATATTGGCGGTCTCGTTCATCTCCACCATAAAGGTTGACTGACCGGTGGCCAGATCATCCACGGCTCCCACACGTGTAAAAATGCGATCGCAGAGGCCCAGATGGGCAGCCGCCGCAGGGACAAAGCTGCCCATCTGCGCCATGAGCTGAATCAGGCCCACCTGGCGCAGATAGCAGCTTTTTCCGCTGGCATTGGGACCGGTCAAAATCATCAGGTCCGCCCCGCCCTCAACGCTATGGCCCAGGGCTGTCCCATTGGGCACAAAAAAGCCGGAGGGAAGCGATTGCTCCACCACGGGATGTCGGCCTGCCTCAATGGCCAGGTGCCGATGGTCCTCCAGGACGGGACGACAGTAATTTTGGTAAAGCGCCACTTCGGTCAACCCCGCCAGCACGTCCACAGCCGCAATCCGCTGCGCCACGCAGCGAATCAGCTGGGCGTATTCCCCTACCTCGGCGCGCAAATCCACAAAAATCTGATACTCCAGCTCAAACAGCTCGGCCTGGGCATTAAAAATGCGGGCCTCTCGCTCCTTCAGCTCTGGCGTAATGTAGCGCTCTTCATTGGTTAGGGTCTGCTTGCGAATATAGGCGGCGGGAACCTGGTCCGCCTTGGCCCGCGACACCGCCAGGAAATAGCCGAAGGCCTTGTTAAATCCCACCTTTAGCGTGGAAATTCCGGTGCGATCGCGCTCTTCTCGCTCCAGGTTTGCAATCCACTGTTGATCGGCGTCCACTTGTGCCCGCAGCTGATCCAGACCAGTATGGACACCCGACTGAATTAAATTCCCCTCCGTCAGGCTCAAGGGGGGATTCTCCACCAAATGATCCAGCAGTCGCTGCGCCAGGGCTTCTAGAGTGGGGGGCACTTGCTGGATCTCGGTTAAGAAAGCGGTACTGCAATCTGCCACCCGGTGGGCCAAATCCTGCAGGCGCTCCAGGGAATCTGCCAGGGCCACCAGATCGCGGGCATTGGCCGTCCCAGATCCGGCCCGCCCAGCCAGCCGCTCCAGGTCATAGATATTCTGCAGCAGGGTTTGCAAATCTTGCCGCAGCAGCGGCCCTGCCATCAGTTCGGCAATGGTATCCTGTCGAGCTGAAATCTCCTCTAGATTTAATAACGGCTGCATGAGCCACTGGCGCAGGAGTCGGCCGCCCATGGCGGTGCGGGTGCGGTCTAAGGCCCACAGCAGGGACCCGTGATAGGTGCCGTCGCGCGTCGTTTGGGTCAGCTCAAGATTGCGGCGGGTTTGGTGATCCACAATCAGAAACTCGCTCAGGCTATAGGATCGCAGCAGTTGCAGCGGCACCTGAATTTCTTTTTGGGTGGACTCCAGATAGGCCAAGAGCCCTCCTGCTGCTCGTACTGCCAGGGGCAAACTTTCACAGCCCAATCCCTCCAGGGATCGCACCCTGAAGGTTTGCAGGAGACGCTGGCGGGCCTCAGCCAGCACAAAGGATCCCTGGGATCGCAGGGTATAGCAGAACTGCGGCGGTGCCCCTGGCGGAAGGCGATCGCATTGCTCTCCGGGCCGGAGCATCTGCTGTAAATCCGGAGCATCGGTCGGGAAAATCACCTCGGAGGGCTGTAGCCGCAGCAGCTCCTGAAACAGCCCCTCGCAATCGCTGCCCTGGGTCGCTAAAAACTCTCCTGTCGAAATATCCGCATAGGCCAGTCCCCAATGCTTACCCACGATCACAAAGGCCGCCAGGAAATTATTTTGGCGAGCCTGCAGGAGTCCTTCCTCCAGCACTGTACCGGGCGTAATCACCCGGGTCACCTCTCGCCTTACCAGTCCCTTGGCCAGGGCTGGATCCTCCACCTGGTCGCAGATGGCCACGGAATAGCCCTTTTCCACGAGCTGACGACAGTAACGCTCTAGGGCATGGTGCGGAATGCCCGCCATGGTGGCTCGCCCCACGCTTTTGCCACACTCTTTGCTGGTGAGTACCAGCTCTAGGGCCTTCGCAATCGTGCAGGCATCCTCAAAAAATGTTTCATAGAAATCGCCAACCCGATAAAGCAGAAGGTTTTGGGGATATTCGTCCTTAATGTCCACATAGTGACGCATCATCGGCGTCAGCGCCTCTCGATCCACCGCCTTACGATGCTGAACATGCGCTGGATTTTTCCCCAGTCTTGGCGATGGGGGAGTTGACCCTGCAACAGGAACTTGGGACATGGTGAGTACTCAAACAATGAAGCCAACATGAAGGCGCGATCGCCTCGATCTTGATTAACAACCTACCAAGAATCTGGACTTGAGCGCCCCCTAGCCCCGCCGTCTAAGCCAGGGGGGCACCATAATGACGAGGGCGCCAAAAAATCAGAAAAACTTATCCGTAAAACGCAGGTTTATTGCCTGTTAAGAAGCATGGACCGAAATTCTAGCTAGATTGAGTCCTGAAAATCTGGAACAATCTTGACCTAGGAGAAATTAATGCGCATTTATACTTATTAAGCTTGGTTTTAGTCTTTTTTATCCAGTTTTAATGGGACATGCCACCCTCTAGAATCCCTGCGTGCGGTTGTGATAAGTAATCTCAGGGGAAATCGCAAAAACTTATTACAAATCCCGTACAGTAAATCAACCCAAAGAACGCACAAATCTGAGTTTTTCCCGTAGTATCAAAAATGTGCATAGCCGTTTCCATTAATTGAGAGGAATATCGAATGGCAACTTACAAGGTCACACTCATCAACGAAGCAGAGGGTTTAAACACGACTATTGAGTGTCCTGAGGACGAGTACATTCTTGACGTCGCAGAGGATCAAGGGATTGATCTGCCGTTCTCTTGTCGTGCGGGTGCTTGTTCCACCTGTGCAGGAAAGGTTACATCCGGTACTGTTGACCAATCCGATCAGTCCTTCCTGGATGATGATCAAATCGAAGCCGGGTTTGTTTTAACTTGCGTTGCTTATCCCACCTCCGACTGCACCATTGAAACTCACCAAGAGGAAGCGCTTTACTAGACGTGATCGCTTATGGCAGATGCGGTGGAAATCGCCAGCGCAGGACCGTTTTCCCCTGCAGCCAGGCGCAGATCCCCTGATCAAGCATTGTAATTTGAATAGACTGTAGGTGGATCTTTGAGACGATCCTGTCCTACGGTCTATTTTTTTGCCCCCTCTATCGGTCCGTCGCCATGCAGCCTGTTGACTACCTTCGCATCAGCTTGATTGATCGCTGCAACTTCCGCTGTCAATACTGCATGCCTGACGGAGAATGGCTCCAGAGCTTGAGTCAGGGCGAGTGGCTCACGGCCCAGGAGATTCAAAGCTTACTGGAGCAGGTGCTCATTCCCGTGGGCTTTAGACGATTCCGGCTGACTGGGGGTGAACCGCTCCTGCGGCCCGATGTGGTGGAGATCGTGGATCGGATTGCTCACCTGCCCCAGGTGCAGGATCTGGCGATGACCACCAATGGCTTTTTGCTGTCTCAATACTGCCAGGCACTCCACCAGGCTGGCCTCAAGCGCCTCAATATTAGCCTGGACACCTTAAATCCCCAAACCTTTCAAGCCATTGTCCAGCTGCAACCGGAACAGCTTTGGGCCAGGGTTTGGGAGGGCATTCAGCAGGCCTACGCCACGGGATTCAATCCGCTCAAGCTCAACGTTGTGGTTATTCCAGGACTCAATGATCACGAGGTCCTGGATCTTGCCGCGTTAACGCTGGATCGGAACTGGCATGTGCGGTTCATTGAATTTATGCCCATTGGTAACGCCACCCTCTTCACCGCGCGCCAGTGGATTCCCTCCCAGGAACTGCGGCAGCGCATCCGCGATCGCTGGGGCCTAGAGTCGGGACAGGTGCTGGGCAATGGGCCCGCGGATGTGTTCCAAATTCCGGGTGCCCAAGGTACCCTGGGGTTCATCAGTCAGATGTCCGAGTGCTTCTGCGATCGCTGCAATCGCATGCGGCTCTCCGCCGATGGCTGGCTACGCCCCTGTCTTCTCAATGAAACAGGACAGCTGGATTTAAAAACGCCCCTGCGGGCCGGGGTGTCTTGGGGCGAACTGCAGCAGCAGGTGCGGGATCTGCTGGCCCTTAAACCCGAAATTAACTACAAAGATCGCGGGTCTGGTACCGTGGGGGCCTACACCAGAACCATGTCCCACATTGGCGGCTAAGGCTCAAGGGTTAGGCAAGCAGCAGATCATCGCATTCTCGGCGTCCCTTACAGCAGGGAAACGGGCTGCGATCGCTGGAAGGACTGCCACAGCTCAGACAGATAGAGCACCACGCAGGCAATCTTCAGGAGATCTAAGCCCCAGTAGAGCAGATGCATGGCATTCATCGCCGTTGGTTGACCCTCCGACGCAAGATCCACGGCAAGTCCCAGGCCGGCCATTTCTGGCACCAGATAGTAAAAGTAAACCAGGGGAATGGTGAAAAGCAGAGCACAATAGAGACTAAAGCGTCCTTGATGCAGGATTTGTCCCTGGCGAATCAGCACCAGGCCCCCCGATAGCATCAAGGCCCCGACCACCAGTTCAACGCTGTTGAACTGATGAAAAATATTAAACCCGGCGGAAATAAAGTCCGCGGAGGTCATCATGCCGGCCTTGGATAAGGTGGGCATGATAATCACATCCAACAGCAGGCTGGCCCCGAACCACAGGGATAACAGCAAGCTCAGTCCATAGATCCAGCGCAAGCTGCGACGATAGGCTGTGCTGTCAAAGGCTTCAATACTGAAAGAAAAAAGGCTTCGCATGGGTCCGTTCTCCGCGCACGATCACTGACCTCAGCCTAAATCGGGACGTTACGGTTGTCTGGATTTTGCAATAAATATCAATTTTTGGTTTCCAGAACAATGCGGGAAAAGCAAAGGCTCCGAAACATCGCGTTGCTCCAGGGCTGGGTTAACCATTGTTGCAAGAGTTGGGCAGATTGCTGGCTGGACGCCTCTGGGGTTAAGCCCAGATAGTGACTCGCGCTGTGGTGAGAATCGCGGCGAATAATTTGGGCCAGCTTGTCAGCATTCTCTAACAGCTTTTGCAGCTGGGTTTGGACGTTATTAAGGAGGTCCGTGTTGCGGAAGTTGCTGAGGGATTCGGCCACTAAGTCCTCGCGGTGCTGTAGCAAAATTGCGCGCGATCGCATCGGCACCGGTAAATCTTCAAATACAATAACCGGTCCATAGCCGATGAAATGGAGAGCGCTAACCCACTTGGCATAGCCACCGAAAAACTGCTCCACAATGTGAAAGGCCAGAGCGGAAATGATTGTCCCCTGACTATGGGCCATGACCATCACCTCAGTGCCCTGACGAATGGCCTGAATGATTTCGTAGGCCAGGCGCAGGATGGCGCGGGGCGCACCCGCCGGAAAATTTCCGTAGAGATAGAGAGATAAATCCTCAAGATTCATCGAGTTGAGTAGCGGTAGTCGCTTCAACAGGCTAAAGTCAAACCCCAGTTGATTGGCAATAGCCTGGGGCAGGCTTAGGGCCGAAGACTGGGACTGGATTTGCTGAAGAATATCGCAATCGAGGGGCAGCGGCTGCATCTCCAAAAGCTGTTCAACCAGAGCGGCATAGGCCCGCAGGCGCTTTTGGACGGCCTCCGTGCGTCGACTTTCCCAGGTTCCAAACAACTCTGCTTTCCCCAGCAGGCATTCCAGCATGTCGTTTTGAAACCCCTGGGTGCTATTGTGCACACCGATGATATCCAGGGGCGCCTCCACGGTCATCCAGGCCAGGGCCTCTAGGTCGCGATGCTGCTTGTCTGGTGTACTCATCACGCCATTGACGTGGATCAACTTTTTGGCTCGTCCCTGGGGAAGGACACCGGGATAGGTCAAAATATGGCCATCTTGGGATCCACTGGCTGCAGAAGGACTTGATGAGGTCATGATTTAGGACACTTAGCGCATCATTCCCATCGTATGTTTCCAGAGCAGCTCCTTACGCAGAATTTCCAGGGCACGGCGATCGCTTCCCTCAAATAAATCGCTCACCTGCTCCAGCACCTGCTCCACCAGTTGAGACGCAAACAACCCGCCAGAGCGCAGCAGATGGCTATAGTAGGACAATTGCGGCTGCTGATCCTCATTACGATGAAAGGCGTACACCTCATTGGCCGCCATTGTCCAAACCGGGGTATTTACAGGAACCACCGTGGCTGGAATTCCCTGATTGCCATAGGACTGCTTGCCCGCCGTATTCAAGGTTCCAATCAGCACCGTCCACAGCAGCACATGGGTTTCTTGAATCAGGTCCGGTGTAAAAAACGGGTCAGGGTTGCTCACCAGCCTCGGCCCCGTATTCAAAAACGCCGGATTAAACAGCTGCGAATTATAAATGAGGCCCACGGCCCAGTGGCGATCTTCGGTCTCCAGCTTCACGAAGGATCCAAAGCCATAGTCATCGGCTTGGGGCGGATCCACCACGTCCATTTCATCATCCAGCTGAATGATGTAGTCGCAGTGAGAGTTAGATCTAACAACTTTTCCCAGCCGCATGGCGCCCCTCGTGACTTCGCCTCCTTCCTAAACACCGCGTTAGTTATAACCTCCTTCGGGGTGCCGCGCCACGACCCATAGGTAAGGCCGTCGCTAGCGCCGATTAAACTTGTCATATCCTCTGAATCCAAGTTTCAGAGGATATGACAGTAGCCAGACTCCCCACCCTGCGCAGCGAGGGGGCACCGCTAGCCTTCACCGTAGACGCCGAGTCCCTAGGACATGCCCTGAATTAGAAAGTCAAAGTAGGGAGCAATTTCAGCGGCTTCCTCATCGCTTAGCAAAGACAGAGAGACATCCTTCAAACACCGCATGGCTTCCGCCATGCCAGGCATGGGAACGCCCAGGGAATTGTACATTTCCCGAGCGCCAATCAGACCAATAGATTCAATGGGTTCCTTGTCTCCGGCCAGCAATCCATAGGTGACCAAGCGCAGATACCAACCATAGTCTCGCAAACACTGAGCGCGTTCTCGACTGCCGTAAGCGTTTCCGCCAGGAGAAATAAAGTCGGGTCTTTTCTTCCAGAGTTGGTTACTGGCCTGGTCGACAATTTTTTTCTCATTTTCGCTCAGGGTGGTGGCAATTTCCATCCGCATTGCCCCGGTTTTAAAGAATTCAGAGAGGTTACTCAATTCCCCAGCGCTGGGATAACGCAGCTCGTCATCTGCCTGAAGCAAAACTTGACTGACAACACTCATGATATTTGGGTCACCTTTTAATATGCATGTGTAGTGCAATGGGCTTTACCTTGGCTGAATGGGAATGGCCCAGTTCAACCCCACAACCAAATTCACCACGCACTCTAGTTTAACTACGGGTTGGAAGCTCAATAAAGGTAAAACACCCGTGAGCGATACAAAGCTTAACGATATGGGCCACTAAGCTAATTCCAACCCGACAGACAATGATTGTTTTAAAAACGCAAGGGTTTAAATCCTGCGAGCAACCGTTTCCAGAACAGATCTTCAACAGATCTTCCGGCAAGCGGCTTCCCACCGTCGTCTGGCCTAGCGCAAGCCGCCCTGCCGGACGAAAGGGGCGCTCAGCTCGGCTCTGGTCTTTTTAGTCTTTATTTAAATACTTGCTGAACTGCTGCAGCGCGGCGGGCAGGATATTTTTCAGGGCCCAGGCGGCTGCAATGAGAAGGGGAGCTAAAACAATTAGTACGCGCAGATCCATAGCAACTCTCTCTTGTTGTAAAGCGTTTTAAGATTATGACATGCGATCAACCCCACAATTCATCCCATTGTGAGTGAACTGCGGGTGATGGCCCCGGCAGGACGTCCCTGCGGAACGGGGGGACCCGCCTGGGGAGTTTCAAACCGGTGAAACACTATCCCATAGGCATTATATTTCTTTTCAGGGTCCTTAGAAGGGTCAAATTCTCTAAAAAATCAACCCTGATGCAGGCGCCGACTAGGCGACCCTGTTCAGCTGCCGGAGCAAATGCAGGTGCTTGTGCAGGGGGGTCAGGGTATGGGCGGCAATCATGCCGCTGGCGGCCACTGCAGGCACCCCAATCCCTGGGAAGTTGGAGTCGCCACAGCAGTAGAGCCCCGGCAGGGGCATGGCGGGTCCGGGAAAGGTGCCTTGCCCAGCAGCGATGGCGGGTCCATAGCTGCCGCGGTGGCGGCGTAAAAATCGGGCGTGGGTGAGGGGAGTGCCCACTAGGGTCACCTCGCAGCGCTGACGGATATCGGGAATAATGCGTTCCAGAGCTTGCCACATCACCTGCGATCGCTGCTCCTTAAGACGGTCATAAACTGGGCGCTCTAATCCTTGCCAAGGCTCGTAGGGCTCGGTGGCGGGGGTGTAAACATGAATGTTGTGCTTGCCAGGCGGTGCCAGGGTTGGGTCCAGCAGCGATGGAATGGAAATGGCCACCACATTTTGCTCTGCGCTCACGCCCCTGTCCCAGTCATTGACCACAATGTAATGACAGTCCAGGTGAGGGGGCAAGTTAGCCGCATCAATCCCCAGGTGCAGGTGCATAAAGCTAGGAGAGACAGGGGTGGCCTGGCGCCGTTGGCGAAACCTTGGGGAAATTGCCTCGGGGGGAATCAGGCGCAGGGTATCCCAGATGGAGGCGTTGGAAATGACGGCCCGCCGGGCTCTAAGTTGCTCTCCGCCGCGCAACTGCACGCCCACGGCGCGTTGCCCTTCCACCAGCAGGGTTTCTACATGGCTGTTGTAGCGAATCGATCCGCCCTGTTTGGTGATTCCTCGGCATAGGGCCGCCACAATTGCTCCGCTGCCGCCCTTGGGGTAATCAAGCTGCACCTGGGGACGATACCATTCGGCGAACATGAAGGCCATTTCTGCACCGATGGTGCCGCTGGCTGGCAGCCCCGAAAGCAGAAAACTCAGCAGATCGAGCCAGTTCAAAATAAACCGATCGCGCACCAGGGGTTGCACAATTTCACTGAAGGGTCCAGTGAGCTGCTTGGCGTAGCGCGCATACTGCAAAAAGGCCGGAGCATAGCGTCCCAGGGAAAAGACAACGCCAGGGTTCGCACGAAAGGCTGCGGTGGGAATGGCGATGGCTGCTTCACCCAGGGGCTGCATCACCCGCTGCAGCGATCGCCACTGTTGCACCGCCTCCTTGCCGCGCAGGTTTGCCAGAATCTCGCAGAAGGCATCAGCTCCAATCTTGGCTGAAAAGTTGCCCTCAGGTAAGCAGCAGCCCCAGGCATCGTAGTTTACCCAGTCCAAATCTTCCCCGATGGCATCGAGGACTTGCCGCAGCGGATTGCTGGAGGGACTGTAGGAGAGACCGGAATAAAGGGAGGGACCGGAGTCAAAGCAGTAGCCCTGACGCTGGAAGGCATGGGCGGCCCCTCCAGGCAGCGCATGACTTTCACACACGAGCACGTCGAAGCCGTAGTGTGCCAGCAGGGCGGCGCAGCACAGTCCTCCAATCCCGCTCCCGATCACGATAATTTCAGCGGTTGACACCCTCTTTCATCCTCCTGGCTCCGAGAAGATTGCGTCCTGTTGGATGACGGGATCACAACAGAAATGGGGTCCATTCTGTATGCACCCCATCTCATTACGGTATAGCGTTTAATTCAAGGTCTTTGCAGGATTAGGTGGGCAGATCCCTAGGATCTGGAAAGCCCATCATCCTCCCCCTAGCGCACCACATCAATGGCGACCGGTGCCCGTCCAGCGGAGATCAGGCCAATTTGACCAGCCGCAGCCTTGCTCAGGTCAATTGAGCAGTTGCAGCGATCGTTGACGCGCACTGTGACAGCCCGACCATTGTTGAGGTTGGTCACCCGCAGCACGGTCCCGAAGGCGTAGTAGGGATGAGCGGCTGTGTAGTCCCAGGTGTTAAAAACTTCGCCGGACGCGGTGAGCCGACCCTGATAGTAATCGCTGTAATAGGTTGCAGTTTGTGCGAAGGCTGCCGTCGGCATGAAGGTTAGGGCAGCGATCGCGGTGGAGGAGAGTAGCTTTTTAAGCATTTTTACTTATCTAAACGACTAAGCTCGACTTACCCTAGCAAGCCCCGATCCCCCTGTCAAAGCGCACCCGCTTCGCCTGTTTTGCCGCTAGGGGAACAAAGTCGAAAATTATGCAACATCCCAGACGAACTTGTGTTCAGAGGTTTAAACCACCTAGCAAACGTAATAAAAATTGATATTTATGTTACGAATCCATGACCTTCATGCTGTCTTCCGGCGCTTGACCCTCCTCTCTATGGATCTGGTATGAGCTAGCCCATTCCATCTGACTACCCGGAAATCAGCGCCCAGGGCTCCGAAATTGCAGGGTACTTTAATCAGCCTTCGTTATGATTGGCTGTGATTTTATTAAAAAACTTGATTCGTGCTCCCGGCTCAGCGCGCTTCTAGCAGGCTCACGGGGGGACAACCATTCAATTGAGGGCCGTTTGCTGTCAAAAAAATCAGCTGAGAAGGATTCAGCTGAACCCTTTCCTGGACTTTTTGTGCGATCGCCAAAAAATGGGCACCGGCTTTCTAGAAGCCGCTGTGCCCATCTGAGATCCTCAGGGTAGGAAGGGGTTGCCTTAGGGGCGTCGTAGGGTCGGAGCGACGCCGGGGCTGGGTCGATACTGATAGCCAAAGGTGGACTGGTCAGAGTCATCTAGAATCTGGGGCGTCACGAGGACCACCAGTTCAGAGCGCTCACGGGTTTTATTTTCATCCCTAAACAAGCGACCTAACAGCGGGATATCGCCAAGAATGGGGACTTTAGAGATATCCACTCGGTCTTGATCGCGAATAATGCCCGTTAAGACCATGGTTTGGCCATCGCGTAGGCGCACCATTCCTGTTTCCAAGCGTCGCTGCTGGAGCAGAAGGGCCTCTGATCCGCCGTCTTCAAAACTTCGGCCAGAGGGCGAACTCACCTCGGGAGAAAGGCTCAAGGAAACAAAGCCATTGTCATCAATGCGATCCACGGTGACATTGAGGATGACCCCAGCATTTTGGATGATTGGCTTGCGAGTTTGGGAGCGGGTTTCCGCGCCGCTGGCTGAAGCATCCGAGGTGTCAGTCACTTCAAACCCTGAGAAAATTTGCTCCGTGAGATTCACCTGGGCAGAGCTGCCTTCTTGCACCATCAACGTGGGGTTGGTGAGAATTTTGGCGTTATTGTTAGTCACCTCTGCAAAGATGGTGCCGATGAAGGTGTCGGTGAGGGTGGTGACCACATTCGCGGGGGAGAGTACCGCAGCGCCACTTCCAAAAATGGCTCCAAAGGCGCGGCCCGCACCATTATTGAGCACGCCAATGCCTAAGTTATCATTGGCCCTAAATTGCAGGTCTGCGTTAGAGAGTTTTCCATTGAGCAGGTTCACATCCACAAACTTGACATTGACCGCTACCTGCCGCTTGCGGACGTCAAGCTGAGTCAGGAGCTGGCTGGCAATTTCAACCTTGCGCGGTGTCCCAATGAGGGTAATGGAGTTGGTGCGAGAATCGGCGACCGCTTCCAGACCCGTTAGCAGAGTCGATCCCCCCTGCCCTCCGTTGGCCCCGTAGGACTCCAGAATTTCCTTCGCGCCGGTGCCCTCAATTTGATCTTCCGTGACTGTGGATCGGTTAATGGCGGTTTCGGCGGTTGCGCCACTATCGCTATCTGAAGAAACGTTACCGCCGGTCTGCGCCTCAGTTTGGATGGAGGTGGAATAGGTGGTTTTGGCCGTAGCGCGCATTTGATTCAGGCGCAGGGTCCGGACCACGCGATTTTGGGCATCGCCGGGAAGCTCTTTGCCCACGAATACGGTTTGGCCGACGCGATTGGCCTGCAGACCGGTGAGACGAATCACGTAGTTAAAGACATCATCCACGGATTCATTTTCAATATCGAGGGAAATGGTGGGTCCCCCTTCTGCTTCACCCGACTCTGCAAAGGCCACGTTCAGTCCAGAGGCTCGACCGAGCAGCGTTAACACCTCGCGAGCGGGAGCGTCGCGCAGCAGCAGCTTGGGAATAATTTGAGCGCTCCCCAGTTCAATGCGCTCGGGGTCAGCGTTGATGGCACCCACGCTAATATCGCCAACGGGGGGGGCGGAGGCTCTCGGGCGGTTAGGGGGGACCGGGTTTGCAGACTGGCCCGAGGGAGCTTCTTGAGCCCCCAGGGAGGGGCGATCGCCTGCGGCGGTCAGTTCAGCGCCGCGCTCAAAGCTCATCACCAAAATGCCGTTGGTGGCTTCCCGGCGGGTAATGTCTAGAATCGGCGCTGTTCCTTCCCCTTCGACCACAATGCGAACGGTGTTCGCATCGAGCTGGGAAACCTGCAAGCGTCGCAGGCCTGCAGTGGGCTCCGATTCTGAGAAGCTATTCCCCGACACAAGGCGCAGCTGACTGTTGCTAATGTCAACGATGGTGCTATTGCCGCGGTTCACGCTAAAAATAGGCGGACGGCTATTCCCACGCACTTGAAGATCGAGCTGCACCCCATTGGCGGTTGGCGACAGCCGAAGATCGGTAATTTCTGTCTGCGCCGCATGGGCCGGCTGAATGACCGCAGTGGAGGCGGCTAGGCCTGCGATCGCAAACGCTGCTGTTCCTTTAAACCCGTTCACCCGAAAAACCTCATTTAACACTGTATTTACCCTATAGTTACCGTTTTACAACTCACGATTGTCGGCCACTCCAACGGGATTGCGGTATCGCACCAGCAGAGACTGGAGAAGACCGAAAGACTGGATCGAAGCAATTCAATCGCAGGAAAGGCTAGTTTGGCTGATCCTGATTTTGCTTGGCTTGCTCAGCTTGCTGCTGGGCAGCGGCGGCCTCCTCAGGCGTCAAGGGAACATAGGCGTATAGCTGGAAGCTAGAACTCACCTCCGGTTCCACTTGAAAGCTTTGGTCGTCGTTTTTGCCCACTTCCATCTTGAGTTCCTGGACCACCAGAACCGTTTGCAGACGATCGATGGCCTGCATAATTCTGAGCGTTTGGTCAAAGGTGCCCTGAAAGGAAACATCGGTGACCTGACGCTTGAGCTTATAGTTCAGCTCTGGACCCAGGCTTCCGTCTGCGACCACCCCAGAGGCCTCATAGTTGGGCGTAAACTTCATCAGTTGAGCATTGCTGGTGGAAATTACCCGATTGAGGTCCAGCAACAGCGTATCAAGGGCCTTTTGGCTTGAAAATAACTCCCGAACCTCTTCCCGCTTGTCCTTCACCTGGTTCAAGGACGCCACCAGCTCATCCAGCCTGCGCACCGAGGCTTCTTTTTGGGAGAGGTCTAGTTCCTTCTGAGCAATGGCCTCCCGCGCCTGCTGATTCTGCTCTAGCTGCGGTCCCACTAGCTGCACGCCAATGTATCCCGCCAGGGCCACTCCCCCAATCGCGGCCAGAACGCCCAGCACCTGAGGAGTCAGGGTCACCCCAAAGGCAACGGGATAAGAGGGGGTGTCAAAACCATCTTCCATAAACGCTCCTGTGGTCATGGCTTGATCACTCCTTGTCTTTTTAGGGTTTCAATGCGAGCGACTAGACCCGCTGCACCATGCTGACGCAGGGCCGTAAGCAGCGATTCGGCCGGGGCATCGTTAATCTGGGTATCAATGTCATATTCAACCAGTCCGCCACTGTTTTGTTGATCTTGGCGGGTGGCATTCTTGAGCCGAGTATTGGCCGCGCTCTGGCTGAGATAATTGGACTGGCGCAGGGTGAGAACAAAATCGTTCACATCTCCAAAGGAGATGGCGGTCCCCTTCAAGCTCAAACTGCTGGTTGCACCGGCAGGGGCTGAGGGGGCACCCTCTGCGGCTTGCACGGGTGCGGGCTTAGACTGAGTGATGGCGCTAATTTGCAGGGTAGAGGGGACGCGATCGCGCAGGTCGGCGAGCATCGCGGACCAGGGCTTAATTTGATTAAAAACCTTAGCCAGGGCATCGGTTTCAGCCTGCACCTGATCCAGCTCTTGCTGCAGCTGTTCCACTTCCTGCAGTTGGGGGCCCAGCCGGGCAATGTCCTGATTGAGCTCCTGCTCCTTATCCGCCAATTGCTGGTTCAAAAATCCAACGACTCCAAAGGCGCCAAAGGCGATCGCAATGGCAGCAATTCCAATCCCCAGACCCAAAAACATCGGCGTCTTGTCGTCTTGAATCCGGGTGGGAGCGGTGGGCAGATCGGGAGCAAACTCATCCCGATCGTTCAATAAATTAATGTCTATCCAATACATGGTTTAAGCCTCCCGTAACCCTAGGCCCATGACAATTCCAAATCCTGATCGCTGATCCTCAGGAATCATATCCACATTTTGCAATCCCAGGGATTCTACCGGATCAATGAGCGAAGCCGAAATTCCCAGGCGTTGTGCCATGAAGGCATCGATTTGCCCGAGGACTGCGCCCGGACCAGAGAGGAAAACCTGCACCACTTCCAGGGATTCTCCCTGGTTCAGGTAAAAGTCGATGGATCGACGCAGCTCATCGGAAAGCCCCCCCAGCACCCGCAGCAGGGCAGCTGAGCTAGGGTTTTCGTCAATGCCGGTGATGGTATCTTTGATGTCGCTCACCGGAACGGTCATGCTTTGCAGCAGGTCATTCCCCATGGACAAGGGCAGGTTCATGGCCCGACTCAAGGCGCTCTTCATCTGCTGGGTGCCCACCGGAATCTTGCGATTAAACTGGGGCACACCGTCCATCACGATGCTAATTTCTGTGCCGTCAGCATCGATATTCACCAGGGCGATCGCTTCACCGGACACAAACTGCAAGAGCTGGCTGCGAATGGCGCGAATCATGGCAAAGCTGCTCACTTCCAGCACCTGCAGATCCAGGCCCGCCAGCTGGAAAATTTCCAGGTAGGCATTGGTAATCTCCTTGGGCGTGGCGACGAGCAGCACTTCCACTCGTTCAATCCCGTCCTCGTCAATTTCCGTGCCCAGTTGCTGAAAGTCAACATCGGCCTCTTCGCGGGGAAAGGGCAGATAGAGGGCTGCTTCCTGGTTGAGAACCATATCCCGCAGCTCGTAGTCATCCAGTTCGGCGGGCAGCCGAATTAAACGAATGACGGCCTCGCCCACGGGAATGGCGCTGGCGACCGCTGTTCCCTTGATGCCGTTTTCATCCAGAAGGGCACGCAGGGCCTCGGCGATGGTCTGGTAGTCCAGAAATTGCCCGTCCTGCATGGCCCCTTCGGGCATGGGACCGCAAGCAAACTGGGTAACTTTGTACCCTTGCTTCTGGGATTGAAGCTGCACGACATTAATCTGATCCGCCGTGAGTTCAATACCAAGTCTTGGTTGTTTTTTAGAAAAGAAGTTAAGTAATGGCACAGCAGTGGTGTCCGTTGATAAGCACGACCATCTGATTGAATGAATTGATTGTAGAGTCAATCCTGTACGGATAGTACCCAAATCCTGAAGGGGGATGATCATACTCCAGAAGGAGAAAAATAGATTTGTAGATCTGGAGATTTTTTGCAGTCGCTCACGAACGGTTATAAAAGCTCTTCTCATCTCAAAAACAGCTTAGGGATCTTTATGAGGGCAAGGTTGGCATCAGGGCTAGCAATGAGAGGCCAGGAGAGGCAAACATTTTCAAGAAGGCTAAAAAAACATTTTTCGCTGATCGAAGAATTAGACAGACTGGGCACACTAGAGGTGTGATTGAAGTTCTCCATCAACTCAGTGAGGGTCACTCCTTCTGTGGACTGAACGAGAGGAGTTGGTAAAGACATGAGCAAGATCGGATGAAGCTAAATCAAAAACCCTTTGTCAGATCTTGAGTTACTTGCAGAGAAGGCATTGGATTGATTCATGCTTCACTCAACCTACATTTATGAACTCTTGAGAATTAAGACCCTCAACCCCATCGAGATGAGTAAACCTGGCATGCGCAAGAGTCTCTCTTCCCTTATTCCTCAAAAAACATCAGATAGTGGTTTTGCCTTACCGACTGTAATTGGAATGGGATTGATTGTTTTGTTGGTTGCTCTGACGGCAGTACTGCGGGCTCAAGATGATCGCACTGTATCCCAAAGCAAACAAGAGACCTCAAGAAGTCAGCTCGCAGCTGAAGCGGGAGTAACCAAAATCCAAGCTTTCATGAATCGGTATCGGTCCATGGCCAAATACAATGCTTGTAATGGCGATGATTGGGCCAGTGACGGCAGTTGCAATAATACTGGAACCACTGCCGCAGACGCGAGTTGGGGGAATCCAAACCTCATTCCTCATCTAAATGCTTCTTGTGGCACTGGAACCCTTGCCGACAGTAGAACGGCTCTCAGTAATTGGACGACGACAAGCTGGCAACTTGTAGATTCAGCGGATCCTGCAAAGGGAGAATATCGTCTTCTGCGCTATGAGAGCAACGGGACTTTAACGGTAGAGGGTGCAGTGATGCGCGGCGAACCGGGAGAAAGTTTCTCCACCGTTACAGTTCGAATTCCCGTGTTCGATATTTTAAATGAACAAGTTGCAGGTTTGTGGGTCCAAAATACGATTTCTGGAAATCCTCGCATGGATTCTGATGTGGTGGGTCCTTGCACAGGAAGTTTAACAGCTTCACCGCTGAATGGAAAAGCCATTATTCGCTCTCAGCTGACAATGCCACCTGCGCCATCAATACCAGCTAAAGTCGACCATGACAGTAACCCTAGCACGCCTGACGTGTATCCAACCGGTGTATACGAATTCAGTAGCATTAACAGCGGCGTTCCGGGAACAAATTCGGGATCCGCGATTGGTAAGAAGTTACCTCGGCTAATTTCCAATAATAATGGGGCAACAGCTGACGATCAGCCTGACTCTCTAGGAATATATAATTACATCATCAATAGTATTGATGACTCGTTTGAAATTGTCCCTGGCAAAGCGGTGAATATCTGGGTAACCGGAGATATCAACCTAGAGAATAAAATTTTAGTAAATCCATGTAATGACCCTGGCGCTGCATTAACCTGTGGCCCCTTCGATATCAGAATATATGGCACGGGTTCAGCCTTAACTCTGAATGAAGCAACCGTTGTCTGCGATGTTTTTTTCCATCTGCCCGGCTACGCTGCCAGCTTCACATCAGGAGGCACAGCCGAACGAGATTGTGGCAGTGGACAGAAGAGTACGGGGGTATATTGGCTTAATTCTTGGTCTGGAGCTGATGGAACTAACAGTGTTACAAGTCCACGCGCAACCTGGAAAGGGGCCTTAGATGCTACCAGCATCAGTGTTCCACCACCTCGAATAGGGCCGGTTCAGCGTTGGGAGCCGGAGTCTTGATATCTGTAGAAACCGTTGATAATGCTGATTTACTAAGAGTAGGCAAGAGAAATCAGGATTTCTAGTACATTATTAGTCGATACAACGGGTTGATTTTTCGAGTCCTACTTCTACTTCGTCAGTCTACTGACAAGTTTGTTATCAGCCATATGAGATAAGGATCAAGTAAATGTTTATGCGATTTATCAAGTTTTTAGCTCAATCACCAAGAAACTCTCAATCACCCAACCAAGGCTTTACAACAGTCGAGATTTTAGTAGGGGTATTGCTCTCTGCAATATTTATGGCTGTGGCAATGCAGGCGATCGCAGTGGCAGCAGCGCTCCGGGTAAAATCACAAGAGGCTAGCCAGGCCGCAAACTGGATTCAAGAGGATCTAAATGTTGTCTCTGCGCAAGCAAAGGCACTAGGTGGATACGACCCTGTCACTCAAAGTTATGCATCCGTTTCAACCAATCGTTGTGCTGCCACCACTGCAACTGATGGATACGCAGCACTTTTGCAAAATGAAGCCGATAATCATCCTGAAATTGCTGCACAAGACACAGTGATTGGTACAGATGATACGGATCCGAAGTTTAGCTCCATTGGCAATCGCCCTTATACCCTGAGAAGGCGAACTAGTATAGTGGCTTCAAATCCTCATGTTTTGCGAGTTCAGTACGACATTTACTCGGGCACTGATACCACAGTAGAACCCCTCCAAAGCTATTATGCAGAAATAATACCAGGGGTCGCCTTTGCCTGCAAACAAGTTTAACCCATGTCAAGGGAAGTTACTTGCCGCAGAGCAGCAATAGGCATCTATTAGGTTTTTAAGTTCAGACGCCCTCGATGGGTTGAGAGATAAACAATGACAGGTAAACGAGATAATAGAGGCATATCTGCCGGATTTACACTGATCGAGATGCTGGTGACTTTGCTCATTACGGCAATTCTAGCCGCCATTGTTTCACCGAGCATGCTGACTTGGTACAACAATAAAAAAATCGATGATGTATTATCCCAAGTAGAAGGGGCCCTGAAGATTGCTCAAGCCTCTGCCATTAAGCTAAATACAACTTGTACGGTCACTGTCGATACTCAATCTATAAGCGCGTCTCCCTCCAAGTGCTTAGCGACTGGAACACGATTTATCCAGGGAGTCAATGCCAATATAGCGACAGAAGATGTTGGGGGTAGCCAGGTTGTATTTTCTTCTAAGGGGACAGCAACTATTGTTTCTGGAACGTCGGTAATTGTAATTTACGATAAAGATGCTCCTACAAGTCGTTCCATGAAATGTGTTGTCGTGTCAGATGGAATTGGAATGATTCGAACTGGAAACTATACAGCCAGCGCTCCCCCAACTTCTAGCGATAATGCGTCGTCGGTTGAGAGCAATTGTGTAACTCCGTCTCCTTCTTAAAGTTAATCCTCGCAATTGCTGGAAGGACTTTAATTGACCAAGCGCAAAAATCATTAAATATAACTCCAAGAGGCATGGATTTTCATTCCATGCCTCTTTTTGTGCCGCTCAAAACCTGCTGCCCCGGCCAATATCCTCCTACAGATCACCCTGGCGAATGTCTTTTTTATCCTCGAGAATAAAATAAGTGATCCTACTGACGAAGAATTATCTTAGATTGGCGAGAATTAAATCGTTCAGGAAGAAAAAAACAGTGCGGGGGCTGGGTCATTGATGATTGAAAACTGGATGTCTAGCATTCTGACTTAGTTAGGTAGGATAGCTCACTTAAAACAGCATAAACCTATAGTCATTAAATTCTTTAATTCTTCCAACACAATTTTGACGTATATGGAGTTGTCGGGGATTATGTACAAGGCATTGCTACAGAAGAAGAAGTGGAAAAACCTTGGGTTTTCCCAAGAAGGTGGTTTTTCAATGGTCGACCTGATGGTTGGAGCAGGTCTAACTATGGTGCTGGTCGCTGGAAGCGGAGGGGCGATCGCTTCTATGCTAGATTCCAGCACCACAGCCAATGCCAAAAGTGAACGGCGGGTGGAGATGAACCGTGCCTTAGATTTCATCACTACCGAGGTGAATCGTTCTTCTAATTTGGTACAAACGCCGACCTTGCCGACGGGGCTGGTCAATAAGCTGGCAGAGGTATCGAGCGAAATTGATGTTTCTTCTGTGACACCGGTCCTACAATTAAATCTACCGGGTGGAAGTGATCCGGTTACGTACTTTACCGCCACACCCAAGAGTGGAACCTGGAAAGGTCCCAAGGTCCTGTTTCGGTGGGGAGCAAACTTCGATCAAGCTGGAACTTACATTGATCCGGCTAATTCGGCCAACTGGAAACCGCTAGCTTTGCTGGACCGTTTAGATACTTTTTCTGCCAGTGTTTCGGGTGACTCAGTTCAGCTGAAGCCCGTAGGCCAAATTCAGAAGCTTTTAGGACGCACGGAAAGCTACCAGATAACCTCAAACGCGAGTACTAAGAACAAGCGGGTCGCTCCACCCTCATTTCAAGCCGTTGGAGGAGCAGGTGCTAGCATTGCAAAGCTTTTCACTATTACAAATGGCAACGTTATTGTGGATCAAGCATCGACCCTGAAAGTGGAGTTTCTAGGGGGAGATATCACCTGTGGAGCAGGGGGGCCTACTATCCCCACCTTAGCAAAAGTCAATGTGAGTGGTGAGTCTAATAGTGGCTGGATTAGCCCTACTGGAACCCTGAGCTATGATGTTTCTCCTAGCACAACCCTCAATATTGAAGGATGGGCTAAGGGAAATAACAGTAGCGGTGGCTGCAAAAATCACAATATGAAGTTTAATTCTGAAGGTGATCAAGGCAGTCAAGTCTTAACTCTAGTGGATGGGGATACAGTCCCAGAGTTTAGGCCGCTCCCAGGACAAAGGACAATTGATACTTTTCTGGAGCCCTACATCGATTCAACTACAGGAAAAGTCAGTATAGCTCCTAACGAAGTGATTTTCCTGTTTGAAATGGGAACAACAAACTCTGGATCCCAAGCTTACGATATGCAGGATATGGTAGTACTGGCAACGATTTCACCAACCAACACCAGTACAAGTTCCTCGAGTAGTCCTTCAACCACCTCAAGTTCAACCACCTCAGGTTCAACCACCTCAAGTTCAACCACCTCAGGTTCAACCACCTCAAGTTCAACCACCTCAGGTTCAACCACCTCAGGTTCAACCACCTCAGGTTCAACCACCTCAGGTTCAATCACCTCAGGTTCAAGTAATTCATCAGAAACCTCTTCTAATCCAGGCCCTACACCTAATTCAAACTCTACAACCAGTTCTAGCAAAACTCAAAATAGCAGTTCAAATCAGAAATGCAACAATGGTCTAGGGAACGGCTCCGAAAACTGTACTCCAGGAAATGCACGCCCTAATGATGAGATAGTTAGAGATGCTCTTGGTAACGTTATCTGCACTCCTGCCCCTGGAAATCCATGTACCCAGGCTAGCAAGTCTGTAGGAGGCAATAATAATAAAAAGAAGTAGTATCTACATCCTGAACTATTTTCTCGACATTGACTAATCAGGTAGATTAATTAACGCTAAGAGGTGAAGATTTATCCACAAATCTTCACCTCTTTCCCCATTGTTTGTCTGGTAGCCTCTAAACTTCCCTGTTCTCGCTGCGATTCTGCAAGATCGTTAAGAATGGCTTAATCCATTGTTTCAGAGGTATGAAGACTACGTGAATGAGAAATGCACTCAGATGTCCCGAAATGGGAGAAGGGACTGGCGGATGAGGACAAACCTGCAAAACTAGGGTGCACTGGTGTACTCTACTGTCGGTCTATCGACGGTGCACTGTCTGTTATACTGACTTTCGGGAGCTTACGAAACCGCACTCCCCTCTAAGCGATATTGACGGGTTGGCAAGGACCCTGGACAGATCAATCAGATTTAACGGTTCAACTGGCCCCTGTGACAGCGAGTATCATGCTGAGCGAGAAAGACGTTGTCGTTTCCTAAAAAGTTAGAGAATAAAATTGGGGAAATCTGGGACTTCATCCACTATTACAATGTATCCTTACCCCTTTAAGATCATACTCAGCACTTATACTCATTACGGAACTAGGATGCCACTCGTTGACTCGGGACTGTCGCTTCTGCAGGTGGTCTGCTGATCAGCCCTGCTGCGATCTTGTCTCCAAGCAATTATACCTGAATGATAACACCCTAGAACCGATAGCTTGGCATCATGGAAGGGGCAGCGGCAAACAAAGCCCCAACAAGTTGTTTTCCACTCAAACCCACTAGGCCAGAACTACCCTCAAAGCTGGTATAGCTATAATTTCGCTCAAATAGTTCCTGGGTCAGAAACACAGCTCTTGGCGTCATCGGCGGTAAATTTGCTGCATTATTAAATCTGGAATCATAATCCCAATTTCTAACCGGCGGACTGTAGATATTACAATCGCTGCTATCATAACTGCCGCAAAAGTCCGAATTCACTCGTCGCGGCTCACCCAAACTCACAAACGATCCACGATAGTTAAAGCAAACTCGGTCGGGCTTCGTAGAATATATGGCATCACAAATTTGCGTAGTGCCCGACCCGACGCTAGCACCCCAATGCTCGTGGAATCTTGGATAGTTGTTCACTCCGCCACTTCCTGAGGAGGTGGTAACCGGAGAAGATCCTGAAATTCCGTTACTGCCTCCTGAAATTTCCGTTCCTGCCAAAAAGGCTACATTCATGGTGGTTTCAGTCGGAATTCGAATGTTATAGTTTCGTATGGTCACTGGTAAATTTCCGACATATGATCGGCTATTGGAATCATCTAGTGACCAGGCATTAGACAGCACATTAATGGTGTCTGCAAGAACAGCTGCGGGCTTCCAGGCTTCTGTTATGCCTGAGGTCGATGCGTCATCACTATCAACGTTATAGTCTCCACGAATATATACGGCTTGGTCAGACACTACCGTTAAACCCTTAATTTCTGGGGCGCCACTCACAGTCGAAAATAAATGGCGGCCATTATAAAGCCGTACACCATAATGATTGCCTACCCTGGAGGTGGATCCCGTTAAATTCAGGCCAGAGTTGGGACCTTCCACCGTAAAAAACCAGACTAAGCCCCCTTCCGAAGTATCATCTAAGGCTTTACCCATTAAATTTTGGCTGTGGGCACAGTTTAAGAGAGCCTGAATATCGACGTTCAGCATGCGAATGGTCTGCCCAACGATTCCATCACCCGAGCCGGGAATTTTATGCTTTTCACGATAGTTAAAGAAGGTGTCGGAGGTGGAAACCACAGCCTTACGCACTTTGGCTCCGGCCACCCAAGGGGCCGTTGTTTGATAGCTGTGCCCTAGCAACCGTCTCAATTCAATACTATTGCTACCAACGCCGCTTGGTCGGATCACGTTGCTATCGAGATCTGTCCCCACGGTCACCGCATCCCCTGGGTTAAAGCCGCTGGCAGAATCTAAGGGAAGCACAGTGCTGTTAGCCCCAAGATTGCTTTGGAGCGATCGCTCTGTGACAGGACATTGATTCAATAGCTTGCTAGTGGCGCTACTGTTCACACTGCCATTTGCATTGCGAACTTCAATCCCTAGCGGATTCTCGCTGCTGTCTAACTTCAGCACAATTCTGAGGTCTGCTGCATCCCAGTACTTTGCACCCGCGACCGGATCAAATTCATTGATGGTAGGAATCGTCAGCGGATTAATACCAATATTTAGCTTATTCCCCCAGTCAGCAATCGTCGATGGAGAAGTTGTGGTCGCCACATAGGACGTAATGTTATTGCCACTGCAATTCAGCGTGCGATCAGTTCCCCCTGCATCGGGAATTTTGACAGTTCCGCTACATTGTTGCCAACCGGCATCGGCCTTATTGCCACGGTACAGTTTTCCTCCCATCGAAAGAATGCTATTCAACTTTAGGGTCGATCCACTACTAGAATTCACAAAAATATTGTTATTGCTGTGAATTCGCCCATTCATCGTCATATCTGGAGGAATGGAAAAATCGATATCATTTTCATAGAAAACTGCAAACTGAAATAGGGGAACTAAACGGCTTTTAAAGCGCAGCCCTAAAATGGCGCTAGGTAGCTGCTGCGACCCTTCATTTTGCAGCGCAGTAGAGACCACATCGTATCGATATTCCTGAGCATTTAAACCTGCATAAATACCATTGGGAACCGTAATAGATACAGGTGTTGCCGGTGTTCGATCAATCACGTAAGAAGCTATTCTTTGTCCGTTGATTGTCAAACTTGTGTCGCAGGCAAAGTCACCAGATCCATTATTACTGTCTACTGTATCAGTGCAGAACTCCCAGGATAATGGTGAAATACCACTGGGGCGGTTGAAGCCCTCAAACTTAGCCCGCACAGCTTGAGCCCTCAAGTTTAAGCCTGCCTCAGCTGCATAAAATCCTGAATTACGATTGGTAGAAGCTCGGGTACTGGAAGAATCAAGCTGACCCATTAACGCAGAGGCCAATAAAAGCGCCCCCAGAAGCAGAACCGAAACCAGGACAATCACCAAACTATAGCCGTCTTGATCACCCGCTTTTTCCTTTAAATGCAATATTAAAGCGAAGGTTGTGCGATTAAAGGAATTTTTCATGACTTTCAGAGATAATCCTAAAATTCAGATTGGGCATTACGGGGAAAAAACTCAGTCGAAAGCAACAACGTTTTCGAAGCCGTATTAATCCGATCAGAGGGCTGGGTTTCCAGAGAAACCTCTATGCTTTTGATAGTTGTAAAGTCTGTCAGTGTTGTCAAATTCTCGTTAAATGATGATTGCCAACCGCTAGTAGTCTGGACTCGAAACTGTAAATTTTTAAGATTATTGACCAATCGTGCAGGTTGCGAACCACTACTGGAATAGGAACAATTAAAACTATTCTCAGGTTGACGATTACTGGTTTTTTCTAAAACGCCATTACAGAGACTATACTGCTGTTCCTCTAAGATATAAATTTGGGGATTCGCCGATAGTGGATAGGAGCGCTGCCACTGATTTCCAGGGCCTAGCGGAATGACTTTTAGATAGTTTTGCGTCCCTGAACTCTCTTGATAGACTTCATCCGTATACAGAAAGAACTCTCCTTCTTTAGTATCCGGATTATGAATATAGCCAAAGACACATTCATTATCACAACTGGACTCGATTAAAATTTCTGCACTTGTCGCATCATCCTGTCCACGATTACAAGACGTTTTCCCAGAATCCAGGCTACAGCGATAGGCTTTGAATTGCCCTAAACTATCTGTTAACTTATCTGTATTACCGTCGGAGAAATGACAGCCAGTTGCACTATCAGCCACCTTCAGCTGCTTATCCGTCGCCGTAACATTGTCACAGAGGCTGAGTTCATCAGAAATCAGCTTTCGTTGAAGTACAAGAGTATCTGGATCTGTGGATGAACTCCCTGCCCGCACCTGCACAATTGGCAGCGTTGCTCCTAATTCAATTCGTTCTCCTGCTTGCTGAATATCTGCACCAATCAAGTCAGCTGCGGCCCGCAAATTTTGATTATTATCTATTTGACTTTGATCCCCTAAAAACAGTCGCCGCTGTTCTACAACTAGTCCCAACGTAACTGATAGTACAATGAGCGAGACAAGTCCCCCAACGATTAACTCAATTAGAGTTAGCCCTTTATTCGAATTTGGTGAATACAGTTTCGATAATGTAGATGGGTTTAGCATTGTGACTTACTTCGAGCTTAACGTGGCGGGTTCTAGCATTGCAGTATCCGGCTGTAGCGCAGTAGGTGATTGAGGCGTTATATGTTTTGCTGTTGTAGCTAATGGGCGCAATCGACTTCCCGGATGGCATTACGGTAACGGTTCCTGAGCTAGCCCAGGCATCTACATTTGGATCCTGGCGAAGTTCATCTAAAATTTGTTGGGAAATAGCAATTGCTCCCGTTTTTATCGTGTTGTTTACAGTATTGATCCGCCAGGTCATAAATACTGGAATTAGCCCCCCCATCACCGCAAATAACACCAGCAATGAAACCATCGCTTCAACCAGGCTAAAGCCCTGGCGAAACGATCTGGCTAACCCTTTTATCCTTGCCGGGAGTAGTTGCGATCGCGTTGTTTGGATTGGCTCTTTCATGCCAAGTCGTCTGCCTCAATGATGAAGGAAGCGTTTTCTTTTACCTATAGTTCCCTGCGAGAGATGGAAAATTCATCCACCTTGAACATCACGAAACAAACGCTAGTTGGTCTCAATCGCCCCCCCCATGAATACTTCGAGGCTGCGCTGCCTTCCACTTTGGGTATCGGTTAGCTCAAGGACTATGCTTTTGTCAGCCATTCCACGGCTATCGAAGCAAAGTTGCCATGTCGTTACAGGTACAGAAGTACTATTTACGGACACATCCGTTAACTCAACCCCGTCCTCAAACTGAAAATCCTCTGCGCTAAAACCCGTAACGGTCTTCCAAACAGACTTTCCGTTGCTATCGATTTCAATGGCTGCATCTTGACACCCCGATAGGGAAGTTCCGGCAGTGAGCTGGTGCTGTTGAATCTCAATCCGCCGAGCGGAAACAGGCTTCAGGCGAAAGGCTGTTGTTGTAGAGAGTGCCTTTACTCGCGCCAGTTTAATTTGATTTTTAACTCGTTCGGTCGTGTCAACTAAAGCATTCGCACCAATGCTAAAGGAAGGAACCGCGATCGCAGACAATATCCCAATCACTGCCAAGGTGACAATCATCTGCGGCATGGTAAATCCTCGCGCTGTTTGGCAGCATTGCCTTTTCAATCCAAGGGGGAAACGAGGGCGGACTGCGGAAGGAAATATCATAGTTGTTTTGACTCACATCACTGGGAAAAAACCAAAAGCACTCGTCTACCCCCCGAAAGGACCGCATGGCGGTCGCGCTCCTTTGAGGTTTCATCTAGTCCAGATGAACCCGCACAAACCCAGCGCCGCTGCCATCTTATTCTGAACAGCACGCAGTCTGAGTTTTATGGTGCTAAAGAATGAATGCCCCGATTTTAACTTCGCAAAATAAAAATCGCCAACCCCGCAAGCAAACTTCCGTAAATCTACGGATGGATCGGCTAGGCGCGGGGATTAAGAGCGGCAGATTGCCATCTCGCCCCAGCGATCGCCCCTGGGGCGAAAGTGATAGACTTTCCTCAACCTTGCTGCGTCGGTTCAAGAGGCGATCGCATGACTTCATCTCCTTCTACAGCTCATTCCCAAAAGCTTAGTTCTGATTCCAAGTAATTTTGTGTCAACGTCGTAGAATAGAACTAGCGTCAACACTTTAGCGTTGTTTGGAGGTCAGACCCATGGCCAACCGTAAGCCCCGTGGCACTCCAGGAGACAAAAGTATTTGCCTACCCATCGTTGGGGAAATTGACTACGCAACCCTCGTTGAAGACCGAGATCGCTTTCGCGCCTATCTGGATGAGCAAATCGCTCAACATCCAGAACTGTTTCCCGTTGAAATTGCGGGCGGCTATCGCTTCCACGGCTTTGTCACCTCTGTGCGTCAAGGAATCAAAACCCGTCGGATTCGTTTACACCAGAGCAATGAAGCCTACCAAATTCGTCCTGACTTTGTGACACCGTACATGAGTGAAACCGCAGAGCAAGCAGGAAAAGCCCTCTATCTGCGTCAACACGGAGTCTCTTATGAGGGAATTGCCTACGTTTTGGGTAAAGATGAAACCCATTGGTACCGGGTAACCCAATCGGTTGGGCGCTCATCGATCGTTGGGAGCACGGTTAAAACCCCGGCGGCGCTCCCCCCCATCTAGTGGCCGACGAGAAGCACAGTCGTTGGAAGGGCCAAAAGATATTTTTAGCTACAGTCGCAGCTTGGGGCTGCATTTTGGGTTTGAGCGCCACTCAAGGCACGGATCAGGAGAGTCTTCAGGATGCCTATGGAGTGTTCAAAGCAGAGGTTACCCACCATGCTCCACACTATGCACCTAAAAGTGTCACGACCGACGGCTGGGAGGCAACCCATCGTGCCTGGCTCGCGCTGTTTCCTGGGATTCGGTGGATCCTATGTTTTCTCCACGAAGTCCTCAAGGTCAAAGATCGATGTCGTTCCAATTCAACATTGTCTCGCCAACTTCAGGACAAGCTGTGGCAGGTCTATCAAGGGGCTACGAAGCGCGAATTTGCCCAGCGTCTGCGTCGCTTGATTGAATGGGCTGCGGGGGCATCTTTACCCGTATCTATCGCCAAGAGCATCAAACGGTTGAAAGCTAAATCCAAGGATTTCCAAGTCGCCTACGAGTTCGAGGGAGCTTATCGCACCAGCAATCAAGTGGATCGTCCCATGAATTATCTCGACCGAGTGCTCTATGCGATGCAATATTTTCATGGCAACGTTGAATCGGTTGAGCAATCGGTGCGTTCCATCGCCTTGTTATGGAACTTCCATCCCTATTGTCGCAAGACTCAAGTTGCTAAGCGTGGGTGTATTTCTCCGTTTGAGGAGTTTAACGGCTTTCGATATCATGACGATTGGTTCCGCAATTTCTTGATTGCTTCGTCCCTCAATGGGCGACGACCGCTAGATCAAAAGCATTGACACAAACTTACTTGGAACCAGGCTTAGTTTTGATGACTATCTAGACTACACCGGAGAACCTGATGTCCGCTATGAACTTTGGCACGGGCGTTTAATTGTCATGCCCACCGCCACCCTGCTGCACAGCCGCATCTGTCAGTTTTTAGTCCATGTTTTTCAGCAAATGATCGCCGCCCAAGATCTTGATTTGGTCTGCATGACGGGCGTCGCTGTTCGCACCGACGAAGATACAGTGCGGATTCCCGATGTGCTGGTGTATCCCCGACCGCTCTGGCTGTCAATTCAGGATCGGCCGTGAGCAGGGGTGTTGAACTTTGAAGAAACACCGACCCTTGTCGTTGAAGTCACGAGCGAAAATTGGCGGGATGACTATGTCTTGAAAATGGCGGAATATGCCTACAACAACATTCCTGAATATTGGTTGGTAGACCCAAAAAAGCAGCATTTTTGGATCATGTCTGATCCAGAGGGCGAATTTGGCTACAGCAAAACTGAATGTTCTGGCTCCCAACCCATTCAATCAGCGATATTTCCAGATCTACTTCTGACCGCAGACCCGGTCCTCAATCCGCCTATCGTAGAGCGGTTGCTCACTCAGCAACAAGCACTGAACCGTCAACAGCTTTCCGAAGCCCATCAACGAGCCGAGCAAGAACGTCAACGGGCTGAGCAGGAGCATCAACGCGCACAGGTCATGGCGGAAAAACTCAGAGACTTAGGGATTGACCCTGAGAGTCTATAGTTCCCCTCACCCCAAACCTCTCTCCCAAGCTATGGCCCAAGGGGCATTCAAGAAAGGGAGAGGGGCTTTGAATCTTTCCGGCTCTCCTTCTCCCATTTTTGGGAGAAGGGGCTGGGGGATGAGGGACAGCAGGGTCTTTGTGATCTACTGAGCATGGCTGATACACTCAGAGGGGTGCATATTCCTAGTCTCTGCTGGATTTGAACCTCCTATGTCCACCCGTATTGAAACCGATAGCCTTGGCCCCATTGAGGTGCCCAGCGATCGCTACTGGGGTGCCCAAACCCAGCGATCGCTCAAATACTTTGCCATTGGCGAAGAGGTCATGCCCTTTGAGGTCATTCAGGGGCTCGCCATAGCTAAAAAAGCTGCCGCCCTTGTGAATCAATCCCTGGGCATGCTGGAGGCAGACAAAGCTGCGCTGCTCATCCAGGCCGCCGATGAGGTAATTGACGGTACCTTGCGCGATCACTTTCCCCTGCGGGTCTGGCAAACCGGAAGTGGTACCCAGTCTAATATGAACGTGAATGAGGTCATCGCGAACCGCGCCAATGAGCTGGCCGGATCCCCCCTGGGCCAGAAATCGCCGCTGCATCCCAATGACCATGTCAATCTTTCCCAATCCTCCAATGATGTGTTTCCCACCGCCATGCATATTGCCGCGGCCATCGCTCTGCACGATCGCCTGCTGCCCGCCGTCACTCAGCTGCGCCAGGCTCTCGATCAAAAAGCTCAAACCTTTGCCCCCATCGTCAAAATTGGTCGAACTCACCTGATGGATGCGGTGCCGCTCACCCTAGGACAGGAATTTTCAGGCTATGTAGCCCAGATCGACCAAAACCTGGAGCGCCTGCAGATCTCCATGCCCCACCTCTATCAGTTGGCCCTGGGCGGAACCGCCGTGGGGACCGGCCTGAATGCCCACCCGGACTTTGGCCCACAGGTGGCGGCGCAAATTAGCCAGATCACCCAGCTGCCGTTTACCACAGCGCCCAATAAGTTTGCCGCCCTCGCCGCCCACGATGCCCTGGTCATGACCAGCGGCGTACTCAAAACCCTGGCCGCGTCCTTGATGAAAATTGCCAATGATCTGCGCTGGTTAGGCTCAGGACCGCGCTGTGGACTGGGCGAGTTACAGCTTCCCGCCAACGAGCCAGGATCGTCCATCATGCCCGGTAAGGTGAATCCCACCCAGTGCGAAGCCATGACCATGGTCTGTACCCAGGTTATGGGAAATGACCTGACGATTGGTTTGGCTGGGAGTCAGGGTAACCTAGAGCTGAACGTGTTTAAGCCCGTGATCATTTATAATCTCCTGCGCTCCATTCGCCTCCTCAGCGATGCCTGCTGTGGGTTTACCGATTATCTGGTGGTAGGGCTCCAGGCCAACATCGGCCGGATTGAATTTCTGGTGAATCAGTCCCTGATGCTGGTCACGGCCCTCACCCCAATCCTGGGCTACGACCGATCCGCGGAGGTGGCAAAAAAAGCCCACCGTGAGCAGATCACCCTACGCGATGCCTGCCTTGCGCTGGGATACCTGTCTGGTGAAGCCTTTGATCAAGCCATCGATCCTGCCGCAATGACAACCCCTTTGGCTGAACACCCGTCCCCCTGACACCCGTTAAGGAATTGCGAACCCATGTCCCGTTGGTTTCATCCCACCGCTGCAATCGCGGCCTCTGCCCTCGTCGCGAGTCTCTCCTTGCCCATGCTCGTGCGCGCAGAGCCCACCGTGACCCACGAAGCCCTTGGGGTTACCTTTGAATCTCCCAGCGGTTTTTCAGAGGTGCAGGCCCTCGCCCGAGACACCGTTGGCATTGTCTATCCCAGTGACCTAGATCCACAGATGGTGATTCGCTTTGCTGAAATTGAGCGAGATCCCGAAAGCTGGGTGCAGATGTCGCCCCAAGAGATGATGGGGTATGCCAAATACTTATTTACCGGGAATAATGCCCCCGCCCAAGAATACAGCCAGCGGGAGTTCTTTGGCGCTCCGCTCACCGGCGAAGCCCAAACCCAGCGGACGCGCAATGGCTACCGCTACACCGAGCTGTACCTGGTGCCCTTGGCCCAAAGCGATCGCACCCTGGCCATTGCCTTTGAATCAGACACCCGTCTGCCCCTGCAAACGGTGGAAACCGCTATCAAAACGGTGACCCAAAGCCTGCGGGAACAGCAAAAACCCCGCCAAAAGAAGCAGAAGCCCGCTGCTAAACAGTCCTACATTGAACGGGCCAAGGGATTCTAGCGGGCGGGATCTGCCCCAGGATTCACGGCCCCAGGATTCACGGTCCCAGGATTCACGGCCCCAGGATTCACGGCCGTAGAGAGGGCACAATAGTCCTGGTCTGCATAGGAAACCATGGCCTGTTCCAGGATCTGACAAAGGGCTTGGACGGGCGCTAGTTCAAGTTGAACCTCTTGGGCTGCTTCGCAGAACAGGCGCAGATCCTTAAGCAGGTGCTTCGTGGGAAAGTTAGGATTCTGGAAGTTCTGCGCTTGAATGCGTGGCAGCTTTTTGTCAAAGGTGGGAGCATAGAGGGCACTTTCTCGCAAAATCGCCATAAACAAATCCACGGGAACCTCGTAGCCCTGGACAAAGGCTAAACTAGTTGAAAATGCCGCCGTCAACGCACCAATGAGCTGATTGAGGCCCAGCTTCAGGGCCGCCGCGGTGCCGACTGCCCCAATATGACGCGGTGCCGTCCCCAAGGCTTCAAACAGGGGCAGCCACCGCTCAAACTGTGATTCTTCACCGCCCACCATCACCAGCAGCGTTCCGGCTTGGGCCTCGGGAATACTGCCCAGCACTGGCGCTTCTAGATATTCACCCCCCCGCTGGGCCACCTGCTGCGCCAGGGTTTGGCTTTCGGCAGGGCTAATCGTGCCCATTTGAATGACGGTCTTCTGGTCCAGATCAAGGGGATGCGCCGGATCAAACAGCAGCGCGGCGATCGCCGGGGCATCGGTGAGGGTTAGCAGAATTACATCGCAGAGCCGAATCAATGCCGAAACCGGTTCCACAACCCTGATGCCGGCCACCTGCAGCGGTTGGGTTTTGGCAATCGTGCGATTATACACCACCACCGGATAGCCGCAGGCCTGCAAGCGCAGAGCAATGGGGCTACCCATTAATCCAGTACCAATTATCCCGACTTGCATGGTTTTCTTTAATTCCCAGTTGTCTTCAAGGGGTCGGTGACTATTGTAGGGATCTTTCTGGAACAGGCTAGGTTAGATAAAGACCCTGCGATTGGTTTTTTGAATGTCCTGTCCCGTACCCTTGCGATCGCTCCCAGCCCAAACCATTACCGTGGAAAACTTTCGGCCCTACGGCCAGTTCATCCTTCCCCAGGAGGATGGCACCCCCTTTGGTGAAGGCGATGCCCAGATCTACCTGGGCCAAGGCCCCCCCCGTTTTTACCTGATGCACCTAGAGTATCGAGGCCGACAGTTTCACACCATTACCCACCATCGGCACTGCACCCAATGCCTGGGATCGCTGGAGGGCCGAGACTGGTTCATTGCGGTTGCCCCCGCAGCCCCTACCCCCAGCCTAGCGCAGCTCCAGGCCTTTCACATTCCTGGGATTGGATTTATCAAACTCGATCGGGGTACCTGGCATGCGGGTCCCTATTTTGATCATCCCGCGGTGAATTTTTACAATCTGGAGATGATCGATACCAATGTAGTCGATCACTCCACCTATGACTTCCTGGCGGAGCAGGGGCTGTGCTTTGAAATCCATCCGGGCTAAGACTCAACTTCCTCAGGCTACCCCCTTCAACAGGCGAATTTGCGACTGCTGCCGGAGTTTAGTCAGCGCCCGCCCCTCGATCTTCCGAATCTGCTCCCGAGACACCCCCAGATGCTCTCCAATGGCCCGCAAGCTCAGGGGCTGCCCGTTGGCCAACCCAAATCGCAGCCGCAGCACCTGGGCCTCTCCCACCGAAAGCACCTTCAGAGCCTCTTCCACCAGGGATCGCTGCATCTGCTGGGCAATGCGATCCATCTGGCTGATCTCCTCTGTGGCAATGAGGTCCAGCAGCGCCGTGTTCTCGTCTTTCCCAACGCCTCGATCTAGGGAGGCACAGTGGGTCTGGATAAACTGATCCAGCAGCGGCTCCAGGGTTTGCAGGGGAATCGCACTCTGCGCGGCAAGTTCTGCCATCGTCGGAGTCCGCCCCTGCTGCTGCATAAACTTGCGCCGGGCTACTTTTAACCGATTCAGCTTTTCCCAGGCATGCTCTGGCAGACGAATCAGCCGTGACTTATCTGCGATCGCCCGCGTCAGGGACTGACGAATCCACCAGTACGCATAGGTGGAGAACTTATAGCCCCTGGAGGGATCAAACTTTTCCACCGCCCGGTGTAACCCCAGGGTTCCCTCCTGTATCAAATCCTCCAGATCCAGGCCTCGCCTTTGATACTTTTTAGCCATGAACACCACGAGCCGCAGGTTCGCCACGATGAGTTTTTCCTTTGCCCATCGCCCCCTTGCCGCTTGATCCCTCGCGGGGTGGGGATCGCTCAACCAGGCCTGAACCGCTCGCCCCAATTCAATTTCTTGGTCTGCGGTGAGCAACGGAACTCGACCAATTTGATCCAGATAGTGCTCCATCCCGCCTGTCTTTGCCATGGATCCCTCCTGAACTGCGACACCATCCCGGTTCCCAACGGGAACAGTGGGGATTGATCCCAACCATAGCGAAGCTAATCCATTTATGGAAGTAAATCTATTTAATTTGAATAATAGATTTTGTTCTATTTTGTTGCGACCTTCTCACCTCTGGCGGTTAAATGACGGTGGCTTGATAACAGGCAGGTATGACTAGCGGATCCATTTTTCAGCTCACCAATCCCGAGATCTACGTGGTGACCACCGCCCAAGGAGATCAGCTGGCTGGCCAGGTGGCTACCTGGGTCAGTTTGGCCTCCTTGGTCCCTGATCAGCCCCGCGTGGCGCTGGTCCTCTCCCCTTGCACCCACACCAGTTCACTCCTCCGGGGGCGAGGATCCTTTGTGCTCCAGATGCTGGCCGCCGATCAGGCCCCACTGCTGGAGCGCTTTGGGCTCTACTCCGGCTATCATCGGCCCAAGTTTGCCGATCTGGAGATCACCCATAGCGATCAAGGTCTACCCATTTTGCCCGGAACCTGTGGATGGGCCGTCTGCGAGGTTGTCGAGCACGTTGATCTCGGCGATCGCGTGGTCTGGATTGCCAACGTTAGCCAGCAGGTGTGCTACCCCGATCGTTTGCCTCTGCGCCGGGCTGAAGCGCTGGCCCAGCTGCCAGATTCCGTGCGCCAGCAGCTCCTGGCCCAGCGGCAGGCCGATATTGAGCGCGATCGCCAACTACGCCGCTGACCGGCCCACGCGATAGTGCAAAATCAGCTCATCCCCCATTCGATCCACCTCAATCAGGTCGAGCAGAGGCGCTTCCTCTTGGGAAAATCCGGCGCCATCAACGGGCGTCGGGGCGTCCTTGCCACCAATCAACACCGGACAGAGGGTCAGCCAAAACTCATCTAGAAATCCCTCGGCCAGCAGTGCTGCCACGAGTGCCCCGCCCCCCAGAACGGCAAGGGTTTCCAGGCCCTGATCCAGACAGTGGGCAAAAAAGCGGGGCCAGTCAATTTCAGAGTCTGCGGCCTCGCGCTCAAAGGCCAGGACCTGATCAAAATCAGCCCCTTGCTGCCATTGGGCCGCGCCTTGGCAGGTACTCAAGAGCCAGCGGGGAATGGGTTGGGAAAAAAAGCGTAACTCTCGGTCCAGGTTTCCCGACCGAGTGCAAACAATTTGGACCGGCTGGGCGGGTTTTCCCTGGGCAACGCGCTGAGCAATGAGCGTTTTATCCATCACGCGCATGGCCGTCCCCCCAGAACGCAGTGTTCCTGCCCCAAAGATTACTCCGTCCGCTGCGGCCACTCGCCGCTCTAGGTGACGATAGTCTGCCTTTGAACCAAATGTGGGGGGATTGCGGTAGGCATCGGCAACCTTGCCATCGGCACTGGTGGCAAACACCACAAAGGTGTGAGGACGTTGAAGGACCATGACATCATCTCAATCGGAACGGGGACAGAGAGCTGGGGGGCCACCACAAGGGGCGCAGTGGAGTTTAATTAAGCTGACAAAGAGAAGGAAAGGGAGTCGCTACACTATTCTAAGCAGTCTCTGTGGATTGCGGTTGTGACGTTGTGAGGAGTGATCCGCTTGCCCCCCATCACCGAACGCGCCCATCCGGCCATGCATTTTATGCCCCAGGCCTTCAATCCCATCGTTTGGCGTGGGGTCAAGTTTCTGTTGCCCCTTTGGCTGCGATTTAAGCTGGCGATCGCGTCCGTGCAGGCGGAAAATCTAGACCTGTTTGTCCAACAATACCAGGAATTTCAGCAGGGCAAATCCCGGTTGCTCATTGCCTTCCGTCATCCCAGCACCGCCGATCCCTTTTCCATGGCCTACCTGGTCTGGTACTTAGTGCCCCAGGCCGCCCGCGAGTCCGGAGTCCGGCTCAAGCCCCCTATCCACAGTCATTTTCTCTACGACCGCGGTATCGCGCTGTGGGCCGGCAACATCGTGAACTGGCTCTTTCCCAAAATCGGCGGTAGCTCTATTTTTCGGGGCAAGGCAGACCGCGAGGGTTTAAAGGCCGCACGGGAACTGCTGTGCGAGGGTCGGTTTCCCCTCTCCATTGCCCCAGAAGGATCCACCAATGACCACAGCGAACTGGTCTCCCCCCTGGAGCCTGGGGTCGCTCAGCTAGGATTTTGGTGCAAAGAAGATCTTATGAAGGCTAATCGCCCTGAATCTGTGCATATTTTGCCCATTAGCCTCCGTTATGAATATATAAGGCCGCCCTGGGATCAGCTGGACCATCTCCTCGATCAGCTAGAAACCGACTTGGGCCTGCCTCCAGACTCCGTTGCCCCGACGGGCCAAATTGCTAACCTAGAATTGGATCGGCGCTACGCTCGTCTCCTGCGCATCGGCAGCGGCTTTCTAGATCGGCTGGAAATTTTCTATGCCCAAAACTATGGTCGCACCGCCCTCACCCATGACCTAGAGGGGAATGATTCCCTCGCGCCCAACGCCAAAATTGTGGCCCGTCTGCACCGTGGGCTCGATGAAGTTTTGCAGGTGGCCGAAGAGTTCTTTGGCCTCTCAGCTCGCGGCAGCTTTAGCGATCGCTGTCGACGTCTGGAACAGGCAGCCTGGGACCGCATGTTTCTCGATCACCTGGATCAACTCAGCCCCTTAGACCGCGGATTAGCCGACTGGAATGCCGCCGAAGCCAGTTTGCGCCTGGGACATATGCGCCTCGCAGAGCGGCTAGTCTGCATGACGAGCGACTATATTCTGGCTAGACCCTCCGCCGATCGATTTGCAGAGGTGGTGCTGATTCTCTGGCGCATCAGCGTTTGGATTAAGGGCGAAAGCCCCCACGCCCCTCCTAACCTCGGTCAACAGCGAGTTAAAGCAGTGGTTTGTCCACCCATCATCATTGATGACTATTGGGATCAATACCAAACCAATCGACGCAGCGCCCGTCAGTCCGTTCAAGAGGTGACCCACGCTCTGCAGGGGGCCTTTGAAGGCATCATTCAAGCTAACCTCCGCTCCCAGGAGATCTCCCCGAACGCGCCAACCCATGGTTAATCAAATGCGATCCTCCTATAACGCCTCCCCCCGCTGGTACCAGCGCTGCTTTGCCTGGATGATGGCCCACGCGGCTGGAGAGTACGAAGCCGCCATGACTGCCCGCAAACAGGCGCTTTTTGATGGACTTGAGGGGACTGTTCTCGAACTTGGCCCCGGCGCCGGGCCAAATTTATGCTACTACTCCCCCTCTATCCAATGGATCGGCCTTGAACCTAACCCATTCATGCTGCCTTATCTGCAAACCAGCGCCGCACAAGCAGACCTAAACATTCAAGTCCGTCAGCAAACCCTGGAACAAGCCAGTCTCCCCCCACATTCTGTGGATGTGGTCGTCAGCACCCTGGTCCTGTGCTCTGTCCCCAACCTCTCAGCCACCCTTGAGATCATTCACCGCATCCTCAAGCCTGGGGGGCGTTTTTTGTTTATTGAGCATGTTGCAGCCCCTTCAGGCAGCCTCCTGCGCACTCTACAATCGGGGATTCGTCCGATCTGGCAAATCATTGGGGATGGGTGTCAACTCAACCGGGACACCGGACCAGCCATCAAGGCCGCTGGCTTTGATCAGGTCGAGTATGAAACCTTTGATGGCCCAGTGCCCATTCCCCTGGTTGGCCCCCACATCTGCGGCACGGCGATAAAGTGACTATCCCAAAAAGATTGGCCCAAGCTGGAGGCCCTAGGCACTGGGCTTAATCCGCAGGAGAGGATCGCCAAAGGCCACCGGCTGGGCGTTTTCCACCAGGATTTCCACAATTTCTCCGCTGATTTCGGCTTCAATCTCATTCATGAGCTTCATGGCTTCGATGATGCAAAGGGTCTGACCGTTTCGCACCTTATCACCTATCTCCACAAAGGGAGGCTCCTCAGGCGCTGGCGATCGATAAAAGGTGCCCACCATGGGTGAGGTCACCTCTACCCAGTTTTTCTCTGTGGCAGGAGCAGGGGTCACTGGAACAGGAGCGGGGACTGCTGGCGTAGCGGCGGGCAGATCGGTCAGTTGCTCTGGAGAAAGGGGGGGCACCCCTGCTGAGGCAACCCCTTTGCGAACATTGAGTTCAAAATCATCACTTTTTAGATTCAGCTCCTCAATATCCGTCTCGTTGAGAATCTTCAGCAGTTCTCGTAGCTGGCCTAAATCAAATTCCACAGTCTCTCTTGCTCCTGTCCCACGTATTGCCTCCCAACTCCCTCAGCGCAGCCGTTAGCTGCGGATATGAGGCGCCTATTCTCGACCTAAATAACTATCGTTGCGGGTATCAATCTTAATCCGCTCACCCACTGAAATAAACAAAGGCACCATCACCTGGGCGCCGGTTTCCACAATTGCGGGCTTCGTGCCACCCGTCGCCGTATCTCCCTTGACGCCGGGATCGGTTTCAGTGACCTCCAAAATCACGGAATTTGGGAGTTCCACTTCAAGGACTGTGTCATTCCAGCGTACGACATTCACGTCCATGCCTTCTTTTAAATATTTCACACCCGCGCCAATCTGGTCCTCACTGAGCCGGGATTCTTCGTAGGTTTCCATATCCATAAAGACAAACTGCTCAGCTTCTTTATAGGTATGCTGCATATTCCGCTTTTCTAAGTTAGCCTGGGGCACCGTTTCCCCGGCCCGAAACGTTCGTTCCACCACGCTGCCCGTCTGCGCATTTTTGAGTTTTGTTCGTACGAAGGCAGCTCCTTTCCCAGGCTTTACATGCAGGAACTCCACCACCCGCCATACTGAACCATCGAGTTCAATGGTGACACCGGTGCGAAAGTCATTACTTGAGATCATGAACGTTTTGTAGTGGCAAGAACAATCGGCACCCTATTTTACCGTTCAGCGGTCGCGCCGAATACCGTGGGTCAGGTGCGAGAAATATTTCAGTAATAAAAGAAAGTCCCAAGGTTAAGGGGAGGTATTTAGGGGGGGAGTGCCAGGCGCCACCGGTAGATTGGTGCCATTGGGATTGGCGCCACTGGGATTGGTGCCATTGCCTCCAGGACTGGTGGGCAGGTTCGGATCAGCGGAAGGAACCGGTGGGAGCGAAGGCTGACCCGCGGGTGGAACCCCCAGGGGATTGACATTCGGTTGGGCTGGCGCTGGCTGCGGCACCGGCTGCAGGTTTAAGGGATCAACCGGTGCGAGCGGATCTTGATCCACCGATCCCAGGGCAACCCGATTGACCCCCAGAGCCTGGAGCAGATCCAACACCTGAACGACCTTCTCGTAGCTGGCCTGGCGATCGGCATCAATCACCACCAGACCCGTGGGATTGCCGCGACGGTAGTCGGTGAGTCGATTCACTAAATCGGCCTGGGTGACGGGGTCATTGTTGACAAAAATCTGCCCCACAGCGTTCACCTGCAGCGAGAGCTTGTCCCCAAACTGAGACTGGGATGACTCGGTGCGCGGCAAGTTAATGCCAATGCCCTGAACTCGGGTCAGGCCAACAGCGGCCAAAATGAAAAAGGTCAGCACGCAAAACACCACGTCAACCAGCGGAATAATTTCGATGCTGACGTTCGCGGGTTCGTTATCGACGAAGGTTTTCATAGTTCCTTAAATGCGGCCCTTGGGCGGCTCAAGCTGGGGACGGAGCAAAGGGTCTGGATCTTGCTGCTGCGTTTGCAGCCAAAATTGACGGTAGGTCAGCTCTAATTCGTTGCCAGTGCGGCGGAAGATCCGCGCTTGATGAAATAACAGGCCCTGAAATAGACGGTAAAAGGCCAGGGTGATAATGGCCACAATCAACCCCGTCGCGGTACTGATCAGGGCTTCGCTAATCCCAGCGCCTACGGTTGACAGCGCGGAGGCTTCTATCTCATCAATTTTCACCGAAGCGAGGGAGTTAATCAGTCCCAGGACGGTTCCCAACAGGCCCAACATCGGGGCGATCGCAATCACACCCTCTAGCAACTTATCTCCCCGACGCATGGCGTTGAGCTCTTCATCGGCAGAGGCCTCCAGGGCCAGGCGAAACACTTCCGGCTCTTTATTGGCCAAACGCAGAGGGGTATAGAGAAATCGACCAATGGGCTGATTGCTGAACTGGCGCGCCAGATGCGTCGCCTCATCCCAGTCCCGTCGAGCCGACTCTAAAATTTGGTCGGCAAACCGTCGTTCTCCGCGCAGCAGGTTGAGCCAAAACCACAGGCGCTCAAAAATCGTGCCCAGGGTCAAAATTGATAGAAACAACAGGGGCCACATAGCCGGGCCGCCCTTTTGAAAGATTTCGGCAATATTCACGACGGAAACTTAATCCAGATTGCAGTTGAGGTCATGGCCTGTCGCCCGTTGATGCACCGGGAAACCCAGCGCACTGGCCTGAATATTCGGAAATTATAGGGTTAAATTGTCCTTCGGGAAAATTGAACAGCCCTATTCAGTTGCAGTCTAGTGGATCTTGTTCTAGAAACCCAACGAATTATCCAGCCCCACCATAGCAGTGGGATTTACCGCCTTACGTCCGCTGCTTCAACGTCCCAGACCTTGAGTCTGAGGGACCGCAGCCCTCACCTGCCATGGTGAGACTTCAACACTAGGCGAAGGTTCCCCTTGCCCAGACAATGGGAATGTTATTGAGGAATTGCCATGAAATCCTACATCACTGCCCTCTACGGTTGGTATCGCCAAACACTTCGCAATCCCAGATATCGCTGGTGGGTCATTTTAGGAACGGCCGCCTACCTGTTTAGCCCCTTCGATCTCTCTCCTGATTTGTTCCCAGTCCTTGGGCAGATCGATGATGTTGCAATTGTCTCCCTCCTGGTTGCAGAACTCTCGCAGATTGCCATGGATTACATGAAGTCCCGACAGAAGGGAATGGGTGACGCCGAGGCCGTTGAGGTGGAAGCGGTGCCGGTTCAGGAATCCTAGTTCCAAGATAGTGCTGCGATGGGGCCGTTATTCCGAAGCCCTAGCGCCTATGCAGTTTAAGATCAGGGGCCGAGTGAGGACCTGACTCTACTTTGTTCGCTCTTTCATAGATCCCACGCTCAATCTGCTTCAGGTTGGGCGTTTTTCTATCGTGATCTTCCCTGCTGGGGTCAGGGGGGGCGATCGATTCCTTTAGATTGAGTCCCCTTGTCGGCGTTGCCCTTCACGGGACTGACTCTTGACAGCGCCTTATCTCTAGCGCTTTATAAAATAAATATGAAGACTCTTTACATTTCTAAACATTTCTGTTAACTTAAGTTCATAAAGAAAGTCTCAAAGATTACTATGCGATACACCACTGATGACCAAGGGCTACTGAACAACTTTGCCGCCGAGCCGGAGGTCTATTTCGCAGAGCCCCCCACCAAATCTGAAAAGGTTCGCTACACCATCCAAGCTGCGATCGCTACCGTCTTCCTGGGCGTGGTTGGTTACGTTGCTTACCTAGCCAGCTAGTGTCCCAAAGCCTTGATCCGGGACGACAGGTTTAGGAAGAGATCGATCATGGGAAATCCTGCCGAATGGATGCTTTTGATATTTTCGGTCATGGTTCAGGTGGGTTTCCTGATGATGGCCATCAATCTAGCCACGTAAGGGCCGATTGCGTTAAGTCTGTTTGTTTTTAAACCTGTTAATGCCTAACCCCCCAGCTTGTCCTGCACGAGCTGGGGGTTAGGCTATGGGGGGATTAAAATTGACTGCAGTTTTCCACCACTGCGGTTTTCTACCACTGAAGCCCCTGGGTTCTTGGAGGGGGTTCCCCGCCGCTGCACACCAAAAAGAGCTTTGAAGCTTGATGATCTCTGGGAAATGTCTAGACCAACGGCGTTTGGGTCAAGTGCCCATAAAAAAACCGCCGCAGCGGTTTTAGCAGAAACTGTTTTAGATGAACTGTTAGATGAACCGTGCCAGGGTAAATCCCAGATGAGGCTCTCAATCCGCTATCTCTAGATTAGCCACTCTTCCACAGCTTCTTCCTTGGTGTTGGTTCGTCGAGCCAGGGTTTGACGCGTAAAGGTCATGTGAATTTCACGGTTTTGCTCGCCGTCGGCAGCCACTGCCTTGATCGGGTAATCAATGTTGCCATCCTGGAAAGACATTTGAAAGCGGAAGGTGCCGTCAGGACTGAGATCGATCTTGCGATCGCCAATGGTCACGGTGGCATCCGGCTCGGTGGCGCCATAGACAATGAGCTCCGCGTCGGCAATGAGCCAGAATTTACGCGGACGGCTGTGGGGCACTGAGGCCGAAAAGCCAAGGCCAGACGCCGTGGGAATCGCCCATTGACCAATTCCGGAGGGGAAGACAAAGGAACTGAGGGTTTCTTGGGGCACCTGCTGCATGGAACCAAAGAGCGACCCCGCAACCCGCTGAGCTTCTACATCGCCTGCCAGCCCAAAGATCTGATCGTGAATGAGATAGCCTTCTTTGGACACCCCGGCTTCCCCACCCGTGCGCAAGGCCGGCGGCACAAGCTTTGCCAGGGTCTTGCCGCGCAGATCCATGTTCCAATCCACCGTCATGAAGATATCCTCCACCCAATCGGAGGGATAGGTGGGGGGAATATGAACCACTGCCGATCGCGTTAGCAGCAGCCAGCGACCATCGGCGCAGCGGTAGCCGATTTCAATGACATAGTCGCGATCGCTCACGGGAATCGGCAGATACCATTCCCGAGCGAGTTCATCGCAGGGATATTCCTGGACGCTGTGGGGCGCCTGCAACGTGATATCAATATCCGTCGCATCACAGAGGCGCAGGGCAATCTGCTGACCGCCCTGGCGACGCAGATCCTCTTTGTGCTCATTGGGCACATCCCAATAGACAAAGGCCCACTGGGGATCGCGCGGCAGCAAGACAATGCGGCTTTCTCCATACCCCTCCGGCAGGTCGGGCAGTCCTTCATCCACAGAGGCTAGCTCTGCCACCGCCTCCTCCGATCCCAGCTCAAATTTGGCTGCTTCCACCCGCTCTTGACTCGGCAGACCCGATCGCTGATTGGCCCCAGGACCTGGAGAGGACGGAGTGGAACCAGAGATAAAGGGAGTAGAGGCTGGAGAGTCAGTCATAGTTTCCTCGTAGGGTTGGGATGGTGCTTCAGGAGATAGGGATTGGATAGCGGAAAGCAGCTCTTCTTTACGCATGCGGCTATAGCGGGATACCCCCAGGCGACTGGCAACCTTTCGCAGTTGTCTCAAGGTCATCTCTATCAATGGAATGGGATTTTGATCCATGGAGTCTACTCTCTCCTACAACGCGGGGGTGGGCAGTGGACGCAAGGTCGATCCTGGGGATCAACAATTCTTCAATCAATTTAACAATTTGCCTTTCTTTGTCAAGCAGTAGAAGCCATGACTGGCAGCATTTTGACGAATTCCTGTTGTTTCAGGGATCGTTTTGTTATGAAATTATAACATTAAGCTCCTGTTGGGGATCGCATCAGGTCAAGAAATCTTGATATCTACGCCATCCCTCATTTCTGGTTCCGCCGCGGTATTCCGTGGGATCCTGGTAAATTCAAGGGCAGCGATTTGGTGATTTCAATCCGTTTTGTTAGGGATGAACAGTTCCAGGGGGCCAGTTTCGCTATAGTGCATTTCTATAGATTCATACAGTGATGGTCCGTCGCTTTTTCCGCTTGTAGACGATCCCCTTGCCATTGCTGTCACTCTGCGCCATGAACGAGTCTCATTTTCCCGTCGTCTACTCCACCCTTGATTCCGAGGCCTTAGTCTCTCTGGTTCTCAGTCAGTACGGGCTTGGAGATCAGCTCTGCTGTCAGTTCTGGCATCGGGGCCTCAGCGATATTTATTTGGTCACCACGCCCCAAAGTCAGTATGTGCTGCGAGTTTCCCATACCCACTGGCGATCGCGGCCTGAAATTGAGTTTGAGCTGGACTACCTGCGCTACATTCATCACCAGAGCATCCCCGTAGCTATCCCTTTGCCCAATCAGCAGGGGCGCTTTCTGGTGGATATCCACGCCCCGGAGGGAAGTCGATTCGCGACACTCTTCCCCTACGCACCGGGAAAAATTCCCCTAGGTGATCTCAGTCCCCTTCAGGGTAAGGTGTTGGGTCGAGTTGTGGCCCAAATGCACAATGCCGGGCAGCTGTTTCAAAGTGCAGGACAGCGTCCCAGCCTGGAGTTCGACTATCTTTACCGTCGATCCTGTCAAGACATTTTGCCGTTTTTGCGCCATCGCCCGGAAGATTCCGACTATTTAATATCCCTGGGCCAGGAAATTCAAAATAAGTTGCGATCGCTTCCCCAAGTGGCCCCCTTCTGGACGGTATGCTGGGGCGACCCCCATAGTGGAAACATGCATTTTACCGATGATGACACCCTGACGCTGTTTGACTTTGACCAGTGCGGCTATGGCTGGCGAGCCTTTGATATCGGCAAGTTTCTGCAAATTTCCATCCGCTCTGGATTAAATCGAGCCGTACGGGACGCCTTTTTGACCGGCTATGAGGAAGTGTCTCCCCTCACCGAGATGGAAATGGACGCGCTGCAAGCCTTCACCCAAATTGCCCACCTCTGGAGCTGGAGTATTAGTCTCCATTCCGCTAAATTACACAACAGCTGTCAGCTCGATGACAGTTTCTTCACCCAGCGGCTGCATCAGCTGAAGCGATTGAAGTCCCCAGAGTGGCAGCTGTTTTAGGTTCCTTTCTCCTCTGGGCCAGTCTCTTCTAGGATAGAGATCGAGGCGTTTGCTGATCGTCCGTCTCCTGCTCCCTAGGCCTAGCGTTCCTTGTCCTCTTTCTTGTCTTCTTTAAAGTTATTGTTTGTTTCGACCCCCGTGGGTGCCATTGGCTCCGGTATCGGTGGGGGAGTTGAGTTAACCCTGCGCAACATGACCCAGATTCTGTGTCAGCGCGGACATCAGGTGACGGTGCTGGCGCCCCAAGGTTCGACGCTCCCCGGCATTTCCCTAATTGAGGTGGCGGGTCAGCCCCAGCCTTCCATTCAGGTGCAAGACCGCCAGACTCCGGTCGTTCTGCCCGGCCAGTCGCTTCTGGCCAACCTTTGGGAAACGGCGCGCTGCGCTCAAGCGGACTACGATTTAATCATTAATGTGGCCTACGACTGGCTCCCGTTTTACCTGACGGAGTTTTTTACCACGCCCGTTGCCCATTTAGTCAGCATGGGGTCACTCAATGACGCCATGGACCAGATCATTGCTCAGGTGGCCCATCGCCATGCCCATCGGATTTGCGTCTATACCCAAACCCAAGCAAACACCTTTCCTGGCAATCCCGCTTTTTTCCCCATTGGGTTTGGGCTTGATCTGTCCCGCTATGACTTTTGTGCCACGCCGGATCCTCAACTGTGCTGGATGGGTCGCATTTCACCCGAAAAGGCTTTGGAAGATGCGGTGGCCACGGCTCACCGCTGCGGTCTACCCCTGCAGGTGATGGGCAAAATTCAGGATCAATCTTATTTTGAGAAGGTGCTAGCCGCCTATCCCCAAGCCCAGGTTCACTATCGGGGGTTTAAATCAACCCAGGCCATGCAGCAGATCCTGCGTCGTGCTCAGGCACTGCTGGTCACTCCTCGCTGGATTGAAGCCTTTGGCATTGTGCTGATTGAAGCCCTTGCCTGCGGTGTTCCGGTGATTGCCTATCGGCGTGGCGGACCGGCAGAGATTGTGCAGTCAGGAACCACGGGCTGGCTGGTGGATCCAGATAATGTGAATCAACTGGTGGAGGCCGTGGGCAAAATCCCCCAGATTCAACGGCAGGCCTGCCGTCGTCAGGCAGAGGAACAGTTCTCCCTTGAGGCCCTGGGCGATCGCCTAGAGGCCTGGTTTCAAGCCATCTTGACATCCCGGTGACCTGTCCAGGCTTAAAAGCGAACCACTTGGCGCTGCGAGGCCTTGAGATAGCTACGACATTCGGGACAGCGTTTCCCCAAGGCCGGAACGGTTTGAACCAAACCACATTTGGGGCAAGCCCCCCTGGCCACGCTCCACTGCAAGGCAATCCCCAGCCCTGAGAGAAGGACCCAAAGCCCGAAAATTCCCCAGAGCCAGGATCGGGGAAACTGGGGCACAGCCCAGCAGCCCATCGCGATGAGCAAGCTCAGCAGCGTTCCCCAGGCAATACCGCCAAAGATTCGCATCGGTGTGGTGTAGGCCCCCTCAGGGCTTACATCGCGGTTTAAGTTTTGATCCTGATTCCCCTCAGGCGGAGAGGAGGGGGGGGTCTGAAGAGGTTGAGCCATTGCGAGGGTCCAAATAAAGCCTTTCCTGACATTATCTGCGATGGCCAACCCCGCTTCCAGGGATGGACGCTTGAAAGGGGAAGGACTAGAGGGAATGATTGGAGGGACCTGCGTCCTGTCCTCTCCCTTCCTCTCAACCTCCTGCAGCGCCCTGCCTCTAAATTTGTAGGCCCTCGTCCTTGAGTTCCATCAGCAGCCGAGTCACGGTAACGCGGGTGGTGCCAATCATGCTGGCAAGCTGTTGGTGGGTGAGCTTGATGCTCAACTTGATGCCCTCAGGCGTCACATGGCCCAACTCCTGCTGAAGCAGCAAAATGAGCTGACGGAGACGATCCTTGACGCGACGACAGCCGGCCATGGCCAGCAGTGCTTCGGTTTGCTGAATCCGTCGCCCCATTTCTCGCATTAGGCTTTGGGCCAGGCGAGGTGACTGCTCCAGCTCCATGTGATGGAGCCGCATTAAAACCACATCCGATAGGGCTACCGCCTCGTAGGGATTCACCTGGGTAAAGGGACGACCAAAGGGCATAGAGGCGCAGGCCAGCCCAAGGATCCCCTCATCTCCAGAGGGATAAAGGGTGCTTAACTGCACAACCCCACGGCAAACCACCCAGACATCTTCCTCCTTGAGGGGAATGGCCTCACCGCGCTTGAAGGTCCACAGTTTGCGATCATGATACAGCTCGTCCAAGAGCTGACGCCACTCGGCCAGGGAGGGAGAGGCCGCTGATTGCGTAATTTGCATAGGATTGTATTCGTTGAACTTGACATCACCTTAATCAACCAACTCAAAATTTAGGTAATTTCATGGTTATGATTGGGTTAAGGTGTGGCGAAGTTAGCCCTCCACCGCGCCCAGAATTCGCAAGGAGCTGCGCTGGGCCGCGGTGAGTCCTGTGGCATCGCGAATATTGAGCTGTTCGTAGGGGCGGCGATCGCACAGGGTATGCTGCCGCTTGCCGGTCATAACATCCCAAATCGTGAGCGTCCCGTCCTGCGCCGCAGAAATCAGCGATTGTCCATCGGGGGTAAACCGCACGGCCCACACCTCTCCCTCGACACCCACCAGCGTTTGCAGACAATCGCCGCTGCGCCAGTCCCAAATTCGAACGCTCTGATCAAAACTGCCGCTGGCTAATCGATCTCCCGATGGGCTGAGAGCCACGCTCCACACGGTGGCCTGGTGTCCGGTCAGGATGCGATCGCAGCGCAGCGTCCTCAGGTTCCAAACGCGCACCGTTCGATCATCACTGGCGCTCATTAAGTAGTGGCCATCTGCCGTAAAGGCCAACCCTGCCACTAGGTTTCCATGGCCCAGCAACACCTGCTCACAGGTGAGGGAGGTGAGACGCCACAGCCGAATTGAAGCATCATCGCAGCCCGTGGCCAACCATTGCTGGTCCGGGCTGAACTGTACAGACCAGACCCGCGCCTCGTGGGGAAGCACCTGCGGTGGCTCCAGGGTCTGAACATCCCACAGGCGCACCGTCTGATCATCACTGCCGCTGGCCAATAAGCTGCCGTCTGGACTGAAGGCAACGGTATAGACCATGTTGGTATGGCCCCGTAAAACCTTGATCACTTTGCCCTGCTCGCAGTCCCACACCCGCACCGTCCCATCATTTCCACAGCTTGCCAGCTTCTGGCCGTGGGCTGCCAGTCCCCTCACCCAGCGCGAGTGGCCGGTCAAGCGCTGATCGCAGCGTCTCTGCTCTAAATTCCAAAGCTTTACCTGTTCATCATCTCCCCCCGTCGCTACCCACCACTGGTCAAGGGATATCGGCCCCACAATGGCCATGGCCTTAATTCCCGCGCTAAATCCCCGCAACGTTCGGAGGGATTGCCCCGTTTTTACATCCCACAGCTTAACCATGCCGTCATTACTACAGCTAGCAATCACCTCCCCTTGGGGATGAAAAGCCACCGCCCAAACCCCGCTCGGATGCCCCTGCAGGGTTTTGAGGCATTGTCCGGTCTGGTAATTCCACAAGCGCACCGTAAAGTCTTGACTGGAACTAGCTAACAGCGGTGTCTCCTCTGAGGCCAAGTCCGGATCTAGAGAGGGAGCCATCGCCAAGGAAAGGACCGTGTGCCCATGCCCCAGCAGGGTCTGGGTACAGGATAAGCTCTGGCGTTCCCAGATGCGGATCGTTTGATCAAAACTGGCACTGGCAATGAACTGCCCCTCTGGACTGTAGGCCACGGTACTGACTCGACTGCTGTGCCCCGATAGCTCATGGAGACAGATCCCCTGGGTGATATCCCAAATGCGCACCAGACTATCATCCCCACCGCTGACCAGTTGACGACCATCCGGGGAAAAGGCCACGGACCAGATCCAGCCGCCCTCCACCTCCCATACCTGGAGGCACTCTCCCGTGGCCACCGACCAGAGGCGAATGGTGCAGTCACTTCCTGCACTGGCGAGTAGCTGTCCGTCGGGGCTAAAGGCCACGGTCCAGATCCAGCCGCTGTGCCCCTCCAGTATTCGCAGGCAGGCGCCGCTATCAACGTCCCAAAATCTTAAGGTTTGATCCAGGCTCCCGCTCACCACCGTCTGAGCGTCAGGGCTAAAGGTTAGGGAGGAGACCCAGTTGCTGTGTCCGGTGCAAATATGCCATTCCCGAAACTGATCCACCTCTCGAATGCGCAACCGATTGTCTCCATGGCCCATGGCCAGGTAGCGACCATCGGGGCTGAAGGCCAGCGCCACTGTTGCATTCAGCACTGAGGTGAACACGGATTTGGACAGATCCGTTGCCTGCAGGTTGACCTGGTTTAGCTCCGCTTCCACTAGATCGGCCTGCCACACGGTGAGATAGGACAGATCCAGCCCGCTTAAATCCAGGTGCAGCGATCGCATCAAGTTCATCAAGTTCCCCGCTCCGTAGCCCGCCTGCCCCTGAGCCGTTTCCCGCAGGCGCTGAAATAAACTGCGCAGTTTGGCTTCCACCTGACGGTTGGTTTCCAGGTGAGTCAGGATCATGTCAATGACAGGCCGTAAAATAAAGCGATGCTGAGCTTGCTTGACGTAGTCCTTGCTGGTGGCCTTTACCAGGGCGTAAGTTTGTAGTCGACCCAGCTGACCCTGCAAAATATCTTCGCTCATTCCCTGCACCAGGCGGTTGGTGATATATTCCATCACCACGGGTTGCAGAGACAGGCGATGGCGATGGTGCTCCAGCAGCGATCGCCGCGTCAGGGACTGAATCACCTCCGTAATTTGCCGGATAACGGCATCAGCAATTAAGTCCTGCATCAAATCGGGAAGGGAGAGGGGTTCGCGATTGATGGCTAACCAGTAAAGCACCTGCTGCTCGGCCACCGACAGGCGATTAAACTGTCGCGTCAGCACGTCATCAATGTCTTCAAATTGAAGAAATCCCTGGCGCAGAAAGGGCATCAGCTCGGCGGCATCCCCGCCCGCCAGATCTTGAATGGCCGCCGCCACAATTTTCAGCGCTAGGGGATTGCCGCCATAGTGTTCTGTAATGGCCTCAAGGGCCTCGGCTTCCACGCCATAGCATCCTTTACTGCGGAAAATTGAGCGAGTTGAGGCTAAATCCAGACCCGGCATGACCCAGGTCCGCACAGGACCTGCCACAGACTCCAATATCCCGACCTCCCGTGTTTTTTCTCGACTGGTGACCAACAGCGTGCTCTGATGGGGCTGCTCTCCCACCGCTTGGAATAGCCGACGATAGTCTTGATAGGAGGGAAGGTAGCGACCCACGGTGGTTTCACTGGCTAAAATGGATTCCAGGTTATCCAGCACAATTAAACAGCGGCTCTGACGTAAATAGTGGAGCAATCGGCCGATCTGCTGATCGGGATCCTCAGGAAGCTGAATTTCCGTTTGCCGAGACAGAAACTTAACCGCATCCGTCATCAGCTCCGCTAGGGGCGGGGCATTGCGGAGCGATCGCCACAGGACAAATTCGTACTCCGCCTGCACCGCCTGGGCCAGGCGCACAGCTAGCGCCGTTTTACCAATTCCCCCCATGCCCAGGAGCATCACCAATCGGCAATTCTCTTGCAATACCCAGCTTTGTAACTGCTGCAGGTCCGCTTCCCGGCCGAAAAAAGATTCAGACTCTGTGGCATCGCCCCAATCGCGCAGGGAACTGTAGGCCAGCTGATAGGTTTGTTCCGGCTGCGTCCCCCAGTCTTCGCAGCCGAGCGAAGACTGGGGGAAATCGCGTAAATACTGATGGCCAATCCGTTCAAGCGCGCTGCGAAAATTCTTCTTGCTCACCTTTTCTTCCAGCACCTGGGACAGCAGCCGCCACAGCTTTGGCCCCACATCTTTTTTGAGGTACTGACAGGTGTAATTGTAATCTTCCGCAATTTCTTCGTATTTTTGCCCCGCCCAAGCCCCCCGCAGCACTGCCACATCAATATCGCGCAGATGCTTGTGGGTTTTGCGGGAAACCAAGGTGTCAACAACACCAATCAGCTCATCAAGATGCACAGCCATGGATCATTCAGGCGGAAGGGTTCACTTCTTTTGAGTGTGACGGATCAAGCCAGAACTCTACAATGCTTTTGACCTCCAAATTGTGTTCACAGCGGAGACTCGTTTTGGGCCGCAGACCCTGGTTTGCTGACAAACGGATGACTTTTCCCCCTTCATCCTCCCCAATCCAGCCCCCTAGTCGGACCCGGGACTCTCTGCACAAGACTTCAGGTATCGCCTTGGAGGCGGAGGCATTGTGAGCTAGAATTGTTAAGCATTTTTTACAATTTGACGCATTAATGTAGGTACCCCTATGAGTCTTCCCATTCGCAATGTGGCGATTATTGCCCACGTTGACCACGGCAAAACCACGCTGGTTGATGCGCTGCTCAAGCAAGCCGGAACCTTTCGCGAGGGGGAAGACATTCCAGACTGCGTCATGGATTCCAACGATCTAGAGCGCGAACGGGGCATCACCATTTTGTCGAAGAACACCGCCGTTCGCTACCAAGACACCCTGATTAACATCGTCGACACTCCTGGTCACGCGGATTTTGGGGGTGAGGTGGAACGCGTCCTCGGCATGGTCGATGGCTGTCTGCTGATTGTGGATGCCAATGAAGGCCCCATGCCCCAAACACGGTTCGTCCTCAAGAAAGCCCTGGAAAAGGGCCTGCGCCCCATTGTTTTTGTGAACAAAATTGATCGTCCCCAGGCTACGCCCCATATTGCCATCGACAAAGTTCTAGATCTCTTTCTGGAACTCGGGGCTGATGACGATCAGTGTGACTTCCCCTATCTCTTCGGCTCCGGACTTTCGGGCTTTGCCAAAGCCACCTTAGAAGAGGACAGCGAAGACATGCGGCCGCTGTTCGAAGCGCTGCTCAAGCTGGTTCCGCCACCGGCGGGCGATCCTGACAAGCCCCTGCAAATTCAGGTCACGACCCTGGATTATTCAGACTATCTAGGCCGGATCGTGATTGGGAAAATCCATAACGGCACCATCCAGGCAGGTCAGCAAGCCGCGCTAATGCGCGAAGACGGATCTATTGTTAAGGCTAAGGTGTCAAAACTCCTCGGGTTTGAGGGGCTGCGCCGAATCGAGCTGGAAACGGCTGCAGCTGGCAATCTTGTGGCGATCGCAGGGTTTGCCGATGCCAATATTGGCGAAACCATCACCGACCCCAATGATCCCCAAGCCCTGCCGCTGATCAAGGTGGATGAGCCCACGCTGTCGATGAATTTCTGCGTTAATGATTCGCCCTTTGCTGGCAAGGAAGGCCAGTACGTTACCTCCCGTCAGGTCCGCGATCGCCTCCTGCGCGAGCTAGAGACCAACGTCGCCCTGCGAGTGGTAGAAACCGACTCACCCGACAAGTTTGCGGTTTCGGGGCGAGGAGAGCTACACCTGGGCATCTTAATTGAAACCATGCGTCGTGAAGGCTACGAGTTTCAGGTCTCCCAGCCCCAGGTCATTTTCCGAGAGGTGAACGGCCAACCCTGCGAGCCCTTTGAATACCTGGTTCTGGATGTACCCGAAGATGCCGTGGGTAGCTGTATTGAGCGACTCGGCCAGCGAAAAGGGGAAATGCAGGACATGCAGTTAGGGGGGAACGGGCGCGCCCAGCTGGAGTTTGTCATTCCAGCCCGGGGGCTGATTGGCTTCCGCGGCGATTTCATGCGCATTACCCGAGGGGATGGCATTATGAACCACAGCTTTTTGGAATACCGACCCCTGGTGGGAGAAATTAGCGCTCGTCGTAATGGCGTTCTCATCGCCTTTGAAGAGGGTGTTGCCACCTTCTATGCGCTGAAGAATGCAGAGGACCGAGGCGTCTTTTTTATTGAACCCGGCACCAAGGTTTACAAGGGCATGATCATTGGCGAGAACAACCGTCCCCAAGATCTAGAACTCAACGTGTGTAAAACCAAGCAGCTCACCAACCATCGCAGCGCCACCGGAGACGAGCTAGTCCAGCTCCAAACTCCCGTTGAGATGAGTCTAGAGCGGGCCCTGGAGTACATCGGCCCGGATGAACTAGTGGAGGTTACACCAGAATCCATTCGGCTGCGAAAAATGCCCAACCGAAAACTAGCTAAACGTTAAGCTGGATCACTTTTCCGCTCAGCGTTGCCTTAAAACGGATCGGATTCGAACTGCTCGTTCAAGAGCAGTTCTTTTTTTTTTAGGGAAACCTCTGGGTCCTTCGCTGACCTCTCGGCATTGGTTTCCGGAGGCAAGGGACCGCCAGTTCGCCCGGAGTCAAGCCACTAGAGGGACTTAATACTTCGTTTCTTTTTGTTACAAAATGTAATATAGTGGACATGCCCCGTTTTTCCATGGGCCGACCTCAGAATCTTCCCCGCTGAGGCATGGACCTCAGCCAGGAACGTGCATTGTTGAACTCTTTTTCCCTTGTGACGACTCCCTCTCCCATGGCCAGCATCACTGCTGCACCCCTGCGGATGGACTTGAGTCAAAAGCTGGCTCAACTGCAAGCCACTCAGGAAAAAATGCTGGCCCTAGTGGGCTATGATCTCTGGGCGCCCCTTTCCACCTTGCAGATCTGTCTTGAAAGCTTGGCTGACTCGGATCTGTACGGCGAGGACAACCGGGGTCAACTCACGGAACTGGGGTTCGATAGTATTCAGCATCTGCAGGCTTTATTTCAGCGATTTTTGAGCCTAGCCCATCACAGGGACGACGCCCTGTATCGCCATTCCCAGTCTCTCCAGAACAGCCTCCAGCAGATTATTCAAACCTTTGAACGGCGCAAGATTGCCCCCCCGTCTTTGCCGCCCGGCCCGGAGCCTCCAGTACCGGCTGATCAGGAAGAAGAGTTTTTAAAGCATCAGGTCAATGTCTACGAACATACCCACCGCAATCTAATTGCCATTGTCGGCCATGAACTTCGGACCCCGCTCACCTCAGTAGAGGTGTGTTTGGAAACCTTAGACAGTTTTCCAGATATGGCGCCGGCAATTCGCCAAACCATGCTAGATACAGCTTTGCAAGATATCGATCGGCTTCACCGACTACTTCGTGATTGTTTCAGTCTCACCCGTTTAAAGCAATCACAGATCTGTCCGCTTGACGACGTGGTCCATTTACCAGAACTTCTGGATCTGGTCATTGTTGGGGTGAAAGGACGATATCCCGCACCCCCCCAGATTTGCCTGGGGTTGCGTGAAGTCTTCCCTCCTCTTCGCTTTGATGGCGATCGCCTCATGGAAGCCCTCAATCGCCTGTTGGATAACGCCTGTAAGTTTACTGACCCGTCGGGACACATTACCGTGGAGGCGCACCTGAGATCTAGCGCAGGTTCCGGGGATCTGTCCTCCCCGACTTCCCCGCAGTTGGAGATTATCGTGGCTGACACCGGGCGGGGAATCTCGCCTCAAAATCTGCGCGCCGTATTCAATTCCTTTTACCAAGAAGAGGATGCGCTGCAGCGCACCGCCGGGGGCACCGGAATTGGCCTGGCAATTTGCCGCAAGCTTGCCGAACAGTTAGGGGGTAAGATCTGGGCCAACTCCCCTGGACGCTGGCAAGGAACCGGGGTGCATCTGCTCATTCCCGTCCGGCTGGCCTGAGACTCATCCGCCAAATTGTTGCCAACTGTTGACAACCTCCCGGTCCTGTTTCGCCAGTTGTGTTATAGTCTCTAGTGTCCCACGAACAAAATCCCGTTCAGGAATTTAGGAGGTGATGCCCATGCAAGATAGTAGTAAACGTATGGGTCTCCAAGTTGAAGTGAGCCGACTGTGTGCCGGGGCTATTCTCTAAGAATCAATTCCTGTAGACCCTCTTCAGTCTAGGAATTGGCTGGGCTTCTCCCGGCAGTCAGGTTTCAACTTGAAGATCCGCTAGACCGCTCCCAACGAGTCCTCAAGGACTTCTGTTGGGAGCGGATAGTTTTTGGGGAGCATGATTGAGAAGGAGCGTTGGTGAAGAGATATTGTGCGTTCCCATTGTTTAAGATCCCAAACTTTGCCCAAGAGGAAGCTTGTTGATCAACGGGTAAAGGGCTACAGTCTCGCGCGCGGCGTGATCTTTTGACGCAGCTCCGTCTTAATGCGATTCAAGATAGAGGTCTGATCCAGGGTGCTGAGGATCTCGGATACCACAGCTTTCGGGCTGTGCTCGCCCCAGCATGCCCCCCGCACTAAATATTCCTTGGCAATTTGACCAATGGCATAGGAAGAGACGCCAGCCACGGCAGCTTGGGTCATGGCAACCGAGGCGTAGGGCACCAAAGAGACTCCTCCCGTTGCCGGTGCAGCCAACCCCAGCACGCCTTTCAAAGAACCCAGCCCCAAGGTTGCCAGTAACTCTGTTAAGCTCACGCCTCCCATGGCAATGGCAATGTTGCGCAGAAGCAACAGCGCGCCTTGACGGGTCATGGGTAATCCATAAAGTTTGGAGAGGGTTAAAATCATGGCCACGTCAATAACCAGGCTGCTCATGACGTCGACAATGGCCACAGGGTTGATTGCCGTTGCAATGGCCTTACTCATTGCACTGCGCCAGATGACTTGGCCAGCATTGCGATCGCGGATTTGGAGCTTTCTAGTGATAACGCGCTCTTGCACATCATCGGCAAAGAGCATCGTGTTCAATGCCACCAGCGCCTTGCCCTCCCGGTCCAGCACCTCTAAAATCTTGAGCTTTAAGTCTTCAATTTGCGGGGGGCCTGGCACCAGTTCTGCGCTCACACTTCCATCCCTATGCTGCACGGCCTGAGCCACCAAGGGGGCTGCTGCAGCCATGACAATTTCATCGGGAGAGAGTAATTCCTTGACGCGATCGTCGCGGATTTTCTTGTAAATCGCCTGCCGATCCACCTCTGGATATTGATCAATTTTGTTGAAGACCAGCAGAATGGGTTTGCTGTGACCTCGCAGGGCCGAGAGTGCTTCATACTCAACCCGCGTCATATCCCCGGCCACAATAAACAGAATCAAATCCGCCTGCTGCGCCACCTGGGTCGCCAACTGCTCGCGCGCCTCTCCATCCACTTCATCAATCCCTGGCGTATCAATCAGCTCAATTTGAGACTGCCCTTGACCCGGAAGACAGTATCGCCATAGGGGCATCTCTCCAGGAGCCTCGACTTGATGGGCCGGTTCCCAGGACGCGCGCTGGGTTTGGCGCGTCACGCCATGGGTGGGTCCGGTGGCAAAAATAGTCTGTCCCAGCAGGGCATTCAGCAAGGAAGACTTACCCCGACTGACCATGCCAAACACAGCAATATGGACCCGGTCCGTCTCTAGCTTATGGAGCATGTGTTCCAGGGACTGGATATGGTCTTCCAACCCCGTGCGTTCGCGGGCCGTCAGGTCCAGTTTCCCTAACAGTCGCGCGAGGGAAGATTGGGCATGTTGATAACTCAAATCTGCCTGAGCTTGATCCAGTGCTTGAATTACCTCATCCCACTCATGATCTAGCCCCTCAAGGCCATCGGCAGCTGAGCCGAAGTTGTTGGAAGTTGTCACAGCGATTTCTATGGGTTAGGCCATCCTAGGTTTAGGGATTCTTTGTGCCCGGATGGCGGGGTGATGGATGCTTTAATTTTAATAGTTTAGATTCAACCACTTAGGTCCACCCAGTCTCTTGCCCAGATCCCTGTGGTGAGGGCCGGTTCCTATTCAGGTTTCCTAATTTCAGGTTCTCCATGAGTTTGAACCCCCAATACAGGTTTTTATCCCCAATAGGGTAAGGTGGACGTTACCTAACCTTAGATCATCCCTGCACAATGTCCTACGAGCGCGAGAAAATCATCGCCATTGAAGCCGTTCTGGCTGCGACCCAACTGTGTGAGCAAGTGCGTCAGCAAATTTCCCCAGCCGCAATTGAAAAAAAAGATAAAAGCCCTGTGACCATTGCAGACTATGGGTCGCAGGCACTCATCTGTCGGGCTCTGGCCGAAGCGTTTCCCCAGGATCCGGTGATTGCGGAGGAAGAGGCCGCCGCCCTCGGTAGTGCCGAGATGAAACTGCAGCTCCAGCAGGTTACAGACTCTATCCGCCAGGTTATTCCAACGGTGGTTCCAGCGGAAGTGCTGAACTGGATTGGTCACGGCAGCGCCCAGAGCGGGGACCGATATTGGACCTTAGACCCCATTGACGGGACCAAAGGATTCTTGCGCCAGGATCAGTATGCCGTAGCCTTAGCGCTCGTAGAAGCGGGCGAGATTAAAGTGGGGGTACTCAGCTGTCCGGCCTTAAGTCTAAACGGACTGGGCCCAGGACTGCTCTTTACCGCCGTACGAGGGGAAGGGGCCACCATGCGGTCTCTGGAAAACGAGGCCTCCCAACCCATTCAAGTGGCCCAGGGAACCCAAAATCTGCGCTTTGTCGAAAGCGTAGAATCCGGTCATGGGAATCAGTCGCAGCAAAGTGCCATTGCCCAAACCGTTGGCATTACTGCGCCCTCACTACGCATGGACTCCCAGGCCAAATACGCAGCGGTGGCCACGGGAGAAGCCGCCCTTTACTTACGTCTGCCCTCCCCCAAAACGCCGGACTACCGCGAAAAAATTTGGGACCATGCCGCCGGAGTCATTGTCGTAGAAGAAGCTGGTGGCAAAGTGACGGATATGTATGGTCAAAAACTAGACTTTACGCAGGGCGCCAAACTGGTTCATAACCAGGGCGTCATTGTGAGTAACGGTAGGCTTCATGACCAGGTCATTGCCGCCCTAGCCACCTAACCTGACAGCCCTGCCCTATCCTCGGTCCGGTACTTCATCCACCCAAATGGACGCACCTTGGAAAGGCACCAAATCGGCGGGGACTCCTGCAGTCACCACGGGAAAATCTCCGCCGGCGGGCGTGGCTACCCAACCACTATCTGGGGTTGCCAGGTAGCCCATGCATCCATGCATTAGGGAGTACACGACCACAATCCCGGCGGCCGAAATGCTCACGAGTGTTCCCGCAAACAATAGCGAAAAGTCTCGCCGCAAGAACGCCATAATCATCAGGCGCAGCGACCAGAGAGATAACCCAAGAACAGTAGAGAGGAGTATGAGCATAATTTTAATTATTGTAACAAAACTCCTCAGTGTCACCCAGTCTCTTTGGGAAGCTTTTGTTTTATTTAAGATTTGTAAACTTCAGGTTAGGCGCCACGAATCGGTACGTGACGGTCTGCAAGGTGGGCTTTGATTTCAGCAATGGAAAGCTGCCCATAATGCAGGAGCGATGCTAGTAGGGCCGCTTCCGCATGCCCTTCCGTTAGCGCCGCATGGATATGCTGGCAGGTTCCTGCTCCCCCTGAGGCAATCACGGGAATCTGCACCTGCTGGGCAATGGCCCGGGTCAGGGCCAGATCATATCCAGCCTGGGTCCCATCTGCATCCATGCTGGTCACCAGCAGTTCCCCGGCGCCTCGCTGCTCCACTTCCTGAGCCCAGGCAATGGCGTCGAGGCCCGTATTTTCCCGACCGCCCCGCACATAGACATCCCAGCCCGGACGGTCCGGATCCTGGCGCCGCCTGGCATCGATAGCCACCACGATGCACTGCACGCCAAACCGTTCGCTGGCCTGATTCAGTAATTCAGGATTGCGCACCGCTGCCGAATTAATGCTCACCTTATCGGCTCCGGCCCTTAATAATTGTTTGATGGTTTCTAAGGATTGGATCCCACCACCAACGGTCAGGGGAATGAAGACTTCCTCTGCGGTTCGATAGACCACATCAAAAATAATGTTTCGATCTTCGTGGGTGGCGGTAATGTCTAAAAACACCAGCTCGTCGGCCCCAGCCTCGTTGTAGACCTTAGCCAGCTCAACGGGATCGCCTGCATCCCGAAGATTCACAAAGTTGATCCCCTTCACTACTCGTCCAGCCTTCACGTCTAAGCAGGGGAGAATTCGTTTCGCAAGCATGGAGCGTCGTGGGAAAGGTACATTAGACATCTGTACAACCATATCAAAGTCCTAGCGCTGCGGATCACGGGAAAAAACTTGCGCATTATCGTTATTGGCGGCGGAGCCGCTGGCTTTTTCGGGGCAATTACCTGTGCCGAAGCCAACCCTGATTATCGAGTCCAGATTGTCGAGGCCACTCAGTCGCTGCTCAGTAAGGTCAAAATTTCTGGGGGCGGGCGCTGTAATGTCACCCATGCCTGCTTTGATCCGGTGGATCTGACCCAGCGATATCCCCGCGGCAGTCGCGCCCTTCGCGGTCCCTTTAGCCGTTTTCAGCCCCAGGACACCATCGCCTGGTTTAAGCGACGGGGGGTGGCGCTGAAAACGGAAGCGGACGGGCGCATCTTTCCTGCGACCGACTGCTCCCAAACGATTGTTGACTGTCTTTGCCAAGCGGCTCACCATGCAGGAGTTCACATCCGGGTGGCCCATCCGGTGGTGGCCATGCAGAGGTCCCCGGCCGGATTCCAGATTCATCTCAAGTCTGGGGATCGGCTCGTCGCCGATCGCGTTTTGCTGGCGACCGGTAGTCATCCCATCGGTTACCGTCTCGCGCGATCGCTGGGCCACACCCTCATCGATCCGGTGCCGTCCCTGTTTACCTTTCAGATAAAAGACCCGCGGCTAGTCGGACTGGCGGGAATTTCTGTGCCAGTGGTGGCGCTTCGGCTGGAGGTGGGCAACGACCGGTTTCAGCAAAAAGGACCGCTGCTTGTGACCCACTGGGGCCTGAGCGGTCCGGCCATTCTGAAACTGTCTGCCTGGGCGGCGCGATCGCTCCATGGCAACCGCTACCGGGCAACCCTGGTGATGAATTGGCTCCCGGATTGGTCAGAAGCGCAGCTGCGGGCTCATCTGCTGAGGGCCAAACAGAATTGGCCTCGGCGCCGCATCCTCAAAGTCTGTCCGTTCCCCCTGCCCCTGCGACTCTGGACAAGACTGTGTGAACCAGTTGAGATTACGCCCACCCATCGCTGGGCCGATCTATCTAAACAAGCCTTGCGCTTACTGGGCGATCAGCTGCAACGGGGCTGCTTTGCGGTGCAAGGCAAAGGGGTCTTTAAGGACGAATTTGTCACCTGCGGTGGTGTTCAGCTCAAGCAGGTCAACTTTAAAACCATGGAGAGTCGCGTGTGTCCCCATCTCTATCTGGGAGGCGAACTGTTGGATATCGACGGGATAACCGGCGGCTTTAATTTCCAAAATGCCTGGACGACGGGCTGGATTGCTGGACAAGCGATGGCCAACTCGTAAGGGGACGGTGCTTCAGCGAGGTTGGGCTTCAGCGAGGTTGGGCTTCTGCCACTCGCTTGAGGCGCTGGAGCTGCTGTTCCATATCGCGCTTGGTTAGCTGGGCCGCAAAGAGACAAAATCCCCAGGCCACCCAGGGGTTGGCAGGCTGAAAGGTAAATTGATTGACCAGAAGCGTGCCGCCTGATTCCGCTTGACAGGCCCAACGATCGCGGCCTTTAAAAAAGCCGTCAAACTCCCACACCACTAATCCTGGCGATCGCTCCACCACCGTACTGGCCAGGGTTGGCTGCCACAGAGGCAGTTGAATCTTAAAGCAGCTTTGTGCACCCACCGCCGAACTCCAGGGTCCCACGGGTTCGCAAACCAAAAGGGGATTGAGCCATTCGTGCATCAGTCGCTGGTCGGTGATCACTCGATCCACCGTTTCCATCGAAGCCTGAATCCAGATGGACTGCTCAAAGGTCTGAGAATTCACAAACCGTCAGGGGTAAGTTAACATCGACAAAGACAATTGTAAGATAACTGTATTGTGCGCTCGTAGCTCAGGGGATAGAGCAACCGCCTTCTAAGCGGTCGGTCATTGGTTCGAATCCAATCGGGCGTGTTCTCTGGCTCAACTTCACACCTTAACCCGCACAATAAAAAGCACCCCTGCAGGAGAGTCTGAGGGTGCTTGAACAAAATTTTCACTCATCTATAGGGTTCCCAGGTTTGAGCAAAAGTGATCATGGCCAAAAGTGATCATGGCCAGTCCATGGGGAGGTGACTAGCGAGCGTCGGGTTCTGACAACGCCCGCTCCCTAAGCATCCTTGAGGTAAATCACGCCAGAGATGATCGTCAACGCAATGGCCAGCCCATAGACTCCTAGCCCAACTGCAGTCCAGAGGCCTGACAAGGGAGCAATCAGCAGCGCCAGGGCGACAATCTGCACCACAGTTTTGATTTTCCCCCACCAGTTCGCCCCCGAAATCTTCGGCTGGTTCACCCGCCACCCTGCGATCGCCAGCTCCCGCACCAGGATAACGGCCACGGACCAGGCGGGCACGACTCGCAGCTCAATTAAAGCCAGCAGGGGAACCAGAATCAAGAGTTTGTCCACCAGGGGATCGAGAAACTTGCCCAGATCGCTCACCTGGTTAAACCGCCGAGCAACGTACCCGTCGAGCCAATCCGTACCGGCAGCGATCACAAATACAGCCACAGCTATCCAACGAGCCGACACAGCCGTGGGTTCAGTCGCGTCCCAGCGCAGCAGGTATAGCAAGATGGGTACAGCCAGCAGCCGCGAAAGGGTAATCCAGGTGGCCAGGGTCATGGGCTAACCTCCATTGGTCAATATGTCCTCCGGCCCCACCCGAGAACCATTGGCAAAATCCCAGCCGGACTGGGGACGCTTTCCAGCAAGCTGAACCCCTCGGATCAGTAGATAGCCATCGGCCGTTCCCACAATGGGTCCTTGACCTTTTACCACCTGCACCACCTCCCCTGGCTTCCCTTGGGCGGAGGGCAACGCCGCTAACAGCGATCGCCCTTCCTCCGGCAGCTGATCCGCCCAGTCCTCGGCCAGCGGCCAGGTTTCTAGCACCTTGATAGTCTGATGGCGAAAGGTGGCCAGAGCGTTGGGAAAAAAGGCTCTGACTTGATTGTGCAGGGCCAGGGCGGGCCGGTGCCAATCCAGGCAAAAATCCGGTTTGTGTAGTAGGGGCGCGTAGGTAGCCAGGGATTCTGACTGGGGCTGAGGCTCTAAAATTCCCTGATCAAGCTGCTGCAAGGTGTCAGCCAAGAGCGGGCCTGACTGAACCGCGAGGGCCTGAGCCAGATCCTGGGCATTATCAAGCAGGCCAATGGGCCAGGTGGACCGCAGAAGCATCGCTCCGGTGTCCATCCCCGCATCCATCAGCATTGTGGTCACGCCCGTTTGGGACTCACCGTGATAAATTGCCCACTGAATAGGGGCTGCTCCGCGATATTTTGGCAACAACGAGGCGTGACTGTTAATACAGCCTAACCGTGGCATGGACAAGATTTCAGGGGAGAGAATCTGGCCATAGGCCACCACCACAAAGGCATCGGCCTGCAAATTTTGCAGAGCCCTCAAGGTCTGTGGATCCTTCTTAACGCGCTCAGGCTGCCAAAGGGGCACCTCAGCTGCCTGGGCAATTACCTTCACCGGCGAAGGACTGATCTGCTGGCCTCGGCCTCTGCGGCGATCCGGTTGGGTGACGACTCCCACCACCTCAACCGCGTCAGCGTTTAACAGGTACCGCAGACTGGGAACCGCAAACTGCGGGGTTCCCCAAAAAACTAGTTTGCATGGACGAGCCATAGGGCGATCGCAGAGCAAGCAGTGAACAATGCTTCCCAATTATCGCCCACAACTGCCTTAATGAATGGTCTCGGCCTCCAAAGCCGCCTCTTCCTCCGCATTCACCATCAGCTGCTGCATCGTCGTAATACCCTTCTTCACCTGACGCGACACCGTCACGGCACTAATTCCCAACACCTCCGCTGCCTCTTTCTGGGTCAGATCGTAGAGGAAGACAAATTCCAATACCTGCCGAGTCCGCTGCTCCAGCTTAGAAAGACATTGCTGAATACGAATCTTATCTTCTTGGGCAAGATGGAAGCTCCGATAATGCCGATCGGGCAGTAGATCTCCCAAGGACCCACAGTCCTCTTCCCCTTGCTTCACCGGAGCATCCAGACTGATCAAAGATCGGTTGTAGACCGAAAGCTTCACCTCTTGCCATTCATCCATAGAGATATCAAGCGATTGGGAGAACTCGGCATCCGTGGGATAGCGATTTTGCTGTTCATGAACCTCTCGCGTCAGACGAACCGCTTGCGTTTGCAATGTTTGCCAGCGGCGAGGAATTTTCACCTGTGGGCTTTTATCGCGCAGGTAGTGCTGAATCTCACCCCGAATATAGGGAATGGCAAAGGAGCTGAAGGCATATCCCTTTTTGGTATCAAAACGCTCAATTGCCCGAATGAGACCAATACTGCCAACTTGGACTAGATCCTCAAAACTTTCATGGGTCTGGCGATCAAAGCGGTGAGCTTCCCGACGCACCAGCCCCAAATTCAAACGGACGAGGCGATTTCTAAGCTCGGTCGAAGCATTTTCGGCATACTGCTGCAGGAGGTCTAAACTTTTGCACCGAACATCTGGAGCGGGGGAGACGACCATGGGGAAAGCTCGATTAGGTTCTAAACAAAGCTGGGGATGGAATCTTTGCTAGAGATTTTGGACCCTTCCTCAAGGTATTCATTTCCCGAAAATCCTACATCAGAGAAACCACCGAACTTCTAAGCATTCGACCGATCCATTCCGTAGGATCACGGAGAGAACTACTCCCCCATTCGCCCATCAAAAAGGGAGGGGTCATTGATGATCCCTCCCTTCTTTAAACTGCTCTTTAACTGCCGTTCATCCGCAAGTCTTCGGCGATGGCTGCAGTCCTTGGTTTAGCTAACCCCCGTAGGCCCTCAAGCTTAGGCTTGCGGAGAAATATGGCCATAGAATAGGCCCTGGATTTTAATTTCTAGTGGCTCTTTAACACCCATATCGGTGTCAGAGGGCTGGATACTTTCAAAGGTCCCGGCAATCTCTCCAGTTTCACCATCTACTTTGGCAACCTGGAGGGCCAGGGCTCCCTCACCCACGCTGAAACGCTTCGTATTGGCGCGACTAAGTTCGTCAGCATCCGCTGCAGCGGGGCGGGCAACGGCGTTATCGTATCCAGAGGTCAACCCTCGTCCCTTAGGATCTAAGAAATTAGAGGTTCGGTAGGAGGGCACTTCGTAGGTCCCCTGGAAGTCCGTTGAGGTTGTAATGCTGGAGATATTGGGCTGGGTTTGGAGAGTGAGTTCCTTCACGGTAAACAGGAACGGAACCAGTTCACCATCGGTCAGCTTCACCGTCACCGGCTGAAAGTCCATGCCATCCTTCTCAATAAACTTCAAGCTACCATCGGCCTGAATTTCAATGGGACCTTCAATACTCTCCAGGGACGTGGTCTCGCGAGTGACGAGTTTCGCTTCCACAAACTCAGCCTTTTGACGAGGATTTTTCGGCTCTTCTTTCACAAAGAAATTAAGGGGCTGGAGACACAAAGCCGTCATCTCGTAGGACTCATCTGGGTCGATGGCAAACGCACCCCGAGCCGACTCTCCTAAGGTAGGACAAACGTTTGCCAACCCGGTGTTTCGAATTTCGTTGTAGGTTAAGGTGCTGCGGGGAACCACGGCTGATGCAGGACCACTGAGTGCGACGAACCCCAGGCAAACAGCAAGAAATGTAACAATGAACGCGCGGAATCTCATGTCTCATCCTCGAATCAAACGTATATCAATGACTACCTTCTCAGAGCCGCTTGGAGAAACTCGCAGAGGATCTCGAGGGGGTAGACCTTTTCTTCTTAAGCGCCAGCTTCATATACCAGTGGAAAGAGTGACTCTTTCCTAGAGCATTGTACACGGGGATGTCCCCTTTCTGACTGGTGTCTGGCTGGATCGATGCCGGGAAAAAGCACCCCATCTCACTCGCTATAATCTAGGGATATGGATTTTACAAAGCCGCTGCTGTTACTGCTGATTCGAGCCTACCAGGTTGGTCTTTCCAGGTGGCTGGCCCCGACTTGCCGCTTTCAACCGACTTGCTCAGCCTATGCGCAGGAAGCAATTGCTCGCTATGGTTCCCTGCGCGGGAGCTGGCTAGCCTGCCGCCGGCTCATCCGATGTCATCCCTTCAATCCTGGGGGCTTCGATCCGGTTCCAGACTTGGAGGACCCTCGGTCCGACCCGCAGCCTTAGGAGCCCGGTGCCATTTCGCAGCCTATTTTGTCATGCTTAGCCTGCAAGCCGATGTTGATATTCCCACCACAATGCCCCACGGTCATCCAAGAGGGATTGATGTTGGTTGGGCGTATTTTCGCTCAACTTCCCATGGAGACCCGGTCAAGCGACCTGGCTTTTTCAACGACTTACACCGCAAGCTGAAATCGCGGCAAGGTAGGTTGCAGAAGAAGCAAAAGGGGGCGGCGAACTGGCTAAAGCTCCAGAAGAAGATTGCGAGAGTCCATCAGCGCATTGCCGATACTCGAAAAGACTGGCATTTCAAGCTGGCCCACCCCCTCTGCGACGGTGCAGGGAGGATATTTGTGGAAGGCATGGACTTCCGGATCATGGCCAAGGGAATGCTGGGCAAACATATCCTGGATGCTGGCCTCGGTCAACTTGTGAACCAGATTGTCAATTAAAATACCAACGGAATTGAATCTGTGCAGTCTTCTACTCCCTTCACCACCGACTTGCTTTTGCTGGGAGGCGGACACAGCCATGCCATTGCGCTGCGCGAGTTTGCTATGCGGCCGCTGCCGGGAGTGCGGATTACCCTGGTGAATGAGCGATCGCTAACGCCCTATTCCGGCATGTTTCCAGGACACCTGGCCGGATTTTACAGCTATGAAGCCTGTCACATTGACCTCAGACGCCTGATGACGGCGGTTCAAGGCCAGTTTATTGTCGATCGAGCGGTTCAGGTGGATCCTCAGCGGCAGCAAGTCCACTGTGAGCACCATCCTCCGCTCCGCTACGATTGGCTTTCCATTGATACTGGCAGCATTCCAAAATTACCGAACATCCCTGGTGCCGACCAGTTTGGCATTCCCATTAAACCCTGGCATCAGTTCTTAGAACGCTGGCAGCGCTGGATCTCAGATCTATCTGAGCAGTGCCCGGACCGCTTATCCATTGCTATTGTGGGCGGTGGCGCGGGTGGCGTGGAAACGGCCCTGAATATTCAAACTCAGCTGCAGCAGATCCTTCACGCCAGCCCGAATCTCTTACCGAGGGTGGAGATCCATATTCTTCATCGAGGCATGCAAGTTCTGAGCCACCACAATGCTTGGGTTCGGCACCATTGTGAAGATCTCTTGCGCCGTCGAGGTATTCAGGTGCACCCGAATGAATCGGTGCAAGCGCTTCACCGGCAAGAGCTTACCTGTGCCTCGGGGCTAAGGCTAAACTTTGATCAGCTCCTGTGGGTTACCGGGGCTGCTCCTCCAGATTGGCTGCAAGCCTCCGGCCTGACAACCCCGGGGTACGACTTTATCCCTGTGGATAACAGGCTGCGATCGCTTCACTATTCGAACATCTTTGCTGCCGGGGATGTGGCAACCCTCGTCCAGCACCCACGCCCGAAGGCTGGTGTCTTCGCCGTGCGCCAAGGCAAGCCGCTGGCCGAAAATCTGCGACGTGCCCTTGCCGGACAGCGGCTGCGTCCCTATCGCCCCCAGCGAAATTTCCTAAGCTTAATTGGCACCGGTCAACGACGTGCGATCGCCTCCTGGGGGAATTGGCCCCTTGGTCTTGAGGCGGGCTGGCTGTGGCGCTGGAAAGACTATATTGATCGCAAATTTATGGATCAGTTTTGCGATCTCTCCCCTCAAATGGCAACGGGAGCAGATCCCCTGCGACCTAGGGATCCATCCGCCACCTTGCCCTGCGCCGGATGCGGCTCGAAAGTTGCCAGCTCGGTTCTAGAGCAGGTCTTGACCACCCTTCAGCCCGATAGGCATCCCGATATTTTGATTGGGCTAGAGGGAGAAGATGCAGCGGTGGTGAAACTTCCCCCGGAGCAGGCCATGGTACAAACGGTAGATTACTTTCGTCAGATTGTTTCTGACCCATATCTGTTTGGTCAAATCAGCACCCAGCATGCCCTGAGCGATCTCTATGCCATGGGCGCGACGCCCCACAGCGTCCTGGCCATTGCCACGCTGCCCTATAGTTCACTGCCCCTGCAGGAACAGACCCTGTTTCAGATCCTCTCTGGCTGTCTAGCCGTCCTGTCCGAGGCTGGCGCAGCGCTGGTGGGCGGTCATACGAGCGAGGGCGAAACCCTGGCCTTTGGCCTATCCTGTACGGGCTATCTCCAGCCGGGGCAATGGATGCTCAAACGCCGCTTAGCGCCGCAGCAGGCCCTAATTCTGACCCAGCCGCTGGGGGTCGGCGCTTTATTTGCTGCCCAAATGCAAGGTTTGGCCAAAGGTATCTGGATTGATGCCGCCCTAGCTCCCATGCTGCAATCCAACCAAACAGCAGCCCGAATTGCCCAGTGTTGCGGTGCCACCGCCTGTACCGACGTGACTGGATTTGGCCTGGCAGGGCACCTGTGGGAAATGGTCCAGGCTGCCCGCGTGAATGCAGCCCTTGATCTATCTCAACTCCCTCTGCTGCCCGGTGCCCTGGCAGTTAGCCAGGCGGGGGTCCGCAGCTCACTCTACCCCCATAACCTTCAGGTTCAGGCCCAAATACAGGCGGATCTCCGGACCAAAAGTCATCCCCATTGGCCCCTCCTGTTTGATCCTCAAACCTCCGGTGGCCTGTTGTTTTCCGTCCCCCTCGCTGCCGCCGCAGACTGCCTCCAGCAGCTGCACGTCCAGGGTTATCCAGCGGCGACCGTGATTGGCAAAACCCTTGATCGCGCCCTAGATCTTCCTAAAATTGAGATTCGGTCCTTACCCTCAGACCTTTTAAACCTTTCAGCCCTGAAGCGATGACCGTCCGCAAGACCACGCAGGTCAATGCTGAACAGGTTAATGCTGCATCTAGCCAGGGGCACGCCCTCTAAGCAAGATCTGGAAACACGGCCTGAACCTCAGGATGCACTAATTTCCCCGCCTGCACCATGAGACCCCGCGCTAGGGCCTGATTGTGCTGACAGGCCCCTAGTCCCTCCTGGGCCAATTGCAGCACGTAGGGAGCCGTACTGTTATTGAGTGCCTGAGTTGCTGTCCAGGGAACCGCACCCGGCATGTTAGGAACCCCGTAATGAATCACACCACTGTCAAGATAGGTGGGCTGGGAATGGGAGGTCGGACGCAGGGTTTCAACGCATCCCCCCTGATCCACGGCAACATCCACAATGACAGACCCCGGTCCCATGGCCTCCACCATCTCTCGGGACACCAGGATGGGAGGCCGCCGACCCGGCACCAGCACCGCCCCAATCACCAGATCTGCGGTGGGAATACAGGCCGCAATGGAGTCACGGGTGCTGTAGAGAAGCTGGACCCTGGCACCAAACAGCGCCTCCAACTCTCCCAAACGCTCCACGTTGATATCCAACACCGTCACCTGCGCTCCAAGCCCAATGGCAATTCTGGCGGCTTCTGTGCCCACTACTCCTCCCCCTAAGATGACGACTTGCCCCGGACGAACCCCAGGAACGCCACTGAGCAACACCCCGCTGCCGCCCTGAGATCGCAGCAGCAACTGAGCGCCAATTTGCACAGACAGTCGACCCGCAATCACGCTCATCGGTGTCAGCAGCGGGAACCGATGGGTTGAGTTCTGGGGCAGTTCCACAGACTCATAGGCGATCGCCTGGCCGCCAGCCCTTAATAGGGCTTCCGTGAGTGGACGACAGGCTGCAAGATGCAGATAGGTGAAGAGAATCTGATCAGCTTTCAAAAACGAGTATTCCTGGGGCAGGGGTTCCTTGACCTTCACCACCAGTTCAGCCTCCCAGGCGGCTTCCGGAGATAAAACTATTGTGGCCCCTGCCTGTTCATAGGCTTCATCGGTGAACCTCGATCCGGTCCCGGCCAGGGTTTCAACTTGCACGCGATGGCCTGCCGCGACCAGGGTGCGCACCGTGCTGGGGCTGAGGCCAACTCGGTACTCCTTGTCCTTAATTTCTCTGGGAACGCCAATATCCATCCATCACCGCCTATTCATCCTAGGGTGGGATATCTCTAGGGTACCTAAGAAAACCAGGCGACGGGGCCTCTCTCTCCTAACATGGGCCGGGGCCGGTCTCGGTCAACCTCAGAGTGGGTTTCCTGCCTGCGTCGATCCACCAAACAGCTGCCTAAGCACGGCCCAGCGGGAGCAGTCCCACGCATCAATATGGGTGCAAATCAGCCCCTGGTCATTGAGCTGGAGCTGGCTCGTCCCCGAAATAGCCATCTGGGGCCGCCAGGGCAGCGGGGCTTGCCATCGCAAGGTCCAACGGGTGTGAATGGTTTGATGGACTTGTTCCATCTGGTGTAGTTCCATGGACACCTCTAAAAAGTAGGTTTCCATGAAGCCAATCATCTCCCGATAGCGCTGAACCCCCCGAAATTGGTTGAGCGGATCTTTAAAGAACACATCCTCGGCATAGAGGTCATAGGACTGATTTTTGGGAAACTGAGCATAGTCGGCTCGCAGTTGATCCAGAATTGACATGACTTCCATCCTGCTCCACAGATTCCCCATTTTCAATCATCCGTTAGATCCTAAGATCCCTTAAGACCCGCAACGGACTGGCGGTAGCCCCAAGGATCAGACCCTGACGGCCTGTACAAAGCGATCTAACCCGGCCCAGTCTCGCACCAGTTCAATGTCCCGGTAGAGCATTTCTGCCTGGAGAAGCGCTGCAATTTGCGGTCCCTGCCCTGCCATAAACTCCACCAGCAAGAGGCCTCCGGGGCGCAAATATGCATGGGCCTGCTGGACCAGGTGCCGCACTGCATCCAACCCATCAGCGCCTCCATTAAGCGCAAGATGCGGCTCATGCTCCACCACCTCGGGCTGGAGCCGCGGAAGGAGGGGAGAGGGGATGTAGGGGGGATTGCTCACTACGCCCTGTAGCTGCCCTTTATGGGCTGTCAGGGGGGTAAACCAACTGCCCTGAGACAGAATAATGCGCCGCTGTAACTCGTAGCGGTGAATGTTCCTTTGGGCGATGGCCAACGCCTCCGCACTAACCTCCACTGCCTGAACCGTAATCTCGGGCAGTTCACGGGCCAGGCCCAGGGCGATCGCGCCGCTGCCCGTTCCCAGATCTGCCCACATGCCCCGTGCCGCTTCGGGATGCTGCCGCACCCAATCAACGGCTCGATCAATCAGGAGCTCGGTTTCAGGACGAGGAATGAGAACCGCTGGCGAAACCACTAAGGAAAACTGCCGCCAGGTCATCTGTCCCAACAGGTACTGAACCGGTACACAGTCGCACAGACGCTGCCGCCAGAGGTCACTGATCTCCTGCAGCGATCGCGCCAGTGGCACCTGAGGCCGCGACCGAAACGTACCCAGGCGCAGTCCGAGACGATCGAGTCCGGAAACCTCCCGCAGCATCCAGTCTAATTCCGCCGCAAGCTGATCTGGGGAATGAGCCTGGCGCGCCCGGTAAGCTTCAGACTCTAGAGCCTGCAATTGCTGCTGGCGCCACTGCCATAGATCTTGGCCCGAAACATTATAGGTTGGCGAAACCGTCACAGGTTCCCTCCCATACCATCCCTCTTGCTAGGACAAGACATTCAATCCATTACCCTAGATGCAGGATATCGAATCAAGCCAACCCCTAACTCAGAGGAGGGTTACTTTTGAGCAGGCTTTTGATTTTTCTGAGCTTCTTGCAGCAGCTGATTGGCAAACTGAGCTGCCTCATCAGAAGGGACCAGCTGAAAGGGCACCTCTGCTTCAGACTTGGCATTGTAAAGATAGGCCAGGAAATTATTAAACATCGTTACCTTCACCTCTACCTTAGCCTGCGGCTGCGCCTTGGTGACTGCGGCTAAATCCCGCTCTAAATCTGCCTTACTAAAGTAAACCGGCACATAGTTTTCCGTTTGTTTCTTTCCATTCACGGTTACCTCTCGGGTTCCGGTGACAAATCCTGATTTGCCATCGGGGCCGGTTGCCATGGCATAAAACAAGGGCACCCCGCTCACAAAGGGCTTGCCATCCTTTGTCATGAGCTGGTCTCCTTGAGAAACCACCTCACCATTGGATTTCAGCAAGCTGATGGCCGTCTGAAGTTGAGTCAAATTAGGCTCGATGGAGTATTTAATGTCATTCTCTCCCCGAATTTTCTTAAAGCTTTCCAGGGCATCTTTCATGGATAGCAGCAGCACCTGCGCCGACTTCCCCTTCTCCGGCTGGGCCTTGCGATAGCTGGCAAGCGCGTCCTGCGCCTCCTTTTGATGGGTAAAAAACAGCACAATGGGCTTGGGAGGCTTTTGATTGGGATCGGCACCAAACACAGGGGTTCCCTTATCGTCCACCAGCGTAAAGATAGGAACTGAGGTAAGCCGCGACAAAACCTGTGCTTCGCTGAGTGCCTGAGCTGAACGCGGCTGAAGACCATTCACGCCTAAAAACAAACTTCCGGTAAAGCCTAAGGCTAAGGCCAAATGTTGTAAACGTTTCATCCTAATTTTTCTCTTATTGACAACTCTCAAATTTGGATCGGGGCGACCAGCAACCAGCACCCTAGCTAGAAACCGAAATTTTGTTCTCTCCTGAGCCGACCCGACGGTTCGGTTGATCTGATGGTTCCAAGTTCTACCCCTCAGAGTCGTCCCATCCTAACCCATCCCCTTTCACTTTGCAGGTCCTGTCTGTCAATAAAAAAAGCGCCACAGTAAAGGGCGCTTTCAATCAATCGGGATGACAGGATTTGAACCTGCGACATCCTGCTCCCAAAGCAGGCGCGCTACCAAGCTGCGCTACATCCCGAGGTAAGCTTCAGTATCGTACCACAGGTTCAAGGGGAAGTGCGAGAGGCGGTTGTGCTTCAAGTAGAGCGGATCAAGCAGAGCGAGGCGATTGATCTTCCATCTCAGCAATCACCGTATCAATCTGCTGCGGCGTAAAGTCTGTCAACTCTTGCAACCACTTTCGCAAGACATTTTTATCGTCTGTTTTCGGTAGATGGGAGGTGTTAATAACAGATTCCATGATTTTCAAAAGGAGGATTTATGTTGAAGGTCTCGCCTAATGCAGCGCATCCTTCGGTTTAGAAGTACTTCTGTAGAGGAGTTGATTATAACGACCTATAGTCGTTCATGGACGCGAAAATGTATAGGCTAATATAACTGAAGTCTTGAAAGCAACGCCAGTTTCTCTGAGAAAAATTGAATCTCCTCCTGAGGATGCTCCCGCTTCACCCTATTGTGCCCCCCTTAACCCCAAAAAGTATCCATCTGTGGTGGATGCATCCGCAGTCCCTAACGCTACCGCTGGGAATTCGTGTGTTGGCTGAGGATGAGCAAAAACGATGCCAGACGCTGAGAATCCAGCGCGATCGCCAGACCTTCGCCTATATCAGAACGGTTCTACGGTTTTTTTTAGCTCGCTACACGGGCCTATCTCCCCAAGAAATTCAATTTCACTACGGACCCAAGGGAAAACCGGCTCTTGTGGCTGCGCAAAATCCCCAAGCCATTCAGTTTAATATTTCGCACTCCCACGGACGGGTTTTACTAGGGTTCGCCGCCCAAGCCCCTCTGGGCCTTGATATCGAATGGTTCAGCCCGAAGGTTAGCAGTCGATCCATTGCCCAACGCTTTTTTACCCCTGGTGAATATAAGGCCCTTGAGTTCCTCAATCCGGACCAATGCCAGGCCCTGTTTTTTCAGATCTGGACTCGTAAAGAAGCCTGTATTAAGGCCAAAGGTGGAAGCCTGTTCGAAGAAATTGGCCAACTCGAGGTTCCCTCCACCCTCGAGCCGTTGGGCCAATGGACTCAGGTTTGGTCAACACCCAGGCTATTTGTCCGCGATTTGCCAGTGGGGCCTGACTACGCAGCAGCCGTGGCCACCACCCTTCCAGTCCCTAGCTACCATCTTGAGGAAATTAAAGATCCCACAGTTTTGATGACCTCGCTGGGAAATGGCACAAATCTTCTTTAAAAGATCCTTGACGGCGATCCTCTCCTTAGGGAATGATAGGGATTGCTGAATTTCCAGCATCTGCGGAACTGGCGGAATTGGTAGACGCGCTAGATTCAGGTTCTAGTGTCTGCAAAGACTTCCGGGTTCAAGTCCCGGGTTCCGCACTTCAAGGAGGGGTTCACCTCAGACTCAGTTGGCCGGGGCAGGTTCGCCTCGCTACGGCGGACTATCTCCCAGTTTGTCGACATTCTCCACCCGCCCGGTTTGATGCTAACTAGCCGTCAAAACCCCCTGGTTAAGACCTATCGAAAGCTCCACCAGGTCAAATATCGACGCCAAATGCAGGCCTGTTTGATCGAGGGAACTCACCTGATGGAAGCGGCGATCCAGCATTCGGCCGAGATTATCTGCTGCTGCATGACGGAGAGCTGGCAAGCTCGTCATGCTCCCCTTGTGCATCAGATTCTAGAGCGATCGCGGCGCACCGAACGGGTCAGTCCTGAGGTGCTGGCGGCCATGACAACGACCCACACCCCTGACGGCATCGCAGCGATTGTGGCAAAGCCCGACTGGCCGGTAGCCCGACCGCCCATTCTCCATCTGGGCTTGGGGCTGGTCTCGATTCAAGATCCGGGGAACCTGGGCACCTTGCTGCGCTCCGCTTGCGCTGTGGCCGTGGACTGCTTGCTCCTCAGCGCTGACTGCGTGGATTTAAGTCATCCCAAGGTGATGAGAGCTTCCGCAGGAGCCTGGTTTCAGGCACCTATCCATCAGCCCCAGAATTTCGAGCAAGCACTACGGGCCTACCAAGCTGATGGGGTCCAGATTATTGCAACCTCCGCTCAGGCCAACCAAGCTTACTGGAGTCTAGATCTACGGCGACCTTCCCTGATTTTGATTGGCAATGAGGGCGCGGGGCTTTCACCCGTCCTCCAGACTATGGCGGATCAACAAGTCCATATTCCGGTCGCTGCGGGGACCGAGTCCTTGAACGCAGCCGTTGCGGCTGCCCTTGTGCTCTACGAAGCGCAGCGCCAAAGGCACTACCCTGCTGCCGCCTCTACACCCCCGGTCCCCGTGCCATGAGCCTTATCCCACCACCGCCGCAGCCGTTACCTGAGTCTCTTTGGGGCGATATCTGGCGGTTTGTGGCAGTGTCAGCCGACGAGCTGGAAGCAGGATTGCTGACCAAGCCTATTCCAGTCTGCGGAGCTGATCCAGCTCTTTTTCCCAGCAGCTTGGCCCTTCCCCAGCGCACCCCGATTCCTGGCGTCCTGATCGAGGCCGGGCGGCGATCGCTGAAGTTGTCCCGGTGGATTGAAGCTCAAGTCCCCACCCACCTGGCATCGGTCCTCGCGGATCTCCAGGGTCTGCTGCTACACACCCACAGTCAGCAGCGCTGGATTCTGATGACCTATCAAGACGCCGAGATGAGCGCCGCGGCCCGCCAGTTTGAGCAGCGTAAGGTGCAAAGCCGCGGGCTACATTTTCTCCTGATTCAGCCCGATGATTCCGGGGTGACCTATTCCGGGCTGTGGCTCCTGCGCGATCAGCGCCTGAACCGCCGCTAAATTCTGGATGGCCTGATCATAGTCGGGACGAATCATCATTGCCTGTCGATAATGATGACGTGCCTGCTCTAAATTTCCCAGCTGAACGTGAATATAGCCCAAACTGTTATGGGCACAGGCATGGGCAGCTTCTGCTTGAATCACCTGTTCCAGGGCCGCCTGAGCTTCACTGTAGCGCTGATCATCGCCCAGGGCGACCCCCAGGTTATAGCGAGCGGGCAGAAAATCAGGTTGGAGGTCCAGGCAAATTCGATAGGCGGCAATTGCCCCCTCCAGGTCGCCTTGGACGTAGCAACGATTGCCGTTTTGATATTGCTCGTGAACCTGAGCCGCAAGCGCTGGCACTGTTCGGTCCACCTCCCTCAACACGGCATTCGGCAACACGTAAACCCTGAGAGGACTGTCCCAATCCATAAAGTCAGGGTATTGCGTCTGGGGCAGCAGTTCCACAGCAAAAATTTCTGCCACCGCTCCGTGAAACTTTAAGTAGCCCACGATGGTGCCAGTCGTAATTTGCACAATCCAGATGCCGCAAATTCGCTCCGTCCGGTGCTGGGTCATTGGAATACCGCTAAAGCTTGCGGTTTCACGGACCTTAGACAGTCCTACAAAGGCTAAATCCTCAAAAAAGCAAAGCCCCCGCGTGAATCCCGGCAATTGAGCCATGACTTCTTGCTGGCCAGTGACGGGATTGATCCGTGCTAGGCTCCCATACCCCGACTCTAAAAACCAGAGGTGTCCTTGATACCAGCGCGGAGAATGGGGCATGGAAAGGCCCTCGCTTACTGGATCTGGGGTTTGCACATCCAGAATGACGCCGCCTTGAGCTTTGAGGGGGCGCCACCCCTGGGGGTGGTCGGATTCCCCTAGGGCCGTCACGTAACGCACCTGACCATCCCGTATCCCCAGGCCGTTGAGATGACAGCGATCGCCTAGGGCATAGGCAGAGATAAAACTCGGCTTCCAGCGGGGAACAAAACTATGGTCGGCATCCAGGGTACAAAGGCAGGAGAACTGGGTATTCACAAACCACAGTTCCTGATTCACATAGGCCATTTCATGGATATCAATATCCCCGGTAACCTGGCTGCGATCGGGAATATAGACGGCATCCGGCGTTGGAGATGACGCGGAGGATTGGGCCGCTGCTGTCACCTTCTTTAACTGCCAAATTTGATGACTGCCGCCAATGGCAATTCTGTGCTGTCCCACGGCAATTCCCATCGGGCGGGCATAGGATTGGAAATGAGTATTGACCCCGCCATTGTGATAGCGCAGCGTAATCAATTTTCCAGCCTGATAGGTCGAGACTAGAAGCGAAAGCCGATACCGCTTGAGAATTTCTGCGAAGGAAGCGGTGTGCTGACTGCCAAAATCCAACTGGGAAGCGGTCATTAGGGGACATCTCCCATAACACAACGCCACCGACTAGTGTTCGGCGATCGGTGTGCATGGGCGTTGATATACATTTTCCAAGTTTACCTACACCGTCAAACTGGCACCATGCTTTCTCAGCCATTCTTTTCTCTCGTGGTAGTCCGGCATCACCTTATCGACTTCATTCCAGAAGGTATTGCCATGGTTGCGGTGATGGAAGTAGCAGAGTTCATGAATAACCTGAGCAATGTCTATTTTTTATTGCAGGGAAAGGATTTGTGTAACCATGAGTATTTTTTATGCAGATAACCGAGTCCTCACAAACCATAGCTCCTGATTCTTGCAACACAAATTCGATCCAAAACTGAAAACTTTGCAGCGACTGATACAATCTCGCAAAAAAAAGAAGGGCCGAAACCCTTCCTTTTTGTTAATCAAACCTGAACCCAACTTTAGAGAGCATTACCGCGAGGCAGAACTTCCTCAGGGAATACAAACTTCTCGTGGGGCTGGTCTTGCACCGCCATCCAGGCGCGCAGACCCTCATTCAACAGCAA
>NZ_JTHE03000005.1 GCF_000817775.3 Lyngbya confervoides BDU141951
AACGGGTTCAACTTCAACCACTCCATCGTGGACAGCCAGGGCAATGTGATCAATACCTGGGCAGATGTGCTGAACCGTGCGAACCTAGGATTCGAGGTCATGCACGAGCGCAACGCTCACAACTTCCCACTTGACCTAGCGGCTGGTGAGTCCACCCCTGTGGCTCTGACAGCTCCGGTTATTCATGGCTAGACCCATAGCCTGATCTAGAATTACGAAAAAGCGCCGAGTCCTTGCAGACTCGGCGCTTTTTCGCTTGGGGTTTGGAGCAATAAATTTCTCCGAGGTTTAACCCTGACAGATGAGCCAGGGCTTGTTTCTATAAAAGGATAAAGATAAGTTGTAAAGCTTTTACAATTGTGAACATAGCGGATTTTTGGAAGGCCTTTTGTATTCCTAGCTACTGACGAGGAGGAAAATTCTTAGACGCCCAAATCGCGCATGGCCAGACGAATTTGCTCCATTCGCCGTCGGTTTAACCCTAAATCAGATTCTCCGAGTCGTGAGGCAGATCGGAGATGGATGAGGTTTTCATTGTCTGGAAAATAAAATTCGCCGTCGTCCACAAAGCCCATGAGGGCAGTGGTAAATTCAACGCGAACATAGCGATCGCCCTGTTCAATAATGCGGGTTCGCGGAACCACCGAGAGCACATCCAATAGGACAGATTTTGCCGCTTGGTTATCGCCCTGGTAGGCAATTGGCTCAATATAGTGCTCCGGATCCCGGCTCTGACTCGAGATGCAGTTGGGTGAGGCTGGGCAGGGAGCTAGCTGCCCGTGATCAACGCCAAGATTCGTCGGAGAATCTCCTGCAAACAGGCCCTGTAAGCCAGGTAGCGCCATCGGGATTGACGGATGATCAGCGGGAAAGGCATGGGCCGGTGACGGGTTGACCCAGAGAATCCCCAGGGTGCACAGAGCCGAGATCAGAAGGCAAAAACAGCGTTGAAGCATAGACACAGGTTACTCAGGATGATGACCAAAAGCAGTGTAGCGACTTCTTAGAGAGATATTCAGAAACTTGCGACCACTGAGGGGCTGGGGAGGACATTGAGGCCCCAGCGTTTCGTCCTCCAGGAATCCTCTCTGTAAAGTTTTGTATCCGAAACCCTCGGTCACTTTTCCGTAATTTTACGGATATCATGAAGCGATTCCTTCGCTAACGTAATACCTAAAGGGCTATACCCCCCCGCAATAGCCCGATAATGCCCTCGAAACGGCAACTTTTCACGAAAGGAAAAGGCGCAAATTAGCAATCCTGAAGCAATGAACTGTATGGATGCTGCTATTCCGAAGGGGTTTTTCATAATCTTCCTAGGAAGCACAGGTCTGCCTGAGATCCTAGGGGCAGCCCTAGAGCGAAGGCTGTGGGGCTTGCCTGAGATCAGGGCCTTGATCGCTGAGATGTTATGGATCGAGGCCCGAAGATTCGGGGCTGGTGGCCCCGTGTCGAAGTGTTAAGATGAACCTATACCATGTGTTGATTCATAACGTATCCAGAGTGCCCTATGCCTGCTAAAGCAGCTCCGATTGTGGTGAATAAAGAAAAGCTTGCTCACCCACCCCTTGACATTCATACCCTGGGCGATCGCGTTCTTCGGCAGGCAGCCAAGCGAGTTGCGACCGTCAACCAAGAAATCCGTGATCTAGCCAAGCACATGCTTCAGACAATGTATAGTGCCGATGGTATTGGGCTGGCTGCGCCCCAGGTGGGACTTTCTAAGCAAATGCTGGTGATCGATATTGACCCTGAGGAGGCGAGTCACGAGCCACTGGTGTTAATTAATCCAAAAATTCGCCGGTTTGGGAAGGGGCTCGCCCTGGGTCAGGAAGGCTGCTTGAGTATTCCGGGGGTCTATTTAGACGTGAAGCGTCCCGATGAGATTGAAGTGGTCTACAAGGACGAGCAGGGACGACCGCAAAAGCTGGTGGCCGAGGGGCTGCTCTCGCGCGTCATTCAGCATGAAATCGATCACCTAGAGGGCGTGCTGTTTGTCGATCGCGTGGAGAACGACTTTTTACTCAACGAAGAACTGGTTCGCCACGGGTTCTCGCGGCAGGCGGTTCGTCCAGTTTAGGGTGCACGCAACAGGTGGACCGCGAGCGGGCCTACTGTCTTGCCTGGGCGCAAGTGCCAGGGGTTGGTCCTGTGCTGCTGCGACGGATTCAGCAGACCTTTGGCACCTTGGAATCGGCCTGGGTTGCAAATCCGACCTCCCTCCAGCAGGTGTCTGGCATTGGCCCAAAGGTGCTTGCTGCCATCCAGGTCACCCGAGGCACGATCGATCCCTTTGCCTTTCTGGCGCAGCATCAGGTCCAAAATCCGCATTTTTTAACCTGGATTGAGCCGAATTATCCTCGTTTGCTCAAGGAAATTAGCGATCCACCCCTGGTCCTGTATTATCGCGGCGATCCCACGGCTGCGGAACTCCAGGGGCGATCGCCAGCGGTGGCCGTAGTGGGCACTCGCGATCCCTCCGATTACGGGAAACGGTGGACTCATCGCCTGTGTCGGACCTTATCACGCAACGGCTTTTTAGTGGTTTCAGGGATGGCAGAAGGGATCGATACCCAGGCGCATCGCAGCTGTCTTGAAGCCAATCAGCGCACCTTTGCAGTTCTCGGAACTGGAGTGGATGTCGTCTATCCGCCTCGCAACCAGGGGCTATACGAACAGATTACCCAGCAGGGCTGCTTACTCAGTGAATATCCAGCCGGAACTCAGCCCAATCGAGCCCACTTTCCCCGCCGGAATCGGATTATTGCCGGACTGTGCCGAGCTACCCTGGTCATGGAAGCGCCCTCCCGCTCCGGAGCATTGATTACCGCCTACCTCGCCAATGACTATGCGCGAGATGTCTATGTGCTACCAGGCAATCTCGACAATCCTCGTGCCCTAGGCTGCCTGGGACTACTCAGTCGCGGTGCTCAGGTGATTCTCAGTGAAGGGCATTTGCTGGAGATGCTGGGAACCATTCCTGCCCTCGATCCCCCCCATCCCCCACCTGGCAAACCCGTGAATCTATCTCCCCAAGAATCTCAACTCCTCTTGACTCTCCAGCAGCTTTGTCAACGTCAAGAATCCGCCTCCGTGTCCTTTGATCTACTGGCACAGCACTGGAGCGAATCAACGGGACATCTGTCGAGCCTGCTTTTGCAATTAGAGCTCAACGGTCAGGTGAAGCAGCTTCCGGGAATGCGCTATTCCCTGTGTAATCCCTAGTATGCCTTGCCTTCAGCCTCTGCCCCTCTATGTGGCCTTCAATGTACGGTTCTCCACTCAAGATTGTGTGTTTACTGAGTTAAGATAGACTTCGATCTGTTTGACTGCTTTGACTGGGGTTCATTGACACCTATGACACACCGTTCTGCGGCGATCCAGACTGCCCTGAATCTGGAAGCGCTCAACCAACAATTCGCCAATGCTCATCCTAAATCAATTTTGCTCTGGTCTCTTGAAACGGTGCCCGAGGGCTTAATTCAGAGCACTGCCTTTGGCCCCAGCGGCATGGTCATTCTGGATTTGCTCTATCGAGATCTCGACCCGCGCCCGCCAGTCCCGATTTTATTCTTGGATACCCTGCACCATTTTCCCGAAACCCTCGCCTTAGTGCATCGTACGCAACGAGACTACCGGTTGCATCTTGAGGTCTATCGCCCCCAAGGCTTGACCACACGAGAGGCCTTTGCCCAGCGTTACGGCGATGATCTCTGGGAAAAAGATGTTGATTACTTTCATCAGCTGACGAAGGTGGCGCCGTTACAGCTTGCCCTGCAAGAGCTGGGTGTAAAGTCCTGGATTACGGGACGCCGGCGAGATCAGTCCATTTCCCGACAACAGCTTCCGATTTTTGAATGGGATGATCAGGGGCGGTTGAAGATTAATCCTCTCGCTCACTGGACCCATCGCGAGGTTTGGAAATATATTATGGAAAATAAAGTGCCCTACAATCATCTCCATGACCAAGGATACGGCAGTATCGGGGATGAACCCCTGACCACCCCACTGCAAGAGGGAGAGCATGAGCGAGAGGGTCGCTGGCGCGGGACGGCGAAAACCGAGTGTGGCATTCATCGCTAGCAGCCAGGTCACTGCAATTCTCTCTCGAAGCGGGGTCACAGGAATCCAGTGACTCCTTTGCGGTTAAGGCAGGGCGTGGAACTGGGAGTGATTTTATCCCTTGAATTAGGATTAGAGCTGGAATTATTAACTTTCTTGCGCAGTGCGTTTCCCATTGAACCGATCGCGGTGAGGGAAACGTCCCGAAGCGCAAGGAGCCCTGCCGATGAAACTGTGCAAGACAGGTCTGATGGAGATGAGTTTGGAAACGATGCATTCTGAGGGGAGTCAGGCAAATCGTTAAAATGACAGACCGCAAAAGACAGGGATTATTTGTGGGCCTGACGACGCTGGATCTGATCTATCATGCTCCTCGATCGCCCCAATCCAATGAAAAAATTGTTGCCACGGATTTAACCCTGGCTGCGGGTGGCCCTGCCACCAACGCAGCCATTCTATTCTCGGTGTTAGGAGGAGAGGCGAAATTACTCAGTGTCATAGGGCAGCATCCTTTAACTACGCTGATTCATCACGATTTGAATCGGTATGAGGTGACCAGCATTGACTTAAACCCTGCTACGCCAGAACCACCCTCTTGCGCTTCGATTGTCGTTTCCACCCAGGGCGATCGCGCGGTGGTGTCTCGCAATGCTCAGGGGCTGGAGGCTGACCCCTCCCAAATCCCCCCGGATCTATTAGAGGGTGTGCAAGTGGTGTTAATGGATGGCCATCAACTTCCGGTGAGCATCGCGATCGCGCAGCAGGCTGCGGATCGGGGAATTCCGACGGTTCTAGATGGCGGGAGCTGGAAAAAGGGTCTCGATCAACTCCTGCCCTGGATTTCAGAATTGATCTGCTCGGCAGATTTTCGGGCTCCCCATTGCCGCACTGAGTCTGAGACGCTGAATTATCTGCAGCAGCGCTACTCTCCTCACCTGCGCATCGCCATTACCCATGGATCGGAGCCCATTGACTGCTGGACTGAGCAGGGGAGAGGACAAATTCCTTGCCCTTCCGTTCCGTGCCTCGATACCCTGGGAGCGGGCGACTTTTTTCATGGTGCCTTTAGCTATTACTGTTTGGAAATGGGCTGGAGCGATGCCCTTGCCAAAGCTGCTGATCTGGCCAGCTTTTCCTGTGGGTTTCGAGGCACCCGTTCCTGGCTATCAAAAATCGTTTCCTAAATTTTCCCCATTCTTTCAAAATAGGCAGTATTATTTTATCATTGCCTCCCCACAGGAGAAACAGTTCAGACCTTTCTCCAGAACTGGTTGAAGACCTCGCCTAACGTTTCAAAAGGGTTACCTGCTATGGCTATGAAAAGTTCTAAAATTGCTGTTCCTTTGCAGCCAGACATCAAGCAAAAGCTTCGAGAATACGGCAAAAAAAATCAAATTAAAAATTTCTCTGGTGTCATTCTTGCGATCCTCAACGAGCATTTTAGTAGTTCCAATTCTTCACCGAGTCCTTCCGTAACGGATGCCCCACCCTCAATTCCGGATGCCCCACCTCCGATTAACGAGATCATGGCAACCTTGGAAAAGCTTTCGGAACGAGTCGCCTCCTTAGAAGGGGAATTGGCAACGACTCAAGAGGCAAAGGCTCCGGCGGAATCCTCACCAAAGCCACCCGTTCGTCGCCGCCGCACTCGGGAAAAGCCTGAAACAAAGCCCACACGAACTCGGTCAGAGCCCACCAACCGTTCCAACGTCTCTGCACGTCCTGTTAATAATCGGGGCAGAGCAAGCGGATCGGTCAAGTCCAGCAGTAAATCAGCCCCGACCAAAAAGGCGCAGACTCCTGCTCCTGTTAAGCCCAAGAAGCCTAATGCCGCATCGGGACGCCCAACCCGATCCTCGCGACGAAAATCCAGTGGCGGTGAAGGAGAATGGATTTCCACCCGTGAAGCATTTAATCTGTTTGGAGGAGATTTATCCTGGAGCCGCTTTAGTAAGCTAACGCCTGAGGAATTGGAAGAACGCTTTGATCTAGAGTCCGATGTGAATCGCAAGGTACGGGGGAGTCGCTTTAATAAATGGCTGCGCCTCAAGGCCTAGCCTGGGGTCTCTGCCCTGGCGGGGGGGGGTTCCTTAATACAGATCCACTAATATAGATCCACTAAATACAGATCCACTAAAAGTCTGTCGGATGCGATCGCCAATAACTTGTCCAGGATTGTCGGCCATCGGTTTCCGCAGCGCTGGCCAGGCGAGTAGCAACCTTTTCCGCAGGACCGCGCAGGAAAGACCAGACGAGCGGCGTTAGCCAGCCGCGCAGCATCACAGAGTAGGAGATGAAGGTTCCCTTCACATCGGAGCTGAGTTGATAGGTGACTCGTTCCTCCAGCCCCGGAAAGGCCAGAATTCTGATGCTGATAAATTGATTGGGATTCACCTTTTCCACAAACATGCGGCAGGGCACGGGAATCCAGCGATTCATGGCCCGGTAAATGAGGCCTGGTTTAGCTTGTAAGCCAAAGGGAACGTCCGTTTTGACCAGTAGCGGATGCCAAGAAACATCGGTCACATCACTCAACTTTCCCCAGATGGTTTCCACTGAAGCAGCGCTAATAGCGCGATAGGTTTTGACGAGTTTCCAGCGAAGATAGGGCTGACGCCGAAAGCGCCTGAGCCAGAACGGTAAAGACATGGGATTCACTCCTGGACATCCATGGCTAGATCTATCGTAGCAGGAGGACATTCCCAGACCTGAGGAAATCTCCCAGGCTGGCTGAGAGCAAAGGGGAAACCTCAGAATCCATCGGGTCAATAAGCAGAATCACCTAAGTCTTTTTGCTGAATTCGCTCAAAATTTCCAGCTTCTGCTTTATATATATTCACGATTGGCAAGATTCATGAATATTTACAGGGCGCCGATGCAGGTGCCCGGTTTAGGCCCTGGGTGCATGGGGCACCTTCTGCCGGAATCGGGATGGATGAAACCACCTGCGATCGCCAAATTTGCTCCAGGTCACTGCCGCCGGCCCCCGATCTAAAAATCTGAACAAGACTTCCCTGGACCCGTCGGGCTGGTCCTCAAGGCTGAAACGGGGAAGGATTGGCACCCCCTTCGAAAGGGTTCATCGGTAGGGGCTGGGCGTTGCATGGGGCTCTTGCTGACCCAGCCAGGAATTAATTTGTTTTTGTTCTAACTTAAATTAAAACAGCTAAAAAATAATTTTTTTAGATTAAAAATAGAAAAAATGCGCTCAAAAAGCCTTAAAAATTAATTTTACTCATTTTTTTAATTTTTTACTCTGTTTTATTCCTATTGTGCTTCTGAATACCGGACAGAATCTGCACAATAATCCAGGGGTGGGGTACAAACAACCCCGCCTGAACTTATTGGAGGACGGCCCTCGTGAAACTTGCAGTGTACGGGAAAGGCGGCATTGGTAAATCAACGACCAGCTGTAATATTTCGGTCGCGTTGGCGGCTCGTGGCAAAAAGGTTTTGCAAATCGGGTGCGACCCGAAGCATGACAGCACCTTCACCCTCACGGGCTTTTTAATCCCCACGATTATTGATACGCTCCAAGAGCGCGATTATCACTATGAAGATATTTGGCCTGAAGACGTGATTTATAAGGGCTATGGCGGAGTGGACTGTGTGGAAGCCGGAGGTCCTCCTGCCGGAGCCGGCTGTGGGGGATATGTAGTCGGTGAAACGGTGAAGCTGTTAAAGGAGCTGAACGCCTTCGATGAATACGACGTCATTTTGTTCGACGTCCTGGGGGATGTGGTTTGTGGGGGCTTTGCGGCTCCGCTGAACTATGCGGACTACTGCATGATTGTCACTGACAATGGCTTTGATGCCTTATTTGCGGCTAATCGGATTGCCGCCTCAGTTCGAGAGAAGTCTCGGACCCATCCCCTGCGGCTGGCTGGCCTAATCGGTAATCGCACAGCCAAGCGTGACTTAATTGACAAGTACGTGGAGGCGGTGCCGATGCCTGTGCTGGAAATTTTGCCGCTCGTGGAAGATATCCGCGTCTCTCGCGTCAAGGGCAAAACCCTATTTGAAATGACAGAGTCGGATCCGTCGCTGGCCTACGTCTGTGACTACTATCTCAATATCGCCGATCAACTTCTGGCCCAGCCGGAGGGAGTCGTCCCCAAAGATGCCCAGGACCGTGAACTCTTTTCGCTCCTTTCGGATTTCTATCTCAATCCTCCCACCGAGAAGGTCCAGCAGGATGAGTTTGACCTCATGATGGTTTAGTCATGCTGGCCCTGAATCAATGCTAGTTCTGACTCAATGCTAGCCCTGACTCAATCCTGTCCCATTCACCATTGCCCCAAGAGAGAGAACCAAGAGAATGACCCTGGCTCAACAACAACCTTCAGCGCTGAACTTTGACTGCGAAACCGGCAACTATCATACGTTTTGCCCCATTAGCTGCGTGGCCTGGCTCTATCAGAAAATCGAAGATAGCTTCTTTTTAGTCATTGGCACCAAAACCTGCGGATATTTTCTCCAAAATGCCATGGGAGTCATGATCTTTGCTGAGCCTCGCTATGCTATGGCAGAGCTGGAAGAGGGCGACATTTCTGCCAAGCTCAATGACTATGAAGAACTCAAGCGCCTGTGCACGCAGATCAAGCGCGATCGCAATCCCAGCGTCATTGTTTGGATTGGCACTTGCACCACTGAAATCATCAAGATGGATTTAGAGGGCTTAGCTCCAAGGCTCGAGGCTGAGATCGGGATTCCCATTGTCGTGGCCAGAGCCAATGGCTTGGACTACGCCTTTACCCAGGGAGAAGATACCGTGCTCGCCGCAATGGCCCATCGCTGTCCTGATCCCGAGGCGGCAGCCTTACCCTCGACTTCCAGTCGCCCCAGTGCCCTTGGTTCATTACTTAATTTTGGACGTAAATCGGAAGACTCCGCGACCGCAGAGGCAGACTATCTCGATCACCCACCCTTGGTTCTATTTGGATCATTGCCGGATCCGGTGGTCACGCAGCTCAGCCTGGAGTTAAAAAAACAGCGAATCAAAGTGAGTGGATGGTTGCCTGCAAAGCGATTTACGGAACTGCCAGCGCTGGCTGAGGGCTACTACGTCAACGGAGTGAATCCCTTTTTAAGTCGCACCGCCTCTACTCTCATGCGCCGGAAGAAATGTAAGTTGATTGGGGCACCATTTCCCATCGGTCCAGATGGCACAAGGGCTTGGGTAGAAAAAATCTGTGCCGTGATGGGGATCGAACCGCAGGGGCTAGCGGAACGGGAGGCCCAAATTTGGGAATCCCTCCAAGACTACCTCCAGCTTATTCAAGGCAAGTCCGTCTTCTTTATGGGCGACAACTTGCTGGAGATATCCCTGGCCCGATTCTTAATTCGATGCGGGATGACAGTTCCTGAAATTGGCATTCCCTACATGGATAAGCGCTATCAGGCCGCGGAGCTGGTGCTGCTGGAGCAAACCTGCAGGGATATGGGGGTTTCACTGCCAAAAATCGTGGAAAAACCGGATAATTACCATCAAGTTCAGCGGATCAAAGCGTTACAGCCAGATTTAGTCATTACGGGAATGGCCCATGCCAATCCCTTAGAAGCCCGCGGGATTAATACAAAGTGGTCCGTGGAATTTACCTTTGCGCAAATTCACGGGTTTGGCAACGCTCGCGACATCCTGGAGTTGGTCACCCGTCCCCTACGACGCAATCAATCCTTGAAAGAGTTAGGTTGGACCAACTTGGTGCGAGAAGACGCTAGGGTTTGACGTGTCCTCCTGCCGCAGGGTGGGTCAAAGGCCTCACCCAGGGAAGCCAGCCAGAAAGCCGCCGATGGACGGGCCTGGGCTTTTGATCCCTGGGTGAGGCCTTGATGGAGTCTGCGCCTTGATGGGTCGCGTCTAGACGGCTGGGATTAGGAGGCTAACTTACGCTTACCGTGAACCGGAAATGGCCTGATGCCGCCGAGGAGCTTTTTGTAGGCCAGCAGGTAGCCGTCAACCATGCTTTGAATCGAGAATTGATCTAACACGTACTGGCGACAAGCAGTCCGGTCCAAGTTGACGGCCTGGGGGAGCACCGCAATTATGTCCGCGATGGAGGGGCAGGCAAATCCAGAGACTCCGTTTTGAATGACTTCTGGAACTGACCCAAGCTGCGTGCCCAGGACAGGGGTCCCTGTACACATTGACTCAATCATCACCAACCCAAACGGCTCGGGCCAGGTAATCGGAAATAGGGTCAATGCTGCATTAGCCAACAGCTGCACCTTCTGTGCATGGGTTACCTCCCCCAGGTATTCAATTTGCTCACCGTCGATGAGCGGCTGAATCTGCTCGTGAAAAAACCTCTGGTCCACCGCATCCACTTTGCCTGCCATTTTGAGTTTCCAGCCAGTTTTGTGGGCAATCTCAATGGCATTTTGGGGGCCTTTTTCAGGAGATAGACGGCCAAGGAAAGCGAGATAGGGCTCAGGACTGGACTGGGCTTGAAAGGGATAGTTGTGGGGATCAATGCCATTGTAGACCGTGGCCAGATAGTTAATATCTAGACCGGGCAGACGCTGGGCATTGCTAATTGAGATGTAGGGCTGCTTGCCGTAGGCGCTAAATAGCTTCTGATTATCCTGGGTAAATCGACCGTGAAGCGTGTGAAGCACTGGGGTGTGACAAAGTTCTGCCAGGGGGAGTGCGCCATAGCCATTATGGAAGTGGATTAAATCAAACTCGTCGGCGCGATCAAAAACGCGCTGCATTTGCAGCATGTCATAAATGCCGTGCTCCTTGACCTGGGGATCCAACCGCAGAGCTTGGGGGACCACCGAGTCCAGGGTTGCTAAGGTTTCGGAGTCACCCGATGCAAATAGCGTGACTTCATGACCCCGTCGCGTCAACTCATCACAAAGATAGCTCACGACCAATTCAATTCCGCCATAGCCGGGCGGGGGCACTCGTTCCCACAGGGGGGAAACTTGGGCAATACGCATCTGTTTAACTCCAATGGCTGATATTCTCTAAATATTGGGGGAATCTAACCGAAGGTCTGTCTATTTTCTGGTCCTTTTCCCCAGATTACCCTAAGTTAGTTTTTCATACTGATTGCATGCCTAACTGAGTGCAGGTCTCAGGGCGTGGGCTAAGGTTTTGTTCCGCTCACCCCTGTGGTAGGCTACGAGCCACACCCGAATGCGTCGGCCCTCTGGCATCAAGACTAGTATAAATACTTATTGGTTCCCGTTAAGTTGGCTACCATTCTGGGGAAGTTGTCTAGAATGGGCAGCACAGATCAGGCGCGGGGCTTAGCAAATTTAGGGTTTGCCTCAATGGGGTCCAGGCAGGGGTTGAATGAAAAACGACGCTTCTGAGGAGTTTTTAATCCAGACGGGAGCACCTGTGCTGCATGCTGGCCAGCTCAATAATATCAAAACCCGCATTGACCTCGTTTTGCTGGCCCTAGAAGCGATCGCAGGAATTGGGTCCGATGCCATGTTGGCGGCGGCTCGGGAGTTGGGGGTGGATGCGATGGTGAGCGATCGCGTCTCTCTGTGGCGGTTGCGCCAGTCTAACCCGATCCGGAAAGGCAGCGGTGGCCGTAAAAAGCTAGATGTGGAAGAAGCGCGATCCCTGGTGCTGGTCATCTGCTATCTGGCCCGAGCCCATCAAGCAACCATTCGGCAGGCCGTGCAGCAGCTAGAGAGAGCCACCCAGGCCCAAAAGCCGCCCCATCATCATCCCATTCTGGGAGATTTTCTCGATCGCTTTACCAACAGCTATCAAGATCGCATGGAGGCAGCGGCGCTGTCCTCTGAGCAATTAACCCCCCTGGCCTTCAAGCTGTTGATTGACCTGCTCTTTTATGGAGGGAGGCAGGGGGTTCAGCGCCTGTGGTTAGCGCTTTTAGAGGGGGCTGCCGGGGGAACGTCTGCTGGTGCATCTGCAGCGTCTACAAAAGTGAAACGTCCCGCTCCAGACGGGGATGAATCGGTAGGATAGGGTCAAATGGCCCTAGGATTCTATGATTAGACTATCGCCAGCTAAAACTGAGCGCTTTACCAATCCCCATTGGTCCTTGGCGATCGCTGTGCATTCCAGTCCTCTATCACGGTGGTGGGGTCAGGAATTGGGGCAAATCGAGTCGTTTAGCCTGGCATTATTGGCCCAGGATGAATCCTCGGCCGAACTGCCTGGGGAAACTGCAGCGATCGGATCCGTTGAAGACCGTCTGATCGAGATCCAGGGAGATCCCGATCAGCTAGAAGCCCTGGGCCTGATTGCAGAGGCCTATGTTCAGCAGCTGCTTGCTCCCCCTGTTCAGGACCTATCCAACGATGTAGGCTCTGAACATCTCAGTCAGGGGGCTTCCTTGCTCCAGATGCCGCCCCGAACCACGGCGGATCTGCCTCCTGCCTTGAAACTATCGCCCTTTCAACTTCCGCGTTTAGAGGCAACATCGTGGCTCAGGCATCGGCTGTATCTGGGGGATTTAGGATCAACTCCGTCGCAATCCAGCATTGTTTTAACGACCCTACAGCTCTATGACCTGGCTGAGATTTTACAGCTAGCCTCCCAAACCTTAACTGGACTGCCGGTGCGGCGAACATTGCGTCTCCTGCCCGACACGGCGTTGGTGTGGACCAGGACGGCTGCCATGGTTGCGATTGCTTTGGGGTTGACGGGGGGCATGGCCTGGTGGATCGGTGGCACTTCGGTGCTGCAAACGGCAGAGGAGGGGCGCGATCCTAGCGCCCAAGAGGTGGATCAGGGAACCCAACCTGTGCCTGGAAGCCCTCCACGTCAGTCCGTCTCCCCCTCTTCGCCCTTGGTGGCAACATCCCCAGCCGCCGATCCATCCCAGGGCAACCGCGACTCTCCGTCCTCCTCGGCATCCAAATCCTCGGAATCTCCGATCTCGGCAGCACCACCAGCTAATCCCGCTCGGCCCTCGGCCTCGGCACAACCCACACAGGCACAACCTCACCAATTCTCTCCAGCGCCCTCTAGGGGCGCTGATCCCCCGCCCCAGGCTGGAGTGACGGCTTCAGCGAATTCTCAACCCACTGCCCCCATCTCAAAATCACGGCGGCCCTCCCAGACCTCCGAGGCTGATTCCCCAGGGTCCCCGCCACAGTCTCTGCCCACAGCCCCTACCGCTGATTTTTCAGTCTCTGCAGTCCCGCCGTCGTCGAAATCGACAGTGGACCGGGCCAGTGAATCGGCACGCCTGTCGCGGGCGGATCCTCAGCCCCAGTCAGTGGTAAGCGAGATTCAAAAATATTTCCAAGCCCGCTGGCAGAGCCAAGATACAATTCAGGAGACCCTGAGCTTTACGCTTACCCTCAATGCTGACGGGACGCTGCAAGGGATTCGCCCGCTCAATAGTGCTGGAGAGCGCTACCAACCCCAAGCGCCTTTGCCGAAGTCTGGGGAGGCAATGGTGTCCTCGTCCTTATCCGGTCCAGTCCAGGTCACGGTTAACCTGTACCCTGATGGCAGCGTGAATGCTGTCCAACCTTAATTGCCATGTCTTCTCTTTCTGTTAGGTTGCGTCCGGCACCTCTGAGCATTGCCCCCATGATGGACCGCACCGATCGCCACTGTCGCTACTTTCTGCGACAGATCACCCGCCATACCTGGCTGTACACCGAGATGATCCCAAGCTCCGCCCTTCGTTACGGCGATCGCTCCCATTTACTGGACTATTCCCCCGAGGAACATCCTCTGGTGCTGCAGGTGGGCGGGGATGATCCCCAGGAACTGGCCCTTTGCGCGCAGCTGGCGGCCCATTGGGGGTATGACGAAATCAATCTGAATGTGGGCTGTCCTAGCGCCCGCGTACAAAGCGGCAACTTTGGGGCCTGCCTGATGGCCTATCCGGAAACGGTTGCTCGCTGCGTCGAGGCAATGGGTAAGGTTGCAGCGATTCCAGTGACCGTGAAGCACCGGATTGGCATTGACGATCGCGATCGCTACGAAGACATGGCGCACTTCGTGCAGACGGTGGCCGAAGCTGGCTGCCAGCGCTTCATTGTCCACGCCCGAAAAGCCTGGCTCCAGGGCCTAAGCCCCAAGGATAATCGCACAATTCCACCGCTGCGCTACCAGGATGTGTACCGTCTCAAACAGGCGTTCCCCCAGCTCACCATTGAAATTAACGGGGGCTTTAGCCAACCGGATCACATTCAAGCGCAGCTCTCCCACGTAGATGGGGTAATGGTGGGGCGAGCGGCCTACGATCACCCCTACCTGCTGGCCACGGCAGATGGGCAGTATTACCACGATCCGCAGCCTGTGCCCTCGCGCCATGGGGTTGCCCAAGCCATGCTGCCCTATATCGAAACCTGGGTGAGGCGGGGCTTAAAGCTGAGCCGCATCACCCGTCACATGCTGCAACTGTTTAACGGGCAGCCCGGTAGTCGCCTTTGGAAACGCCAGCTAACCGAGCAATCCTCTCGACCGGGGGCAGGACCAGAAGTGATTACTCAGGCCCTAGCGCAGATTCCGGAATCCCCTTAGCTAGAGATTCTCTCCCTGCGGACCTAGACAGCAGCCGGCTGTCGGGGCTGAAAAATTTGCTGACGACCCAGATCCAAGGTGGTCATGTTGCTCTGCCAGTCGGGATGAGCGGTCATCAGCAGGGATTCCAAGGCTTCAGCATCCAATAAGTGCCATACCGGCGCTCCTTGGAGATTGCTGGCTAGCCCATAGCAGTTGTCGGAGACGCAATGGATATCAAGCCATGACTCCAGCCCCACCGGAATTCTTAAGGCTTCACCTGGGGCTAAGGACCGCACCTGGCCCAGGGTCAGTTTTAGCTCCGCCGTCGAAACCCGTAAACCAGGAATCACATCTAGGGTTTGGCGATCGCCATTGACCTGAATGTGATACTGCCGAAGCGGATCAATACCCCGTAGCCAGGGAGACTCATCATCCAAACGATACCGAGGAGCCAAGGAAAATGCTGAAGCCATCGCGATCAAAAATTGTTCATAACCATTTCTAAAGCTTCAGGAATTTTTCCGAAAACCTCCAAGGTTAAGCAAAGAAAGTTAATAAAACCGGAGAGTTTTGTAAAGTTTTGCTACACGTCATATCCAAAGAGATTGGGATCGATGCCCTCCTGGGGCCTGTGCAAATCGGCGAGTCCGTACTCGGCCCAACGCTGCTGCACTTGCTGGGCCATCGCGGGGTCAGACTCTAGCGGCTTGCCCCAGTCATGGTCGGTTTCTGGAGGGATTTTCGTGGTGGCATCAATCCCCATCCGTCCACCTAGGCCAATTTTTTCACTGGCAAAGTCGAGGGTGTCAAAGGGTGTCTCCGGCAAGATAAACACATCCCGCACGGGGTCAACCTTAGAGGAAATAGCCCAGACCACCTGTCGAGGATCTCGAATATTAATGGCCTTATCGACCACAATCACAAACTTTGTATAGGTGAATTGGGGGAGAGCACTCCAGAAGGCCAGGGCCGCCCGGCGAGCCTGGCCGGGGTAGGCTTTATCAATTGAAATGATGGCCGCCTTGTAGCTCAGAGCCTCCATGGGCAAGAAGAAATCGACAATTTCTGAAACCTGCTGGCGCAAAATTGGGGTGTAGATACGGTTAAGCGCGATCGCCATCATCGCCTCCTCCTTAGGGGGGCGACCGCTAAAGGTCGTCAGATAGACGGGATTCTTGCGGTGGGTCATGCAGTGGAAGCGCACCAACGGAGAATCCTCAACCCCCCCGTAGTAGCCCATGTGATCGCCAAAGGGGCCATCGGGCAGCACCTCACCGGGCGTGATGGTTCCTTCCAGCACAAACTCCGCATCGGCGGGCACCTCCAGATCCAGGGTCTTGCACCGGGTGAGCGCCACCCCTGACCCACCGTAAAGACCTGCAAAGAGCCATTCGGACAGATCCACCGGAATGGGGGTGGCTGCCGCCATGATGATCAGGGGATCCACGCCGAGCGCGACGGCCACCTCCAGCTTTTTCCCCTGCTCGGCCGCTTTACGCAGGTGGCGGGCCCCCCCCCGCACCGACAGCCAATGCACCGTCATGGTGGTGTGAGACTGGAGCTGGAGTCGATAAACTCCCACGTTGGGGGTGCCGGTTTCACAATCCTTCGTAATGACCAGCCCCAGGGTAATGATTTTGCCGGCGTCTTGGGGGTAGGGACGAATCATGGGAATTCGATGTAAATTCAAGTCCGCTTCCCGGACCATCACCTGCTGGCAGGCAGGCAGAAAGGCTTTTCCGGGCTTGGCCTTGACCACATCAAAGAGGATTTTCCCAAAGTCCACCGCTTGGGAGATCTTTTTAGGAGGCTTGGGCTGTTGAAGCTGTGCTAGTTTTTCGCCCAGACGCTCTAGATCCTGGGGCTGATCCATGTTCATGGCCCAGCAAATGCGTTCCACCGTACCCATCAAGTTAACCGCCACCGGATAGTCGCAGCCTTTGACGTTTTCAAATAACAACCCAGGCCCCCCCCAACTCAGGAGCCGGTTGGCAATTTCGGCAATTTCTAAATCTGGATCCACGGGCGCCGAAATTCGCCGTAGTTGTCCCCTATCTTCCAGGAGAGCAATAAATCCGCGCAGGTCTCTGGCCATGACTGTTGGAGTTTTTAGATGGGAAAGTCACTGTCTATTATGGAGGACTGCGCCAGATTGGGGGGCAAGCGCCCCTCTCCGGGTGAGGCGTGTGTCCCCCTAGCCCAGGTGTAATAGATGGAAAACGCTGGACACGATTGTGAATATCTATGTCCAAAGAGAGAATCTTTTGTTAAGATTTACAAAGAACGCTCTGGGGCCGCCCACAAATTTTTCTTCAGGGAATGCTAAAACAAGGGCAGCCTGTGCCGCACAGGGCTCTGTCGTCCGATTAGAAAGGAGTTCGTCATGATTGAACCGTTGATTGTTGCCACCCTTGGCTTTTGGTGCGGGGCCTGTGTTTTGGGATGTTTTCTGTTTATGGCAGATGGACTGCCCAAATCACCCGCAGCCTCGAAGCAATCTTCCACCTCTAAGATCTAGGCTGATTTTTTAGGGTTAGGCGGAACCGTTTCCGAGAAACAGAAGAGACAGTAAAGAAGCACCATTCCAAAGGCTGTGCAGCAAAATGGACGCAGCCAGATTTCGAGACTGAATATAAATCGTACCCAGCACAGTGCCCAGCACCAGAAGTGGGAGAAAATCTGCAACGTTCAGGTGAGCGATCGCGAAAAGTGCTGCGCTGAGGCCCACCGCACCCCAGGCAGGAAAAAATCGGCTGAGGGAGGTGAGGACGAAGCCGCGAAATACCATCTCCTCAAAGGCCGGTGCCAGGACAGACACCATTCCCAGCAACACAAGCCAGGTCCAGCCATCGTTACTTTGTAAAATAATTTCTAACAGTGGATTGCCACCGCCCTGGTCGCTGAGCAGTTGACGGTTGATCAGGGAAATGAGTAGCACTAGGGGAAGAGCCGCAAAATATCCCCCCACGCCCCACAGGATCCATCGCCCCTGCACAGTCAGCGGTAGCCACTGGAAGAAGGAGCCAATGTAGGGACGGGTTGCGTAGATAATGATGCCTAGTCCCACCAGCATCAGGCCACTGTAGTTGGCCAGAGCCAGGAGCGCTTGACCGCGTGCCGTAGCCGTCGTGGCCAAACCAGCCAAGGCCTGAATCCCCACGGGAACGGCAAGACTCACTGCGAAAAAGGCAAAGAACCAAATCAGCATGGTGGTCCATACGGTATCTAGGTCCCAGGGAACCGCCACGCCAAGGGCAGAGGTCTCCGCCTGGGCCTGGTTGGGGGAGTCGGCGGGGGAAGGATCCCCTTGGAATTTGCGGCGGTATTGTTGCAGGCTCCAGCCCACCAGCAAAGCTAGGCCTAGGAGGCTGCCAAGGGCGGGCGTCCCCACCACGAGTCCCAGCCGCCACAGGGCCGCTTCGCCCCGAGTCTGGCGATCGCGCTGCAGGGCTGCCAAGGCCTCAGGCTGATCAGTCTGCTCAAACAGTTGCTGCAGGGTTTGATCTCGAAACCAGCCGGACAGGGCCTGGCGCAGCAGCGGTTCTGCCGCTGCGGACAGGGAACTGGGCGATTGCCAAGTTTGTTCAAGGCTCTCCACCAGAGCCAGATTTTGGCGGTGAACTTCGGAGGTGTAGGGCGCATCTCGCACGGTCTGCCAAGCCTGGCGCGCCGCGATCTGGTCGTGGCGCACTGCGGCCAGGATGCCCAGGCGAATCGAGAGTCGATCCAGCAGATCTTGCGATCGCAGGCCGGGGGGATCGGTCGGAGTCTGGCGAGGATCCGCCTCCGCCGCTTCGCTCGGTAGACTTTTTTGGATAGAGTCACGCACCATTTGATATTGCTTATAGGCCTGCTGCAGCGGGTCCTTGCCTAAAAGCTGAATTTTCAGCTCAACCTGATCCGATGATGGCGGGTGCCAGGCTGTTGCCTCTAAGACCAGGTCCGTTTGATATAGGCTCAACTGGCCCTGGGTTTGGGGCTGTTTCCAACTCCCGTAAAGTGCCGCCCCAATCAAAAACGTCACCCAAAGACTCAAGAAGAATAGCCCAACGCGCTTAGCGGTCATCACTGGTTTGGGACTCCTGTTCTGTCCATATCACTAGTCAAAATAAACCACCCCTCACTCTAACCTGAGATGAGCCTGGGGTAATGAATCTGGAGGATTGATCGGGAAGCACTTGACCTGCCCATCGCCTTCTGTCAACTTTAAGAAAGTTCTGCATCAGCAGAGAAAGATAAACGTAAAGTCAATGACACATTGCGGAGGATAGTCCCCTGGGTACGCGAGTAATTCTGGTTCGCCATGGCGAAAGCAGCTTCAATGTAGAACGGCGAGTACAGGGACATCTCGATCAGTCTCTGCTGACGGATAGGGGAATTGCGGATGCCCAGCGGGTGGGCGAGGCGCTCAAGGGCTTAGCCTTCGATGCCCTTTACTGCAGTCCTCTACAGCGGGCGCAGCAAACGATGCAAAGGATTTGGGACAGGCTGAGCAACGGTATGCCGTCGCCCAGTCCTGAAACCCTGGACAACTTAATTGAAATTGGCTTGCCCCGGTGGGAAGGGATGCTGTTTAGCGAGGTGAAGCAGCAGTTTCCCGTCCTGTATCGACAATGGCATCAAGCGCCCCATGAACTCAAAATGGAAGTCAAGCAAGGCTCTGAGGTTGCCACCGTCTACCCTGTGCAGGCAGTGTTTCGGCAGGCAGCCCAGGTCTGGGAGGATCTGCTGCCGCGTCACCGTCACCAAACCGTCCTCCTTGTGGGTCACAGCGGCATTAATCGAGCCTTGCTCTGCACCGCGCTGGGGCTGGCTCCCGATCGCTATCAAATGCTGCAGCAAGCGAATTGTAACATTAGCGTCCTGAACTTCCCCGATGGCACCCTTGCCAGCGCGCAACTGGAGGCCTTGAATTTAACCTCTCACCTAGATTTACCCGTACCCAAGCCCCGTCCTGGCTACGGCGCACTGCGCTTACTCCTGGTACGTCACGGTGAAACGGACTGGAACCGCCAAGGACGTTTCCAGGGTCAGCGAGATATTCCCCTCAATGAAAACGGGAAACGGCAGGGGCGGCAGGCAGCGGCGTTCCTAAAAGGTCTGCCCCTAGACTTTGCGGTGAGCAGTCCCATGCAACGCCCCAAATTGACGGCGGAATTAATTTTGGCCCATCATCCTCAGATCAGCCTAGCGTTGAATGATCGGCTCTGTGAAATCAGTCACGGGACCTGGGAAGGGCGTCTAGAGGCTGAAATTGAGGAGGCCTACCCTGGTGAATTAGAACGCTGGCGCACCCAACCAGAACAAGTTCAGATGCCTGCAGGAGAAAATTTACAGCAGGTTTGGGATCGAACGGTTGCGGCTTGGGATGAAATCGTTCAGGAAGCCCTCGCCCAGCGGGATCAACAGGCCATGCCCACCGGTATGGTTGTGGCCCATGACGCGGTGAATAAGGTGATTCTCTGCCACACGGTGGGCGCTAGTGCGGCTAAGTTCTGGAACTTTAAGCAGGGAAACGGTGCTGTTAGCGTCATTGATTTTGCCGCCGATGGTCGCCCAACCCTTCAGGCCATGAATATTACCACTCACCTCGATGGTGGCATTTTAGATCAAACTGCTGCCGGGGCCTTGTAAACACCCATGACCGAGTTGCTGCAACAGGTTCGTCTCATTGACCCCGAACAGAGGATAGATCGGGTTGCAGACGTTTTGATCCAAGAGGGGGTGATCACGGCAATTGCAGATTCCCTGCAGGAGGTTCCAGCGGGGACGGAGAGTCGCGACTGCCGGGATTTGATTTTGGGGCCGGGACTGGTGGATCTCTATAGCACCTGTGGTGAGCCCGGTTATGAACATCGGGAGACCTTAGCCCAACTTCTGGAGACTGCCCTATCGGGTGGGTTTACGCGCCTTAATTTATTGCCCCAAACCCACCCCCCCCTGACCACTCCGGGGGCTGTTCAGCAACTTTTAAAGAGCGTTCCTGCCACCAGTCCCCTTCAGGTGAGGACCTGGGGAGCTATTACCCAGGAGTTGGCGGGCCAGGCATTAACGGAGTTGCAAGAGCTGTGGGGCAGTGGGATTACCGGGTTGAGCGACGGTCAACCGCTGGCGGATGCTCAGATCATGCGCCGCCTGTTGGACTATACCCAAGGTTGGCACTGTCCGGTGGCGCTGTGGCCCTGCGATCTAGCCTTGGCCCAAGGCGGGGTGATTCGGGAAAGTGTGCAAGCCCTACGCTTTGGGCTTCCCAGCTTGCCCCTGGCGGCTGAAACCGCACCGCTTGCAGCCTTGCTGGAGTGCCTTTCTCCAGAGTCAACGCCAGTGCATCTCATGCGGATTTCCACTGCACGCAGCCTTGATTTGATTGCCCAGGCGAAGGCCCGTGGCCTGCCCGTCACTGCCAGTACCACCTGGATGCATTTACTGAAAAATTGTGAGGCCTTGGTTCACTATGATCCCATGCTGCGGTTAGATCCCCCCCTGGGCAATCCTGCGGATCAGGCCGCATTGATTGAGGCGGTTGCCTCGGGGCTCCTTGATGCCGTTGCGGTGGATCACCATGTCTATACCTACGAGGAGAAAACGGTTCCCTTTGCTCAGGCTCCGCCTGGATGTCCCGGCCTCGGTCAAGCCTTTGCAGCTCTATGGCAGGCTTTTGTGGCCAGCGATCGCTGGTCCCCCGCAGTTCTGTGGCGATCGCTGAGTCAACAGCCGGCTCGCTGTCTTCAGCAAGCGCCTCCCCGGCTGGAGGTGGGACAACCGGCAGAAATGATTCTGTTCGAGCCAGGGGCTGAACCCCTGGGGCAAGTTCGCCAGGTGTGGGCAAATTGGCAAGGGCGAACCCCTTAGCTGGCCCTGGGAAAAGAGGGCCAGACGAGTGATCCATCCCGCACCTACAGGGGTTTGACCACCGCTCACACCATGCATAGGGTTGGCGAGGAATTGTCAGAGGTGTAATAATTGACTCATCTTCAACGTCAATACCAGATGCAAAAGCTAGGCACCTGCCCGAACAACAGCACGGGTGAAGTTTAGCAGCCAGAGCGTCCCTGACCTTGGGAGGCAGCTTAAGACTTCCACAGCTCTGATTCTGACGGCAGTTCCCGATGAAGGGGGAAGGCGCTGTCCTGTTGTGGAGCAGTGAGTATCCGGTCGTTGACAGTAGTATCACCCTCTGTTTGGGGCAGCGCCATGTGTATTTGCGTGAACTGCGACTATGTAGACCAATGTGTCACTTACCACGCGGTGGAACATCAGCATCAGCAGCCTCATCTCACCCAAGACCCTCATTTTGAGCCTATTGATCCCACTATTAATGTCAATATTCGCAACGCGGATTTAGAAATTGAAATGGAATGGGATGTGGTGGGCTGTGCGAGCTTCGTAGAGTCTCCTGGTAAGTGGGCCAGGCTCAGACCCGGCGAAGCTGTACCGACCTAGCCGCGGAGGTCTTTGTCCAGTTGGGTAACAGGTGTGTGTACAATATCCTCAGACAGGGTCTTTACTTTGACTGCCTTTCGACTGCGCTTGATCCTGCACTGAGGGCTACAGCGGTATGATATCTGCCCAAACTAAACCAGACGTGGTCATTCGCGCCATTCAGTATCGAGATATTGAGGCAGTGAATACGCTGCTCACTGAGGCAGAGCATCTTCCCTGGATCTCCACCTTGCTTTCGCGCCCTGGGAAAACCCAAGATCTCTTTCAGCGGCCAGAGCAGCTGGTCAATGTCTTTCCTCTGGGACTGCAGTCTCCTGCCCAAACCTTTGTGGCTCAGGGTTTGAAATCCATCCTGGGCGTCATTCAGGTGATGCCCTGCAATCAGGCGCGCACCACTTGGAAGGTGAATGCCCTGGCAGTGGCGGAGTCTCAAAGCTTGATAGATCTGGGGAGCGAGCTGCTGCAACACTGCCTGCGATCGCTCTATGAAGCCCACACCTGGCTGGTGGAGCTGGATGTGAACTACAGTCAGCGCATAGGCCTGTATCGCCAAAATGGATTTCAGCCCTTGGCCCATGCCACCCATTGGTCCCTGAGAACCGATCAACTCCAGCAGCTGGCGCAAAAGCCCGTTGCCCTGCCCAATCTGATTTCCATCAATAACGCAGACTCTGCACTTTTATATCAGCTCGACACTGTGGCCATGCCTCCCTTTGTGCGACAGGTGCTTGATCGGCGCGTTCAGGACTTTACGCAGGATTTATTGTCAGGGTTGTGGGAAAAGCTGCAGCAAACCTGGAGTTCCCAGAAAAATCTGCGCGGCTATATTTTTGAGCCCCAGCGCAAGGTGGCCATTGGACATTTTGAACTCTGCCTGTGTCGCGACGGATCAGTTCCCCATATTGGTCAAATGACGGTTCATCCTGCCTATACCTGGCTCTATCCTGAGCTGCTGTCCCACATGGCGGGGCTTACGCAGACCGTTGACCCGATGCCGCTGCATCTGACCTCAACCGATTACCAGTCGGAGCGAGAGGACTATCTGGGGCAAATTGAGGCAGAGCGTGTGGGTCACTCTATTATGATGTCGCGATCGGTTTGGCATAAATTGCGCGAAACGCGCTGGAATGCCCTGGAAACCCTGCCCCTTGCGGAGGTGCTCCAGGGACTTCAGCCTAAACAAACGCCGATTCCGGGGCGGATGAAAGAAACCTGGATACGCCAGTAGCCGACCGAGATGAAGCGATGACGGAGATTCTGAAGTTGTCAGCCTACTGGGTCAATGCCTTCACGACCCAGCCCTTCTGCGGCAATCCCGCGGTGGTCATCCCCACCGCGGCTGGCCTCAGTGACGATCAAAAGCAGCTCATTGCCCGTGAAGTGAACTGCTCTGAAACAGCCTTTGTGGAGCCTGCTCAAAGCCAAGACGCTGATTTTCGTCTGCGCTGGTTTACGCCAACCCAAGAAGTCTCTCTCTGTGGCCATGCGACCTTGGCGACAATTCAGGTGCTGTGTGAACTGGGCTGGTTTAATCTCAAAAAAGGCACCAACCAGGTGCTTTATCTAGAGACCCTCAGCGGGATTCTCTCGGCCTTTGTGGATTTTACCCAGTCCGATCGCGCCTGGATTTGGCTCTCGCTTCCCTCCTGTGATTTCCAGACCCTGGAGCCCACCATCCTGGCGCAGGTTGCCGCTGGCCTGAGGTTAGATCCAAGACAGCTCAAAAGGGGAGTGATCGAGAGCCTTAATCAGGATGTGCTGGTGCAGGTGGAATCCTTAGCGATGCTGCAAAGCTTAGATCCAGACTTTAAAGAACTGCATCAACTGGGCGATCGCCATCAATGGCGTGGCTTTTGCTGCTATACCCCCCAAACTCTGGATCCGGCCCACGCGGCCCATTTGCGTTTCTTCGCGCCCCAGTCTGGCATCTTAGAAGATCCGGTGACGGGTTCGGTCAGTGGTCCCTTGGGGCTACATCTGAGGGCTTGTCATCAGGTAATGGAGGACCATCTGATCCTGGAGCAGGGCGACAGTCTGGGGCGATCTGGACGGATTCACCTGGATTTAAGCAATCAAAAGCCCCGTCTCGGAGGGCAGGCGGTTACGATTTTGCGAGGAGAGTTTGAGCTTTGATATCGGCGCTGGGACTAGATCTAGGGGAGAGACGCATTGGCGTTTCCGGCTGCGATCGCCTTGGGCTGCTGGCCACAGGAATCACCACGATTCACCGGCGATCCTTTGAGGCAGATATGCAGCAGCTCAAACAAATTATTCAAGATCGAGACGTCACCCTCCTGGTTGTAGGGCTGCCCTATACGATGGATGGCAAAATCGGGTACCAAGCCCGCCGGGTTCAAAAACTAGCCCGCCGAATTGCAGAGGCGGTGGCTTTGCCTTTGGAGTATGTCGATGAGCGACTGACCTCTTACGAAGCCAAACAGCTGGTTTATCAGCAGAGTAAGCGAGTGAATCGAGAGAGCGGCATCATTGATCGCAAGGCGGCCGCTTTGATCTTGCAGCAGTGGTTAGATCAAAAACGACAGGATTCAACTTCTCATGCGAGAATGTCTCATGATTTGGAGAACAACTTCTCATAGAAGGCCTAGGGAACTCTCGACCCCTACGACTGGACGGTACATCAACGAGGAGCGCTGATCGCTATGGATATGGAAGGGGAAATTCTGACCCTAACCGACGAGACGGGGCATCTACTGAATTGTTATGTGGAGGCCGCGGTGGATCTCGATGGTGAACGATATGCTCTATTGAGTCCTGTGGACTATCCGGTGGATATTTTTGCCTGGGTTGAGAACGGAGATGAGGAAGAAATTTTGATGCCCATTGAGGAAGCTGAACTCAGCGAGATTTTTGCCACGGCTCAGGCTGTCCTCGCCGAGCAAAACTTGAAGCTTAAGCGATCTGCCCTCTCGCTAACGGTGGAAGGCGAATTGCCTGAGGTGGATGAGGAGCAGATTTTGGCCATAGAGGCGGAAGATTTCAATGAAAATGATGAACAAGATGAGTATCAGCTCCTGGCAACCTTTTTTCACGAGGAACAGGAATATGCCGCCTATACACCCATCGATCCGGTTTTATTTATCGTGCGTTTGAATGAGCACAACGAACCTGAACTGTTGAAGCCAGAGGAATTTAAGCTCCTTCAGCCCAAACTTCTGCCCTACTTCGAAGAGCATCTTCTCGATGACGAAGCCTAATTGAGTCGAAAACCCTGACGGAACTGTTTCGCTTTCCTACCATAGATTTTGACGTTATGACTCGCAACCTTCAGCCAAACCCTAAATCGAAACGGTCCCCCCGCTCCCAGTCTCTTCAGCCCCGACGGCCCCGCAAGCCTTCGTCGAGGAGAATTTGGGCACCGGTTCTAGGCCTGACGGTGCTGCTGGGGGGAGCCTACGGCTGCAGTCAGGCCTGGTGGCGATCGCAAACGCGACCCGTTTTGGTGCAGGGGGCAAGTCGTGCGGAGGCTGCCAACATCCAGGTGCAAATTCCGTCAGGGACCTCTGCCAACGAGGTTGGGCAAATCCTCCAGGATAAAAATTTAATTCACTCATTGCTGGCCTGGAAAATCTGGACCCGGTGGGCTGGCCTCACGAATCGACCGGGGGGGTTTCAAGCTGGCACCTATGAACTGTCTCCTGGAGATCCGTTGCCGAATTTAGCCGAAACGATTTGGGAGGGACGGGTCAAGGAGGCCGTTTTTACCATCCCAGAGGGTTGGAGTATGCGCCAGATGGCTCAATATTTTGAAGCCCAGGGCTGGTTTTCCCAGGACGAATTTAGGGCTGTTGCGGAGCAGATTTTGGCCAACCCTCCCCAGTGGCTTCCGCCGCAGCTAGAATCCCTGGAGGGATTTTTATTTCCCGATACCTATCAAGTTCCAGTGGACAGTCGCACCCCAGAGGCGGTACTGGCAACTATGCTCAAACGCTTTGAAACCACGGCACTTCCTCTTTACGAAGCCGCCAGCCCCCCCCCGTCGCTCACCCTGCAAGAGTGGGTTACCTTTGCCAGCATCGTGGAAAAAGAGTCTGTGGTGCCCCAAGAACGGCCGATTATTGCTGGAGTCTTTAAAAACCGCCTGGAGATCGGCATGACCTTAGGGTCCGATCCTACGGTGGAATATGGTTTGGGCGTGACGCAAACGCCCGAAAATCCCCTAACCCTGGCCCAAGTCCGCACACCCTCTCCCTACAACACCTACATCAACCCAGGCTTGACTCCCACGCCCATTGCCTCTCCTGGGCTGGCCAGCTTAGAGGTTTCCCTCAATCCCGCGCAAACGGAGTACCTCTACTTTGTTGCCCGCTATGACGGAACGCATGTGTTTAGCAAGACCCTCGCTGAACATGAAAGGGCTCAAGCTAAAATTCGAGATAAATTTGACCCAAAATCCTAAGTTTTCTCTATCTTCACAGAAGTTATGGTTCCCCAAAATTGGATTCAGCTGCTGGAGCCTGATCTTTATCTGCCTGGGTCTGTTTTAAGCATTACGCCCCAGCTAATCCAGCAGTATCAAGTGCAGGGGATGATTTTTGATGTGGACGATACCATCGTCTCAACCCGGACCCAAGATGTTTCACCGGACGTAGCGCAATGGATTCAAGAGATTAAACCCTTGGTCCGCATTGCCTTGGTGAGCAATAACTTAAAGCATAGCCGCATCCGGCGGGTCGCCAAGCGTTTGGAGGTGCCTTACTATTTCGGGGCTGGGAAGCCCTCCCGGCGCAGCTTGCGCAAGGCCTTAGTCCAAATGGATCTGCAGCCCCATCAAGTCGCGATGGTGGGCGATCGCCTATTTACAGACGTCTTAGCGGGAAACCGCCTCGGCATGTTGAGTATTTTGGTGGACCCCATTCACCCCCCGCAGGTTAGCGTTACCAAAACTGGTTTGCTGCGAGCCTTTGAAATTTGGTTGTCAAGACGCCTCGGGGCCTCAATTTCCAACAAGGTCCAGCAGCCTTCATCGCCCTAGGAGGGGCAATCCATGTAGTTACAAAACTACAAGTAGCGCAACTTATCTCAATAGAGTCTGCAAAATCTAAAGAAAACATTAGGTCTGTTAAGGTTTCAGTCAAGGGGGTCCATTATAGGGAGAGATAAATCAGAGCCAGCTTAATAAAGGTTCTCGACCATAAAATTCAATCAATTTTTCAACATCAGGTCAGCCCTCTGCGTAGAGCTGACCTGATGTTTTTGGCTGAGCATCCCCGATGGCAAAGCCGCGATGGACCTTGGCATGAGTCGGATCGGGCAGGAACAAAGAGGGAGAAATCGATGTAGGACCATGCCCTTGTTTTATTGTTTCAGGGTTTCAGGGGACACCTCAGTCCTCGCGGGGGCTGTGGTAAGATGTACGACTTTATGCTTTGTTTTTAGCGCGTTCTTTTTTGTCAGGGTTTGCCACGGGTTAGATTTGCGATGGGTCAGATTATTGTTGTAAAAGTTGGCACCACCTGTTTAACTCAGCCTCAGACAGGTCAGCTATCGCTGACCACCATCGCAGGGCTGGTGGAAACCCTCTGTCAGCTTCGCCAGGCTGGACATCGGGTCATTCTCGTGACCTCAGGGGCCGTGGGGATTGGCTGTGCTCGGCTTGCCTTGGCTGAGCGTCCCCAATCCATGGCTCTCAAGCAGGCGATCGCTGCCGTGGGTCAGGGACGATTGATGCGCATTTATGATGATTTTTTTTCCTCCCTGCAGCAGCCGATTGCCCAAATCCTGCTCACGCGCGGTGATTTAATGGATCGCTATCGATTTATCAACGCATCCAACACCCTGAATGAATTGCTGAAGTTGAATATTGTGCCCATCGTGAACGAAAACGATACGGTGGCGGTGGATGAACTCAAGTTTGGCGATAACGATAGACTCTCAGCGTTAGTGGCGAGTCTGGTGCAGGCTAACTGGCTCTGCATTCTCACCGATGTCGAGTATCTCTATTCTGCCAATCCTAAAACTGACCCTGAGGCTCAGCCCATTCACCTGGTAGAATCCCTGGCACAGTTGGCCATCACCAATGTCCAAACCCATGACCCCGGTTCGCGATGGGGGACCGGCGGTATGGCCACCAAGATCTTGGCCGCTGATATCGCTACCTCAGCGGGGGTTCGCACCGTGATCACCCACGGGCGATCGCCTCAAAATCTGCTGAAGATTGTGGCGGGTGAAGCAATTGGCACTCAGTTTGCCGCCCATCCGACCCCCATTAATGCCCGCAAGCACTGGATTGCCCACACCCTTGTGCCTGCTGGCAAGCTAGTCCTAGACGATGGTGCGATTCGAGCCATTACGCAGTTGGGGCGATCGCTCTTGCCCGCTGGCATCCTCACCATTAGCGGGAACTTTCAGGCTCAGCAAGCTGTTCAGATCTGTGATGCCCAAGATCAAGAGGTGGCTCGGGGCCTGGTGAATTACAGCAGTCAAGAGCTTCACCAGATTCGAGGGCAGCGGTCTGAAAAGATTGCCCAAATTCTGGGCTATGCCGATACCGATACGGTGATCCACCGCGACAATTTGGTGCTTCTCCGCTAAAGTTAAAAAATATTAAAACTGCGTGACTCCCCGGCTTAGAAGACTGCGAACTAATGAGTGATGTGCTTGCCCTGCACCTAGGACCCACAGGATCGGCAACCGTAATGGGGCCTCCCCCACCCAAGGTCGTTGCCATTGGAGATAGCCTCACCTATGGCTATGGCGATCCTGTGGGCGGCGGATGGGTTGATCGTCTCAAGCGAGACTGGATGTCCAGCACTCCGTCAGCACCTGTCCTCTATAACTTAGGGGTGCGCGGGGACACCATCGCTCAGATTCACCATCGTTTTGAATTTGAGTTTCAACAGCGGGGAGAACTGCGTCATCGTCCTCCCCAAACCCTGATTTTTTCCTTTGGCGTAAATGATTCAGCTCGCTTAGGACATTCTCGCGGGCGTCACAGAACCCCCTTTGAGGCCTTTCAAGGTCATCTCGGAACTTTGCTGGATCAGGCCTGTCAGCTGGCCCAGGTCTTGTTTGTGGGCATGGTCCCGGTGGACGAACGACAAATGCCGTTCATGGATGCATTTTTCCTGACCCAGGAAGATCAGTATCTCTACAAAGAAGCCACACGCCTCGCCTGTCAAGAGCGGCAAGTTCCCTACCTGGATGTGTTTGAAATCTGGCGACAGCGGGGGGCAGATTGGCTGGTCCAACAGCTCTGTGATGATGGACTGCATCCCAATTCCAGGGGCTATCTCCATCTCTATCAGGATATTGTGCACTGGCCAGCGCTCGAACGCTGTTTCCACGGTACGCTGACCAGCCATAACACGACTCTTGGATAACCCTCTGTAAACCTGGACTCTGGGATCACCCAGACTCTAGCACGCCTCCCCCCAGGACTCTATCCTCCTGATACCAAACCGCTGCCTGCCCAGGCGTTACCCCGGCTTGAGGATCTGCAAACAGGAGTTGGGCGCGATCTGCGGCAAGGGGCACCACCGTGGCTGGAACAGGTTGGGCGCGATACCGGAGCTGAACTTCGGCCTGAATGGGAGTTTGGGGTGGGGCAACAGACACCCAGTTAACGCGCTGTACCCAGCAGCTTGTGAGGGTAATGCTGTCGCGATCGCCCACGACCACCCGGTTTTCCTGGACATTGAGCGCCACCACATAAAGAGGCTTCTGGGCCGCAATGCCTAAGCCTTTTCGCTGGCCGATGGTGTATCGATGGATGCCTTGATGTTGGCCGAGCACAGTCCCCTCCAGGTCCACAATCTCCCCTGGCTTGGCTGGAATATGCTGATCTAAAAAGGACTGCATGGATCCGTGGGCCTCAATCAGGCACAGGTCCTGACTTTCCGGTTTATCAGCAGTATGGAGATGATACTGCGCTGCAATACGACGGGTCTCGGCCTTGGTTTGCTCGCCCAGGGGAAAAAGGGTGGCGGCAAGGAGATCCTGGGTCAGATCATAGAGAAAATAGGACTGATCCTTTTGGCGATCGATGGCCCGGCGAAGCTGGTAGCGACCCCTGTGGGGATCAAAATGAACGCGGGCATAGTGCCCCGTGGCAATTTTGCTGGCCTTGAAGTCATGACGGGCCAGCTCAACCATGGGACCAAACTTGACGGCTCGATTACACTGCGAACAGGGAAGCGGCGTAATTCCCTGTTCATAGCCTGAGACTAGGTAATCAACAATATATTTTTGGAAGCGTTCACGGGTATCGACGACCTGATGCTCAATACCCAGGGTTTCACAAAGCTGAGCTGCATCCACCAATCCCTCTGAGCAACATTGCCCTTTCCCTTTCATCAACCAGAGGGTTAAGCCAATGACTTCATAGCCCTGCTGCTGAAGGAGGACGGCCGTGACCGAGCTATCTACGCCACCCGACAGGCCGACGACAACCCGTTCTCGCTTGCTTTCTCCCTGTCCCATCGATCTACTGTTCCTTGCTGATGTCAATATCCTAGCGCCCCTCTGCAGAGCCAGCGATGGATCGCCACTACGGCATCTCACGGCGGCGGGCCTCCACTGCAAACAAGCGCGGAACTGCCTATAAAAAAGCTTAGCTTTTCGGCCTACGGAATGGACCCAAAAACTAAGCTTTCACTTTGTTCAAACTTTGAAATTTTTTCAATGTTTCCGCTTTGCCTTAGGGGTAAAGCAAGAAACTCGGCACTGGCTCCTGCCCAGATCTTCGGTGGGTACCGCAAGTCCTTAGAACAAAAAGCCTCTGCAAGGCATCAATTTTACGTTTTAGGGCAATTTACATCCTTGGGTAAAACGATGCTGGGTATTTTACAGGAGCCTAGACTGGAAGGGGAATCTCTTCCTCCACGTTAACCCGTAAGCTGGGAAACAAAAAGTGATTTTCCTCTACATACTGGGCACCAAAAAGACCCTTTTCAGCCCAGAAGTATCGGTCCGTTGTATGCTCGTTGCGTTTAACAAGCAACAACGCCGGAGGGTGTATGTTCTCCGCTTTGATGTACTTACGGGCCGCTGTCACGGGTTTATCTTCCCCGCTTTCGATACTGAACTGGGGAACAGATTCTAAAATTCTGCGCCCCTCAAGGCGACGACGACTCTTGCGCTTCCTTCTCCTTGCCAACCTTTGTACCTCCCTATAGCATGAACAGGCGTAAAGTTCGCTACCAAATTGCGATTCAGTATAGCTTTTTACAAAAAAAATTTCAACATTCCTTAACCTTTTGCCAAGGATTCTTGACAAGGGTACGGAGGGACGAGGGATCTAGGCCTTTGGTTTGTAAAGATATGAAACGTTTTTAGGTTCGGGGCACAGGACATTGCGAAGTTTCGTCACGCTTCTCCCTCAACCTGTTGGCGGTAAGCCGCCGCAGACAGTAAATGACTCATGTTGGTTAAGGGAGCCGCGAGCTGGACCTTTAAGAGCCATCCCGTGTCATAGGGAGAGTCCGCCAGAACTTCGGGGCTGTCCAGGACGGCCGTATTGACCTCGGTAACCGTTCCTGAGACTGGGGCCATGAGTTCTTCCACGGCCTTAACGGATTCCACATTCCCGAAGGCTTCCCCTTGGGTGATGGACTCTCCCACCTCCGGAAGCTCAACAAAGACAATATCACCTAGTTGATCCACCGCGAAGGCTGTGATGCCTAGCGTGGCTATCTCTCCGTCCAGGTTGACGTATTCGTGGGAGTCCAGGTACTGGAGATGGTTGGGATATTCAAAGCTCATAAAAGTTCTGTCGAAGGTCTGATGAAATCGGTGGATAAGGTGGGCGATCGCGGGGATCTACAGCAAAGTTAATACTGCGGAACGGATGGATCAATCTCTTGGCTCCAGGCATGAATACCGCCTTTGACGTTAATCCCTGGAATGCCGGCCTGGGACAAAATACCCAAGGCTTTGGCCGATCGTCCGCCCATTTTGCAGTGGGCAATAAGGGTCTGATCGCCCAGGAGATTCCGAACTTTTTGGATGCCTTCACCACTCTCAATCTCCGAGAGCGGAATTAAAACGGATCCGGGAATTTGGGCAATTTCATACTCATTGGGGTTGCGGACATCAATGAGCACGTAGTCGTCCGGCTGCTGGTCTAAAAGGGTCTTGAGTTCTTGAACCGTAATTTCTTCCATATCTTGCTGTTGCTGTTGGTCTGACGCTTGGGCCTGGGGAATGCCGCAAAACTCTTGGTAATCAATGAGCTTTTCAATCACCGGTCGCTCTGGGTTGGGCCGAAGCTTCAGCTCCCTAAATTTCATCTCCAGGGCGTTAAAGAGCAGCAGACGACCACTGAGGGTTGTCCCTTGCCCCAAGATGATTTTAATGGCTTCTGTGGCTTGAATCACGCCAATAATACCTGGGAGAATCCCCAGCACGCCACCTTCGGCGCAGGAGGGCACTAATCCAGGGGGAGGGGGTTCAGGATAGAGATCGCGATAGTTGGGACCTCCCTCATAATTAAAGACCGTGGCTTGGCCCTCAAACCGAAAAATTGAGCCGTAGACATTGGGCTTGTTGAGGAGCACACATACATCGTTGACCAGGTAACGAGTCGGGAAGTTATCCGTTCCATCAATGACCATATCGTAGGGCCGGGCGATGTCTAGCGCATTTTCAGAGCTGAGGGCCGTTTCGTAAAGGTCAACCTCACAAAAGGGATTGATCTCTAAAATACGATGCTTTGCGGATGTAATTTTAGGTTTGCCGACCCAGGAGGTGCCGTGAATGATTTGACGCTGGAGATTAGAATGATCCACCACATCAAAATCCACAATACCGATGCGCCCCACGCCAGCAGCGGCAAGATAAAGCAATAGGGGAGATCCCAGACCACCGGTGCCCACACAGAGGACGCTGGCAGCCTTCAGGCGTTTTTGTCCGCTCACGCCCACCTCTGGCAGTATCAGGTGCCGAGAATAGCGTTCGTAGTCGTCTTTGGTCAGCTGAATCTGATCGAGATTCGGATTGAGCATGGTTGATCGTCCTTTGCGGAGCGCTGCGGCTAATGAATCGTCTAAAGGTTGCTCTGCAAACTGTGGGAGAGAGAACCCGAGCTATTAGGGAAAAAATCGGTTGCCGATCCCTTCCTCAAGAAGGTTCCAACCTTCCCGTAGTCTCATATCTTACCGAAAAGGTTGGTCCTTTGTGGCTGGAGTGATCCGCAGGACTGCTGGGCATGGGGATTGGGATTACGGAAGCGCAGCAGACAGAAGCAGATGGGGACGCTCGTTAAAACGGCGGATAACTTGCGTCGTTGGATTGTAAGGATGACGGGACCCCCTCGCCGCAGCGGGGCAATCAAATTCAAATAAGGCCGTGGGTAGGATTGTGAGCCCCCAAACGGCGGAACAACCTAGAAGGACTTGAATCAAGTATTGCAGAAGACCGCCGTGGGAGATGATCCAAAGCCGGTCGTCGTCGCTGTGTCGGGCCCCAAGCTTGTCCCAAAATTGCCGCGATCGCTTGGCTACAGCCTGAAGGCTTTCTGCCCCTGGAATCCTGAGGGGATCAGAGGAGGCCAGCAACTGCTCACAGAGCTGAGGATATTGAAGCTGAGCCTCTGTCCAGGTCAGGCCCTCAAGGATGCCGTTGTGGATTTCCATCAATGTCGACTCAAGGAGCAGGGGACGACCGAGGGCTAAAATTTCTGCAGTCTGTCGAGCGCGCTGTAGAGGACTGGTGTAAATATGGGTGGGAGACCAGATCTGATGCTGCAAATACTGAGCAAGCTGTTGGGCCTGCTGCTGGCCAGTTTCAGAAAGCGGACTCTCTTGCTGACCTTGAATCTCACCGCGGAGGTTTCCCAAGGACTCAGCATGGCGCACCAGGAGAATCTTCATGGTGTTAGAAGTGGAGGGGGAAGCTTTGCCCCCTCAAGCCCTGACCAACACTCCGGGTTCGGACTGCATGGGCAACACGTTGAGGGTGTCTTGCTTCATACAGTATTCGATGTCGGGTAAAAGATTGAGCCCGAGCATGCGCTGACCATGGCTCGATCGCTTGGCCATGCACAATAAATCCTGATCATACTGCTGGTAGAGGGCAATAGCTGCAAAGGTTTCGTCATTGCCGGCGCAGGATTCCAGGGGCACTTGCAGCTTTTCAATGACATGGAGGGCGATCGCCCCAGCACAGGTGGTATCTTCCAGAGAAAAGGCGCCTTCCCACCCAGATCCCACAATCCAAACCGTACTCGGTTGGGTCTCTAGGAGGTGCTGCACCACACGGGCGCGATTCAAAAACGCTGCGGTTATTACAGTCGGGGCGTTCTGAATACTGGCAAGGGCGCGAGTGCCGTTGGTGGTACTCATGAAAATTCGTTTTCCTTGGACCCGTTCAGGGCAGCAGTCAATGGGGGAGTTCCCCAGGTCAAAGCCCGCTACTTTTTTGCCGCCTCGTTCCCCAATGCGAATCCGCTTGGGAGCCTCCCAATGAAGGCTCGCCTCCATGAGTGCGTCTAAATCACTGAAGGCCTGAATTGCCTCAGCGCCCGCATCAAGGGCGGTGGCAATTGTGGTGGTGGCTCTAAGAACATCAACGGCAATTGCACAGTCGGGCAGGTCCCCCTGCGGAACAGACTCGGGCGTTTGATAGACAAACAGCTTCATAGAAAGGTCAAACCAATGAAAAAACAAAGAAAGATCAGCAACGCAGCTGATCTTCAAAGTTAGGGAACGGCTGTTGCGCCCCTGCCCCAGTCAAACGTCGCTTCGCCAGCTAGAAGCAGGCTATTGTGCGGTCTGGGGATTTGGGGCTGCGCCCCCTGCGGGGGCCTTAATCAAAGCGCCCAGCGCTGGGTTAGACTTCAGAACCTGCATCAGAAGGGGCAAATCAACGGTTAAGGTGGGCACCGGGTACTTTTCCAAAAGGGTGACAAAACTCAGCTGCTTATCTGCTGCCGCCGCCGTAACCGCAGCGCTTCGCAGTGCCAAGGCCTCCGTTCCCTCCGCACCCGGCAAAATGGTGGCAGCAGCCATGTCCTTGAGGAGTTGTTCGCCCAAGGGGGATCGCAGCAAACGGTCGACCTGGAGAACATCATAGGGCAAGGTCGTGTTGAGAAGTCCCAGCAGGGATTGACGCTGATCAGAACCCACAACCCCCAGGAGGGAGGTCAGACTCCCGCTGGTTTTGCCACTGGAGGCATAGTCCTTCAGCTCAGCCACGGAAACTGAACGGTAGAAGGGACCATACTTGAGCGTAACTTTCTCGGCTGCTTGGGCCTGTAGCCCCCCGATGAAAACCCCAATCAGAGCCCCCATACTTACCAGGGGCAGGCTAAGGCGACGAATCAAAGTCATAACGATAATTACCCTAATCAGAAGGCCCAGGGCTGAAGTCCCAAGGACACCTCAAGTATGCAGGAAGGTTCTAATCCGGTCAACTGCCTGCCCTAGAATGGCTTCATCGTGGACCAAGGCAAACCGAATATATCCTTCTCCATGGGCCCCAAACCCTGCACCGGGCGAGACGGCGACTCCAGTCTGGGCGACCAAGGCCTGGCTAAAGCCCAAGGAGTTATGGGACCATTCGGGAGGAAGCGCTGCCCAGATATACATGGTGGCTGCAGGCGGCCTCACCATCCACCCCATCTGTGCCAGAGCCTTGAGAAAGTAGATCTGGCGCTGCCGAAAGCACTGCACAATTGGCTCAACGGCACTTTGGCCTTGCTGAAGAGCAACCTGGGCCCCATTTAAAATCCCGCGGTACTGATTGAAGTCCACCACGGCTTTGATGCGGCGAAGTGCTGCAATGAGGTCTGGATTGCCGATGGCATATCCTATCCGGAAGCCGCCCATACTATAGGATTTGGATAATGTAAAAAATTCAATGGAGCAGGTGCGATCGCGATCGGCCTGCAGGATAGAGGGCGCCGGCTGGTGGGAAAAGACCAGATCTGCGTAGGGAAAATCATGGGCTAGGACAAGATGGTGCTCCTGGCAAAACTGAACGGCCCTTTGAAAGAATTCCAAGCTTGCAGTGGCGGTGGTGGGATTGTGGGGATAGCTGAGGATCATCAAACGGGCTTTCCCCAAGATATCGGGTGGAATCGTGGAAAAGTCCGGTAAAAAGTGATTTTCTAGCCGAAGTGGCATCCCATACAGACGACCGTTGGCCAGGTAGACCCCCCCGGCATGGGAGGGATAGCCAGGGTCTAGCAAAAGGGCATAGTCGCCGGGGTTAAGAATCGCCAGAGGAAGATGGGCCGTTCCCTCTTGGGATCCGATCAGGGGCAGAACTTCCGTCTCTGGATCCACTGACAATCCATACCGCTGTTGGTACCACTGCGCCACAGTTTCGCGAAAGTCGCGGGTGCCCTGGAACAGCAGATAGCCGTGGGTGCTTTTATCCTGGAGCGAGCGGGAAATTTCATCAACAATCGCGTCTGAAGCCGCTAGATCTGAAGATCCCAGTGATAAATCAATCAGATCTTTCCCCTGGGCGCGGGCAAGGGCCTTGGCTTCATCCATATCCGCAAATACATTGCGGCGTAGGGGCTTTAACCGTTCAGCAAGCTGAATCATCAAGGCCTACGATTCGTCAAGCTGCGCCCGCAGTTGCTCTAGCTCCGCATCCACCGGGGCCTTTTCAGGTTCTGAAACCTGCACTGGAGTTTCTCCGGCCGGCAGGGCCGCCGCATTTGGATCGGTCCCCGCCAGTTGGGCCTTCATCATTTCCAATTCGGAATCCACGCCGCTGCCCATTTCAAGCATGGCAAACTGACTTTCCAGGGAGTCGCTGGAGAGCTCCATGACCGCTTCGGACTGGGCCTCCATTTGCAGGACCTTATCCTCCATTCGATCAAAGGCTCCCATAGCGCTGGCGGTATCCACCGACCCCAGGGTACGATTGAGCTGCTCATTGGCCTTGGCAGCACGGGCACGAGCCTTCAGCATTTCTTTTTTGGTCTTCGCTTCGGCCAATTTGCTCTCAAGGGCCGTCATATTGCGCTTGAGTTTGGCCACCTGAGATACGGAGTTGTCCAGCTGGTTTTTTAAGCTGGTGGCGGTCTCGGTAAAGGATTGCCGTCGAGTTAAGGCCTCGCGAGCTAGGGTTTCATCTCCCTTTTGGAGGGCCATCTGGGCGCGGCGATACCATTCACTGGCTTGGTTTTGGGCCTGGTTATACTGCTGCTCAAGCCGCTTCTGGGATGCGATCGCCTGGGCCACGGCCTGGCGAAACTGGACCAAGTCCTCCTGCATATCTAGAACAGTTTGCTCAAGAATCTTTTCTGGATCCTCTGCGTTGCTGATGGCTGCGTTGACGTTGGAGCGCACGAGGCGACTAACTCGGTCGAATAATCCCATGACTTGGCTCTTCCTACTCGAGGTTAACTGTGAGAAGACTACAAACCGTTGAACCACGGTCTAAGACTAATGTTTATATTTTAATCGGGGACTTTAACCCTGTCATATTTTGCACGGTTTTCCTAGGAGGATGGGGCACTGGACCAGACCTCGGCCTCTAGACCCTGAGCTTGAAAGCGTTTAGCTGCCGCAAAGGCCTCGCCTTCATTGACAAACTGCTGGAGTAAAATCCTACGCCCCGAGGTAAAATCCAGCACCCTTGCCCCTGGGACCTGGGCTCGCACGCTCTCCAATCCCGCCTCATCCACATAGTCTAGGACTACATAGAACTGGGTTTCGCCTGCTCCTGGGGCCCTGCCAGAACTCGACAAGGCTGCCGCAGGGGTCTCAGGAGTAGGCTTGGGTGAGAGTGCTGGCAAACTGGCTGAGCCATTCAAGTCTGGGAACGTGTCGTTGGCTAGGTTTGGCCCCCGTTCCTGGGGATTGTTGAGCGTGCGTTCATCGGGATCTGAGCCTTCAACCTCGCTGCTGGGGGAGGGAGCCTCCTTCGGGGTAGGGGGTCTAGACCCCAGGACTTGAACCAGTGCCACGATACCCACCGCGGCCACCAGGATGATACCGGCCACCCAGGCCAACCTTTCCAAGGACAGGGCGGACTGGGAATGATCCTCGATTTCCTGCGGGGAAAAATGGCGCAGTAAGTCCTCCGATGATTCCAGGTAATCCTCTAGCGAAGGATTGGTGTAGGTGGTCAAGGAGGACTCGGTGGTGACTAACGCCGTGGTTTCGCTTGCGGGGGCTAGGTCGATCTCCCCTAGATCGTCCTCAAACTCTGTAAGATTGAGCAACGTGATGTCCTCGCTCTGAGAGTGGGCCGGCAGATCGCGAGCCTGGCCGGGGGAGAGCGAAGACGCATCCTCCTCGATCTTGGCGGTAGGGGTGGCTGGCGGCGAGCCTGGCGCAAAATCTCCTGCTGGGGACGGCAGCGCTGCTTCTGGACAGGTCGGCGAGATTCTGCCTTGGCGAAAGAGGGCTAACTCAGACTCCAGGGTAAGATCAAGGGTTCCTAGCACTGCATGGAGCTGGGGATGAACCGCTACAACGGCTGGAGAAGGGGAAGGTTTCGTCATGGCAGTTAAATTCCGCCGTTTAATAAGGTCATACAAGTCGGTGTTATTTTAGCCTGGTAGGCTTTAGAATCTGAATCATTTTTGCTGTTTAATCACCCTTACACATCGACATGGCTCAGTCTCCTGATTCTTCGCTTCCTAAAATACAGCTGTTAACGATGTTTCGACTGGGACTTTACCAGATGGGACTGGGCATGATGTCGCTGTTAACCTTGGGGGTGCTGAACCGGATTCTCATTGATGAGCTGAAGGTTTTGCCCCTTTTAGCGGCGGGGGCGATCGCCATGCATCAATTTGTGAGTCCAGCCCGGATTTGGTTTGGCCAGCTCTCCGACAGTCGCCCTTTTCTGGGACAGCACCGCACCGGATATGTATGGTGTGGTGCCCTGCTGTTCACCACGATTTCCTTTGTAGCCCTGCAGGTTATTTGGCAATTGGGCCTGGCGCTGCAGGATCAGGGTTGGGGCCCGGTCAGCTACGGCTGGACCGCCCTCCTCGCGCTGATGTTTGGGCTCTATGGCCTGGCCCTAAGCGCGAGCTCAACCCCCTTCGCGGCTCTGCTGGTGGATATTTCCGACGATGATAATCGATCCCAGCTAGTGGGGGTAGTCTGGTCGATGCTGATGGTGGGCATTGTGGTGGGCGCAATTATCAGTTCGGGCCTGCTGAATCAGCCCGATCTGTGTGGTAGTGCAATTCTGAAAATGCCGGAGGGAACAGCTGCGGCCACGGATATCTCACAGCTTCAGGCTTCGATTAACCCCGCGTTTATTGCGGTGCCTGCCTTAGTCCTGGGGCTTTGCCTCCTGGCAACGGTGGGGGTGGAATCAAAGTATTCCCGGTTTAAGACCCGGTCGGCTACCGCTCAGCGGGAGGAGCAACTGTCTCTATCGGATGCCTTTGCTGTCCTCACGGCCAGCCGCCAAACCGGTATTTTCTTCAGCTTCTTGCTGGTGCTCACCATCAGCATCTTTATGCAAGATGCGGTGCTGGAACCTTTTGGCGGGGAAGTGTTTGGCCTATGTATCTCCGAGACGACTCGCCTCAACATTCCGTTTGGACTCGGCACGCTGTTTGGGATAGGCGGCAGTGGCTTTTTAATTCTGCCGCGGGTGGGCAAAAAAAATGGTACGAAACTAGGGTGTTTCGGGGCGATCGCCTGCTTCGTGGCAATTATTCTCTCTGGATTGACCCAAAATCTACCGCTCCTGAACGCCGGACTGTTCGGCTTTGGGTTATCCTCGGGCCTCATTACCGCAGGGGCCACCAGCCTGATGCTGGATTTGACGGCTGCGGAAACCGCCGGCACCTTTATTGGCGCTTGGGGGCTAGCTCAAGCCCTGTCCCGCGGTCTTGCCACAGTCCTAGGCGGCGGCGTATTAAACTTGGGTAAGGCTCTCTTCGATGCGCCCGTCCTTGCCTACAGCAGCGTGTTTCTACTTCAGGGGCTCGGCATGATTCTGGCCGTTTACTGCTTGGGACGGGTCAATATTCAAGAGTTTCAAGAGAGCGCCAAGGCTGCGATCGCGACGGTCCTCTCCAACGAAATTGAGGGTTGAGATCCTCTCCCTCTGACCTTATCAGTTACAGAGAGAGATTCCCCGGATCGCCCCAAAGATTTCCTGCTTCAGTGCCAGTTGACTAGAATTCATGACTAAACTCCCCGTCACCCCGACTCCACAGGCATTTTCTATTCCCCGTTGCCCACGGAAATTACTGGAGCCGCAGCCATGTCTCTTGGCTTGGTTGACCCACATTCAAGACAGTGAGAGATTCTGACACTCAAGTCTGTTTTGACTGCGGTACCACAATCAGGACAGTCCTGACTCGTCCCTCTTGGGCCAACCTTGCCGTAATACACCTCTCGCTTGAAGCACACCCCAGGCAGGATTTGATGGGTGAACTGCCCAATCCTGCGTCTAGCGGATGCTGACCCAGCATTCCTTTGGCCATAATGCGGAAGTTCAGGTCTTCCCCGAAAATCATCCCTGCACCATCGCAGAGGTGATGCGCCAGCCCGACATCAATCCCGACCGGGTGGCCATGAGGCGTTGTACTAGGAATATCGACGTACTAGGAATATCAACCTCAGACTGAAGACTCAGCATGACGAAATCCCGATGCCTTACGGACGATTCGGGCTTGTTTGACCTCAAACAAGTCGGGGATACACCGTGACCACCGAACCTTGACCAAACCCAGTTGCGGCAGCTTCATCCCTTCCTCGCTGATGCAGGTCTTGAGCATCTGAGGGAACGCAAAGGAGCGCATCCGATTCGGCTTTTTGAATCGAGGGAATCCCGACCGCTTCAACCGCTCAAGGCTCCCAGGACGCTTCCAGCTTTCGGATAACCTGCTGAAGCACCTGGGCGTTAACGGTCTTGAGCCTGGGGAAATCGGCCTTTGCTGCAGTTAACGACTTGCACTGCCGAGCATCACTCGGGAAGGGGGCATCCGCTGGCCAGATGAACGCTTGCCGAATTGAACAAGCATTGACCGGAGACTTGCGAGAATCGAGCCAGTCTTTGCGCTCCCGCCGGGCAAACGTTCTGCGGCCTACCCCCCTAACCACTTCGCGGGATAGGCGGATCACTGCGGCAGATCTTGGTAGGGGGCATTGTCCTGCCACGCCCCACCCCCCAAACTCAAACAAACTTAATGTCATTATTTACAGTTTTTAATATTTTGGGTGGAGATATCGCGTTAGGAAGGTAGACAGGGAAATCCTGGAAGGGGCAGCGTAGCGCTTGCCACTCCTGTCTCCAAGGTTTTCTGTGTATGATATTCGCCGATCATTGCTGCAAAACAGCGCCCAAATTTAAGCGCCTTTTGGAGTAGGTTTTGCAATTTAATACACATTTATTAAAGAACGAGTTGTGGTTGCGCATCTCGTTTTAATCTAAAAGTTAAACTGATTTGTCCAAAACTCCTGGCAACCGTTTCCCATCCGCTTTTGGGTTATTTACCGAAAAGGCTGGGTTCAGTTCCGTAAGCGCGTCAGGTCAAACACTGTAAACCGGAAGGGAGCCTTCGAAAGCACATGATTGTAAAGGCAAGTGGAGGAAGCTCGGTCGCACAGCCGCAGCTCTATCAAACCGTCCCCACGTCAACGATTGTTCAAGCTGAGCAACAGGACCGCTTTTTACAGGCGGGTGAACTTAGTGAACTATCCACCTATCTTAGTTCTGGGCTGAAGCGGATTGAAATTGCAGCGGTTTTAACCCAGAATTCTGAACTTATCGTCTCAAAAGCCGCCAATCGGATTTTTGTGGGGGGTTCACCCATGTCCTATCTATCTCGACCTACGGTGGATAGGGATATGGACACCGCCTCTGCTCCAGCCTCCAAAGGCGGTGGTGTTTTCAGCGGCACATCCGCAGCTGTGAAAGCAGCCTTAGGACCTGCGCCGCGGGGGTTTCGAGCGATTAATATCGCCCGCTACGGCCCAGCCAGAATGCAAAAGTCCCTACGGGACCTAGACTGGTTTTTGCGCTACACCACCTATGCCATTGTGGCAGGGGATCCCAATATCTTGTCCGTCAATATTCGCGGACTGCGTGAGGTGATTGAGAACGCCTGCTCCACTGATGCGACCCTGGTGGCCCTTCAGGAAATGGCGAAATCCAGTTTGAGCTACTTCAAAAATGATGCGGAGGCCACCGACATTGTTTTGCAGTATTTCGAAGTGGTCATCAAGGAGTTTCGAGCCGCAACCCCCTCTGACAAGCTGCGCCAGCGACCGAGTTCAGACCAGCAGGGCTTGAGCTTGCCCCAGATTTACTTCAATGCCTCGGAGCGACGACCTAAGTTCGTCATGAAGCCAGGGCTATCTGCCTCCGAGAAGAATGAAGTCATTCGAGCAGCTTATCGGCAAATTTTCGAGCGCGATATTACGCGTGCCTACGGCCTGTCGATCTCCAACCTGGAGTCTCAGGTTAAAAATGGCGAAATCTCAATGAAGGAGTTTGTCCGTCGGATCGGAAAGTCTCCCCTCTATGCCAAGGAATTTTATCAGCCCTTTATCAACAGTCGCGCCCTAGAGCTAGCATTCCGCCACTTTCTGGGGCGGGGACCTAGCAGCCGTGAAGAAGTCCAGCAGTATTTTGCAGTTGTCTCAACGGGTGGATTATCCGCACTGGTAGATGCCTTAGTGGACTCCGAAGAATATGCGGACTACTTTGGCGAAGAGACGGTGCCCTACCTGCGTGGTTTAGGTCAAGAGGCTCAAGAATGCCGCAATTGGGGGGTTCAGCAGAATTTACTCCGCTACAGTGCCCCCTTCCGCAAGACACCTGAGTTCCTCACGGTCTTTGCATCTCAAGATCAGGCTCTGCCGGATCAGCATCCCTACGGGGCTGGCAATGATGCTCTGGAAATCCAGTTTGGCGCCATTTTTCCGCGGGAAACCCGCAATCCGGTGGCTCAGCCGGCTCCCTTTGGGAAAGATACCCGTCGAATTTTAATTAATCAAGGCGCGGGGATCAATAGCCAAATTAGTAACCCTCGCGCCCGCGGGGTCGCTCCCGGCACCCTTGGACCTAAGGTGTTCAAGCTCGATCAGCTCCCGGCACAAAAGGGCAACAACACCAGCGTTCAGTTTGGCGAAAGCTCGACTCAAAGAGTGATCCGCGCTGCCTACCTGCAGGTGTTTGGCCGCGATGTCTATGATGGTCAGCGGCAAAAGGTTGCGGAAATCAAGTTAGAAAATGGTGAAATCTCGGTGCGCGAGTTCATTCGAATTCTGGCTAAATCACCGGTGTATCGCAACCTTTACTGGACGCCTTTATACGTCTGTAAGGCCATAGAATACGCCCATCGCCGTCTTCTCGGACGACCCACCTATGGGCGTCAAGAAATGAATCGCTACTTTGACCTAGCAGCGAAGCAAGGCTTTTATGCCGTGGTTGATGCCATGCTTGATGGCATGGAGTATGCTCAAGCCTTTGGCGAAGATACGGTTCCTTACCTGCGCTATCTGACACCGGGGGGGCAGTCCTTACGCAATCGCCCCTCGCGCATGGCAATGGCTCCTGCGATGGTGGCAACCCCAGCGACTCCGCGCTTTGTCGAGTTGGGTCAAGCTCAAGAGGTGCGACCTGAGGCTTCGATTCAGCCTCGGGTTCTCCAGGGGGTGAGTAAGCAACGGGAGCAATCGCGCATCTTCAAGCTCACCGGTTTGGTCAACAAGGCCGAGGTGAAGACGGTGATTGAGGCAGCCTATCGCCAAGTCTTTGAACGCAATATCAACCCCTACATTGTTCAAAATGAATTTATCGTATGGGAGTCTAAGCTCAGCAATGGGGAGATTAATCTGAAGGAGTTCATTGAGTTCCTTGGACAGTCCCCCCTGTACCTGAAGGAGTTCTACGTGCCCTACCCCAACACCAAGGTCATTGAGCTGGGCACTAAGCATTTCCTGGGACGTGCACCCTTAGATCAGGCAGAAATTCGTCGCTATAACCAAATTTTGGCGGCCGAGGGAATTAAGGCCTTTGTTAGCGCCATGGTCAATAGCCTTGAGTATGCCCAGGCCTTCGGGGAAGATACGGTGCCCTACCGTCGTTTCCCCACCCTGCCAGCGGCAAACTTCCCCAATACCGAGCGCCTGTATAACCAGTTAACAAAGCAAAGTCGGGACATTGTAGTTCCCAGCTTTGTGACCTCCGGCAACTCTTAACATCGATTTACAAAGGGGGCGATCGCAGGAGTGATCTAGAGACTTCCTACCTCGCCTTCTAAAAAGATTGCCCTCGCAAGGAAGCCCGAAACCTTGCGAGGGCAATCTTTTGCGCCTACATGAATCGTTTTATTAAAAACTATTACAGGTTGTCCTTGTAGGGGGCCGTAATGTTTGAGAATGATTCCGGTAGGTATTCGACCTGATGTCATTAAAGCCTTTATAAGGTGCATCTCGTTACTAAAATTTTCTTTCAAATTGGAGGAATCCATTAATGAGTGTTGTCACGAAATCCATCGTGAATGCCGATGCAGAAGCCCGCTATCTTAGCCCTGGTGAACTGGATCGCATTAAGAGCTTTGTCACAAGTGGCGAGCGCCGTCTTCGTATAGCCCAAACGCTCACAGAGAATCGCGAGCGCATCGTGAAAGAAGCAGGTGATCAGCTATTCCAGAAGCGTCCAGACGTCGTTTCTCCCGGTGGAAATGCCTACGGTGAGGAAATGACTGCCACCTGCCTGCGCGACATGGACTACTACCTGCGTCTTGTCACCTACGGTGTGGTTTCCGGTGATGTCACTCCCATTGAGGAGATTGGAATCGTCGGGGCTAAGGAAATGTACAACTCCTTAGGAACTCCAATTCCTGCTGTAGTTGAAGGAATTCGCGGAATGAAGAGCGTTGCCTCAGCGCTACTTTCTGGTGAAGATGCTTCAGAAGCAGGGTCTTACTTTGACTACGTTATTGGTGGTCTTCAGTAAATAAGCCTTCGGATTCACTAATTCATTCCAAGTTTTAGGTTCCAAGTTTTTTATAAGGACGCACAATTATGCAAGACGCAATTACAGCCGTTATCAATTCCTCTGACGTTCAAGGGAAGTACCTAGATGGGGCTTCCATGGATCGACTCAAGTCTTACTTTCAGTCCGGTGAACTGCGAGTTCGGGCAGCGGGCACCATCAGCAGCAATGCGGCAACCATCGTGAAGGATGCGGTTGCCAAGGCCCTGTTGTACTCTGATACCACCCGTCCCGGTGGCAACATGTACACCACTCGCCGTTATGCCGCCTGTATTCGTGATTTGGACTACTATCTCCGCTATGCAACCTATGCCATGCTGGCGGGTGATCCCTCCATTCTCGATGAGCGTGTGTTGAACGGTCTGAAGGAAACTTACAACTCTCTCGGCGTTCCTGTTGGCAGCACCGTTCAAGCCATTCAGGCCATGAAAGAAGTGACCGCAAGCCTTGTTGGTCCTGATGCGGGCAAGGAAATGGGAGTTTACTTCGACTACATCTGCTCTGGCCTTAGCTAAATTCTAGCGATTTTCAGAAGGAGGAGGATTCCGTAAGGATTCCATACCCTGTGTAAGTCTGAGAAAGTCAAGCTATTGCTAGTCTGTTTAAGTTTTGAGATCTGTTTTCAGGATCTAAGCAGGATAGAGTTAGCTTGAATTTCTCAGACTTCAGTTTTAAGAACCTCATGGATGTTATTGATGTTTTAGTCCTTGACGCTTTACCAAAGTTGCGGTCGTTATCCCTTACAGGAGAAAATGCACAGATGAGAATGTTTAAGGTTACAGCCTGCGTTCCCAGCCAGACAAGAATTCGAACTCAGCGAGAGCTGCAAAATACCTTTTTCACCAAGCTTGTACCCTACGACAACTGGTTTCGTGAACAGCAGCGCATTATGAAGATGGGTGGAAGAATTCTGAAAGTGGAGCTGGCTACAGGTAAGCAGGGAATGAACACAGGATTGCTTTAGGCGCTTCTGTTCCCCCAACTGGGTCCGACAATCTCGGGCTGTTGAACTTGAGTGAGGTGAACTTTCTGAAAGATGTGTCTCGTGTTTTGGCGAGAGACATCTTTTTTATAGCCTTATCGAGTGCTGAGGATCGCTGCTATACTGACTTCGATTTCAGTGGAATAAATTGCTGTGAAGGTTCTCCAGTTTCTCCCTTTCTTCGATCCCTCGGTAGATAAATGGGCCTTTGAAGCTCGCTTCCTGCAGTGGCTGACCGGTATTTGGTTAATTCTGGGCTTGGTGGTCCTCTATTCTGCCTCTTTTACCGTGGCGATCGCAGAGTCTGGAGATGGGCTGTACTACTTAAAGCGTCAGATTCTGGGCACTCTAATTGGTCTAGTGGTGCTCCGGCTGCTGGTGCGCACCCCAATTCATCAACTCTATCGCTGGTCAACGTTAGGATTTCTAGCTTGCCTGCTGCTTATTTTCGCGGTACGCATTCCCGGCATTGGTGTCACCGTCAATGGTGCAACTCGCTGGATTTCTTTGGGACCCGTCCCGCTGCAGCCCTCCGAGATGATGAAACCCTTTCTGGTTTTGCAAAGTGCCTATGTGTTTGGTAAGTGGCACCGTTTATCCTCGACAGAGCGGTTGAAATGGTTGGGGCTGTTCGGTTTGGTTCTGGCAGGCATTCTAATTCAGCCTAACCTGAGCACCACGGCTTTGTGTGGAGTGGCCCTGTGGCTCATTGCTTTTTCCGCCGGATTGCCGCTGAAGTCCCTGGGGATGACGGCCCTTGGGGGGGTGAGCGTGGCATTGCTCAGCGTCAGTTTTGCAGAGTACCAGCGCCGCCGCATCATGTCATTTTTAAATCCCTGGGTTGACCCCCTCCAGGATGGCTACCAACTCATCCAGAGTTTACTCGCAGTGGGATCAGGGGGAGTGATCGGCAACGGCTACGGCTTATCTCAGCAAAAAACCTACCTTCCCTTCCAGCATACGGACTTCATTTTCTCAGTGTTTGCGGATGAATTTGGACTTCTCGGCAGCTTGTTGCTGTTTGGGCTGCTGGCCTTATTTAGCTTAGTGGCCCTCAAGATTGCGATCAAAAGTAATGGCCCCACCCACCGCCTGATTGCAATGGGGGCACTGGTGTTTTTGGTGGGACAGAGCCTTCTCCATATCGGAGTGACGATTGGAGCGCTTCCCACGACGGGGCTTCCCTTTCCACTGGTGAGTTACGGCAGCAATTCTCTCATTGCTAGCTTAACGCTGGCAGGATTGTTAATTCGGGTCGCCCGAGAAGATCAAGAGGCGGATATTATTCCGCTGCGGAGTGGAGGCGCAGGAAATCGTCAGCGATTGCGGCTCCTTTCCGCGGAACAGGGCGATGAGCAGCCTAGTTATCAGGATAAGGATAGCGCTGCCTGGCGCTCCTGGCAGGAGCGCAAAGCCTTGGCGCGCCAGCACCCTCAAGTACAACAGCGGGTGCGTCGGCGGAGAAAACGAGATAAAGCCTCTCAGTAGAAGGTAAAAGGCCAAAGGACCCCTGACAATGGCGGACCTAATAGCATCGATAACCACTGAGCAGGAATACTCGAAAGAGTTCCCGCTCAGGTCCTTGCTAGTTGCGCAAAAAGCTGCAAATCTCTCTAGAACGAGATCCCCCTCTGCCGAAGGTGAGGGCATTCCCTGGGAGAGATGATCGCAAGGGGGTTATTCATATATCCAGGAGGAGAGAGTAGGAGACCAATTGGCAAGCTCATTGTCTTGAAACCAAAGGCTAATCTCGCGCTGAGCGGTCTCGACAGCATCGGATCCATGAATAATATTGCGGCCAATATCAATGCCAAAATCTCCTCGAATCGTTCCGGGTTCAGACTGAAGGGGATTGGTGGATCCAATCATTTTTCGGGCCGCTGCAACAACGCCCTTACCTTCCCAGACCATGGCTACCACGGGACCAGAGGTGATAAAGTCCACCAGGCCGGAAAAAAACGGTTTTTCTCGATGCTCTCCATAGTGGGCCTCAGCAAGGTCACGGCTCACCTGGATCAGCTTGAGTCCCACGAGTGTAAATCCCTTGGCTTCGAATCGTTGAATCACGGTGCCTACCAGTCCACGCTGGACACCATCGGGCTTAATGGCAATAAACGTACGTTCCACAAATTTTCTCCATTGAGGGATTTTCAACAGTTGGCTTGACCCACGTGATCTGCCTGGTTGGGGAGGCTGGCCTTACCTCGTTAGGATAAGAGAAGAGATCAAGATGGGTCATGGTCTACCGGGTAGATGCCAATCACTAATATAGGGAAAACTGACCAAGGATATGAATACCCTTAAAAAACAAATTCTCTGGGGGCTTGGGGGAACGGTGGTGGCAACGCTGGGTTTGGGCCTAGGTCTTTCCTATGTCGTTAATTCGAGTTTACAACAGCTGGAAAAACGACCCGATGCGATCCTACCTAACCAAACTGCGCCAAACACCACCTTGCCCTGAATCTTGATCCGTGGCAAAGCACAGGAGCATTGGCTGCATTATCGGGTTTCACTGGCCTGAGTTAGCCGATCGCGGGAGTGCCGGGGTGGTGAAACGCCGCCCTCAGGGCGTCTGCCCAGGACCTGAAACACTTCAATAGGTTCCTCCTTTCCTTTGAGAGGGACATTGCCCCAGGCTTCAACCTGGTAGCGTTCATCTAAATAGTTCAGCGTTTGGCGGGCAATTAGGATGCGGCAGTCCGAAGTTTGTCGATCCTTATCAAAACTCTCTAGCCGGGAGGCTGTATTAACGCTATCGCCAATGACCCCGTATTCCAGGCGGATTTTACTGCCCAAGCTGCCTACGACCACGGGACCTGTGAATACACCGACGCGCATTTTGAAAAGGGGACAGTGGGTAGCCTGGCGACGCTGATTTAGCTGCGCGAGTCGCTCCTGCATTTCCAGGGCGCAGGCAACGGCCTGATTGGCATCTTGGGCAATTTCAGCTGGAGACTCATGGGGAATCGGCACCCCAAAGACGGCCATGACGCCGTCGCCAGTGAATTTATTGATGACCCCCTCATGGTTTTGAATGGCCCCAGTCATCTCCTCTAAGTATTCATTGAGCCAGATAAAGACCACCTCCGGGGGATACTGCTCAGAGATAGTGCTGAACCCCTTTAAATCGGTGAACAACAGAGTTGTGGTGAGTTCCTGACCCGGCAATTTTCCATTTTCCAGGAGCTCATCGCGCCGCTGCCAGAGGGTTTCGGCAATTTGCGGAGAGGTACTTTGACCCAGGAGTCGCATCACCATGCGCCGTTGTTGCTGGGCCTGTTGAGCAGTATAGGTAACAACGCTGCCCCCTGAGAACAGAAATCCCAAGGCTGCCGGGATTAATGGAACCCAGCCCATGTTCAAAAAAAGCAGCAGACAAACTTGAAATAAAATGCCCAGGGCCGCTGCTGCTCCAAGCGCCAGCAGTAAGGGGTGACGTACGGTCCATGCCAGCATCCCCCCCAAGAGCGACCAAAGGCTCAACCAGAGGATTTCTTCGGTTTCGCTCCAAAACCAAAACAAGGCTCGCTGGCCCAGGGCGGCATCGAGAAACTGACTCACCATCTGAGCATGAACCACAACCCCTGGCATTCGCTGCTCCAGATCATCTTCTCGATCTGAGCTGAAGGGCGTATAGGCAAAATCATTGCCGCTGCTGGCGGTGGTGCCAATGAGGACAATGCGATCGCGAATAAGAGCGGGGTCAACTCGACCGTTGAGCACCTCCCCAAGGCTGACCTGAGGAATCGTGGTTTGTCGCCCGCGATAGTTCAATAAAATTTGATACCCCCCCACGTCTGCATTGATGTAGCTACCATCGTGGGGGCTCAACGGCACAAAAGTAGTGGCTCCTAGCTGCAAGTAGTTGGGATTATCGCGGCTAGCTTGGGATTCAATGCCTTCCTCTAACAAGTATCGTTCTGCCAAAAGCAGAGAAAAGGCGCTGAGAATTTCGCCCTGCGTAGACTCTTGATAGAGGATAGACCGACGAATGACACCGCCCACATCCTGAGTGGCGTCGTTAAAGCCCACCTGCTCGGGGGGAAGCGCTGGGGGAGGATCCACCGGAGGGTTTTTGGCATCTCCTAAGCGGGTAATTCCAATAATGCGGTCAGAGGACTCAAGCACTTGCACCAGTTCCGCATGGCCTGGCTCCACCGGAAAGTCTCGATAAATGTCTAGACCAATGACCCGTGCTTTTTGCGCCAGCAGCCTTTGCAGCAGTCTGGCATAAACCTGATCTGGGAGCTGGAGTTTTCCGCCTTGATCCTGAAGATCTTGTTCTGTGACGCCAATCACCAGCAGTCGCGAGTCTACGGGCTGAGGAGGACGCATTTGCACAAAGCGATCGTAGGCAACCAGCTCAAACAGCTCAAACACTCTCCATTGCCGCGCTGAAACGAGAAACCCCGTCACGATGGTGCTGGCAATGATAACCATGGCCAGCTCTGGCATTCTCACCTTGAGCGATTTAACGTTTAGGACCACAGCTTAGGCCGGTAATTTCTCCTTGCCTATTGTAATCAATTTGAGAACCCGCGTTGTGAGCAAAGATTCAGAGGTCCCCCGGAAGATCCTCACTGGGTTGACCCAGGGTTCACCTCAGGGAAAAATCCGTGATGTCTCACCTGGAACCGATAGAATCATCATCGGGGTTAACCCTGACCTTCTGTGTTTGGCCCCCAGCAATTGATATCCCGGCTATTTACCCAAAGACCCCCATGGCAAACTACCTGGTAGCAACGTTCTCAAATTTGGCTGAGGCCGAAGTAGCTTACGGTTCAGTGTGTGATCGGTTTCCTGAAGAACGCCAGGTGACCTTGTTGGGGGCTGGAAACCAGACCTCAGATGCAATGAAGATCTATGATCCCAACCAAGTGGCGCAACAGCAGATGCAGCGAATGATGATCTGGTTAGTGCCCTTTGGTTTTTTTGCCGGATTGACCTTCAATCGAATTACGGATTTAACCATTGTGGAGCAGGGAGGATGGGTGATCAACGGAGTCCTGGGAGGCTTGCTGGGAGCAGCCTCGGGTCTATTGGGCGCTATTTTTATTGGCGGTGGCCCCAGGCTTTTCTCAGCCGATCTTGAGGCGATGACCCTACAGAAGCGTATTGAGCAGGGCAAGGTGATTCTGGTGTTTATTGGAACGGAAGTCCAAATTCGTCAGGTCAACCGGATGCTGCGTTCCCCCGGTTGTGATTTGATTCAAGTTTATGAAGGTCCTCAGCCTGAGTGAGGATCGCAGGGGCAGAGGTCGCTTAGCCTGCACGAACGCCAACCGCGATCCGTTAAAATAAACTCATTGGGAACTCATTCACAACTGGAGCTGTATGGCTGAAGCCTATTTGCTGGATAAGCTAAATTCCGTTGAGGAAACCTTCCACGAACTGACCCGCCAGCTTGCGGATCCAGACATTGCCACTGACCCGAAGGAATTTCAGCGTGTCGCAAAGGCCCGGTCTAGACTGGAAGAAACCGTGGGCACCTACGAGGAATGGAAACAGGTTTCCCAGGAACTGGTGGATGCTCAACAAATTGCGAAGGAAGCCGGAGGCGACCCAGAACTGAAAGAAATGGCGATGATGGAGGTTGACGAACTGGAATCTCGCCAAGCACAGCTGGAGGATCGTCTAAAAATTCTGCTGCTTCCCCGTGATCCCAATGATGAAAAGAATATCATGTTGGAGATCCGCGCCGGGACTGGTGGCGATGAAGCCAGTATCTGGGCGGGAGATCTGGTCCGACTTTATTCTAAGTATGCCGAATCTCAGCACTGGAAAGTTCGCTTACTCAGTGAATCCCTCGGAGAGATGGGGGGCTTCAAAGAAGCAATTCTAGAGATTCAAGGTGAGCAGGTCTATAGCAAACTCAAGTATGAAGCGGGGGTCCATCGAGTTCAGCGCGTCCCGGCCACAGAGGCTTCGGGACGAGTCCATACCTCTACGGCAACCCTCGCTGTGATGCCTGAGGTGGATGAGGTGGAAATTGAAATTGACCCGAGAGAAATCGAAATGTCCACGGCTCGGTCGGGGGGGGCCGGGGGCCAGAACGTCAATAAGGTGGAAACGGCGGTAGACTTGCTGCATAAACCCACCGGCATTCGAATTTTTTGTACAGAAGAGCGATCGCAGTTACAAAATAAAGAGCGAGCCCTGCAGATTCTACGAGCGAAGCTCTACGAAATCAAAATGCGCGAGCAGCAAGAGTCGGTGGCCTCCATGCGTAAGTCCCAAGTCGGAACCGGATCGCGCTCTGAAAAAATTCGCACTTACAACTACAAAGACAATCGCGCCACGGACCACCGCCTCAACCAAAACTTCTCCCTCGATCGAGTCTTAGAGGGAGATATTGAACCCTTAATTCAAGCCTGCATCACCCAAGATCAGCAGCAGCAGCTGGCTGAACTGGCTGAAGCGGTCTCTTAATCCTCTTGCAAGGAATGAACGTGAGAACCTTGGCCATGTTGGGCACGCCAAAATAAGCGCAAGGTTCAGCAAAAACTCAGACTCAATCGGCATACTGGGGCAGAAGCCTCTGTTTGAAGCAATCCCTTGTCAAAGTGAGGACCCTAGGGTCGTCACCAATCCACTGAGGTTGCTAGGATAAAACCGTAAAGTCAACTTTGCGGGGGGGCAGTCCTAGAAGTTGAGTTCTACCTAAGATTTTTCAGATTTTCCTACGTCGCTATTTACCATGAATGTCAAGCTACTGACCTTAATGAGTGCCCTGGTGCTTTTGGGCAGTAATGGATCTGCGGCATCCGCGATGGATTTGCTGGCCAAATATCCGCTGCCCAATTTACCCCAGTCCGTCGAAATGCTGCCAGAGGCTGTGAATCCCCGACGATTAGAGCTTAGCCTGAGTAAGCGAGAGCTATCCCTCTATAGCGGAGACACCTTAGTGAAAACCTACCCGGTCGCTGTGGGGAAAGCGGGGTGGGAAACCCCTGTGGGAGAGCATAAAATCTCAGCAATGTATAAGGATCCGCCTTGGCGACATTGGGATGGCGGAGCAGTAATTCCCGGCGGCGATCCAGATAATCCCTTGGGATCGCGTTGGATTGGGTTCTGGGAGGGTAAAACCCAAACCGGTGCCGTAGGCGTGGCGGGATTCCATGGTACGACTCCCGCCAAGCGATCTTCCATTGGCGATGCCGTGTCCCATGGCTGCGTGCGGATGTACTCTGAAGACATTGAAGAGCTGTTCGACCTGGTTGAACTGGGTGTGACTGTGAAGGTCGTCCGCTAAAGGATCCTGGGGATGAGCGGCCAAATTTAGCCAGGAACTTGTTAAATTCTGACGATTATTCCTGGCGATCCTAAAAACTCCATGCCAGACTGGATTTGTTAGTCTCTTGCAAATAATGGAATGTCTAGGGTTAACGTCAAACTCCTGGGAGTCTGCGCAGCCTTAGCGCTGTGTGGAGCACCGTTAGCAGTCCATGCCGAGCCGATCCTCTCCCTTGGATTGCCTGGCCTCCCCCAGCCGGAATCATACCTGCCGGGGCCACCGTTGGCCAACCGGATTGAGTTGAGCCTCAGCCAGCGACGCGTCACTCTTTACCAGGATGACCAGCGGTTGGGGCAGTATCCGGTGGGTGTGGGGCGACCCGGCTGGGAAACCCCCGTGGGGCAGTTTGCCGTAAAAACTAAAATTGTCAATCCCTCTTGGAAACATCCCTTTGAGGGGTATGTGATTCCCAGCGGAGACCCCCAAAATCCTCTGGGCAATCGCTGGATTGGCTTTTGGACCGATGGGGACAATTGGGTGGGCTTTCATGGTACCTCCAGTTCCATGCGCGCTTCGGTGGGAACCGCGGCCTCCCACGGTTGTGTCAGGATGCTCGACGAGCATATTGAGAAGATGTTTGAGCTGGTGTCGGTGGGTACGCCCGTGATTGTGACCCCCTAGGAATTATGTCTGTCCCTTGGCTTCCTGGGAATCGACCGTAGACCAAAACTCCGTGACATCAATATCCAACTGGGCTAACATCTCCCGCAACAGCGGCAGACTCAGGCCAATCACATTGCTGTGACAGCCCTCAATTTTTTCAATAAACAGGCCCCCTCGACCGTCTAGGGCAAAGCATCCGGCGCAGTTTAACGGTTCTTGAGACGCAACGTAGGCTTTAATTTGGCGATCGCTCACCGCGGCAAAATATACATCGGTGCGTTGGGAGCGCACTAGCAATTGGTGCGTTCGTCCATCTATGAGGGCATGCCCTGTATAGAGATGACCGACCCGGCCGCGTAGGGTTTGCCAACGCGCGATCGCGTCAGCGGCATTGGCGGGCTTGCCATAGATGGCATCGTCTAGTGCCAAGACAGAGTCACAACCGAGGATGAGGGCAGGATCTGACCAAGTTTTGGCCACCACTTCAGCCTTACGCGCAGCCAGCCCCTCCACCAGTTCAATGGGATGACGGGTCTGAACCCGCGACTCGTCAAAATGGCTGGGTTGAGCAAGGGCAGGAATACCCGCAGTTTTCAACAGCTGCAGGCGGGCTGGAGAGGCTGATGCCAAAACAAATTGGGGCAGGCGCTGATTCATGGGGCTTGAGGAGGAAAATCCCTCATGAGCATAGCAGGGCCGGGACTGATGGCGCTCTTGAAGCAACTGAAGGAAGACTTGAAGTGAGCTGGCCTGGATCAGGGGTCCTGGCTAGATCAGTGAACCTTCTGAAAAAGATATACTCCAAAGGTAAGCTCAGGTGCAACACGGCATGGTTTTTCGCTCACCGCGAGCATATATTTTTCTTTCCATTGGAGCAGCCCTGTTCACCATGGGACTGAAAGTTTGGTCCTATGAGCTCACGGGTTCCGTGAGCCTGTTTTCCGATGCTGCGGAGTCTAGCGTCAATCTGGTGGCAGCGCTGATGGCCTTGTGGATGCTCAGCCTTGCGGCTAGGCCCCCCGATCGTGATCACTCCTTTGGGCACTCCAAAGCAGAATATTTTTCCAGCGGCCTGGAAGGAACCCTGGTCATTTTGGCTGCGGTCAGTATTGCCATTGCCGCTCTTGAACGCCTCATTCATCCCCAGCCACTCCAGCAGATCTCAGTGGGCATGGGACTCTCGTTCCTGGCTGCCGCCATCAACGGGGCAGTGGCCTATCTCCTCTTGCGAGCTGGTCGACGGCTGCGGTCGATCACCCTGCGCGCCGATGCCCATCATTTGCTCACGGATGTATGGACCTCGGTGGGAATGATCGCTGGGCTGTTTTGTGTCAAGGTGACAGGCTGGACCCTCCTCGATCCGCTGATGGCGCTGCTGGTGGCTCTGAATATTGCCACCGTTGGCGTCAAGCTTTTGCGGGAAACGGCGAATGCACTGATGGATGGTGTTTTGCCTGAAGCTGACCAGACGCTAATCTGGAACACCTTAGCTCGTTACCAAAATCAGGGGATTCAGTTTCATGCCCTGCGCACTCGTGTGGCGGGCACGCGCAGCTTCATTTCATTCCATGTTTTGGTACCGGGCACCTGGTCTGTGAAGCAGGGCCATGATCTTTGTGAAGAACTAGAGCTGTCTCTGATGCGCACCTTGCCCGGATCCCATGTCATGACCCACCTAGAGCCCCTCGACGATCCCGCTTCCTGGGCCGATACGATGCTAGATCGCCCAGCCCCCCCTCTGGCTTCCCTGGAAGATCCGCCGCCAGGCCCGCCAGAAAAGCGGTCAGTCCCTAAAGAATAGCGGGGCGCTGTATTAGGCTGACCGCAGCAGCGATACGGTTTAATTGAGGGGATTTAGTTGAGGGAGATTCATGTGGGGAGCTGACTGTTAACTAGCAACCCTGATGTTTAGGCTTGTTGTCCCCCTAGCCCATTGAGCGCTTCAAGCAAGGGGCCGACTAGGCTCAATTATTCCTTTAGGAGGAGTAATTCAGAGGAGCCGGGCGGGAAACCTAAATCTAAGGGTTGCCGCTACCATCGCTTTCGGTAATTCCTCGGTTTCCTCGCACTTGGATAGGGTTAACAGGTCTTGTGACTGAGCTGCATGGTATTCCTCCGGAAAAGAGAGTCCGTCATTTGCTGCTCATTCAATATCGGGCACAGACGCGGTATGAAGTTCTAGAGGGCGCCTCCTACTTTGTAGGACGCGATCCGAAAAGTTCCATTGTCATTGATGATAAATCGGTCTCTCGTCAACACGCTATCTTACTGAGAATTACAGGGGCTGATCCCAACCAGTATAGTTTCGTCCTAATTGATGGAAATCTCCAGGGAAAGCGCAGTAAAAATGGTACCCAGGTTAATGGCCAAAGCTGCGTTTCGGCCCGTCTTCAGTCCGGTGATCTCATTTTCTGGGGACCGGAGGTCAGGGCTAAGTATCTGATGTTGGCAAATATCACCGATGCTGAGTTTCGTCATTACTGTGACCGTCTAGATTCTGAACAGCACTTTTTCACCGAAGGCCATACGCTTCAGTCCGCGAAGGAAACCATCATGCTCAGTGGGGAGAGCGACGCCAAGGGGATGGAAGATGTCTCGATTATTCGACTGGCCTCTTTCCCAGAAATCATTCCTAGCCCAATGCTGGAAATCACCACTAAGGGGCAGTTGACCTACCTGAATCCTGCGGCACATCAGGCCTTTCCAGATTTGTCCGTGGCGGGATTGGAGCACCCCGCGCTCGCGGGCTTAATGAACAAAATTGCGATGACCCAGAAGAAAATTCTCAGTCGGGAAGTTCAAATTGGGGCAAAAATTTTTGAGCAGTCGATTCACTATATTCCTGAAAATAGCTTGATCCGCTGCTGCTTGTTTGACATCACCCAGCGCAAACAGGCAGAGGCAGAGTTAAGACGCCGTGATCGGCTTTCCCAAAGTGTGGCAGAGGTGACTACCCATCTGTTAACCAGCTTGAATCAAGATTCGGTGGTGGATGTGGCCCTGGAGATGTTTGGCCAAGATATTGGGGTCGATCGCATCTGCATTAGCCAAAACCACTCCTGGGGGGATCAGGAGCAAGCGGCCACCAGCCTGAGATATGAATGGGTGAAGCCTGGGGTTGATCCGGTTCTGGATCAGCCCCATCGGCAAAACCAAGTGTACTGCCAGTCTTACCTGCGTCGTTGGTATGCGCTGCTCGCAGAGGATGGAATTCTCAGTGCACTGAGAACATCTTTACCGGAACATGAGCGAAATATTCTGTTTCGCGATGGCATTTTATCTATTTTGGTGGTGCCTATTAATGTTCACAATTCGTTTTGGGGATTTTTAGAGCTCGACCACTGCACTCAGGAGTATCAGTGGGCAGCCAGTGACGTAGCGAGCGTGCGGGCACTGGCTGCGAGCATTGGGGCGGCCCTCCAGCGTCAGCATCAAGATCAGCGCATTCAGCATCAAGCCTTTCACGATGCCCTGACGGGGCTTCCCAATCGGCTCTTGTTTCACAAGCGACTGGAAGCGGCGATCGCCGAGGCCCAGCTATGCCACCATCAAGTGGGGGTCATGTTCCTGGATTTGGATAAGTTCAAGGTCATTAATGATACCCTGGGACATTCGGTGGGGGATGGGTTATTGCAAGAGGTGGCCCGTCGTCTGCGCCAGTGTGTGCGAGCCTCGGATACGGTGGCGCGTTGGGGGGGGGATGAGTTTACAATTTTAATGCCCAATATGCAGACGAGTGAGGATGCGGTTGCAACGGCGCGACGGATTCTGAGCACCTTTCGTGAGGTGTGTCAAATTGAGTCCCATACGCTGCTCATCAACACCAGTATTGGCATTGCTCTGTATCCCAATGATGCACTAGAGGCAGAGGTTCTGGTGCGTAATGCTGATATTGCTCTTTACCAATCGAAAGATCGCGGTCGGGGGACTTATCAGCTGTATGGCCAGGGCATCGATGCAGAGGTTCCAGAAATTTTCGATCTCCATCGCCGATTAAAGCAAGGCATCAGTGAGCAGGAGTTTATCCTACATTACCAACCGGAATATCATCTAAAATCGGGCAAGATTTCGGGAATGGAGGCCTTGATTCTCTGGAATCATCCTACCTATGGCTTAATGGGTTCAGATCGCTTTTTGCCTCTGGCAGAGGAAGCGGGCATTATGCTGGAACTGGGAGAATGGATGGCTCGCCAGGTCTGTCTGCAGGGGCAGCAGTGGAATCAGATGGGGTTTGGAGGCCTTCGTCTGGCTTTGCGGCTTTCTCCCACCCAATTTAGACAGCCCCATTTTGCCGATCGCATTGGACAGATTCTGGCGGAGTATCGGGAAGCGCATCAGCCCTTTGTCATTGAAATCTCTGAGGCCCTGGCCTTTGATAATCTTGCCTATAGCCAAGAAATCCTGCTGAAGTTTAAGGCTGTGGGCGCTCAGGTGGTCCTTGATGATCTGGGAGCAGGAGATGCCGCTCTAACCCATCTGACGCAACTGCCCCTAGATGGCGTGAGGCTTTCTTCCCAACTGGTGCGGGTCGTGCAACGCGATCGCAAGGCAACAGCGGTGATTCGGGGAATTATGGCCCTAGCCCAGCATCTGGGGCTCGACGTAACGGCGACCGGGGTGGAAAAATCAGCCGACTTCAATATTTTGGCCGCCTTCGATTGCGATTATTTTCAGGGAAATTTGATTGGACCTGGCGTGTCAGTGGAAATGGCGACCTTGAGACTTCACAGCAGGCCAAACTTGGATGAAGATCTGGTTTCCTCTGCCCTGACTCCCTGAGTTTAAAGGAGGATTTAGGGCTAAAGTGTTTACTTTAGTTCTGTTTAGCATTCCTTCAAAATTTTGTGAGCGAGTCCTCCCCCTCATCTCAAAAGCCCGGTCGATCCCTGGCCAGTATTGCCACTATTGTGGCCATCGCAACCTTAATCAGTAAACTAGCCGGTCTAGTACGGCAACAGGCGATCGCTGCTGAATTTGGCGCTGGAGCTGCGGTCGACGCCTATCAGTATGCCTACATCATTCCTGGCTTTTTGTTTATTTTGCTAGGCGGGATTAACGGCCCGTTCCATAGCTCAATTATTAGCGTATTGGCCAAGCGCCGCTCGGAGGAAGCTGCGGCCCTCATTGAGACCATCAATACTCTGGTGGGCGGGTTACTCCTGATCGTGACCGTTGTACTCATGGTGCTGGCGGATCCCCTGCTGCAGCTCATTGCCCCCGGTGCCCCCCCAGAGGTGCATCGAATCGCGGTGGAGCAATTTCAGATCATGGCTCCCCTGGCGGTGCTCTCAGGCCTGATTGGGATTGGGTTTGGAACCCTGAATGCCTCCGACCAATACTGGCTGCCCTCCATTAGTCCCCTGCTTTCCAGCATTACGGTGATTTTGGGCGTTTGGTTCCTGTCCGATGAGTTTGGGCCGGCAGTCTTGGCCTGGGGAACCCTGGCCGGGGGTTTTTTACAATGGTTTGCTCAGATTCCTGCCCAGTGGAAATCAGGCATGGGCACCTTACGCCTGCGGTTTGATTTTGGCGAACCAGCCGTGCAGGAAATTTACCGCTTAATGGGGCCAGCAACCCTTTCTTCGGGCATGCTCCTGATTAGCGTTTACATCACCACGGTGTTTGCGTCCCAACTGCCAGTCGGGGCGGCCTCGGCCTTGGGCTATGCTCAGCTGCTGTTTCTGACACCGCTGGGAATACTCTCGAATGTAATCCTGGTGCCCTACATGCCGATTTTCTCTAAGTTGGCAGCACCCCCCCACTGGCCAGCACTCAAGGAGCGAATTCGGCAAAGCCTGGTGCTGACGGCGATGAGCATGATGCCGGTAGGAGCGTTGATGGCCGCGCTGGCTCTGCCAGCGGTGCGGGTGGTGTACGAACGCGGACAGTTTGACACCCAGGCGTCGAATCTTGTCTCGTCGCTGCTGCTGGTTTATGCAATTGGCATGTTTTTCTATCTGGCGCGAGATGTGCTGGTGCGGGTGTTTTACGGCCTAGGGGATGGTCGGACGCCTCTGGCGATCACCCTGCTGGGCCTGGGGTTTAACCTCCTCTTCTGTTACTTCTTTACCCAGGCCTTCGGGGCCCAGGGATTGGCCATGTCCACCGTGGGGGTCAATACGGTGTCAATGTTCATTCTCCTGGGATTGGTGAGTCGCCGTTTGAATGGGTTGCCCTGGCGCAGCATCGGAGGCCCGATTTTGGGTATTGGCCTGGGCAGCTTGCTGTGTGGAGCCGCTAGCTGGGCGACCCTCAAGGGCGTTCAGCATCTGTTGGGGACGGAGGGGCTGCTGATTCAGCTGGTTGAGTTGACCGTGGCTGGGGTCGTTGGGAGTTTGGTCTTTGCTCTGGCTGTCTGGATGCTGAAGCTGCCAGAGGTTAGTTTTTTTGGACAGCGTCTGCGGCAACGGCTCCCGTTTCTTCGGTCTCCTGCCGCCAACAATCCTCCAGAGTGAGAGCGGCCTCCCTACGCTAGAATGTGTCAGGCTGCGCAGGTCTTGACCTAGCCCGGCGCGATCGCCAAAAATTTTTGAGAGCTAGGGTATGCGGCGTCCTGATCGAATTTTTGCGCTTGTTCTGATTGTGCTTTGCTTAGTAGCCTCCTTGGGAAACTGGCTGTCTACCCTGATCCCCCGACGCCCTCTGACCTCGGCTCCGGCAAGCGGTCCAGAGATTGCCCTGATCAAGATTTCCGGACCCATTGCGGAGGGAGCAGAGGGCGGGATTTTTCAGTCGGGAGATACCGGGAGTACTCGAATTGTGAAGGCCATTCGTCAGGCCCGTCAGGATAAAGCCAAGGCGATTTTACTGCAGATCAATAGTCCCGGCGGCACGGCATCAGCATCCCTCGCGATTCATCGGGAGCTGATGCGCACGCGCCAAACGAGTCAGACAAAGGTGGTCGCACTCTTGGGAGATGTGGCGGCCTCGGGAGGCTACTATGTGGCAACCGCCGCCGAGCATATCGTGGCCAATCCCGATACCTTAACCGGGTCCATCGGTGTTATTATTCGCACCCAAAACGTGGCCTCTCTCCTGGACAAGGTGGGTATCGAAAGTGGGAATTTCAAAAGTGGAGAGTTTAAAGATATTCTCTCCCCCTATCGTCCCTCGACCCCGGCTGAAAAACAAATTTTGCAAACCCTGGTGGATGAGTCTTACCAGCAGTTCCTAGAGGCCATCGCCACGGGTCGGGAGATGCCCCTGGATAAAATCAAACCCTATGCCGATGGCCGGATTTTTTCGGGGAGCCAGGCCCTGGCTGCAAATCTCGTGGATTCTCTAGGCAACTACTACGATGCCATCGATGTCGTGCGCGAGTTGGCGGGCATCAAGGCGGAAAACCCCAAGGTGGACCTCTATCCGCCCAATCGCTTTCCAGGTCGCCTGGGGGATTTATTCACCTCTACGGTGGAATCTCTGGTTCCAGGGTATCAGCAGGTTCAGTTTGCGGCGAAATCCCGCGGACTACCGCTCATGCTGTGGGACTACTAGTTCGGTGATGTGTGCGGCGATTCGTACGGTGATTGATGCTGGCTGATTTTACCCTCCCTTATCCAAGATGTTAGAGACGTTCTACCGCCAACTGTTCCAGCCCCAGGAGGCACCGCCGTCCCTGCCCGGGGCGCTGCTCATTGGCGGCTTGGTGCTGTTGGTGATCACCCTCAATGCCGGGGGATCATTACGCATGGGGAGCCAGGGACTATTGCTGCTGTTTATCCTATTCGGTCTGGCAAGCCTGCTGGGGCTGTTCTGGCTCAGTGCCTCTCTGGGGATGCTGTTACGATTACTGGGGGAAACGCCGGACCCAGGTCAGCTGTGGGTGGGAATCGTCACCGGACTTTGGCCGCTGCTGCTGAGTGGTTGTGCCCTGGCAATGCAGCGTTGGACTCCAGCGTTGGGGGGGCTATGGAGCGCTGTGATTGCCCTAGGCACTCTCGCAACCTTGACCCTGGCGATCGCCCAGACACAGACTATTCCCCGATTGAAAGTCCTGGTGGCGATCACTGCTGCCTTGGGACTTTCCCTTGCGAGTTTAGGGGGATTGATCGTTTGGCCCATTATGCTGTTTTGGGGACTGTAGGAAAAGCCATTGCCATGGGACTGATCACCCTCTTAGATCGAACCTTAGCGCACCACCCGCTTTCAGAGGCAGATGCCGTCTGGCTGCTTCGGCAAACTGACCCTGAGGCCATTGCCCAGATTCGCGCGGCGGCGGACGCCTTACGGTCTCAGCTCTGTGGTGAGACCGTGACCTATGTGATCAATCGCAACATTAATTTTACGAATATTTGCGAGCAGCACTGTGGTTTCTGCGCATTCCGTCGGGATGCAGGCGATGCAGAGGCTTACTGGTTGGATGAGGCAATGATAATCCAGAAGGCCCGGGAAGCCCTCCAGGCGAAGGCCACGGAGCTCTGTCTTCAGGGAGGACTTAACCCGCAGGCAAAACGTCCGGGATCCTGGGCCAAAACGAGTCCAGGATCGTCGCTGGACTACTATCTTCACTTGATTGACGCCCTCAAATCCCGATTCCCAACGCTGCATCTCCATGCCTTTTCGCCTCAGGAGATCGAGTTTATTGCCCGCGAAGATGACTTGACCGTTGATGAGGTACTCAAGGCGCTTCGGCAAGCAGGTGTAGATTCCTTGCCCGGCACCGCTGCCGAAGTGCTCGATGACGCCGTGCGCCGCGTCATTTGTCCCGAAAAAATCACCAGCCAAACCTGGCTCAACATTGTGTCAGCGGCGCACCGTGCGGGGCTGCCCACCACCAGCACCATGCTCTGCGGTCATGTGGAGATGCCAGAGCAGCAGGTCCAGCATCTGGCCCAACTACGACGGCTGCAGGCCGACTCTCTAGACCGCTGGGGCGTTGGCATCACCGAATTTATTCTCTTGCCCTACGTGGGAGAGATGGCTCCAGCAGCCCTGCGCCGCCGCGTCGGTCATGACCAGCCCCGGCTGGATGAGGTGCTCAAGCTTACGGCGGTGGCGCGCCTTTATTTGGGGACTGCCATTGTGAATCACCAGCCAAGCTGGGTGAAGTTAGGGTTAACTGGGGCACAAAGAGCCCTGGAGTGGGGCTGTAATGATCTGGGCGGCACGTTGATGGAGGAGCACATTACCACCAGTGCCGGTGCCCAGGGAGGAACCGGTCTGAGCGTGCCACAGATCCAACAAGCGATCGCGGCCCTAGGCCGCCCCTGGCAGCAGCGGACGACTCTCTATCAACGGTTGAGGGATCAGCCGCAGGTCCTCTTAGGCTAGAGGGCTTTACCTGTGGAAACAATTTGTGCATACTTGACCTCTGAAGCTGATCAGCCCTAGAGCGCTCCTATTCATGACTCCATCTCGCACCTCCAACGCCCAACGTCGGCCTGCGCACCAGAAGCGATCGCCTCGCTCCTTGGCGCTAACCTTGGGAGTCACAGCGTTGCTGATCGTCGGGGGTGGGTTAGCCTACCTTCTATTTCAAAACACCAAGAACTCTGGCCCCTTACCTTTAGGAAGCACTCTGCTGCCGGAAGATACCAGCTTCAGCCTGACCCTGACCACGGAATCCGACGCCTGGGATCGTCTGGAAGAATTTGATATTCCAGAAACCCGCAAGGCGATGGAGCAGTTGCTCACCTCGTTTCAGACTGAGGTCCTCGCCCCCCATAATCTAAATTTTGCGACCGATCTCCAGCCCTGGCTAAAGCGCGAAATGACCACGGCAATTTTGTCGCCTCCAGTCCGGGAGGAGGATATTCTTGCCGATCAGTCTCAGGTGTGGATTCTCCCCCTGCGTGACTTACGTCAAGCACAGAAATTTTTAACCGACCGTGCCAGCACTGAGGGCCTAGAGCCGGTGGTTCACCAGGGCATTGAAATGTGGACCTCAAAGGCCGGAACGCCCGACGCGTTGACTCTGGCTCTCTTTGATCCAGAATTTTTGATTGCGACCAATGACATTCCCTCCATGCGGGAGATGATCGACACTATTCAAACTCAAAAAACGCTGGCGGCCCAGGAACGATTTCAGCAGGCGATGGCGCAAATTCAGCGGCCCAATCCTTTCGCCCAGCTTTACATCAATCTGCCAGCGAACACTTCCCAAATTTTTGAGCAGGAGGGACGACAAATTGACCAGGCAACCCTCGATCGGCTGCAGGAGTTTCAGGGGATAGGATCAACCATAACCCTTGATGATCGCGGGATACAATTAACCAGCATTTCCTGGCTAAAAACGGAAACGGAGGATCGGCTAAACGTTAGCAGCAACCCCAGCGAGGCAGCAAAGCTGTTGCCTGAAGACACGATTTTGATGATGGCAGGCGATAGTTTTCAGCAGGTCTGGAAAGACTATCAGCAGGGAGTAGAAACCCAGCTACTGCTCCCGTTTTCACCGAAGGGATTACAAGCTGAATTTCAGCGCTTGACGGGTCTAAACTTTGAGCAGCAGTTTTTACCCTGGATGACGGGGGACTTTGCCAGTGCCATTGTGCCGCAGTCCCAGGAAAATGATCAAAGTGCAGGCTTTGTTTTCCTAACCAAGACCCGAGACCAGACCGCGGCAGATCAGGCTCTGCGATCGCTGGAATCAGAGATGCGCAGCCGCTATGCCCTACAAATGAGTGAGACGCGAGTGAACGATCGCCCTGTGGTAATCTGGCGCGTTCCGCCGAACCTGCCCTTTGCCAGTCGGGGTTGGCTGGCGGACAAGGTGTTGTTTTTCAGCGTTTTTACGCCCTTGACAGAACGCCTGACCGATCCAGATCAAAACTCCCTCGCGGCGCTGTCCCGCTTTCAGGCAGTAACCCAGTCCGATTTAAATCCCCAGAGCGGCAAATTTTTTATCGATGTGCCGCGGCTAGCGACCTTGATGCAGACCAGCCAGTTTCTGCCTAAGCTGGCCCCAGGCTACCAAAAATATGCTCAGGAATTTGAGGCAGTGGGCGGCACGAGCGCAACACCGAATCGGTGGAGTAATCGCTACGACATCCACATCCAGTTTCGGCGCAAATAAGCAAATAAACCGTGCGTTGAAACGGAAAGCGATGAGACGTAAATAATTGCAACGATCCGGGAAGCCAAGGGGCCACGGGTGAGACCTTGGATCGCAATTCACGATAGGCTGTGTATCGTGGTCGCGTACAAAACTTTATGGTTGCTCCTTCTTCTGTTCCTGTTGCAAACACAACCGCTCCGCCAGCTGACTCTAAAGAACGGGTCAGCCAGTTTATGAAGGCGCTGCAGGACCAAATTTGTAGCAAGTTGGCAGAGGTTGACGGCGCCGGCACCTTCCAAGAGGATACCTGGGATCGTCCTGAGGGGGGAGGCGGGCGATCGCGGGTGATGAAGGCGGGCGATATTTTTGAGCAAGGCGGGGTGAATTTTTCGGAGGTTTGGGGCGATCGCCTGCCTCCCTCCATTGTTAAACAGCGCCCTGAGGCTGAAGGACATCGGTTTTATGCCACGGGGACATCCATGGTTTTGCATCCTCGCAATCCCTACATTCCCACGGTTCATCTCAACTATCGCTACTTTGAAGCTGGCCCGGTCTGGTGGTTTGGAGGAGGGCTGGATTTAACCCCCTACTACCCATTTCGGGAGGATGTGGTGCATCTGCATCAAACCCTGAAGGATGCCTGCGATCGCTTTCATCCCGAATATTATCCGACGTTTAAAAAATGGTGTGACGAGTATTTTTATCTAAAGCATCGCCAGGAAACACGCGGGGTGGGCGGTATCTTCTTTGATTACCAAGATGGTCAAGGAGAGCTTTACCGCGGTCCCGATGCCCAAGGACCCGCGGCCCAGCATAGCCGCAGCGTTGGAGAGGTGCCCCCTCGCGATTGGGAGTCGCTGTTTAGCTTTGCCCAAGCCTGTGGTCAGGCCTTCTTGCCGGCCTATGTTCCAATTGTGGAGCGGCGGCGCAGCCAGGAATACGGCGAACGTGAGCGTGAGTTTCAACTCTATCGACGCGGTCGATACGTTGAATTTAACCTAGTGTATGACCGGGGCACCATCTTTGGATTGCAAACCAACGGTCGCACCGAATCCATTTTGATGTCTTTACCGCCCCTGGTGCGCTGGGAATACGACTATCATCCTGACCCCAACAGTCCAGAAGCAGAACTCTATGAAACCTATCTTAAACCCCAGGATTGGCTGAAATAATCCGTCACCCCTCACCACTGAAGGTAGATCTAGTTCTTTCTTGGTCCAAGAGCTGTGCAACATGAGATTCCAGGAACGTGACCACTTGGGATAGCTCAGCCAGCGATCGCCGTCTTCGCAGATAAAATAGCGGCACCTTTTGCACAAGTGTCATGCACTGTTGAAAGTGCCTGGCCCTCAGGCTAGGAACATGCAGACTGTTGACGACGCGAATGGCCCGAGAATGATGGGAAAGTTCTAAAAATGCAGATGGGGGGGCTATGGCTTCCGCTTCCAGGGTGCTCCCTCCGGCCAAAACGTACAGGCACAACAGCGGCAGCGGCTGCTCCGAAATCCGCGAGGAGACACGCTTTTCCTGCTTCCAGTGAAACGATTGATCCGTTTCCTCAAGCTCTAAGGTGTGGCCGAGGGCTTCCAGGGTATCGGGAAGCAGTCGCACCTCTGGGTAGCTTGAGACCGCCTTGGGAGGAGTCGACTGGACGTTGATCGCCAGCACATCATCGGTCACAAAATCATAGCCTTTGCTATGCAAAACCGATGCCAGCGTAGACTTCCCCCAGCCAGAATTCCCTAAAAATGCAATGGCCTGTCCCCCGATTCCAATGCAGCTGGCATGCAGCACCAGCTGCTGACGCTGCTGCAGCAGCACAGCCATCGCTGAGCCTAAAATGATGGGGCGCAAATCGGCCAGGGATCGAGGCGCCTCGGGATCGACCACCAGCTCTCGACCCTCAATCATCCAAAACTTGCCAAAACCAGGGATCTTCGCGCTAATGATCTGATCTGCTGAGCCAGAAGTGGCTAAATCACCCAGCTGCCCCTGGTGGATTAAAATGTCCGGCACTAGGGGAACATCTGCGTTGCCATCTAACCGGGCCAGCGGTGGCAACAAAGGACTGTCTGATTGAATGATATAGCCGTATGCTTTGCCCCAAAATTGAGGTGAATCCTGCGCCATGCCTCCTATTTTTCTCCACAAAAAAGGACAAGCTCCTTCTATGGTGACGCTTGCCCAGTTTTTCACTAGCAGAACTAGCAGTCAAAGGTTTGATGAGAATGTCTTAAGGACAGTGCTCCATCGATGATCCTCCTGCAACCAACACACTGCCGCTAGGGGTTGAACGTTCGATGGATCTTGACAGACTCTAAAAAATCTAACGTTTTGTGGGGCCAACGGTACATCCGTCAGCGCCACAGAAATAGGAGTAGCGACCATCATCTTGGCCGTCTGGAGACGGGAGAGGACTGCCGTTAAAAAAGACAAAGTCATCTGTGGAACTAGCCCCAGTGGCTTGGGTTAGGACCTCAACATCCCCGAACGTCTGGAGTTTGGGTTTTGAATAGGTTGATTTCATGGGATTAAAAAATTCCTCACATGCCGTACTGTTGCAATTTGCCCCCGCATTGGTGATGAATGAAGACTTTTCCATTCTTCTTAGCTACGCTAGCATAGGATCCGAGAGTCATCAATGGCAAAAATTGACTGACTCAGGTTTTTTTGCCAGATCTAGAGAGTTTTTTATTAGAAAAGAAATACCTGGACGAGTTGATGCGCCAGTGCCAGGCAGGGGGCAGAATCATCTCCCTGGTCTGAAGGCACTATTCCGCGGGGCTAGGGACGGTTGAGTAGATTAGCGCTTGCTGGAGGGGAGCGCCTTAGGGGGTGTAGGGGGAAGACTCCTGATGTCTAAACCACAGTCCTAAGGTGATCGCAGGCCAAATCTGATTGAGCCGATCAGGAGAACGGTAGTGGTCGGCGTAGAGTTGCCTCAGCTGGGGAAGATTAATGTAATCCAAGAGAGGCGGTGGCGGGTGCGCCAACAGGTCCTCAACGAGCGGGGCATTGTATTGATCAAATCCACGGTAAAAGGCTTGGGCCGGGCTGGTTTTGCTGGCCCGCCACTGCACCTGATCGGGAAGAATGCCGTCCATGGCCTGACGGAGGATATAGCGGGACCAGCCCTGCCTTAACTTTTGATCGGGCGGGAGGGCGAGGCAAAACTCTACTAGACGCTGATCCATAAAGGGATAGCGTGGCTCAATTCCCAGGGGAGCAGAAATTAGGTCCACCAGTTCCATGGGCAAGCTAATAATCCCAGAGCACAAGAGCTGAAGCTGCTGCGACTGGGCTGTTTCATGGCCATCGGCAATCAGGGGCTGACTCTCGAAATGGTGGACGATATCAGGGTGATGGAGAAAGTCTGGATTCAGAAACGGAAAGGCTTGACCTCGATCCGGTCGCGGAAGGGGGCGAGTCCTCCGGCGGATCTGTCCCCGCAGGTGTTGGGAAAGGGGAATCAAAAAGCCGTCAATCCATAACCGCCGCCTGGGGAGTTGCACCGCCCTCGAAAGGGGCGCGATCGCCTTTGCCAGGCTCAGCCAGCGTCCTTCCTGGGCGAGGGTGGCCAGAATTGGAAAAAATTTCTGCCGCATCATCTCCACAGGCCTGGGGTGTCCCAGGCGTTGAATCAGCATCTGCATTTCGGCAATCGCCAGTTTCCATCGACCGGATCGGGCTAGTTCCGCAGGATAGCCGGTTCCATGCCCAACGGTGGTATCGCCATCGTATCCTGAGAGAAGGACGCGAATTCCCTGCTGTTGGGCCGCCTGGTGAATCAACCAGGTTAAATAGCCATTCCCAAGAGCTGGCTCATCGAGGTGGGTCCAAAGCTCCTGCCAGTGACTCAGGGGACCGGTGCGATCGGCATAGACAAAGTGCGGCACGTAGCCTCCCTGGTCAAGGACGGCTTGAATGTAAGCCATTTCATCGCAGTTGGGAATGCGGGGAAAGCGGGCGGAAAAGGTGGGTAACGGCTGACGGGACGGAAGTCGCTGTCGTGCCATGCAACTAACAGCAGAGGAGTCCATGCCGCCGCTTAACTGAGTTCCGATGGGGTAGGCGCTGCGCAGCCGACAGTCCACGGCTTGCTTAAAAATCTCCTGAAAAGCGTCTGCGTATGCCTGATCGTTCGGCAGTTGGAGGGTTTTGCTGGGATCGAGACGCCAGTATCGTTGAATGGTGAGGCCCTGATCCGCACTGACTAGAAGCTGATGAGCCCCTGGCAATCGCAAAATATCGCGATAGGAGGTGGCCACTGGATCTTGCAAATTCGAGGTCAGTAAATCTGCAATTCGGAGTGGGTTTAATTGCGCTGGGATATGGGGCGAACGCAGCAGGGCCTTAATTTCAGAGGCCACGGCAAACAGGTCGTGGCTATAAAAATAGTAAAAGGGCTTAATGCCAAACGGGTCGCGGGCCCCAAACATGCGCTGGCGACGCGCATCCCAGATCAAAAAGGCATAGGCGCCCAGCAGATGCTGGGGACAGGCCGTGTCCCAGCGCTCATAGGCCTTTAGAATGAGATCTGGATCGGTCCAAGGCCGTGAACTCGAGGGGCAATCCGGGAGTCCAAGCTGCCGGATCAGGTCCAGACGATTGTCCAAACGCACATCAGCCGTAATCACGGAATGGGCCTCGGGCAACCCTTGGGGAGATTGCTCATGACAAGATTCTGGCGTTGTTTTCAAGAGCTGATGGCCAAGACCCACCGGCCCCTCAGTCCACACACCGCCCCCATCAGGCCCGCGGTGCTTAAGAGCACTCTGCAGATCCCAGAGACCTTTGACTACGCCGTCGGCATTACACCTGGAGGAAAAATACCACAGGCCAACAATTCCACTCATGACGCTGCGTCAGCCCCTAAATCAATGGGGTGCCTATGGCCCTTCCGGATTAAACGTATCTTTGAGGACGGTTCTGGCAGCAAGATGATTTCGAGTGGACATGAGGATTTCTGCTTCCCGCTCGAGTCGGGCTCCCGTATCTTGCATCTCCAGCAGCGATTGCTGCTCCTGGGCGGCATCATAGAGATTGCTGGCAATCCAGTAGGAAAATTCTAGGGGGAGATCGGGGATATCCTCCGGTAGCTCAATCTCTTGATCGGAGAGCTTGGAGGACAGACGCACAACATCTTCCAATAAATCTTTGACCTGAGTCGCCAGGGGATGGACATCTTGCTTGGGTTTTCCATCTTCAATCCATTCCACTAATCCGACGCGATAGGGCTTTTCTCGAATGTAGTCGAGGACTCGAAAGCGCTGTTGACCCAGACACAGAATTAACAGCCGGTCGTCTTCGAGACGCTCATGACGGATAACCTCAGCACAGCAGCCCACGGACGCAGGACGCCCCTCCACCGGATCCCACATTAATACGCCAAACCGGCGATCGCTCTCTAGAATTGTGCTCATCATAATCCGATAGCGGAACTCGAAAATATGAAGAGGTAAGGGACGCCGGGGGAATAAGACCAGCTCAGGGAGGGGAAAAATTGGAAGTTCTCGAACCGCAAGAGAGGAAGGAAAAGCCATGAACCGTTTAGTGCTAGATGAGGATGCTTGGGCTTTTCATACTCTAGCCCATTTCCTCAGGGGCCAACAGAACCTCCCAGCAATGATCCGGCTGTGAAATCCACAAGATAGGGGGCTTCTCAATCCGATCCAGAAAGGAGGGAGCGGTACGGTGATGTCACCGCTGTCCCAGCCCTCTCGATCCAGTCCGTTAGAGCTTAACTTCGATGTCGACCCCTGCGGGAAGGTCCAGCTTCATCAGCGCATCGATGGTTTTGGGGGAAGGCTGGTAAATGTCAATAATTCTACGATGGGTTCGAGTCTCAAAATGCTCCCTGGAGTCTTTGTCAACGTGGGGCGATCGCAGGACACAATAAATTTTACGACGAGTCGGAAGGGGAATAGGGCCCACCGGCGAGGCATTGGTGCGCTTGGCCGTGTCCACAATTTTGTCACAGGACGTATCGAGCAGGCGATGGTCAAAGGCCTTCAGTCGAATCCGGATTTTTTGCTGGGTTAAGGTAGTAGTCATGAAAGTTTAGTTGTCGAGGTGCTACGGAACAGTCGAGGTGCTACGGAACAGCGCCATCGCGCTGGCATGAAAAAAATAGAGTGCGGTAAGGGATTACCAATAAAAACAGTCTGGATCAAGTTCACTGAAGATCCAGACTGTTTTGGAAGGGAGTTATTTGAGGATTTTAGAAACCACGCCCGCACCGATCGTGCGGCCTCCCTCGCGGATGGCAAAGCGCATTCCCTGCTCAATGGCAATCGGGTTAATGAGCTGTACGGTCATCTTAATACGATCGCCGGGCATCACCATTTCTGCTTCGCTGCCATCATCTGCCGTAAATTGGCTAATGGTTCCGGTCACATCCGTGGTTCGGACATAGAACTGAGGACGGTAGCCAGAGAAGAATGGAGTGTGGCGACCCCCTTCATCTTTTTTGAGCACATAGACCTCAGACTCAAACTCAGTGTGAGGCGTGATGCTTCCGGGCTTCGCCAGCACCATCCCGCGCTCGATATCTTCCTTCTGAATACCCCGAAGGAGAATTCCAGCATTGTCTCCTGCCATCCCTTCATCCAGAGACTTCTTGAACATTTCAATGCCAGTAACGGTGCTCTTGCGGGTATCGCGGATACCGACAATTTCAACTTCGTCAGAAACCTTGACCACCCCCCGTTCAATCCGACCTGTGGCAACAGTTCCACGACCAGTAATCGAGAACACGTCCTCAACCGCCATCAGAAAAGGCTTATCTACATCCCGCTCAGGTGTCGGAATATAGGCATCCACCTCATCCATCAGGGAGAGAATTTTGTCAACCCACTCGTTGTCGCCCCGGTTCAAGGTGGCATTTTCCGCTAGCGCTTCAACGGCCAACAGTGCCGAACCCGCGACGATGGGAATGTCATCACCTGGAAAATCATAGCTGCTTAACAGCTCACGAATTTCTAGCTCAACAAGCTCAAGCAGTTCCTCATCATCGACTTGATCTTGCTTGTTCATGAACACGACGATGTTGGGAACACCCACCTGCTTTGCCAGCAAGATGTGCTCCCGAGTTTGGGGCATCGGACCATCCGCAGCAGAGACCACGAGAATAGCACCGTCCATTTGAGCTGCGCCGGTAATCATATTCTTCACGTAGTCGGCGTGACCGGGACAGTCAACGTGAGCATAGTGACGAGTCTCAGTCTCATACTCAACGTGAGCAGTATTAATGGTGATACCGCGCGCTTTTTCTTCGGGAGCCGCATCAATTTCGTCATACTTACGAGCCTCAGCTTTGCCTTGGGCCGCCAAGGACATCGTAATTGCCGCTGTCAAAGTGGTTTTACCATGGTCAACGTGACCGATGGTACCGATATTAACGTGGGGTTTATTCCGTTCAAATTTTGCACGTGCCATGGATCAAGAATTCCTCTTTGAATTTATGCGTTCCCTTTGTTTTTTGCGATGATTGGTTCAGCCACACTGCGAGGAACCTCATCGTAATGGCTGAACTCCATAGAGAATATGCCACGGCCCTGGGTCATGGACCGAACGTCCGTTGCATATCCAAACATGGTGGCTAAGGGGACATGAGTGGTCACCTTAGCGATTCCCTGCTCCACGACTTGGCCTTCAATATGGCCGCGACGGGAGATCAGGTCTCCCATGACGCTCCCGAGAAACTCCTCAGGAACTTCTACCTCGACCTTCATCTTCGGCTCGAGTAGGACAGGAGAAGCTTTCATGACTCCATCTTTTAAGGCCATGGAGCCAGCAATCTTAAAGGCCATTTCAGAGGAGTCCACATCATGATAAGACCCATCAACGAGGGTTACCTTGATATCAATTAAAGGATAACCCGCTAGGACACCAGTCTCGCAAGACTCTTTAATGCCCTGTTCAGCCGGACCAATAAACTCCTTTGGAATGGTGCCACCGACAATTTTAGACACAAACTCAAAGCCGCTGCCGGGATCACCGGGCTTGAGTTCCAGGACAACATGGCCATATTGTCCCTTTCCTCCGCTTTGACGAATAAACTTGCCCTCAGCCTGGGTGGGCTTCCGAATTGTCTCACGATATGCCACTTGGGGAGCACCAACGTTGGCCTCCACCTTAAACTCACGCAGCATACGATCGACCAGAATTTCCAGATGCAGCTCTCCCATCCCGGCAATGACCGTTTGATTGGTTTCAGGATTGACGCTGACTCGAAAGGTTGGATCCTCCTCCGAGAGGGACTGCAGGGCTTTGGCAAGCTTCTCCATGTCCTGTTTTGTTTTGGGCTCCACCGCAACTGAAATTACCGGTTCAGGAATATAGAGCGACTCTAGCAACACCGGGTCAGACTCCTCGCAGAGGGTATCCCCGGTAAAGGTGTCCTTAAGACCTAGGGCCGCGCCTAAATCACCAGCGCGCAGTTCGTCTACCTCAATTCGCTCATCGGCCTTCAGAATAATCAGACGAGAAATACGCTCCTTCTTCTGCTTAGTAGAGTTGAGAATATAGCTGCCTTTTCTTAGAATTCCGGAGTAAACCCGCAAAAAGGTTAGCCGACCGTAGGGATCGGACATAATCTTGAAGGCAAGGGCTGAAAACGGTTCTTGATCATCTGCATGTCGTTCCACGGTCGAGCCATCGGGACGCTCACCCTGGATTGCAGGCACATCAATGGGGGCCGGAAGATAGTCAATGACGGCATCCAGTAGCAGCTGTACGCCCTTGTTTTTAAAGGCAGATCCACAGAGCATCGGCACAAGGGTGCCGGCAATGGTCCCCTTGCGCAACGCCTGACGGATTTCAGCTTCGCTTAGAGGTTCGCCGTCCAGATATTTTTCCACTAAGGCGTCATCGGTTTCAGCTACAGCCTCTATGAGCTTGGTGCGAAACTCCTGAGCATGATCGAGCAGATCGGCGGGAATATCTGTTTCTTGAATATCCGTTCCAAGGTCATTTCCATAAAGGATGGCCTTCATTTTGACAAGGTCAATGACGCCGGAGAACTCATCTTCACTCCCAATGGGTAACTGCAGCGGCACCGCGTTGGCTTGGAGTCGCTCGGTGATCTGCCCATACACTCGGAAAAAGTCTGCCCCGGTTCGATCCATCTTGTTGACAAAAACAATGCGAGGCACTTGGTAACGATTGGCCTGTCGCCACACGGTTTCTGACTGGGGTTGTACGCCTCCCACAGAGCAAAAGACCGCGATCACACCATCTAGAACCCGCATGGAGCGCTCCACTTCTATGGTGAAGTCCACATGACCTGGGGTATCAATAATGTTGATTTGATGATTTTTCCAACTGGTCGTAATTGCAGCGGCGGTAATGGTAATGCCCCGCTCACGCTCCTGCGCCATCCAGTCGGTGACGGTATTCCCATCGTGCACTTCGCCAATCTTATGAACCAGCCCAGAGTAAAAAAGAATACGCTCAGTAGTCGTTGTTTTTCCGGCATCAATATGAGCCGCAATTCCTATATTGCGGACATATTCAAGCGGTGTGGAACGGGCCACAATTACCTCCTTGACAGCAGCATATTGCGAGCTAACTAAAATCTTCTCAACTGTTCAGATGCTTAGTAGCGATAGTGAGCAAATGCCTTATTTGCTTCAGCCATGCGGTGGGTTTCCTCCCGCTTGCGGATCGAGCCTCCAGTTTCGTTAGCAGCATCCATTAGCTCGTTGGCTAGCTTGCTAATCATGGACTTGCCAGAACGCTGCCGCGCAAACTGAATAATCCAGCGCAGCGCCAGTGCAATGCCTCGATCGGTTCTGACTTCCATGGGAACTTGGTAGGTGGCGCCGCCAACGCGACGAGCCTTGACTTCCACCAGCGGAGTTGCATTTCTCACCGCTTGCTCAAACACCTCCAGGGGAGGCTGCCCGGTTCGATCTTCAATAATCTTGAACGAGCCATACAAAATGCGAGTTGCCAAGGATTTTTTCCCGCTTTTCATCAGTCGTCGAATGGTCATGCTAACCAGACGACTGTTGTAGACCGGATCTGGAGGGACAGGACGTTTTTGAATTCGAGCACGACGAGACATAGAAATTCTTCCCTTACTGTGTTATTGATGGATGGGTGTAAACGGGGTAGCAATTAATGATTCAGTAGCTCAGCTCTCACATCATTCACAAGGCCTGACAGTACACGCCTAACACCACAGACCTCACGACCACAATTCAGCAACGCTTAAGGAATGATGAGCAAGACTGGACCCTCATGTTTGGCACGTTACGCCTTTGGCTTTTTCGCCCCGTACTTCGAACGACCCTGTCGACGGTCTTTAACACCAGCGGTGTCCAGGGTTCCACGGATGATGTGGTAGCGAACGCCAGGTAGATCCTTAACCCGACCTCCGCGGATCATGACCACCGAATGCTCCTGTAGGTTGTGACCAATCCCAGGAATATAGGCTGTCACCTCAAATCCTGATGTAAGACGAACCCGGGCAACTTTCCTCAGGGCTGAATTGGGCTTCTTTGGGGTGGTGGTGTATACCCTGGTACAAACCCCGCGACGCTGGGGGCAACTCTTGAGTGCTGGTGACTTCGTCTTTTTCTGAGCGCTACTTCTTTCGTTGCGGATCAGTTGCTGAATAGTGGGCATGGATGGGTTGGAATCTATTTACACAAATCCTAATCATACCGATAGGTGGCGATCGCTGTCAACGACTCTCCAGGCTCGGATGAAAAAGCATGTGGCACAATTCACTCAAGGCTATTTGGATCACCCGTGAAGCATCGCGCCCTAGAAGGATTTCAATTTTAGAGCTTAAGGGTGGTGCCAGCACTTTGCCGCAAAAGCCTAAGGCGCACAAAGTCTAAGCTGCAGCAGTAAAAGTGCGTTGAGTTCCAACCGGTAGCCCGTTTATCCCCCGAGACCAGGAAGGTTCAGGCCATCCGTGAGCGCTTCCATGCGTTCGCGCATGGTTGAAGTGGACTGGACGTAAGCATCTTTCATGGCCGCAGACACCAGATCGGACAAAACTTCCAATCCTTCGTCATAGGCTTCTTGGGTAATCTCGACCCGAAGTGGTTCCTGGTTGCCGCTCATGACAACCTTAACCAGCCCGCCGCCCGCCTGACCGGCAATTTCCATTTTTTCCAGGTCTTCCTGAAGCTGCTTTGCCCCCTCTTGAACCTGCTGTGCTTTCTTCATGGCTTCGGCTAGCTCTTTCATTTTGCCGAGTCCAAAACCAAATCCTTGTCCTTGTCCCATGTTTTTTTGCCGATAAGTATTCGCTAAATGATTTGTAAGAGAGTGGAAACTGAGGGTTAGCTTGGGATTTAGAACCCTGCTGCGATCGCGGAGAGCGGCTAGGAGGTATACAACAGGGGATGCCCCCATGCGCCGATCCTGAATGGTTTGAATTCAGGGTGCCCGAACTTCAGGATTTCTAAACCTCAAAGTTTTCTGAGCTTCAGGGATCACCATAGCAGTTGCCTGACCTGAGTGTGACAGAATCTCTCAGAAAAGCAAACCACCCTGGGGCTGATGGCTGATTTTACACCAGGGAGGAGGGAAACTCCCCCAACATTTTAACTTCCGGATGCAGTTTAAGCCCCCACTGTCGATCAATCACCTCTTGAATATAGTGAATGAGCTGATAAATATCCCTGGCTGACGCCTCCCCCAGGTTAAGGATAAAGTTAGCGTGTTTTTCGGAAATTTGGGCACCGCCCAATTGATAGCCCTTCAGTCCCGACTGTTCAATGAGCCACCCAGCGGATTGGGGTTGGGGATTGCGAAACACACTGCCGCAGCTTGGCCAGTCATAGGGTTGGGTGGTTAGCCGGTGGTCCCGATGGGCCTGGGTCTGCTGAAGGACCGATTGGGGATCATGGCCTGGATGGAGTCGAAAGACGGCTTTAACCACCAGCTGGGGATGCGTCTGCAAAATCGACGAGCGGTAATGGTAGTGCAGCTGGGAATTTGAGAGAATTTGGATGTTGCCATCCCCGGTTAAGATGTGGACTTCTTCGAGATTGTCAGCAACGCAACCCCCATGCGCCCCTGCATTCATGACGACGGCTCCACCAATCGTCCCTGGAATGCCCACTGCCCACTCAAAGCCTGAGCAGCCTTGCTGGGCAGCTTGGGTCGACAGTCGCGGGATGGTTTTACCTGCCTCTGCAATCATCAGGCCCGTATTGGGATCGATGCTGTGGGCCTTGAGATGCTTCGTGATCATGACAAGCCCCGGCAAACCGTGATCGCTAATTAACAAATTAGAGCCAGCACCGAGAAAGGTGATCGGCATCTTTTGATCCAAAGCCCATTGATACACCTCTTGGAGCTGGTCGAGGGTATGGGGCTGGGTCAACCAATCCGCTGGCCCTCCCACACGAAAGGAGGTGTAGGGGGCTAGCGCAACGTTGGATTCCAGAAGAACACCGCTATCAGGAAGCGTAATCACATTGGATGCAGGGGCTTGCATGAACCTTAGAGATGAACAGCAGAGGAGAGGTGAGATGGATTGTCAAAAACATCCAAAAGACCGGGTATGACAGAATTCAAATTGCCGGCTCCTAGAAAGAGAATTAAATCGCCCGGTTCCGCATGATTGGCGAGATACTCTGTAACATCTTCCAGGCGAGCTTGGTAGATGACATTGGGATGCTGTTGGGAGATAGCATGATGAATATCAGCGGGAGTAATGCCGACGGTGTTAGGTTCTCCAGCGCTGTAGACATCGGTGACGATCACTTGATCGGCATCTTGAAAGGATTGGCTAAACTGTTCCAAAAATGTGTAAATTCGGCTATATCGGTGGGGCTGAAACACCGCAATAACCCGCTTCCATTGATCAGTGTGGGTGACCTGTAGCCTGGCTGAGGCCAGAGTTGCGGCAACTTCGCTGGGATGATGGGCGTAATCATCAACTAAACGAATGCCCCCAGCCTCTCCCCGAATTTCAAACCTGCGCTTGGCCCCTCCAAAACTGGTCAGACCGGCTGTGATCTTCTCAAAGTTAACGCCACACTGCCGTGCAATGGCAACCCCTGCCAGGGCGTTGGCCAAATTGTGCTGTCCTAATAATGGGACCTGAATGTATCCAAGGGGCTGACCCTGTTCCCATACCTGAGCAGAGGTTCCCTGGGCATTAAAGGTAACGTCGGTCACGGTGTAGTCTGCACCAAAGTCCGGATTCAGGCCGTAGGTGAGAAAGGAATGATGAGGATACTGGGGCAAAAGGCGATCGCGAATGCGTTCGCAGTCGAGACAAACCAGTGTGGTGTGGGATCGTTCGACTAGTGCTTGGAAGGTCTCGATCACCTCCTCAAGAGATTGGTAGTGGTCTGGATGATCGAGTTCGATATTTGTAATGACACTCAACCAGGGCTGAAACTTAACCAGCGATCCGTCAGATTCGTCAGCTTCGGCTACCAAAAATGGGCCGTGGCCGCTGCGAGCATTGCCGCCCCATGTACCCACCTCACCACCGATGATCACGGTGGGGTCAAGGTCTGCCTTGACCAGAAGATGACCAATGATGCTGCTTGTGGTGGTTTTTCCATGGGTGCCAGCCACTGCAATACTGCGGCTAGCCGCCTTGATAAATGCGGCTAATAGGTCGGATCGATGAAACATCGAATAGTTCCGGGCAACGGCGGCTTGATATTCCAGGTTAGTGGCTTTAATGGCCGTCGAGCAGATAATTTGGGGGGACAGGTCCCGAAAGTGATCCAGGTTTTCGGCCACTTGGGACTGAAAAATTTGAATGCCCAGGGTCTCCAACTGTTGAGTGACTCGATTTTCTCGAACATCGGATCCGGACACAGGAATGCCCCGCTGCGCCAAAATATAGGCGAGCGCAGACATTCCTATCCCACCAATGCCGACGAAATGAAAGGGGCGGCCGTCCAATTTGACCGTCTTTTCCATGCTATGCTCTGCCACTGCAACTGAAACCGCTTTTCTACACGCGACATCATATCAGGAAGCTTTCCGTTCGACACAACAATCCACCCGCTTTAGGAGCCATGCAGATCCCAACAAAGCGCTTCGGACGAAAAGCCTCTGTACAATCTGTGTCTCTAGCACAGATCCCCTAGCAAGGCCAAGGGCCCCAGGCGGGCCACAAGATTTCCCCCAGGAATGGCTGATCCTAGCTGAGACTGTTGAAATGAATTTTAATTTGGTAGGATAAGCACCAATTCATGTTCACTTGCTCTCACGGTAAGCAGAATTTACCGGTGGTTTCACTGAAATCCTGCGTTTTTTAAGGATGAAGCCCCATCGTTGATCTCTCAAAATGTCCAAGGGGCAGAGGAGGGTAAATGGGGCCGATAATGTCTTTCTGGTTTGTCTCTATGATTTAGTGAAGGAAACCGCAGTGTCTAACAGCCCTGACAATCATCAATATTTACGCAGGCGTCGTCGACTCGTTAAACGCCAGGGTCGGTCCGCGACAACCGAGGCTGAGAAACTGCGGACAGAGCGTTTGAAGCGATTTAACAAGCGTCGAGCTGCTCTACAGCGTCGACAGCTTAAATCTCGCCACGGGCGACCGTCAGTTCGCAGCGCGGCCTCCGCCCAACCGCGCTCGGCGGTCTTGATGGGAGCTGCGCAACCCCGGCGTCCTCGGCGCCCTGTAGAGCATCGTCGTTCAAGCTACCAAGGCAACCGATCTGCGAAACCTGCTCGTCCGATGCCGCGATCGCGCCGAGGGAGCCATCGTCTCGGACCGCTGCATCTCCTGCGACTGTTGCTCTCTGGTCTGGGAGTGGCCTTGCTTGCGGGAACGGCCATTGCAATTTTTCATCCTGAAACTGAGCCAGTGATGACTCAGGCTGAGTTTGGGGCCGTACAATCCCTCTCCCAGGGGGAAGCTCCGGCGGGGCAAGCTCAAGGTCAACAGGAGAATACAGCTGAGACAATGCCCCAGGTCAGCTTTGAAGCTCCGGGCAAAGAGCTGCGTCAGGTTAAACAAGAAGTGGAGGCTCTGGCCCAAGCTCAGGAGGGATTAGAGACCGGGCTGTTTTTCCTAAACCCGGAAACACAAGAGTACTTGTCAATTCGGGGAAGCGAGGCCTTCCCAGCGGCCAGCACGATTAAGTTGCCCATCTTGATTGCTTTTTTTCAAGAGGTGGATGCTGGGAGGGTGAAACTTGATGAGCAGCTGGTGATGCGGGAAGACTTAAAGGTTGGGGAAGCCGGATCGATGCAGTATAGCGAGGTGGGGTCAAAATATAGTGCCCTGGAGACGGCCGACATGATGATTACCATTAGCGATAACACCGCCACCAATATGATCATGGATCGCCTGGGAGGCAACCAGGTTCTCAATGAGCGATTTAAGTCTTGGGGCCTAGAGCAAACCCGCATTAATCAGCCCCTGCCAGATCTAGAGGGCACAAATACAATTAGCCCTAAAGACTTAGCGATCTTGATGATGAAAGTAAGTCAGGGGGACATTCTGACGGCCCACAGCCGCGATCGCGCCCTGGAGATCCTGCGCAATACGGTGACCGACACCCTGCTGCCCCAGGGACTTGAACCAGGGGCACAAATTGCTCATAAAACTGGCGATATTGGATCGGCGGTGGGAGATGCAGGACTGATTGATATGCCCAATGGGCAACGCTATGTGGCTGGCATCATGGTAAAGCGCCCTCACAATGACCCCCGCGCCCAGGAACTGATCCGAAATATTTCTCGCCTGACCTATCAAGCCTTTAGCAAAACTCAGCCTTGAGTCGCCTGATCTGGACAGGCATCTTGAAACTGAATTTTTGTCCCTGTGCAGCCAAGACAGGACACAGGTGGGACTACTGGGGTTCCAAAGCTGGAAAAACGAAACCGCTACAATGGGGATACTGTTTTGAGCAGCGTGGCGGGTGCGCTGAATGAATCTTCCCCGGTGTGTGAATGCGTTTTATCGATCAAGTCGAAATTAAAGTTCAAGGCGGCCAAGGGGGAGACGGCATGGTTGCCTTTCGCCGGGAAAAATATGTACCGGCCGGGGGGCCGGCCGGGGGGAACGGTGGCCCTGGCGGGTCAGTCATCCTGCAAGCCAATCCCGAACTGCAAACTCTACTAGATTTTCAGTATATTCACGTCTTTCAAGCTGAAAATGGTCAGCGAGGCGGCCCGAAAAATCGGACTGGGGCGGCGGGCTTAGACCGCTGCGTAGAGGTTCCCTGTGGAACATCGGTCTATGATGCCCTCTCTGGTCAGCTGCTGGGGGACTTAACCCAGCCGGGACAAACCCTATTGGTGGCCGCTGGAGGAAAAGGCGGGCTAGGGAATAAACATTTCCTGAGCAATCGCAATCGCGCCCCGGAGCATGCCTTACCCGGCTTGCCGGGGGAAGAGCGACTCCTGCGTCTAGAACTCAAGCTTCTGGCTGATGTGGGAATCATTGGTTTGCCAAATGCTGGGAAGTCCACGCTGATTTCGGTTCTCTCCGCCGCCCGACCAAAGATTGCTGACTACCCGTTTACAACCTTGATTCCTAATTTAGGAGTGGTTGCTCATCCTAGCGGCGATGGGGTCGTGTTCGCGGATATTCCAGGGTTGATTGAGGGAGCACATCAAGGCGTGGGATTAGGTCATGATTTCCTGCGCCATATCGAACGAACTCGCCTGTTAATTCATCTCATTGATGGCACCAGCGATGCATTTTTGGAACATTACCGCATTATCCAATCGGAGCTGATGGCCCATCCCTCAGATTTATCCGGCAAGCCTCAACTTCTGGTTTTGAATAAATGTGATGCAATGGATCCGGACTGCTTGCAGCAGCGGGCGGAGTGCTTGGAGCAAGAAACGCAGCAATCGGTTTTGATTATTTCTGCGGTGGCGAAAATTGGGCTTGATCCACTCCTTCAGCGAGTATGGCAAAATTTAGAGAAAATGCTAGCTCAATCTTGAAATCGGGAAAACTAATCCTAACGGAAGCCTTCGAATAGTGATCAAAATCATGGCGGACTTAACGATGACGTTGGATCAAAATAAGCTGTTGCTGATTGATGATGACTCGAATCTGCTGTTGCTCGTCAAGGATTACCTGGAACTACGGGGCTATGATGTGATCACCGCCACGAATGGCCTAGAAGCATTGCGCGTCCTAGAAAAGGAGAACCCTCACCTAATTATCTGCGATGTCATGATGCCGGAAATGGATGGCCATGCCTTCGTCCGCAAGGTTCGAGATAATCCTCATACCAGCTTTTTACCGTTGATTTTTCTGTCTGCTAAAGGGCAGACAGAAGACCGAGTTATGGGTCTTAACCATGGAGCGGATGTATACATGGTTAAGCCCTTTGAGCCGGATGAGTTGGTGGCTCAAATTGAGGCATCCCTGAAGCAGGCATCGCGAATGATGCAGGCTAAGGGACCGGAGGTAGGGCCAGAGGTTTCTATCCACGTTCCCTTCGATGTGGAACTAACGCCTACGGAGAAAAAGGTTATCCAGCACGTAGCGAAGGGGCTATCGAATCGTGAGATTGCAGCCCAGCTTAGCGTTAGTCAGCGCACCGTTGAAAGTCACGTCAGCAACATGCTTGGCAAAACGGGGCTGGGTAATCGCACTGAACTAGCCCGTTGGGCCATTGAGCAGCGAATGCTATAGGGATTAGCCCTCCTGGATCCCAGGTACAGCTTTGGGTCCTGTTCAAGCGATTTTGTGCTCAGTTCCGGGCAAAGTCTAGGCGGAATGAGGAAGGCATCTTTTTTAAGGGTTGCTGATCAGCCAGATGGCGTGTCGTCACGCTCCCACCACCAAAGCCCTCCCATGGACAAAACCAGGCCGATCTGGAGTAACAGGTTTAGCAGCATTTTGGAGCTGCTGTCTCCAGCTAGAATTTTGACCGCAAAAATGTAGGCCCCTACACCACCAGAGAGGGCAAAACCGGCATAGAAAAAACGCCGGATGGGTTTGTAAGGCGATCGCAACTCCGCCTGGAGTCGCTGCAATTGTTCCGCAGAGAGCCTTGACTTAGGTGTCTGGGAAGGTTTGATCATGGCAAAAGGGCCTCTGTCTCAGGCGATGATGGCTCAGGCTGAGGAGCATAGGTCTTGGCAGCTGCTTCACAAGCTTCTATGACAGTTACCAGTTCACGCTCGAAACTGAGCTGGGCACGGTTGGTTCGCCCCCCCAAGTACAGTTGACCGGCATCGGATAAGGCCCAAATTTGAGAGTGGGAGACATAGCTCATGAGGACGCCGAGAATTAACAGACCACAGCCTAGATACAGCAAAGGAATACCGGGATCTGACTTAATTTGTAAACCCGTACTCCCCACCAACTCATCCACGGTGAGTCGAATCCCCTCAATTTCTAGGGGAATCCCGGTGCGGATTGAGGACACCAGGTTTCCGGCAGTATCGTAAACCATCACCGTACCTTGGAGATCGCGGGCTAGGAGCGTTACCCCAGCGCTCATATCGGGTTTAATGGGCACCCAAGTCCCCCAAATGCGTCCGATGTCCTGACCTTGAGCGCTGAGAGAAGCCATGGGAAGTTGAAAAACGGGGCTGTTGTTCACCCGAACCTTGGCCGCAGCAATGGCCCAGTCCGTTTGATAAAAGGTCACACCTCCATAGGAAAGCGGCTGATTCACGTGAATGGTTTTGTGCTTAAGTTCCTGCTGTTGGGAATCGATCACCGATAGGTCAGAGTAAAACTGATCGATCGATCCATCCGGTAGATAGTCAATCCAGAAGCGGTTCACCTTTACGCCCCAGTCCTGGGGAATTCGGCTTTGGGCAAAGGGACCTGCCTGGACAATGTTGCGCACTTGAAATTGCTGACCGCTGGGAACCATCTCCTGAGCCATGAAGCCTCCCAGGGCTCCTACAATACCGCTCAGCAAAATGAGCAAAAGGCTGATGTGAACAATGATAGGGCCAACCCGTCCTGCAATGCCCTTCCGGGCGTAGAGGGCCGATCCCTCCTGATAGACCCGATAACGATGCTGCTGTAATAGGGCCTGCAGGTGGAACAAATCCAGGGTCGGCAGGACAGTGCTCAAGGCCAATTTCTCAAACTGACGGGGCTGGCGATAGAACTTCCATCGGCGAGCGGAGGTCAGTGCCGGCAGTTGATGAGTAAAGGTACAGGCGACTAAACTGGCGCCAAAGAGGATTAACAGGGCCAGAAACCACCAGGTGCGATAGACGTGATCGAGGCCTATCCCCACCAAGACCTTCCAGGTTAAGAAGCCAAAAAGGGCTGGTGACTCTGGATAATTGGCCTGGTAAAAGGTGAGGGACTGGCCCTGCTCAATGACGGTGCCAGTAATGCTAAAACCGGCGATGAGCAGCAGTAAAATAATGGCTAAGCGCAAATCTGCGAGAATTGGGAGCACATTTTCCCGAAATCCTTTACGTAGCGTATGGAGAAGACCTAGGCGGTCGGAATTGAAAAGGGGGGTCATTACCAAAGGGGGTCAGATTGAGGATCGTTGGACCCGCCCCAAAGTGGCTCTGGATTGGCCGGGGCCGGGGCCGGTTCCTGATAGGCCGGCTCTGGGGAGGCGGGGGGGGGTTCTTGATAGGAAGACCTATCCTCAGGATAGTAAGGTTCAGGCGCAGCGGCTGCTTGGGAAGGAGGGGGATCGTACAGTGGGGCAGCGGGCTGTTCGGGGGTTGATTGACGAACGGCAGATCGCTGCCGCCGAGCTTCCTCTTCTGCTAAAATACCGTCAATTTGCTGGTTAATGTTCTTGATGTGGGCCTGGTAATCCTTCATTTTTGTTTGGGCCTTTGTGAAAACAAAGGACGGCTTTGGAACGCTTTCCAGAGATTTCAGGGCGGCCTGCCATTGGTTGCGATTTTCCTCTAGTGCCTCCAGTGTCTTGGCTTGAGCCTTAGCCTTAAAGGCGATGGTGGCCTTGGCGATCCCTTGCCTATACTGATTTTCAGCCTTGACTTCCTGATCAATTTTTTGATTGAGCACGGTGAGCTGATCTTGATAGGTGGCCAGCTGGGGCTGGTCCTCAGCGGCTATGACTTGATTGGAACGACTCCTAACCTGTTCAATGGTTTGCAACGCAGACGTCATCGTATTTTTCAGACTCCGTAGATCAGCAATGGACTGGGCCGACTTAATCTGAAGACTGATTTTTTCTAGGGTTTGGAGGGCCTCTGCATAGCTGGAGCGGGCTTTAATTGAGGCAGAGCAGTTGCCTAGGGTTGAACAGAGGGGCCGAAGGTGGGGACTCCCCAGAGCCAAGACAGTTCCGGATAGAGCGATCGTCAACCCACCACCCAAGACCCAGCGTAACTTTCTGGATCCGAAGGACCCTGACTGGGGTTTGGAAGGTTCCGATGCTTTTCCCACGAGTATCTGGGTGGCGGCGGATAGCTCAGCCTCTGACCCAGATTGCAGACTGGCGGAGACCGTTGCTTCACTCCCCTGAACCGGGCCAGCCTGTTGAACAACGGTGGGTTCAGGGAGGGCTGCGGGTGAGAAGACGGCTGTGGGGGGAATCGAAGGAGTGGGCTGGGCGACGGTTAGCGGATCTGGAGTCTTAGAATCGGGATCTCGTAGATCCGTTGCCAGAGAATCTCCGGCGTTCGGGGGAAATATCTCCTCGGCCTGTGACTGTCTCCAAGCCTGAAGATCTGCCAAGGCCTCCGAGGCATTGCGGTAGCGCTCTCGGAAGTCATACAGCACCATTTTGTTGAGAATTGCGGCAAGACCAACCGAAACGGAAGTTTGATCCTGCCAGCAAATTTCCCCAGTTGTTTCATCCTCAGGCAGTTCCCCCAAACTGGGGTTTAATCCTGTGAGTCCCTGAATCGCAATCATGCCCACCGCGTAGACGTCGCTGCTGGGGCGGGGACTCCCTCGGAACTGCTCGCTAGGCATGTAACCGGGAGTCCCAATGACCACGGTATTGGGCTTCAGAGAAGTTGTACTCATGATTTGGGTCGACACCTGTTTGACGGCCCCAAAATCAATCAAGACTAAGCGCCCATCTGCAGCTCTGCGGATGATGTTTGAGGGCTTTATATCTCGATGAATAACGTTATTTTCATGAACAAAGCTCAGAATCGTCAGTAGATCCTGGAGTAAATCCATGACTTGAGTCTCCGTGAACGGCGCTCCCGCCTGCAATTCTTCCTCTAGACTGTGGCCCGCAATATACTCTTCTACCAGGAAAAACTCGCCTCCATCTTCAAAGTGGGCGAGGAGTTTAGGGAGCTGATCGTGATGCCCCAGTCGATGCAGGGCTTTTGCTTCTGCATCGAAGAGACGCTTGGCGGTTCGGAGAGTGTCATCTTGCTGCTGCGTGCCCATGTGGAAGCGTTTGACCACGCATTGATATTCATCCGGCAAATGTTCATCTTCGGCCAGGTATGCTTGGCCAAATCCGCCTTGACCTAACTGTTTGATAAGTCGATAGCGACCCGCAAGTTTTTGGCCCAGCATTGAGAGTCTCCCTATGGCAAGACGATAAAATGGTACTCCGGTTGCGAATATTTTGACACACCTGTACAGAGGGATGTGTGACTTGGCGCATCGCCTTGGGAGGATATCTTGACCCTTGACTACCTAACCTTTCCGTCTCCTCAGCCGGCCTCGCACGCGCTGGTCTTGCTGCATGGATGGGGCGCCAATGCTCAGGATCTCGCTCCGCTAGTTGAGATGCTGGCGCTGTCAACCTGTACGGTTATTCTACCCAACGCCCCCCTTCCCCATCCCTACTCTCTTGCAGGGCGGATGTGGTATGACCTGGAAACGGGAGAACATTTTGACACTGCCTGCAGTGAGTTGGAAGAAGCGCTTCAGATTTTGGCGGAGCGCCTGAAGCTTCCCCTGAGGAATTTGATGCTAGGGGGCTTTTCCCAAGGTGGAGCCATGGCCATGGCCGTGGGCTGGGACCTGCCCCTCGCGGGCCTAATCAGCCTGAGTGGATACCTGCATCCATCGGCGTCTACGCCGGTGCCTTGGCCCAAGCCTGTGCTGTTGATCCATGGTCAGCAAGATCCTGTCGTGCCTATTCAAGCGGCCCATCAAGCCCGACAACAGCTAGCATCCTCCGGATTTTCTGTGGAATACCTGGAACTGCCGATGGCCCATGAAATTAATGCCCAGGCCCTTGCGGGAGTTCGGCGCTTTATCCAGGGAGTGCTGGAGCAGTCAGGGCCGTAGTAGAGAAAATCAACCTAAAAAGCTCGACGTTGATGCTCCTTGCCTCTGAGGCCCTATCATACTTCGGCACTATTCCTAGGCACTCACCGTGGGACGGTAGAGAACGTTCCGCGTGGCGACCATGGCGCTGACGAGCTGATCCATCTCTTCCTTGCTGTGCAAAGCGTTGGCTGTAATTCGCATCCTTGGCTTCGCAATAAACCAGATAGGCGAAATCCAAATGCCATGCTTTTCGAGCATAATGCGGCCAAATTCCTTGGGGTTGATCTCAGAAGGCAGCAAAACTGGGACGACATTGGTTTCTCCAATTGCTTCAAAGCCATGCTCTCGCAGCTGCGATCGCAGATACCTGGCGTTGGCCTGCAGTTTTTTCACAAGTTCTGGCCGCCCCTTGACCTGCTGAATGCTGGTCAAGGCCGCTGCGGTGAGCGGAGGCGGGAGCGAAATGGTGCCAATGGAGGTGGGGGAAACGTTTAGCAGCGGCTTGAGTTCTTTGACGTCACTGCTGATTGCTGCTCCGGCAGATGCCGCAAACTTGGAAAAGGTGGTCATGATCAGGGGTACGATTCCCCGATCAGCAGGATACTGAGGAGTTAGGCCAAAATGTTCGTAAATTCCCCGTCCCGTAGCACCAATGGCCCCACTTGCGTGGGCTTCATCCATGACCAGTACGCTGTCGGGATAGGGGCGTAAAGCCTCAATCATTTCAGGAAGGGGCGCAATGTCTCCGTCCATGGAGAACACGGCATCGGAGACGACCAAAATGCGATCGCCAGGCCTGGCATAGCGCTTGAGCTTTCTTGCCAGGTCTTCCATGTCGCAGTGGCGATAGGCCTTCACCCGTACTCGAGGGCTATATCCAAACACTTTTCCGGATCGGGTGCCGGCATTGACAACGGCGGAAACAATACAGCCATGGTTCAAAACATCGGTTAGAATCAAGGTTTCGCGCGTATGCTCGAAACCTGGCACCGGAATAGCCAAATGACAAAAGGCGTCCATCAGCGCCTGCATCGCCATCCAAGCATTGAGAAAAAGTTGAGTATGAGCTAAGTGCTTAAACTCAGAAATCTCATCCTCAAGCTGGCGATGCAAGTCAATCCGACCGCTGAGTACGGAGCAGGAGCTATTAGAGGTTCCATAACGCAGGATGGAATCAATGGCAGCTTGCTGAACTTTAGGGTCCTGCACCAGCCCTAACACATCGTTGGTACAAAAGGTTAAAACGTGGTGCCGCTTGCCTGTTGCAGACTCTTCAATGTCGACAAAGTTGCCCTCTTTGTGGTGGCAAATGTACTCGTCAGGGTCTAGGCCACTGGCATACCAACGTTCAACGTATTCCTTTACGACTTGCACTACAAACTCCCTAAACCTCGATATGTGATCAGCCTAACCACGATGGCTCACTAGTCTACTAATTTCCAACCCCAGCATTCCCCAGCAAAGACCTTTGACCTCAATGGGTCCGGAATGCCCGCAAGTACGGATATTAACAAATTTTGAAGGGTGACCTTCGTAGCTCATTTGCACCGGTGCGCTGAAGGAGAAACCCAAACACGCACCTAAGATAGGAGGACTAACCACGCCATGAATTTGTTGCTGACAAGCAAATGAAATATCTTCTTCAGAAGTCGGTCAATCTGCACAGCGTCAAATTGAATCCCTCCGAGAATAAACCATTTAAGCGGTAAACAACAGGAAAGCACAGAAGAGCTAGATCTGTTGCGATATACATTACACCATTTTTTGGGGTAGTCGTGGAATTTTCAAAGGCGAATTTTTTTTCCCATGGGGGCGCAGTGCCTGGCTCATGGGCTAGGCCGTTGGCCTACCCATTGATTTTTCGACTAGAAGGGTATAGTGAAGATCGTTGTCTAGACAGATGTGGGTAAGGAATTGACGGCATGGTTGCAGAAATCGGATTTGGTCGCTGGCCTAGCCCGTGGTTGATGGGTAGTCTCTTTTTTGTGGCGGCCTTTGTCTTTGCGAGTTTTGTAGAATATTGGATGCATCGGTTAATGCACGCCTCGGTGCGCGTTGGTGCAAAGCACCGGGATCATCACCGTCGCAATGAAGGCCAAGGTGTGATCAAAGAATTTAGGGACTACGTGCTGGGAAGTTCCCTGGCCATGGGAGTCATGTTTTTTGTTTCCATGAGTGCTGGCATCGGTTGGCTTGCAGGCGCGCTAGTCTATGCTGCCTTTTCAGCCTATGCCCATCAGCTTCAGCATGAAAACCCAAGGAAGTGTTTTTGGATGAAGATGCCGGTCCACTACGTCCACCACAAGTACGGCATGTGGCATCATAACTTCGGACTGGCTGTGGACTGGTGGGATCACGTGTTCGGAACCTACAAGGCCATCGATTGGCTCTCCGAAGATGAGATGAATCGTCTTCCGCGAGGTTACCTGGAATTACGGTGGTGGTAGATTGTCTGGTGTTGTAGCGATTAATTGCGTCTATACCGATGGAGCCTGCTCGGGTAATCCCGGCCCTGGCGGCTGGGCGGTCGTGGCGTACTTTGAAGATGGCTCTGTGCAGGAAATGGGTGGGTTTGAGGCTGAAACCACCAACAATCGGATGGAGCTACAGGCGGCGATCGCGGCCCTGCAGTTTATTGCCCAACATCCGAGCGCTCAGCGTGTCGAACTGTACACCGACAGTGAATATGTCAAAAAGGGGGCGACCCAGTGGCTGGAAGGCTGGAAGCGTCGCAGCTGGAAAACGGCTCAGGGTAAGCCAGTGCTCAATCAAGATCTGTGGATGGCCCTAGATCGGGTTCAGCGAGATCAAGTGGACTGGTTTTACGTCAAGGGTCATTCTGGCAATCCTGGAAATGAGCGATGTGATCAAATTGCCCGCGGCTTTGCCCAGGATCAGACCTTTCCCCTCAATCAGCCTGCTGGCGGGTCGGTGGTTCAAACTTCACCCTCGAGTCAGCCGGTTCTCGCGCAATCTCACTCCTCTCTATTGCCGATGATGCACTCTCACGACTCCCATCATGATACCGTTGATATCTCGGCTGACCAGGCCCGCATGCAGCGGCTTCAGCATTTACTAGAGACCCTGAAAATAGCCCAGGACATTGCCCAAACGGGTTTTTTGATCACCAGTTCGGAGCTGGCCGATTTGATGCATGTCCATCCCAGTGCCGTTACGAGTCGCGGCGAGGCGTGGGTCTGGCGCAATTGGACAGTTTCTCGGGTGCGTCGCGAAAGCAATCAAATCCTCTGGCAGCTTCAGGAGGGGGGGGAACCCTAGTCAGGGTTGCTGTCCATGGCACGGATTGGCAAAACGTGAAAGATTTCGGATAGAACCGGTCATCTTAACAACAGTGACATCCCATGCAATCCCCTGGGATGCGGACGGTGAGGCGTAGGCCTACCTAGTGTTGTGGTGCGGGGCATGGGTGCCCATTGCGTTTTTCCCTTGAATCCGTAGGACGTTAGAGTCATGGCTGATCGATCACTTTTTCCCTCTTTGTTGCTGGTTTGCAGTGGTGGCCTAACCACTGTGGGCCTGCTTTTTTCTGGTTTCTGGGAGGCTTCAGCGTTGGCCGAAGCTGGACTGTACTGGAGCGAATCGGGGCAAACGGCTTCTTGGGTCATGCCTCAGCCCGCTTGGCCTGGCGAACCGTCTGAGCCTCAAGTCTCCCTGGTGGCGGAGTCCGATCTCTCTGGGGCTCAACCGCCAGATTCGTTGAACCCCTTTGAAGAGGAAACCTCCCTAGGCCTAGCGTTGTCCGCGGAAGCTCAGGCACGCCTGGACTTACTGAAGCAGGGAGATGGGCTCTATGAAGCGGGTGATCGGTCAGGTGCTATGGCATTGTACCGCCAGGCGAAGCAAGCTGCCGCTCCGGTGAGTTCGAGATCCTCAAGACCGGATCCCACGTTTTCGCCAGACTACAGTGCAGCGGTTAAGGTCTACTGGCGAGAAGGAACTGTGGGACTTGAACAACAGCTTGAGAGCAAGGCCGTGGTTCCCCTCACCATCCTGACGGAAAAATATCCAGAGTTTATTCCTGGCCATCTCAAGCTTGCCGAGGCTCACAATCACTATCAGCGCCCTGAGGCCGCCCTAGCTGCCCTAGAGCGGGGGGCGAGCGCCTATCCTAACGTGCCAGAGTTACAGGAGGCGTTAATGCAGCAGCAGGCAACAATGATGCGTTGGCTCCCAGCTGCAATCACTGCCCGGCAGTTTGCGGCGCTCAATCCCGATCACCCACGTGCCAGCGAGTTTGCCGAGCTAGCTGAGGTCTATCAACAAAAGTTTAGAGCCACCCTGCGGGAGGATATAACCAGTAACACCATCGGTAGCGTCTTGACAGGAGCCTTGAACGTGGGTCTAGGAAACCCGTTGGGGGTGATCTCTCCAATTCAGAATGCTGTGGTGATGCTGCGAGGAGAAAATAGTGTCGGTGCCTCTGCGGCAAAGTCCTATCAAAAGCGGTTGGAGATGTTAGAAGATGAGGCGGTTAATGACTATATCAGTCGCATTGGACAGAAACTTGCGGCGGTGTCTGGGCGAGACCTGGACTATGAGTTTTTTGTCGTCAATGATGAAAAGCTCAATGCCTTTGCCCTTCCCGGCGGCAAAATTTTCATCCATAGTGGTGCAATTCTAAAGAGCCAGTCTGAGGCAGAACTAGCGGGACTGATTGCCCATGAGCTATCCCATGCGGTTCTTTCCCATGGATTTCAGGTTTATACCAATGCCAATGCCACAGGGAGCCTAACCCAACTGGTTCCCTTTGGAGGTTTGTTTTCGAAGGTGGCTGTCACTCGGTACAGCCGAGAGATGGAAGAACAGGCAGATTTGTTGGGAACGCGTATTTTAGCCAATGCCGGTTATGCCGCCGATGGTCTAGAGAATCTGACCCGTCGGTTGACGGCGGAGAAACCGGAAAGGCGAGGGGCATTTTGGCTCTCGACCCATCCGGAGCCTGAGAATCGGATTGAGTACATCTCGGCATTCATTGATCGCAATGGCTATAACCGCTACAGCTATGAAGGGGTAGCGCCCCATCAAGCCATGCAGGCCAGGGTGCGATCGGCGCTGCGATCGCTAGAGGAGGTGGAGGAAGCAGAGGAAGTCAAGGTAGAAGCAGAGCTAGAGGGCGATCGCACCGAGCTGCTGGAACCGTAAACTCCCCCTAATTTGTCCTTTTCGCCAGATCCCTTTCGCCAGACAGGCGGCGGGTGTACCCTCACCTGCCTGAGTTTAATTCACGCTAAAGTAGGCGGAAGCATTGGTTTTTGCATCGTGGCGGTTTCGGTTTTTCTTCTAGCGGTTATCTTGAGCCTTTGGATCGTTAGGCTGTTTGTTGTCTATCCGTTCCAGCTAGCCCACTGGCTTCAAATTCCGCAGCTTTTATGGTGGGGACTGTTGTTGATGGTGTTTGCCTGGCTCTTTGGGGATAAAGCACGGCCACCTAACCCGTAAGCCCTCTCATCCATCCCTTGAGACCTACATTTGCCTGGGAATACGGACGTGCAAGGGTCCCAAGAACAACTTTTAATCTGGATGGTCACCGCTATCGCCGTGGGGGTGATCTGCGGATTATTCATTGTGCTGGTGGGGCTCTTATTTCGTCGTCAACAGCTGGCCAGCCGTCCGATGGAATTCGACGATCTGATTGTGTCGAACTGCTTGGGTGGAAGTTCCCTTCGATGCAACCACCCGTGGGAAGATTCGGGGCCAGCTTGATAATCGCACCCTAAACTGTATGGCCTATTCTGATGGTTCTCATCAATTTTAAGTTGGAGAGGCGGTAATTGTGGTGGGTATTTCGGCCCAAAAAGTGTGGGGGATTCCCGTCCCGTCCCTGGAGGGAGGGTTAGGAGCCGACAAAACGCCCTCAGGAATAGTCCTGGAGGGCGCACGCCTGTTGAGACGAGAAATTGGAGATTGGAGTCGGGGGACTGCGGGGGGGTGCCCTGAGCCAGCACCAGTTCCTCAGGTCCGTCGTTTGATAGGCTGATAGTAAATCTTGGTTCCCTCATCACTAATAAAGTGGCAGTCCCAAAAGGAGCGAATAAAGCTGGTCCAAATGGGATCTTTGGCAACCCGATAATGTTCTCCCAGGACAGGCTTGATGGCCTCGGTTGCCGTTTTAAGGTGATAGTGAGGGATACTTAGGAAAATATGATGCGCGACGTGGGTGCCAATATTGTGGTGGATCGGATTAAAAATTCCGTAGTCGCGATCAATCGTTGAGAGTGCCCCCTTCAGAAAATACCAGTCCTTCCCTCGGTACCAGGGAATATCGGTTTCGGTATGGTGCAAGTAGGTCACCAAATCCAACCAAACGATGAAGACGAAGTAGGGAACCAGATAGAACTTTAAGAGGCTCAAAAACCCAAACTGAATCCCAAAAAGAATCAGACCCACCACCATTAAGCCCCAGAGAGCAGTGCTGGTTAGCACATCCCACTTTTCTGAAGGCCGGAACAGGTCGCTGCTGGGAAGAAAGTGAGATCCTTTCCGACCTGGCGATCGCTTGAATAGATAGAGGGGATAGGCAAACAGGAGCAGATAAAATCGCACCAGCTTCTCAGGCCAGTCCATCGCATCGTATTTGGATTCGGGGACAGGATACCAGCTCTCATCGGTATCGATGTTGCCCGTGTTGGCATGGTGGGTGCGATGGCTAATCCGCCAACCGTGATAGGGCACCAAAATAAAGGTGTGCGCTAGATGTCCAATGAAATGATTGAACCTGCGGTATTTAGAAAACGAGCCGTGGCCACAATCATGCCCAATGACAAATAGCGCCCAGAACATCGTACCCTGAGCAAACCAGTAAATTGGATAAAACCACCCGGCATCAATGACTGCGGCCAGAATGAACAGACCTGTAATGACGAACACATCCCAAAAAAAATAGGCGAGGGATCGCCACAGAGAAGATTGAAAACAAAAGGCGGGAATGGCCTGACGAACATCTTGCAAGTCGAAGGGCAGATCAACCGTCCGACCGGAAGGATTCCTGGGCACGGTGGGTTCAAGGACAGGGGAATTTGGCACGAAACCTCTAGGTAGACGGACAGAAGGCAGCAGAGATATGGCTACAGATCCACTGCGTAGATTTCCGCTATTCTACCCTGATCGAGAAACATTTCTTAACATTAAATTCCGGTCTGGGCCCACAATGGGTAGCCCTAATCCTGACTGGGGCCATTAGGGATTACCTAAGAACTCAGGGAGATAGAGCCGGAAGAGGTACGGGGATTTCCGCTGGACCTGGACTCTGGAGAAGACTCTGGATCGGGACTCTCGGAGTTCTGGGCTGTGGGGCTAGATCGCTTCAAAATAATCATTTCGTGGCCCAGGTAAGGGCTGCGGGCCACCCGTTCATTTTGGGCGTCCCGGATGTCAATGTTGGCGTAATCCAGGCGTTCAATCTTAGAAAACAAATTTGCGGCCAATTTATCCTGCACCTTACGGTCCAGCCCATACCAGCGATTGCTAAGAGTCACGGTGACCTGATCCCGCTGAGAATTCACCGACACCTTCTGTATTAAGGCACCCCCGTCCTCTAGGGCGCGGTTGCTGGCCACGACCAGTTCTGATTTCAGAGCGATGAGATCCGGGCCCGATGCTGGCACAACCGGGGCTGGAGACATCTGTGGGGCGGACGGCATCCCTGGAGATCCCGCAGGGCTGGGGGGGATGGGAATTGCGGGTTTCGGGGAGGACAGCGGTTTAGAGACTGTCGAGGGAGTCCCCGGTGGCGGTGACGGGAGGGGCTTTGGCGCTAGGGCTGGCGTCGGAGAAGGAAGGGGTTTGGGTGAGCTGGCAGCGGTGGGACTTGGCGAGGCCTTGGGCGTGGGAACCGGTTTAGGGGAAGGACTGGTCAGGGAGGGTTTGTTTTTGACTTCCGGGAAGGTTAGATCAGACTGCGGCGCCTTGGCCTGGCCAGGACTTGTAAGGGAGGAGAAACACCACCATAGTGCCAATAGGGTTGTGAGGATTGCCACATTGAGAAAGCGATCGCTCAGTTGTCCAGACAAGTCCTCGGGAAGCTTGCGACGTAGGAAGGCCAGCACCTTTGCCCACAGGGGACCCAACTGGCGCTGCAGCCAGGGCTGGATCCTTTGCCAGAGGGGAACGACCTTTGCCTTGATCGGATCGACCCTTTGCTGAACCTTGTGCTTAAAGTCCGTGGGCAAGATCTGGACAAACTTGCTCCAGGCAACGGGAAACCCGCGATCTAGCATGAACTCAGTGCAGCGGTTCCCCAGGAGCAGGATTTGGGTGCCGACTGTTTGGAGAATGGGCTTAGCCTGGGCCCACATGATTCTGGCTACCTGCTTGGCTTGATCGGCAGCCGCAGGAGACTCCAAATTGGATTGGGCGGTGCCGGCGGCTGTTGCTGAGGTTTTGGGGGCTGGGGTTTGGGCAGTTGCCGGGGAAGGATTCTCCTTGGCCGTTGTTTCTGCTTCTGGGGCCGGGGTTTCCTCGGATCTAGCCTCACCGGACTTAGGCTTTTCTCCAGACGTCGGATCATCCCCAGGGACGCCATTGGGATCTTGTTCAGGGGTTGCGTTGGGATCGGAAGTCATGGGCAGCTTTAGATAGGGGACCGAGCCAGCCAGCTAAGCCAATCGTGCTGGCACATACAGCCAATCTACCATCTTTGTTTGAACGGGCCTGGGTTTCGGCCTGGGATGCAATTCTTTGTTTACATTCAGCGTTTACATTCAGCGGACAGCCCTAGGGATGAGCCGTCATGGCTGGCAATTGACGGACCCGAAACAGGAGAAATTCAGATGGAAGCTTGGGATCAAAGCCGTTGTCGCTAACTAAGATCAAAGATCGACTGCCGTCTGCGAGCAGGGGACCGAAGGTCATGCCCTCCAAGTTTCCAAGGGGAAAGTCCAGCGTCGAGAAGTTAAACAGCAGCCTTTTTTGAATAGGAATCAGGTTGCCTAGCTTTTCAGGCAGCGCCTCAAGGGTGCGAATGTCTGAAGCCATGGCGACGGCACTCTGAAACAACTGGGCACTGAAACTGTGATTGACTGGGTTGACAGCCCGCTCCAGGGACAGAAAATGTCCCCCGGAATCGATTGCCAACAATTCACTCAGACCGTTGAACAGGCTGCCCAAGGGCGGAAGTTCCAGGGGATAAAGATGCTCAGCTACCACATAGGGATCGCCCACACCAATCCAGTAATGCAGCAGCCTCACCCCCAGACTCGGCTGGCTCGGGTCGGGAGGGGCATCTTGCACGAGGGGGGCTTCGGTGGCGGAAAACAGGCGATCGCCCTCTGGCGTCAACGTGAGCGATTCAAAGCCCAGGTTCGGATAGATACCGCTCACCGCTTGCTGATCCTGTTCTATAGCTTGAAACCGCTGAGGGGTGGGGAGGGTAGTTTTCAGGTTGCCACTGTTTGCATCAAAGGCCGCAAATAGAGCCGGGTGGTCTGAGCCTGAACCTTCACTGGCAACATATACCCACTGATTGGAGCCCAGGGCAAGGCCTTCTGGATCCAGGGTAATGGATCTGCCATCCTGGGTTTGGGGGGCTTGGAGTCGGATGACCTTCTGCACCGCAATCGGACCAAACTGGGGCGGTTGTGTCGATTCGAGAGGGATAGCCAGACGGTAAATTCGCGGATTTTCCTTGGCATCAGCAAGCGCCAGGTAGGTTTGAGTTTGCCGGTCGTAGGCAATCGCCGAGATCCCACCCAGGGTTGTGTCCTCCACGGTGGTTTGCAGCAGTTCGTAGCGGTCCAGGTACTCGATGGATAGATTCAAAAAGGTGCGAGCTTCGGCGCTGATTTCCGGGAAGGTACAGCCCCACAGACAGATCAACGTGAGCACTGGAATCAGAGTTTTCAGAGCGAGTCGGTTCATACAGTAATAGACCTTCAAACGTATCCAGACTCAAGCCTGGACTGCTAGAGTGATGAAGCTTAGCATTTCTCCATACGCATTCCATGGTAACGGCTCTTTTCTCAGGCCTTTTGGGGTTTACCTTGCAGTCTCCCGGTGCAGAACTGCAGCTGGGGCCTATCTCTCTGCGCTGGTACGGCATTTTAATTGCATCCGCAGTGCTCCTAGGCGTGGTCTTGGCCCAACGAATTGCGCAGCGTCAGCACATTAAGCCCGATCTGATAAGTGATTTGGCCATTTGGCTGGTCATTGGTGCCATTCCCGCAGCCCGGCTTTATTATGTCCTGTTTCAGTGGCCCTACTATCGCGAAAATCCCGGTGAAATCATCGCCATTTGGCATGGTGGAATTGCGATTCACGGCGCAATTTTGGGAGGTATGCTGGCAACCTTTTTGTTCTGTCGTCTCAAGCAGCTGTCCTTTTGGCAAGTGGCTGATACCGTTGCCCCCTCCTTGATTTTGGGCCAAGCTATCGGTCGCTGGGGAAATTTTTTTAACTCGGAGGCCTTCGGGGCTCCCACAGATCTGCCCTGGAAGCTTTTTATTCCCACAGCACAACGGCCAGGGGGCCTGAAGGATGTGGCCTACTTTCATCCCACATTTCTG
>NZ_JTHE03000006.1 GCF_000817775.3 Lyngbya confervoides BDU141951
TCCGTTGCCTCCACTCAGGAAGTCTCGGCAGACCCAGACAGCGCCGAACTGTCCTGGCCCAAGGGCTACAAAAAAGTAGTGACGCATCTGTACGGCCCCACCTTGAAGAAGATTCTGCCGGAGGACCCAGATCAGGAGCGGGCCATCCTGGAGGCGATCGCCCAGGAAACGGAGGTGGGCGAGAAGCTCCTTGATGACCTAGCCAGCGCCATTGTTAAACGGTCAAAGCGGAGGCTGGCCTTGGACAGCGTAAAGGAGGGTCTCAAGCGGAAGATCCAGGAGATGGTGTAAGTTCTGCGTTGACACCCTGAAGATCGATTCATTCAAAACAGTATCAAGATACCCCGTAAGCTTTCCCTTAGTGTTCTGCCTAGAAAGGTGCCCTCTAAAAGCAGCCTGACGGGGGCTATGGGTTGTTTTAGGCTGCCTCGTCCAAGATGGGTCACCTGTTGTTCTGTCTCCACTCGCTTAATCTCGTAAGGGGTGCGGGTGTTGGTGGTGCTGCAATCCTTCAATTCTCTGAATGTCTCTCCAGTGATAAAGGTCCCAGCACGGGAAAGATCTATCTTTCGAAGGGATGGGATCGGCAAAATGTCATGCTTTCATGAAAAGGAGTTCATCATTCTTTGACCTGTAAGGGGGTCTTTATGGCTGTCAGTAAAGCACTGGGACAATTAGTGATTATTGGGGGTGCGGAGGACAAGCAAGGGGACTGCGACATTCTGCGAGCATTTGTCCGGCGTGCTGGTGGCACCCAGGCACGCCTGGTGGTGATGACAGTGGCGACTAGCCTGCCTGAGGAGGTGGGGGAGGAGTATCGCCGGATTTTTCAGCGTTTAGGCGTTGAGCAAATTGATATTTTAGATACGGCTGAACGGGATGAAGCCGAGCATCCAGAAGCCATGGACCTGATTGAAGCCTCAACGGGAATTTTTTTCACCGGGGGCGATCAGGCCCGCATTACTGAAGTTCTCAAGGGCACTCAGCTAGAGCAATTACTGCATCAGCGCTATGAGGCGGGGGCGGTTATTGCGGGGACGAGCGCTGGCGCAGCGATGATGCCCGACGTCATGATTTTAGAAGGAGAGGGGGAAACCCATCCGCGCTTTGAAGTGGTCTCCATGAGTGAGGGAATGGGCTTTTTGCCCGGTGTTGTCATTGATCAGCACTTTGCTGAGCGGGGACGCTTGGGGCGACTGCTGTCAGCAGTTGTTCAGCAGCCTGTGGTATTGGGCTTTGGCATTGACGAAGACACCGCGATCGCTGTGAGTGGCAATGAGATCGAGGTGTTGGGATCAGGGTCGGTCACCGTGATCGATGTAGCAAACCTGTCCCATGACAATAGCAGCCAAACGCTGCGAGATGAACCGCTGGCGCTCTGCGATGTTCGGCTGCACATTCTCCCGGCGGGCTATCGCTTTGACCTCAATACCCGCCGACCGCTGTTCGACGCGGATCCCCCAACCGTAGAGCCGCCAGCCGCCAAGGCCCCCCCTGTCTTAAAAGCAGTGGCCTCCTAGAAGATCTGCCCCGCCTTCGGTAAGACTGCTTCCCCTCTGCGATCGCCCTTTGCCCCTCCCCAGGGTAGGCCCGCGCGGGTGATTCGCGCAGGGGGAGGACAGTCGCTTGCCGCAGGCTCCTCCCGATTTCCCGATTCTGCCTGCGGGGGTGATAGCAGTCACTCCCCTGGGGTGATCATAAACACGCTGCTTTTAGAAGAAATTTAAATTAAATTCGGGAAATATTTCGCTCACGCAGCTTGAAGTTCTTGTTGTGACTTTGTTTGCGTGATTTTGTTTGATTTTGAACCCTTTGATTGGATGAGGCGTCTAACCCTTAGATTTCAGAAATTGCTTCTGTGATCTACTCCAAATCTAAATTAAGGGAAAACGTACATGAATCCATCTCCTCTAGTCCCCCTCCATCCGGCTCTGGTCTCAGGCCACACCAGTCGGCGTTCCTGTGCAATTAAGACTGTGGCAGCAATTACCCTATTGGCCACAGCTTGCCTGGGGAGTGTCTCGTCCTCAGTGGCAGCCATGCAAAATCCGCAGGAAGATATTTTATCTAAGTTGGAATATTGTCAGTCATTACAAACTCCACTCCAGCGGAAACGTTGCTATCAAAGGGTGAGGGAATATTGCCGTAATCATTATCCCCCGGCCCTGTGCAAGTCAATTTTTGCCTCTTTCTTTCAATCTCACGGCGGGGAAGATGCGCTTCTTCCTACACAGGCCTTACCCGTAGAAGAGAAGGAATAAGCTGAGCGTTCAGCCCTCTCCTCTATCTCCCTGAGCGTGTTCCCCTGGACGGTTATTTCACTTCAATTCTAACCCCCAGAGGTAAAACCCATGACTATCAAAACGATCTGCTTAAGTCTTGTCTCTTTCGCAGCACTGTTCAGCCCCATCCTGCTGCCAAATTCCCCAGCCCAGGCCCTGCTTGGAAGTGACGCCTGTAAAAATGTTACCTTCCGGGTCGATAACAACTACGGCTTGCCCATTACGGTCGAACGATTTGAACTCTGGTCCGTTCAAGAGGGGCGTTGGTTAAACGAAAACTTTCAAGATGTCGTTGTTCCGGCAGGAGCCCAAGCCTTTACCGTTCGGACGGGAGAATCGGTGGAATATGGCGAAGACGATGACATTACCCAAATTCGGGTTCATTTCCGTGTCTTTGAAGATGTCTCAAACGATGCTCCGGCCCAATGGTATGACCGCAGTCGAATAGATAGTGACATTGCCAATCCGACCTGTGTCGCCAATAAGATCTATCGGGCTACGGTCAACCATTGATCATCCCTGCGGATCTGGTAACGCCTAGCCGTTTCCGGCCCGGTCCTCCCATGGGCCGGGCCGGAAACGGCAGATCAGCTCACCATGTTTGGGAATCCTCACCCTCCCAATTGATTGCCGCTGCTGAACCGCCCCTTGCTTGGTTGCGAGAATTCGCTTGCCCTAACCAGGGTGGCGGTTGTGAGCCAATTCCTGCTACCGCCAGCAAAATTTGTCCAACCTGAGGGCTCATTTAGGGGATGTATATTCCCCAGGATTCGCTATGAATCGCCTCCTAAAAGGGAGCAACCCCAATCAAGGTCATTACCTGAGGAATTAGGTTGATTCGTGGGACAAACTGGAACACCATTGCCACAGCGTCCGCCCTCGGAAAATGGGTTTGCTGGGCGGTAAAAGAGCCCCTTGGCCGGGAAATTCGTGAGCCCTGACCAGATTGTCTTCAGCATATTACAGTGAGACAGACTCGTTCAAAAAGAATATCGCTAAGGTCGAGATGGATTTTTTAAATGGCATGACCCTGCTGCTGGTTTACCAACTCATGGGTGAAATCAGCGTTCTCTTACTCAAAATTCCGGTTCCCGGCCCCGTGATGGGGATGATTCTGTTGTTTTTGACCCTGCTTGGCCAAAATACCTGGCTGGGACACCCTCAACCTGCAGCTCTGAAATCTTCCGCGGAGGTATTGCTCAGTCATCTCTCCCTGCTCTTTGTCCCTGCCGGGGCAGGCGTGGTTGTCTACATTAATCAAATTATTGAAGAATGGTTACCGATTACCATTGCCCTGAGTCTGAGCACAATACTAACCCTGGGGACAACTGCCTTGATCATGCAGGGGATTAACCACATGGTTTCAAAATGGAGAAAAGCCAGTGTTTGAAACCAACTTTGCCCGAATTTGGGTCTATCTCTCTGCCTCTCCCCTCCTGGGCTTAACCGTCACCCTCATGGCCTACGGTCTTGCCCATCGACTGTACCGCAGTTCGGATCAGCACCCCTTACTGAACCCCGTGTTAACGGCCATTGTCCTGCTGATTCTTTTTTTAAAGGGAACCCACACCTCCTACGAAGCTTATTTCGAGGGTGGGCAATTTGTGCAATTTCTGCTGGGACCCGCGACGGTGGCCCTGGCGATTCCGCTCCATGATCAACTTTCAAAACTGCGGAAAATCTGGCTGGCAGTGTCCCTGACCCTGGTGGCGGGGGTGGTGATCAGCAGCTGGAGCGCTATCCTCCTGGTGCAGCAGTTGGGCGGAAGCTTGCAGACCCAGCTTTCCATAGCTCCCAAATCTGTCACGGCCCCAGTTGCCATGGGTATTTCAGAAAAAATCGGCGGATTGCCCTCCCTAACTGCTGTACTGGTGGTCATGACCGGAATTTTTGGCTCGGTCATCGCCACCCAGGTGTTTGCGGTGCTTCGCATCCGAGACAATAGCGCCAAGGGGATTGCCATGGGCATTACAGCGCACGGACTCGGAACAGCGAGAGCCTTTCAGATCAATGCCGAGATAGGGGCTTTTTCAGGGTTAGGAATGGCTTTGTCGGCCTTTACGACGGCCCTCATTCTACCCTGGCTGCTGGAGATCCTGAAGGTCTTGCCCTAGCCTGGGGCGGGGTACAGGCCGTTGCCCCTCGGCCCAATGGGTGCACCGTTCACCGAGGGAGGTCCGATCTGCTGAGGGTAGGGGCTCATCAATTCCTCACAAGCGTTTTGTAGAATGATATTTGCAGGTAAAGGCAGGAAAAAGTTTAAGAATCTATCTTGGAAACTCTAGATGGAGGATAATCAGGATGAAACGTCTCATTGCTGCTGTAACTCTCTGCATTACAGGACTTTTACTCTCATTTCCGTCGGTTGCCCAGACTGACGTTGTTGATCCCATTTCCCAAGGGTCCACATACCCGCCCTATTTTCTCCCGCGGGCCAAGAACCTGGCTCGGCAGGCTGCCATTCAGGAGAATGGTGGGCTCAACCGGTATCGTCCCGAACTCTCCATGTATGGGCCAGCACTGGAGGCCCCGTTTGAGAGAAACCCCGATGGTTCAGTCAGCTTCAACTTCTTTGGGGGGGCGCCAGGATCAAGGGAGTGGGATACGGTGACAACGGTCAGAGTGGCGCCGGATGCAACGGTCGATATTTTGTTTAATGGGCCTGCTCCTGCTGGTGTGGGGAGCGGCAAGCTTTACTATCAAGAGGATCAGTCGCTCTTAAAGGTTCTCCAGGAGGGAAGCTTTTTAACCCGCGCCCAAAATCTGGCTCGACAGGCTGGTATCCACGAAAATGGTGGACTTTCCCGCTATCGTCCTGAGATTGCCATGTTTGGGCCTGCCGATGAATCACCGCACTTTAGAAATGTGGATGACAGCATCACCTTTAGATTTAAAGGGGGAGACCCACTGGCCGCTTCACCCACCCTGGAAACATGGGTGACGGTGACCAGGCAAGGTCAAACAACTGTGGATTACAACGGTCCCTTACTGGACTGAAATCGGCAGATTTCTGGGCTAAGGGGCTGGCTGGGCGATCGCCTGTGTTGGAGATCTCTGGACAAAGAGGCGGCTGTTGGGGAAGGGGGGTCACTCGTGCAATTTCACCTGAAAAATTGCCAGATGTTCTTCTCCCTTGCGGCTTGCAATGGAATCCTTTGCTGCCTGAAACAAAAGGACATCAAAGTGGGGCTGAAAGAGTTCTAAGATTTCCTGGGGCTGGATGCCAAAGGGGGGACCGCCCCCCCGACGATGGGTGAAAAACAGCGCAATCAGTTGACCCTGCGGACGCAATAAGCGTTTCACGGTCTGGACATATTGGGGTCTGAGATCTGCCTCAAGGGTACAAAAACAGGTATGTTCCAAGACATAGTGGAAGCCATGGAGGAACTCTGCTTCTAAATCAAAAATATTGCGCTGTAAAAACCGAATATCCAGTTCTCGTTCCTGGGCAGCGGTGCGGGCACGCGCAATGGCGCTGGGGGCAAAATCAAACCCGGTCACCTCGAAGCCTGCTGTTGAAAAGAGCATGGCATCCTGCCCGCTGCCACAGCCCAGCACAGCCATTTTGCCAGCTTTTGGAGCTTGGGGGGAGGCTAGAAGATGGCTCAGGGGAGGCGCTGGACAGCCCAGATCCCAGGGATCTTGACCGTCTTGATAGCGTTGTTCCCAAGCGGCTGCGTTCGGATCAATCATGCTCAAAGCTTGAAATGGTAAGGTCAGGCATCCTTTTTTGGCCTGCTTCTCCTCTATTTTGACCCATATTGGCTTGGGTGTCAGACGGGGCAACCCAGGACTGTGGAGCGACGGGGGCCGACCTCAACGTCTGTGGGTCACAGGTGCCCTCGCCCCTGCAACTCCAGCGGGATCTCGGGCCGGTTTGGGCGCTGTGCAACGTTGCACCTTCTTGATCAGGTGTTTTTTCTATGTCAGATTGGAGGGGTGGGGGCATTTAGCCTGAGAGAGGTGTTTCATGGGTAGCCGTAATCTGAATTATCGAGCCCAAGAAGTTCAGCTCGTGATGAGCCTCAAGTTTCATCATGCAAAGACCTTGAGTGAAGTTCCCCTGGAGGTCGCGATTGATGCCATGACGAAGGTTTGGCGGTCTTGCCAAGGATCGTCTGAGCAGAACCGGGTTGCTTCAAGAATTGAGGGAGACGGCGTGATTCACCTGTAGAAGCCTGTAGATCCAGGCCAGGATAATGGTGTGGCAGGTTGGGGCAGGGCACTAGGCGATCGCGGGTGTCTATGCGGGTGGGTGTCTTAGGGGTGAAGATGCAGTCGGCTTGAACGCAGCGATATCCTAGGCTGTGCGGTTCGGAAAAACTGTGAAGTGACCCCCTGTTTACGCCGCCCTCAGGATAGCTATACACTCAGTAGCGATCGCCCCATCTGCACCCATGCCCACCCGCGCCGACATCCTTGATAAATTCCGCTTCCGGATCGCTCAGGGCAGCCGCACCAAGCTGCGGAAAGAGGAGCTTGAAACCTTGATCGAGACCTTCCTTGAGGCTCTGGCTGTGACCCATGCCCCGGAGGAGATCCAGGATCTCTGCCAGGCGGAAATCGCGCTGCTGGAGGAGGGCTACGCCAAGATCACCCTGGCTAGCGGCTATATCCCGCGCTACCGGGCGGCGATAGAGGCGGCGATCGCCCAAAACCGCATTCTGCTTACCCCTGAAAATAGTCACACCTACCTTCACCAGCAGCGGGTCACGGGGATTCAGGAAACCCGCGATGAACACTGGGCGCTCACCTACTTTAAATACAGCCCTGAAGAATATGAACAGCTGGACAGGCGACAAGCCCAGGTCAATCGAAAACGGCTGCTGAACCTTAAAACGGTCCCACTGGATCGCTACTTGAACAAGATTACCCATCTGCTGCACAGCCAGGACAACTTTGCTGCAAGGCACCTGGCGATCGCGATCGCTGCGCTCACGGGTCGGCGGATGGGGGAGGTGGTGGCCCGAGGGACGTTTATGCTCACGGCGCATCCCTATCTGCTGCATTTCACGGGTCAGCAAAAGCACGAGCGTGATGGCTATAATATCGTCACCCTGATTCCGGCAGAGGATCTGCTGGCGGGGATAAAACGCTTCCGCTCTATGCCAGATATTAAGGCCCTGATGAAGCTGGAGGGAGGGTCGCTCAAGGCCGAGCTAAACAAATTTGATGTGCAGTTGAATCGGGAGTGTAACAAGCTGCTGAATCGTACTGAAATTGTCCCGCCGCTGGAAGGGAAAAGCACGGTCACCATTCACAACCTGCGCAGCCTGTGGGGGGCGATCGCCACCTATTTTTTCTGCCCGATCCAGCACCATGAGTATGCGTTTCTGCAGCACTACTTGGGCCATGTTCTAGAATCCAGCGCCACGGGACATTACTTCCGGTATCAGCTGACCGATGCCAAGGGTGATCTATTACGGGATAAGGGAATCAAACTAAGTGCGGTGCCTGAGTTGCCGTTGCTAGATGAGGAGATGGAACAGATGGAAGAGGAACAATTATCCCTGGAGCCGACTGCGATTGAAGAAACGAGCGATCGCCTGGGGCATGAGATTGAGCAAGCGATTCTGCATCGGTTTGAGGCGCTTCAGCGTGAGTGGCTAGATTATCGGGAAACCATGGAATCTCGCCTTCAGGATCTGGAGTGGGCTAAATCAGGCCAGCTGGATGCGGCTCAGCAAAGGCGATTGCAAGATTTACAGAAAGATAATCAAGGGTTAAGGGATGAAAATGAGCGATTACGCCAGGCCTTGGCGGAAGCTGAGGGTAAGCTAGCGCAGTTTCGGCAGCTGCTGCTTGGAGAAGCCCCGGAGCCGGAGAACCGGAAGAATGGCAAGGAGGCGGAGGCAGCGACGACGGCCCTGGAGAGTGATTCCAGCAGCGATCAGCGCGTGAGGTCAAAACCGGTCCCAAAGCGCAAGGCAGGTCGCAAGCCGGGTCAGGCAGTGCAGCGAGCCACGGAGATTTTTCATCAGGTGCAGGAATGGAACCGTGAGCATCCGGACCAGACCTTTGTGATCAATCCAGGGTTTTTGGAAACGGTCTTCAAGATTAATCGGAAGGCGGCTAAGCAGTTTTGTGAAGAGCATCAAGCTGAGCTGTGGGAGCATCACCAGGAAATTGGTGTGGAGGTGGAGGTTTCCCACAATCGCGGGAAAGATGTGGAGGCGTTACGGAAATATGTGGGCAAAGGTTAAAAGAATAAGCGAATAATCAGCGGAGATCGGCTGCATAGGCTATTTTCTTCTTTAATAACAGGAGGGATTAAACCAGATGCAAAGAGACGGCATCAGCCAATATACGAAGGCGATCGCGCGTGTACCGTTGGTTAGGGTGGCCCAGGAAATTGAGCTGGGCCATGCACCACAAAATCACCGGTTTATATATGGCAAAAGGAAAACAAGCCCAAGAGGAGTCGCCGGGAGCATGAACTGAAGACTTTTGAGGCGATCGCGCAAGAAGAGATCCAAGAATAGCTGTGAAATTACTGGAGAAATTGCCAAAATGAGAAGCAGTCATCCTCCAGCTGGGCTATGGGTTAGAAGACGGGGAGCCTCAATCTCTGAAAGTGCTAGGGAGCAATTTGGTCTACACAGAGAGCGGATCGGGCAGCTTGAGCAGCAGGCGATCGCCAGGATATGGGAGGCCGCATGTGCCGCAGTTGACAGACTCATGATCAACAAATCCGAACGTTTTTGAAAACAAAGCCTGAAAGTATTGATTTCTCGTTGGCAATTAACGGCTGAACCCCCTATTCCTCCGTTCAAAGCTTAAAAGTGTTCGGACTATTGATGAAAGAATAAGGGCCACCAATTTAATCCGGGACAGAATGCAGTGTGGGCATTTGAGGCTGTGTAAAATTTTTGTATCGTCTGGCTTGG
>NZ_JTHE03000007.1 GCF_000817775.3 Lyngbya confervoides BDU141951
ACTTTACCTGGGAAAGGAGGGAGCGAGTCATAACGGGCTTGGGCACATCAGCCTGCCATCTCGTCCCTTATTATACGTTGGGGAACGATGGGCCTCTTGAGCGTTATGGGCGTCAATTATAGGCGAGTATTGGAGGCGATCTGCTGATTGAGCCATTCTAAGATGACCTGTTCTAGATGATGAACCTCTCGATAGAGGGTCTGTCGCAATAGTGGCCCGACGCCTTCAAGCGTTGTCTTTTCCAGCGGCCAGGTCCCCAGGGGAGAGTCTTCCCAGGCGGGGCCTAGGGGGGTGAGGTGGTTCCCCGCCAGGCGTTTGTAGAGGGTTGAAATGGGAAATCGGGTCATCAATCCGCGAAACAGCTCTGGGGTTTGGTCCAGGGTGTCGGTTTGAAAGCGAATCAATAAATTTTCTGCTAGAGAATATTCGGTCCGCACGAGGTCCAGGGTTTGGGCCGGGGTTGGGGTGAATTGGATCGAAAGGGGAAGATTAATCCAATCTATCAATGGAATTGCCCGATCCCCGTTGAAGTTATTGAAGGAGATTAAGATGTTGCCGCGCCGGGGTAAGGGGGACTCACAGGCCATGAGTAGCTGGAGCTTGCAGCCGAGGCTATGGCCCATACCAAAGAGGGGAATAGCCGCCGTCTCCTCTCGGTCCTGGCAAAGATCGCGGTAGGTGCTCCGCAGTCGCGCTTCAATCTCAGTGGCGATCGCTTGGTGATCGATCTGCACCAGAAACGGCGTGGCAATTACCCCATAGCCCTGTTGAGCCAGTCGCGACAGTAAGTACTGATAGGTCAGCTGGGGCGCTGTTGCCACAAAGGCTCCCCCCACAAAGTGCAAGAGGGCGAGGGGCTGGGGAGGGCATAAAATCCAGTTCCCCGATCGATAAATCCAGTTCATTCGGGCCGGGGATCAGAGAGGGTTGGGTTGGGGGGGCGATCGCCACTCCAGGCCCACCAAACCTGGCCACAAACGCATCCATAAAACTCTTGCCAAACTCGGCGGCGATCCTCGGTCAGCACGGGCGATCGGCGATTAATCCATACCTGTTGGGCAGCAGCGGCAGCGGCATGACAGCTTGGGCAGCAAAACTGGAGTGCGTGGATGGCCTCACCTGTCCAGTCCGGGGGCGTGGCAGAAAAAGGGTTCATTGTGCAGAAAAAATAGCCCGGAGGCCCTCACGATAGGTTGGATACAATAGCTTGACCCCTAAGTGTTGCTTGATCTTCTGATTACTCACGCGCCGACATTCTTGCCAAAAGGACAGTCCCATCGGGCTGAAGGCTGCCTGATGGAACAGAATGGGATCCGGTGGCTCAATTCCCATCAGTTTGGCGGCGTATAATACCAACTCCCGCGGCTCACAGGGTTCATCATCCACAACATTGTAAATAGAGCCTGGTGCGGGTGCGATCATTGACCGATACAGTGCCTGCACAATATCATCCACATGGATGCGACAGAACACATGTCCTGGCTTGATAATGTTTTGCGCCTTTCCCATCCTGAGGCGCTCAAAGGTGCTTCGACCCGGCCCATAAATTCCCGGCAACCGGAAAATATGCATGGGAAACCCTGAAGCCAGCCACTGTTGCTCAAGGGTGAAACGAGTCTGCGATCGCGCATTTCCAGGTTGAGGAGGACTCAGCTCATCCACCCAGGCCCCCTGGGTATCCCCGTACACCCCTGTGGTGGAAAGATAGCCCAGCCATTGCAAGTTAGGGAAGGCAAGGTGCGCGTGATTTGCCATCATTCCGGTCCAGAGTGGATCGGTGCCCGCCGCGGTTGGCGCAATGGTGGTCAGGAGATGGGTGATCCGCTCGCATTGCTCTGGAGACAAACCATTTACCTGTCGACTCTCCGTCATCTCATAGGCGACCACAGGGACTTCTAGCCCCTGAATGGACTGTCCCGAACGATTGGTCACCAGAACCGCCCATCCCTGCTGCGCCAAGAACTGTGCCACGCTGGACCCGGTAAATCCAGCCCCCATTACCAAAGCGTTCATTCAGAATCTGAGGGCGTTTGAACAGGCGGCGCCGGGGGAAGGGTCCCTTCCGGTTGAGCATCGGGTTGAGGCGAGGGCACTGGTCCTCCAGGAATGGGACTACTCTGGGGTAAGGAGGTTGAAGAATCTGGGGGATTGGCCGGGAACACCGGCGGTTGGGTGGAATTGACAGGCTGATCTCCCGATTCCACGGGTGCCCCAGGTACTGGAGAGGGGATCGTCACTGGACTTTGCTCCAGATTAAAATCCACAGGGGGCGGGGCGGGAACTTGAACCGGTTGCTCCGATGGCGCCTCAGGATCATCCTGGGAAGAGTTGGATAGTACAAACCAAGCCACAACCGCTGTGCCCAGCAGTGCCAGCCCTAAAAACCCCAGAAACAGGGACCGAGATGCCTTTTCATTGGCGCGAATAAACTCATCGGTATACAGGCGTTCCTCATCCGGTTCCACAGCAGCATCTTCGCGCAATAAAACACTCATGGGATCAGAGGCCGCATTTGTTTCTTCTGGCAGCAATTCACCCTCTATTTGGTCAGAGCGATCAAAGTTTTGCATAGCATGAACGGGGACGGACTAGGGTAAGCAGAGGTGACGCATGAGGAGGTACAGGGGATCAGGCCCCTCTCGGTCTAGGCTCAGGCGTATGTTTCAGCAAGCAGCCAGTCATTGACGCAGATGTCCTGAACGCCTCCTATTCTGACATACTCTCACCCCCGCGGCTGTCAGAGATGTAAGGGGTGTGCCCATTGGAACCTCGTTTTCCCAATTCTCGTCTCTGGGGGCTGGGGGCTCTGCCAGGACACCTTGACTGATCTCCGATGATGTTCTTGGGGAGGACGTTCTTCGGTTCGTGAGTTGCCTGGGGAGTGGGAAAAAGTATTTATACGTCAAGAGCAAATTTATACTTGTTAGAATTCATGATCTGTGTAACCCACATTCTATGCAACCCACAGGTCTAGAGCGGAGGTGAGCGGTTTTTGACGGCTGGGCTAATGCCTGACTTTCATCGGGAATCAGCAATATGTTTGGTATTTTTACTGAAACTCTCAAGGAAGAAAAATGCCAGAATGATTCAATCTCAGACCAGTCGCATCCCTGCAGGAAGGATTGTGTAGCGGTAAACGCTGGGAAATTGTAGCTTAATGAAAATAAGGGCGATAACCATGGGTGACGAAAGTCTAACAAAGGGAAAAGAACCCGTTGAGATGCTGAAGAGTGGTCAACTTTTATCAATTGGTGGCGGCAACAACGCCGGTCTTATTATTCAAAAGCCCTTTTTTGCTGAGTTTGTGAGCCATGGTGCAGCCATCGGGGGGCTCTTTGATTTGCAGTGTGTGACGGTTTATACCCTTGGAGAGGTGCAAATCACGGTGCCAGCGGATAAAACGGAGCGCCAGGCTGCATTTCAGCAGAGAATCGCGGACATTGAAGCCATGCAGCACTTGTGTCAGGCAGATTCTCCCCTTGAGCGTGGCGTTGCCATCCTGCAACATCTCTGTGACCAGTTTGATCCCTATCAAGTGGAGAGCGTGCCCAATGATGTGTTGGCTAAGCTGGTGGGGGTGCTGCCCAGCACCATTGCCAGTGCTTGGACCTACATTCAGTCGCAATCTCAAGAACCGCTAGAGTCGTGCATTGCCCAACAGACGGTGCCAGCGGCGTAACATCCCCTTGAGGCTGATTCCACAGGGAGAGCAGGGAACCTGATCAATCTGCGAACCCCAGATCCCGAAACCCCGCGTAATAAAATCAGATATTTTCCGAAAATTAGGCGGGAGTCTCGTCCCTGACCATCCGTTTCCTGGCTATCCTGTAGCTGGCTAGTCTAGGGCCTAGTCTAGCCAGTCGGCGTGAACCGTTTTTAATGGTTTATGATAGACCGATCGCGGTCTAGACAATAGTGGCTTGCCAATCAGCTAGACTGTGCTGTGCTTGTGTGACTTCGCCACCCTATGGAACTTGCAACCAAACTGATCCCGCAAACTGTTCGTAATTCAGTGCGGGAAGCTGGTCCTAATCTCAATCACTGGTATGCCGTGGGCTGGGCTAAGGACTTTGGCCTTGAAACCGTTCAGCCAGTGACGATTTGGAATCAGTCTATCGCCGTGTTTCGAGATAGCCAGGGCCAATTCCAGGCCCTAGAAAATGCCTGTCCCCATCGGGGAGTTGAACTTCACCGGGGCAGGGTCAAGGGCTGTCATTTGGTGTGTCCCTATCACGGTTGGGAGTTTAATTCCCAGGGCGCCTGCGTGCAGATTCCCTATCTTCCCTCTGATCAAAAACTTCCGCCTCAGCGAGCGCGCTCGTTTCCCATTCAAGAGCGCTACGGCATTGTTTGGATCTTTCCTGGGGAGACTGAGCTGGCGGATCAAATCCCCCTTCTCTCGATTCCTGAGTTTGGTCAGCCGGGTCTGCTGATGATTCCCATCACCGGTCACTTTCAAGCTCATTTTTCAATTTGTAATGAGAACACCATGGATGTGTTCCATGGATTTTTACACGAAGATCTTCAGGGGTGGTTTGACCCAGTACTCCTCACGCTAGAGGAAACAGAGAATGCGGTGCTGGCAAGATATAGCGTCTCCTACCGGGGCAAAATGGCGAAGTTTTTAGGCCTGGCTGAGGATGCCCGAGAGACAACCACTCTGCCGATCACCATTGAGTATCACTATCCAAACTATGCAACCTCCTTAGAAGGGATTTCCTCGCTCTATTTGATGCGGCTACCAGTGGGACCTCAGGAAAGTCGATCCTTTGCCCTATTTTTCTTTCGGGTGCGGCTGCCCCAGTGGTTAATTCAGCGGTTGCAGCCCATTTTGGTGCCTCTGCTGCGACGCTTTTTTCTGGAGAAGTTTCTGGCCCAAGATCGCAGCATGATGGAAAGTGAGCAACATAATTACGATCTGAATCCTCAGCGTCACTATGCGGAGATTAATCCGGCCATTATTGCAATTCAGCGGATGACCCTCCGTCAGTACGACCGCTATCTGCAGAAAAAGGCCCCTGCTTCTTAAGCTGCCCTGAGGATGATCTCCCCGGCGCGGCCAGGGCGCTTTACTCCGGCTTGTTGATTTTTATTTCGGAGGACTATAAACTTTCTTGTTTTTTTGTCGTCCTGGATATGGATCGATGTCAGGATATCTGCTAATTATGCAGGTGATCTTCACGAGCCATTTGATCCCAAGGGTGTCTTCCTGGGCAAACTAGGGACAAATCGACAGCATTCATAGGACCATTCAATGCGTCGCTATCTATCTCCTCTGTTGCGTTGGGGGGTGCTTGGAGCCACCTTCCTGTTTCTAGCCAAAACCCTGGCAGGAAATTGGCACGAAGTGCGTTCTCTCCAGCTCCAGTCCCATGCGCTCTTGTACTGCGCGATCGCCTTGGGGATTGCTCTGATCGCCCAAATCTGGTCCGCCTTTATTTGGGGTTGGATTCTGGCCTCTTTTAAGGAGACGCCGCCGAAGCGATGGATGATTGTTACGTTTTTAAAGAATTCGCCAGCCAAGTACATTCCAGGAAGTGTTTGGCATATGTATGGTCGGGTCATGGCGGCTCGGGAGAAGGGGATTGCTGTGGAGCCAACGACCCTGAGCGTCATGATCGAGCCGGTGTTCACAGTGGCGGGTGCCCTGGGGCTGGCCCTATTTAACAATGAGCATCCTCAGTACAAGTTTCTCAGTCTGGGCCTAGTTTTAATCGCGCTGCATCCTCAGGTTTTGCGTCTAGCTTGGCAGATTATTCGACGATTTCAAGGTCAAAAATTTCAGGCTGTTGAGATGCAGCACTATCCCTTTCATATTTTGCTGGGCGCGACCCTGTTCATGACCATGCGGGGACTCACCTTTCTCTGTGTTGTCTTTGCCTTTACGCCTGTAGATTGGGATGCATTCCGTCCGTTGGTGAGTGGATTTAGCTTTGCCTGGCTGCTGAGCCTTGTGATTCCTTCTCCCGGAGGGCTGGGCGTTTTTGAGGCCTCTGCCCTAAATGTGCTGAGCGATTACCTGACCCCTGGATTACTCATTGGGGCAGTGGCCCTCTATCGATTTATTAATATCAGCGCGGAAGCCATTGGAGCTGGTGCGGCCTTTCTGGTTAGCGAGGAGTAATCCGAAATCCTGCGGGAAAACGCGTGGTCTGATCGTAGAAGCTGCCGCGCAGGTTGGCCTTGCGTAAGTTGGCGCTCCGCAGGTCCGCGCCTTCAAGATGTGCCCCCCGCAGGTTGGCACGGGTCAGGTTGGCGCCTGCCAGGTTGGCTTGCTGAAGATTGCTCCAGGTTAAGTCTGCGCCAAATAAATCTAAGCTTCTGAGATCGGCCTGACTCAAGTTGGCACCGCTCAAGTTTGCAAAGCTGAGGGTTTGGTTAAAGAGGCTAATGCCTTGGAGATTAGCCTGGCTAAAGTCACGCACTCCGGCTGCATATTGGGTCAAGAGATCTTCGGCATCCATAGCTGAACTCATTGGCGATCGATTGACGAGGGGCGTTAGTTGGCAGTACAAGCATAATGCATCATTTCACCTGCGATCACCTCTCACCTGCGATCACCTCTCTGGTTACACTGCCATGGCCTTTACCTACCATCATCGGGTTCGCTTTCGAGAAACCGACGCGGCCGGGGTCGCTTATTTTGCAGAGGTACTCTCGGTTTGCCACGCTGCCTATGAAGAGTCTCTCCTCCAGTGCGGTATCAATCTGCGCGATTTTTTTGAGCAGGCGCCAACGGCAATTCCCATTACCCACACCTGTGTGGATTATTTACAACCGGCCTTTTGTGGCGATTTGCAAAGGGTCTATCTGGTGCCTCATCAACTCAGCGAGGCAATGTTTGAAATTCGCTATGAAATTTTCAGCGAGCAGCCGGACCCAAAATTGGTCAGTCGAGCCCTTACGCGCCATGTTTGCATCGACCGGCAGCAGCGACGGCGATCGCCGATTCCCGCTGAGATGCTGCAATGGCTGAGGTCCTGGTCTGCGCCCTCCTCAGAAAGCGATTAACTTTGTTACTCTCGTCGATCTCGCTGGCAGAAATGTGTATAATAGCTGAGCATTGCTGGTGTAGCTCAGTTGGTAGAGCAGCTGATTTGTAATCAGCCGGTCGCAAGTTCGAGTCTTGTCACCAGCTTTTCAAATTTGACCTTGCGAGTGTAAGGATGGAAGAGTTTCTGGGCGTATCGAGTGACCCGATCGGGGTGCCGCTAAGCTAGTGCATCGGGTCCAAGCCGAAAGACCCGCCCCAATACCGGTCAGCGATCGCTCAGAGCTGACCGGTGGTTAGCCAATTGTCAGTAATCTGGACGACATCCTCAGAGGCAGGGAGCCTCTAGACTCAAGAAAATAACAAGTCGCTTTCAAAACCGCGATCGCATTGCTGGAAAGGTGCGATCGCTTTTTCGTGGAGCAAAGTGACCTGCTTTCAATGGGTGGCTCATGATGCCTTGTCATCCGACGCGGTGAGATGTAACTCGTGGTGGTTAGGCAATAAATATTAAGATGGCACGACAACACAAACCATTCAATCGTATCCAAAATTTGAGCAAGAGCAGCTTTGGCTCTACGCAATCAGAGTTATCTCATTATTCGACGGAATTATTTAACTTTTGAGATAAAGTCTTCCGATTCTAAGAAAAGAATCTTATGTTATAGCAATACCTTCTAAGCTTGGGATTCAGCCATGAGAAAAGAAGAGTTTTTCAGTGAGGTACAAAAACCTTATGTTCTGGGTCATCGAGGCGTTCCCGAAGAACATCAAGAGAATACTATGGCTGGATTCCAGCGAGCGATAGAGTTGGGACTCGATGGAGTTGAGCTGGATGTATTTCTGACCCAAGATCAACGACTTGTGGTTTTTCATGACATCAATCCAGAACGACTGACAGGTGTATCAGGTGACATAACAGAAATGACTTGGCCAGAAATTCAAGATCTCACCATCAGGCGGACTTTAGATGTGGGAGATAAGGTGATTGATTATGGTCGAGAAGAAAAGATTGCATTATTAGAGAATGTCCTCGAAGAATTACGAGGAAAACTTGTTGTTGACATTGAGATTAAAGCCTATAGTCTAGACTTTGGACAACGGAGAACGGGGTCAGAGGTTGCTCATTTGATTCGCCGCATGAGTCTTGAAAAAGATGTTTTTGTCACCTCATTTAACCTTTGGCCATTACTTTGGCTAGAGCGTTGCTATCCTGGTATTGAATCTGGGTTTACCTATTCACCCGTTTTTATCAAAAATAGCCTTCTTAGAAATCTGATGGAGTCAAGCTGGATGGGCAAGCGGGTCGGGTCAACCTTGACCAACATGAGCCTGAATATGTTTGATGAGGACACGGTTGAACGGGTGCATGAAAAGGGCTTAGCCATTGGAGCCTGGACTGTTTTTTCCCAGGACTCAAAATGGTTAGGAGACAAAATCTCCTCAGATAAAGAACTGCAGCTTGTCCAATCGTTAACCCAGCGGGGAATTGATTATTTTATTACTGATGATCCAGTTCGCTTAAAAGGGGTTTTAGGGCGGTCATAACCACTCGGATAGAAATCCAGTACGAGGTTTATCCCTCTTTTGTTCCTGTGGAATGCTTGAACGGAGATGCGGTGGTTCAGCGAACGAGAAATCAAGTCTTGAACCCGATTTGACAAAGGAGGGATAGTGGGGGCTGGCTACAAGGTGATCGCGCCTAGAGAAATAGGTATCGCCGGGGCCGGTGCGGATTTGCCTGATGATGGTCCTTAAAGTATCAACTCATTTTTCTTTCTGTGCGATCGCGAGAACTGCTTTACTCGTCAAAGCGATCAAAATTAAGACCCCGCAATCAGCTGCTCTGATAGACAAATCTAATCCCAAAGGCGACAAACAGAGCGCCCAAGCCCACCCACCAATTTAGCGGATCTGCGAGCAACCCATACCCCAAAATCACGCCCATAATGGGTGAGGCGAGCAAGAACGAAGAAATGATGTTGGCATCGTATCGACGAAATAACTCAGCACGAATGACAAACGCAACCCCATTTACCACTAATCCCGTAACTACTCAGGCTTAAAAAAATCAGGTCATTTCTGAAGATTGCGAAAAGAGGAGATAAGCTAGTTTTGCAAGAC
>NZ_JTHE03000008.1 GCF_000817775.3 Lyngbya confervoides BDU141951
TTTGGGACGTTGGTTCGTCACCATTCCCTACCAAACAGCTTAATTGTGGGCTACTTTATTGATTGGAAGTCCCTTACTCCCGGTGAAACGGGCTGGATTAATCTAGCCATGGTCCATCTGCCGCTGCTGTTTACCCTTCTTTATCTGCCCTTAGCCCACTGGTGTCAATCTCGGGTTCTCTACGGGCTTTGGGCAGTTGGGTTTGCCACGATCTTTTTTGGGTCGCGCGATCCGGCTGCTGCTTGGACAACCTCACCTGCCCCCATTGCCATGGCCTGGGCCTTGACCTTACCGCCAGCCCTGCTGTGGGCCTATCACGCCAACCTCTGGTCTGCCCTGAGATCTACGCTGAGATCCACACTGAGACTCAGACTGTTTCCGCGATCCTCGGTCCCCCTCGCGGGACCCAAGGGCCGACAATCCCGTGACCCATTTCAAGCCATCGGCCAGTCCATCAGCTGCTGGTGGATCAGCCTCATAACTTACTGGTTTTCCTTTCGCTGGCTGTGGCAAATGGATCGCTGGCTGGGCGTGGAGAGGAATCTGCAAAATCCGCACCTGGCCTGGCTGTCGCTTTCCTTTCTGGCCTATTTCATCCTGACGCTGCTTGCCTGGGGGCACCTGATCCACCGGCGCCAGCCGGTTCCCAAGGCGCTTTGGTTAAACTCTAGATCGCTGCTGGGCCTGCTAGGTCTCCAGTGGGGCGTTGTTTTTTTCCATCTGCAGGGCGCGACCCTTTCCAGGGTGGGGCCAGTGGCGATGAACAGCATCCTCTTTTTCCTGGCGTTTGCGCTCCTGCACGATGGGCTGCTGCTGGGGATCCGGCATCGCTTTTGGGGGGGCATGAGCTTGCTGGTGCTGGGGATTATCAGCCGCATGTTTGAATACAACACGGGCTTGATCCTCAAGGCGATTGTGTTGATCCTTTGCGGCATAGGCGTCATTGCCGCGGGCCTCTGGTTTGAAGCTCAAAGCCGTTCATCCCATTCTCCCCCTGCCCTACTACCGGAGCGTTAATTATGCAGGACTCCCACTTAGATCCAAGGTTAGATCCCAATTTAAACCCGGACTTAGACCCGGACTTAGACCCGGACTCAGGGGCTACTTCGACGGACTCGGCAGACCTTATCAATCCATCGCAGGCTAAGACTCAATTGCCGGCGATCGCGCCTGATATCCATGCAAAATCAGCGGATCAGCCTCTTCCAATGGGATCCTGGCGTTTCTGGCTGCCCATGCTGATGCAAGCGGCCTTGATTATTGCCGTGCCCACCCAGAGTGCGATCACCTATGCCACCGGAACCACCGTGACCTTAAAAACAGTTCCGGTGGACCCCTACGATTTCTTGCGGGGCTACTCCCAAACGCTGCGCTATGAAATCTCTAATCCGGAGGTCCTCGCGAACCTGCCTGGTGGCCCCGAGATCTTTCAGGAGGGATATCAGCCCACCTCTGTTTATGTAATCTTAGAAGCGCCCGCCCTGTCGAGTGAACCTCCGGTGGCCTGGCAACCTAAGAGAGTCAGCCGCGATCGCCCAGCCTCTCTGCCCGCCAATCAAATTGCCCTAAGGGGATACTCCGAGGGCTGGCAAGTGGTCTATGGATTAGAAACCTACTACATGCCAGAGGATCAGCGACAGTCGATTAACCAACAGATTAGCCAGGTGCAGCGATCGTCCGATACGGCGTTTGTGGTGGAGATTAAGGTGGACGATCGTGGGAAGAGTGTGCCGGTGAGCTTATGGGTCAGCGATCGCCAGTATCGGTTTTAACGCGTCAGTCTGCGAAGACTATTGCTGCGTCAGGCCGCAAGGCATCCCTCTGGAAAATCCCCGACGGGTCCATCATCAGTCATCAGTGTCCAAGGGTTTCAACGCTTAGCCCTGGATTAACGCTGGAGCGCAGCGATCGCCACACACCCCCAGCCCACTAGCAGGGCCGCGCCCCCCAGCGGCGTAATCGCCCCTAGCCAGCCAATCCCGGAAAGACTCAGGGCATACAAACTCCCGGAAAATAGCCCAATCCCCAGGGTAAAGGCGCTTCCAGCTATGGTGAACCACAGGGCCTTCTCCTGTCCTTGCTCAGCCAAAATCGCCACGGCGATCAGTGCCAGTGCATGATACATCTGATAACGCGCTCCCGTTTCAAAGATCTCCAGCGATCGCTCACTCAGCTGTGCCTTCAGCGCGTGGGACGCAAAGGCGCCCCCTGCCACGGCCAATCCGCCAAAGATAGCTCCCAGGGCTAGAAATAACCGCATGATTTGTCTCCTGAATACTGCGCCAGTGCATGATACATCCCGTCCTTCCCCGTTATGGCGTGATCTATCCTTGTTCGCAACCCAGGTCGCAACCCAAGTCGCAACCCAGGGCTCAATACCAGCCGGAGAATAGTGCCCACTCCACAAGGTCTGTAAATCCTGGCTATACTGGAACTTGTTTTGATGCTGGAGAAACATCCTATGGCTGAGTCGGTCGCCATTTCTGTCACTGTATCCAGCACTGTAGGGAATTAACGCCTGAGAAGGCTTTCATCTCAGACCCTTCTTAGATTCCTCTGCGGTGCGCGTCGATAGCACAGCGGCTATCGATCTTGATCGTCATTGAACCGAGAGGATTTTTTACCATGCAGCTTAAGCACTTAGGCTGGAACGATCGCTTGGCGCAACATTTTGCCCCCTATGCCCAGCAGGGCTACGGCGTTGGCCGGGTGGCGATCGCCCATCGAGATCAGTATCACCTTTACACGGACCAGGGCCATTGCACGGCGGTTGTCTCCGGCAAATTTCGGCATCAGGCCCACAGCATTCAGGACTTTCCGGTGGTGGGGGATTGGGTCGTGATGGAGACCCAGACTCATCCAGCCGTCATTCATGGCGTGCTGCCGCGGACCAGCCAATTCACGCGCCGGGCCGCGGGGACTCGCACCCAAGCGCAGATCATTGCGGCTAACCTGGACACCATTTTCCTCGTCAGCGGCCTAGATCATGACTTCAATCTGCGCCGAATTGAACGATATCTGGTGATGACCTGGGAAAGCGGAGCCAATCCCGTGATTGTACTCAATAAGGCCGACCTCTGCGAGGATATTGAGGATCAGTTAAGCGCAGTGGCAAACATTGCCATTTCGGTCCCCATTCTGGCCTTGAGTGCCCTCACTCGGGATAAGATTGCGGATCTAGATCCCTACCTGCAGCCAGGACAAACCGTTGCGCTCTTGGGCTCCTCGGGCGTGGGCAAGTCCACCCTGACCAATCAGCTCCTGGGCAAAGCTGTTCAGGCAACCCAGGCCGTGCGGGTTGACGACAGCCGGGGGCGTCACACCACCACCCACCGCGAAATGCTGCAGCTGCCCTCGGGAGCGTTGCTCATCGATACTCCAGGAATGCGGGAACTCCAGCTCTGGACGGCTGAGGAGAGTCTCCAGGAAACGTTTTCCGACCTGGAGGCCCTGGCCCAGAGCTGTCGCTTTCGCAATTGCCAGCATCAGTCGGAACCCGGCTGCGCCGTTCAGGAGGCGATCGCTGAGGGAAGAGTCCCCATGCAGCGCCTGCAGAGCTATCGCAAGCTCCAGCGGGAGCAGGCCCATGTGCAACGACAGCAAGATCCCCTGGCGCAGCGCAACCGTAAAAAACGCTGGAAAGCAATCACGAAATCCATGCGTCAGAATCGCCAGGGATAAGCCCACTCCCTGGTTTGCCCCCAGCCCGTTAGCGGTTCACCCCAGTCTGGAGAATTGGGGTGAACCGGCTACGTTACAATTCTTAAGATACAATTCAAAAAACATTGATTCTAAATTCCCAACGGAGTAGTTTTACAGATCCCATGAGTTTCTTCAATCCGCATGAACCCCTGGTCCGCTGTAAGCAAGAAGCACTAGACGTTCAGGATTTGAGGGGACTGCTGCGCATTGAGTATCGCCTTGGAAAGATTCAGCTATTTTCTGGGGTTTACACCCGCATCGATCAAACTTTTTTGGTATGGGGCTGGATCACAGCCGTTATTTTTGCCGTTGCCCAATTTTCTCCGGTGAACTGGCGGGATCAGGCCATTCTCTGGTCCCTGCTCACGGGGGTTGGTGTGGTCATCATGGCTTCCCTAGCCTGGTTCTGGGTGCAGGTGGAGCAGTTGCGCTGGGTGGTGTATACCTGGACGCTCTTGATGCTCATGGGGGTCCTGCTCACCGATGGCGGGATATTTCTGGGTTGGGGCTGGGTGGTGCTTAATCTTTGCCAAATTTGGCTAGGCCTGAGCGCTCTGGGCTACCTGTTGACGGGCTGGGGACTGCGATCGCGGACCTTCTGCCTGGCCAGCGCAATCCATGGGGCGGGGGTCCTGCTGCTGCCCTATTTCAGCACTTTCCCCTACCTGTTTTCCGGCATGATTATTGCCGGAACGCTGCTGTTCCTATCGGAGGTGCAGTGGGATATGCGTCCCCCCTCGGCTCCCGCTTTGTTAACGGTGGAAGAAACCGAGTTTAATCGTCTCCAGCAGCAGCGCCGATCGGGTTTAGATCGCTAGGGATTGGGGCTCAGGCTGCGGAGGTTGATCGGGCTCTTGAGTCCAAAACAAAGCGGCACAGACGCCAGCTAGGACCACCCATAACACCGCCACAATCATCCATGCAGATTCCCAGGGTTTCATCACAATGGCTCCGGTCGCAACGCTTTACGTTCTAACCTCTCACCGCCTCAAGATTGGAGGGGATCAAGATTTTTAGCCTGTTTGCTCCCATCCTTGCCGGAGAGTCCACCGGCATCGGGGCTGATCAGCCATCCAGGACGATTAGCAAATTCGCGGCAGCCCGTCCACATTGCGATAGTCAAGAATCCGGTTGCCGCCGAAGGGAGTGTGCATTTTCACCCAGAACGGTGGAGGGGAGGGGGGGAGATCAGCCTCTACGACGCCGATCTGCTGCGGGGTGGAATCAGGATCCACCGCTTGCAAGATGGCGATCGCCCGCTGAACTTGCGAAGGTGGAAGAAACGCGACAAATCTACCTTCATTGGCCAGATAAAGCGGGTCTAATCCCAGGATTTCGCTGGCCCCTGCAACAGACTCGCTCACCGGGATTGTTTCCCCCAATTGCACCAAACAATGAGCGGCTTGGGCCAGTTCATTGAGCGCTGTCGCCAGGCCGCCACGGGTGAGATCTCGCAGACAGTGAATTTCCACTCCGGCCTCGATCAACGCCAGCACCGCCCTAGCCAGGGGGGCAAGGTCACTTTCCAGGGTGGTTTCAAAGGCCAATCCCTCTCGTTGGGCCATGATGGCAATAGCGTGGCGGCCAAGGTCCCCATTGATCAAAATGGCATCACCAGCGCGGATTGAGGCAGGGGAAATATCCCATGCATGCTCAATGCTGCCAATTCCCGAGGTATTGATGTAAAGACCGTCACATTTCCCTCGCTCCACCACTTTGGTGTCGCCCGTCACGATGGCGACCTGGGCCTGATTCGCGGCAAACCGAATCGATTGCACCACCTGCCAAAGGGTTTCCATCGATAGCCCCTCTTCCAGAATAAAGCTGAGGCTCAGATATAGGGGGCGGGCGCCTGCCATGGCTAAATCGTTAACGGTGCCGTAAATGGCCATCCTGCCAATATCGCCCCCAGGGAAAAAGATCGGCGAGACGACGTAGGAATCTGTGGTAAAGGCAATGTGAGGATGGGATAAATCCAGACAGGCTGCGTCATGATGCCCGGTTTGTTCATTGCCAAAGGTTGCCAGAAACATCTGCTCAATGAGATGGTGCATCATGCGCCCCCCGCTACCGTGGGCCATGAGCACCTGGGGATAATGCTGGATTGGGAGGGGACAGGGGCCAAAGTGCGGCCGCAATGACATAGACGATGACATGAGAGGCTAAAAGGTTGCGGAGGGGCGATATCGATAATAGGCGGCGCAGGCTCCCTCGGAGGACACCATGGGGGCCCCGAGGGGATGATCTGGAGTGCAGCGCCCACCAAAGACGGGACAGGCGGTTGGCGGCTGGAGGCCCTGGAGGACTAGGCCACTGATGCACTCCAGGGACGGGGTATGGTCAGGCGGCGCCGGTAGAGGGAAGGCCTTATTGCGGACATCGTAAAGGGCAAATTCAGGCCGAAGCGCCAAGCCACTGGCGGGGATCTGGCCCAGGCCTCGCCAGGTTTGGGGCACGATTTCAAACACAGTCTGCATGAGTTGCTGGGCTGCAGTGTTGCCCTGAGGACGGACGGATCGGGCATACTGGTTTTCGACCTGCGCAGATCCCGCCTCTAGCTGCTGCAGGCAATGATAAATTCCCCGAAGAATGTCCGCGGGCTCAAAGCCCGTAATGACGATGGGAACCTGGAACCGATCTGCGATCGCCTCGTATTCACCCATTCCCATGACGGTGCAAACATGACCGGCGGCTAAAAACCCGTGAATTTGGCAGTCTGGGGCGGAGAGAATGACCTCCATCGCCGGGGGAACCCGCACATGGGAAACGAGAAAAGAGAGATTGCTCAGGGACTGCTGCTTGGCCTGGTAGACGGTTGCGGCTGTGGCCGGGGCGGTGGTTTCAAAGCCAACGGCAAAGAAAATCACCTCTTTTTGAGGATTCTCCTGCGCAATTTTAAGAACATCCAGGGGAGAGTACAGGACGCGCACATCGGATCCGGTTGCCTTGGCACTCAGGAGATCTCCTTGATCTAAACTCCCAGGAACTCGCAGCATGTCGCCATAGGAGCAGAGAATGACCTCAGAATGCTGAGCTAGGGCGATCGCGGTATCAATGGTTTCAGCAGCGGTAACGCAAACAGGGCAACCAGGCCCATGGATGAGCTGGATCTCCGGGGGAAGTAGTCTATCGAGGCCATATTTGATAATGGCATGGGTTTGTCCGCCGCAGATTTCCATGATCCTCCAAGGGCGAGTGATGCATCGAGCGATCGCCTGGCGAAGGGGTTGAACGGCTTCAGGATTGCGATATTCATCGATATATTTCATGGCACCAGATCTCTATTCCCTTGAGACGTCCAGGCTCTGTAAATCATGTAAAACCGCTGTGGAACACCGATGGCAAACACCGGTGCCAGAGTTTTATCCTTGGGCAGCCATGGAGTTTCGCCGCTCCAAGGGAGGATAATAGGTCTGCAGGGTTTTTAAATATTGCACCCGTTCAAAGGCCTCAGGATTAGGGCTATTGAGCTGACTCATGGTTCCCTGCAATTGCGTGACGGATTCGTACTCATGCTCCGCTAGCCAGTGGGCTAGATCCTGCTCAATTTGGCTGAGATACGGAATTCCGTGACGGAGCAGACTGCTGACCAACAGGGTGGCCTTGGCCCCCACCATGAGCAGGCGCACCACATCCTGGGCATCATGAATCCCACTGGTGGCGGCTAGGTCCGCGGCAATGCGTCCGTAGAGCAAGGCAATCCAATGCATGGGTAAGCGGAGATCCTGGGGCGTACTCAGTAACAGGCGCGGCTGAACTTCTAGATCTTCGATATTGATATCGGGTTGATAGAATCGGTTGAATAGGACCAAGGCATCGGCGCCTGCTTCCGATAGCCGTTTGGCCATATATCCAATGTTGCTGAAAAAGGGACTGATTTTGACGGCTAAGGGAATATTGATCGTGCCCTTCACCTGTCGAACCACCTCTAGACAATGGTCTTCCACCGCTGCGCCACTAGAATCAATATCCGTGGGGATCGCGTAGAGATTCAGCTCCAGGGCATCGGCGCCTGCCTGGGAAATTTGGTGGGCATAGTCTACCCACCCCCCGAGGGAAGATCCGTTGAGGCTGGCAATCACGGGGATAGAAAGGCTGGCTTTGGCGGCGCGAATATGATCTAAATACAAGTCGGCATCGACATGAAACAAATTCGGTTCTGGGAAATAGGTGAGGGCTTCGGCAAAGCTATGGGTGCCCTGCTCCAGATGATGATGGAGATCTAGCGCCTCCTGGTGAATTTGCTCTTCGAAAATAGAATGCAGCACAATGGCGGCAGCGCCATGATCTTCAAGGCGTTTGAGCATGTCCAAGTCTTCGCTCAGGGGAGCTGCGGCACCGACAACGAGGGGCGATCGCAGCTTTAAACCCAGGTAAGCTGTCGTTAAGTCCATTGCGGTTCTCCTAAAGAATCATGGAAAATGTGTAGGGACCTGTGTTGCTAATCGGTGCAGGGGCAATACCGTTGAAGGTTTCAGGGCGGAGGTGCATCAATCTCAACCGGTGTTGGATATGAGCTATTTTAGCGGCAGCAGTCATCTCTCCCCGCAGGCTGAAGATATTCTTAATTTGTCAGGGGGGCTGATGGTCTAGGCGTTTTAAATCCAGCCAGCAGACTCGCCTGCAACGAAGTGGTGATGCCTGGCCTTCTCTGTTTTCCTTGGCAATGGCAATTGCCGGGGTAATGTCTGCTGTTGAATCTCGCTGTTCCCTAATAGTCGCTGTCCGCAACGCACATGCCGTGACATTTGATGCCGTTGGTGGCAGTTCGTTGGCAATGAACACAGAGAATCTTTTCAGCCTGGGGAGCCTGAATCTCAGGGGCCGTTTCCTGTGAACTAGATTGGGGGGTGGAGCTGGGAGTAGAAGCTGAGATCATCAGTTTTCTCCGAGAAACCCCGATCCTCATCGCGTCTACCCCACTCCTGAGCAAGAAACCCTCTTGCGCCAAACCGTGGGCTGCGTCCGGTTGGTCTACAACAAAATGCTGGACTATCGCACCCAAGCGTTTTACGAACGGCAAGAGAAAATCAGCTACAACCAATC
>NZ_JTHE03000009.1 GCF_000817775.3 Lyngbya confervoides BDU141951
GTACTGGCCAGGGACTTTGCCAGGGTAAGCACCGCCGAATCCTCCGTTTGCAGGCAACCCGTCAACAGCCCTGCACTCACAAAAATCGGCAGGTGCGAAATCAGGGCGACGGCTTGATCATGGGATTGCGGGTCCGCGAAGTGGAGCGTTCCCCCTACCGCTGCTACCAGATCTTGAACTCGCGCTTGGGCCACCGGATCCGTGCGAGGGGTAGGCGTCACCACAAAGGGACGGTTCAAAAATAAATGACGTTGAGCAGCCTGGATTCCCGCCTCTGCCTTACCGGCCATGGGGTGGGCACCGAGAAAGTTTGGCCACAGCGGCTCAAGGGAATTGACCACCGAGGCTTTGACCGAACCGACATCCGTGACAACGGTCTCGCTGGCAAGATAGGGCTGGATGTGATGAAAGACCTTGACCATGCTACCAATGGGGGTACAGAGCACCACCATATCCAGGTTCTTGAGGATCTCTGGTACAGTGGCCGCTTCGTCCACAGCGCCCATGGCCTGCGCCAGTTCACAGCTCTGGGAAGATCGACTCAAACCATAGACTCGATGACCGGTTTCTCGCAAATCCAGTCCCAAAGATCCGCCGATCAGCCCTAGTCCCACAATCCCAATCTGCATGAGGGGTGCCTATTTTGCTCCATAACGATATTTACTCTACGGTGCTTTGAGAGCAGGGTGGCATGTTTTTTAAACCCCGCCCAGAGATGACGGTTCCCTGGGCGGGGTTTGTTCTGAATCCCGTGAAGGTTTTTCTGATTTTTAGGGAAATTATAGGGGGGTGATTGTTCAGGAGAATGCAGTGGTTAACCCTGTGTCCATTGAAGCCGATCAGCACTACGCTCAATTTTTAGAGGGAATGGTGCGGGCCATCGGGAGTTTATTTGAGTCAACGGACCTGCATCAAGGCATCAGCCGTGCCCTGGCCCAGATTTGCGGGCTTACCCAAGCCGATGTAGCCTATCTACTCTACCTAGATGGGGCTGTGAACCAGCCCACGATCCAGAGGTGGGCAAAACCCTCAGCCCATCTGTCTTCCTGGTTTCACTATCTAAAGCGCGCCGGTCATCCCAGGCCTTGGGTGCAAGACGCCTTAAAAACTCCAGATTCCTGGCTCTGGCATGAGTTAAGTTTGGGGCACTCCATTGTCGGCGCCATCCCTGAGCTACCCTGGGAGCTTCAAACCCTGATAGGGGTCCAAACGGTCCAATCCATTCTCCTGCAGCCCTTGATGGACCAAGGCGCTTTAGTAGGAGTCTTGGGGCTAGAGGCCCACCAGGATCTCCAGTACTGGGGCGATCGCGAAGTGCAAACTCTCTCCCAATTTACGACCATTGTCGGAGAGTCCATTCGCCGCTCTCGACAAGCCACCCTGCTCTCCCGCAACGCCCTTCACGATACCCTCACTGGACTTCCCAATCGCGCCTTGCTGTTAAATCGGCTCAATCACTGCCTGGGGCGCATGCAGCGCAATTCCAGCTATCGATTTGCGGTGCTGTTTTTAGATTTAGATCGCTTTAAACCCGTGAATGATAGCTTTGGCCATCAGATTGGCGATCTGCTTCTGGTGCAAGTTGCCCAGCGGCTCTCGCGTCTGGTCAGACCGGGCGACACTGTTGCGCGTCTAGGGGGCGATGAGTTTGTCATTCTGCTCGATGATATCCAAACCCTTGAGGATGCAGAAGCGGCGGCTAAACGGGTCGATCAGGATTTACAGCAGGTCTTTGACGTCAATGGTCACCAGCTCTACATTGATGTCAGCATTGGCATTGCCCTGAGTCACCCAGATTTTAAAACTGGAGAAGACCTGCTGCAGCAGTCAGACCTGGCCATGTATCAGGCAAAGTCTGCGGGAAAAGGCTGCTATCGCGTATTTGACCGGGAGGCCCATGCTCAACGGTTAAAGGCCTCCCAGTTGGAAGCGCAGTTGCCCTTGGCGCTGAAGCAGGATGAATTTGAAGTGTTTTACCAACCTATTATTAATCTTAAATCGGGAGTCGTGAAGGGATTTGAGGCATTAGTGCGCTGGAACCACCCCCAGTTAGGCCGATTAAGTCCAGATCAATTCATTCCCATTGCTGAGGAAACGGGCCTGATTCAAGCCTTGGGTGAATGGGTTCTCCAGACTGCCTGCGCGCAGATGAGTGCCTGGCATGGAATGGTGCCAGGCCCAGCAAAGCCCAGCATTAATGTCAATCTTTCGGCTCGCCAGTTTGCCCAGCCTCATCTGTTAAAGTCTATCCAAAACATTTTGCATCGATCTCAGCTCGACCCTGCCTATCTGAATCTAGAATTAACCGAAAGCTGTATCTTTAACCGAGATCAAGAAACCCTGCGGCTGGTGCAGCAACTCCAAGAGCTAGGGGCGTATATTTATCTGGATGATTTTGGCGTGGGGTACTCTAGTCTGCAGTATCTCAACTTTTTCCCCCTGAACGGACTCAAGATTGACCGCAGCTTTACCCAAAAATTAAATTGCCACGCTCAAACCCAGGCCATCGTGCGTTCCGTCATTTCCATGGCCCAAGCCCTACAGATGGAGATCGTGGCTGAGGGAATTGAGAACTACCAGCAAACCCACTGCCTGTCTACTCTAAACTGTTGCTTTGGTCAAGGATTCCTCTATGCACCGCCCCTCTCGGGGGCGGATGCCGCCAATCTGCTAACCCAGCAACTTTCCTTTTAAGCCTCCTCACTTCTATGCACCCTCAGCCCCTCCCCCCTGCCTGCTAAATCCAACTGGCTACCTCTAACTGGCTAAATCCAACTGGCAAACCAGAGCCGCAATCGCCAAGCCTCTGGGGTGAGTGGCAGTCCCAAAAAGAAGGGTAGCCAGAAGAGGAAACCCCCAACGCAGAGTCCCAGCACCGCAAACCCTAGCTGTCGAACACCGCCGTGACGCGATCGCAGCAGCTCTACAATGGCCCATCCCAAGGCTAGAGTTCCAAAGAAGCTAGCCGGAAGATAGTGGTAGATAAATGCACAACGGCTAATAGCGGCCCAGGGCAACAGGTTCGCCAGGTAGTTCACCCCCAGATAGGCATAGACCCAGCTCGCCAAGGAGGAGACAGCAGAGTCTGTCCAGAATAGCGCGCACCCGAGCTGAATCAGCCCCCTCCCCAAAACCCACAGCAGTGCCAGGGTGGAGAACCACCACAGCACAGGGTTACCCATGGCATACACGCTGTAAAAATAGCGAGCAGCGGCCATGGGGAGGGTCGGCCCCAGGATTGGCAGCGGTTCTGCAAGGCTCAGGGCGCGCTCAAAGAAATAGCTCACCGGGCGCAGCATCAGGGGCCAGCTGTACCAAGTGGAGCAGTAGGCATGGGTTTCAGCGCCGCTTCCCACCCGCGAGTGATAGGCAAACATTTCATAGTTAAGGCGCCAGAGGTTATAGCCGGGATTCTGCATCAGATGCGGAATCCACTGCAGCCCGTAAACGATCAGAGCCACCAGAGGCAGCAAAATGAACAGATCAAAGAAGGTGAGGCAACGCAGATTTTGCAGGGGCAGAGCAGCCTCTTTGGAAGGATTTTCTCCCGCTAGCCCCCTGACCTTTGACCTATGGAGGCCTGTCTTTTGAAGGATCTGACGAAACCCTCCCACCCCGACCACGATTAGCCACAGCAGATGGAACCCAAACAGCAATCCCAACCCGTTCCATTTCACCGAAACCGTCGCACCAAACAGTAATCCCGCCAGCACAATCCAGGCACGACGTCTCCAGCCTGGAGCAGTAATGGCCAGCATCAGGCAAAGCTGACCGGCTAAGCCGAAAAAAACCAGGTAAATGTTTAAAAGGGCATAGCGAGACTCCACCAGAAACAGCCCATCCAGGCAAAGCAGAAAGCCACACAGCAAGGCAACCCCTGTTCGACGGGTCAGCTGAAAGGCCAGACCAATCCCAATTAACGGAATCCAGGATCCCACTAGAGCGTTCATCCAGCGAAATCCCCAGGGATTAAAGCCTTCTAGGGCAATACCGAGGGCAATTAAATATTTTCCCAGGGGGGGGTGGGCGTCAAAAAACGGCGTTTGGGTGAGATAGTTCTGGGCAAATTTCGCAAAATAAATTTCGTCAAAAACGAGGGTGTTAAAGCGTCCCAGTCCCCAAAATCGCAGTCCTAGGGCCAGCAGCCACAGGCCCACAGTCCCCACTCCCAACCAGAGAGCGGCACGAGGAGGTTGTCGTTGATGGCCATGGGCCGAAGCATTTTGCAGCACGGTCTAAACCGCGTCCGAGAGCTCGCCGGTACGAACTGTCACGCTTTGGCTGCGATCGCCCCGGCGCAGGGAAAGGGTCAGCCGTTGTCCCACCTGGGATTGCTCCACCAGCTTTTGCATCTGGTCAGCGGTCTGAATCTCCTGATTATCCACGGCCACAATCACGTCTCCAGAGCGAATTCCAGCCCGTTCGGCGGGGGTTCCCTGCATAACCTTCATCACCAAAACCCCTTCCACTTCCGGCAAAATCATCGGTGAATTGGGATCTTGGTTATTCTGACGGGCCAGCTTCGGGGTCAGGTTAGCCATTTGCAGCCCTATGTAGGGATGTAAAATTTTCTCTCCTCGCACGAGGCGATCCTTTAAACTTTTTGCTTTGTTAATGGGAATGGCAAAGCCAATTCCCATGGCATCAGCTCGAATGGCGGTATTAATGCCAATTACCTGGCCCTGCTCATTCAACAAAGGTCCCCCAGAATTCCCCGGATTAATGGCCGCGTCGGTTTGAATAAACTCCAGGCGCTTATCGGGAATACCAATTTCTGCGCTGGATCGGTGCAGCGTGCTCACAATGCCGAGGGTCACAGTATTATCCAACCCCACCGGGTTGCCCACGGCAATGGCCCAATCGCCCACCTGGATCTGATCTGAATCTCCCAAATCCGCCGTTGGCAGGGGATCTCTCCCCGGGACCACCTTCACCACGGCCAAATCCGAAACATCATCGACCCCGCGCACCTCGCCTTCAAAGATGCGCCCATCTTTCAAGGTCACTGACACCGTATCAGCTCCATTCACCACATGGGCATTGGTCAAAATGATCCCGGATTCATCAATAATGAAGCCCGATCCCTGGCCACGTACTAGGTCTTCTCGCGGCACATTAGGAAACCCATCTAAGCCCAAAAACTCGCGCAGAAACGGGTCATTCAGGCGCGGGTCTAGGGCAGGGCGGGCAATGCGTCGCTCCGTATCGATCCGAACCACGGCCGATCCCATGTGCTTCAGGGCATCCGAAACAAAATTGTGGGGCGGAGGCGTTGCGCCTGGCGAGATGATCGCTAGGGTTGAAGCCGCGTAGCCGGGTTGACAGCAGATCGCCAGGGTCCACAGAAAGGTCAGGAAGGCGACAAAGCAGCGCTGAAGCATGTCGGTCATAGGGATTGAGGAACTTAGATTCACAAGGCTTGAGTGGCAAGGATGAACCCACCACCCAATCTAAAAACGGAACTAGAAACAGAACTAGAGCAATCCTAGTAGATTGCACATTAACATGAGTAAAGTTTAGCGAGATCTGTTTGTGGATTGGGCCGTGAATTGCCCTTAAACTCTATGGAATCTAATGTAGAAAAGGTAGAAACTCAAGGGCGCCCTGAGGGCAGCGCCCCCCTCAAGTATGGCGAACGCCTGATTGAAGCCGGAAAGCTGACCACCTTTCCAAATCCGCGGGTGGGGCGAGAATACACCATTCAGGTGGCGCTGCCCGAATTTACCTGCAAGTGCCCTTTTTCAGGCTATCCAGACTTTGCCACGATCCAGGTGGAGTACGTGCCGGACCAAACGGTGGTGGAACTCAAGGCCCTGAAGCTGTACATCAACAGTTTCCGCGATCGCTATATTTCCCATGAAGAGGTGGTTAATGTCATCCTGGATGATCTGGTAGCCGCCTGTCATCCCCGGTCGATCACGGTCAAGGGGGACTTTTCCCCTCGGGGCAACGTCCACACCGTCATTCAGGCCCACCATCACCCATCGAGTTAGACCGTGGCCAAGGGCCTTCGGTGCATCACCATGGCAGCTGTTTCTACTAATCCATTTCTAGAGCTCAGCGAAGCCTGGATGAGTCTGTACCCCACGATTCACTGGTTGCTGCATCACCCCGTGCTGAGTTTAATTCTGGGGTTTCTGGGGCTTTACCTGCTCTGGGGACTGCTCCGGGGGCTGGTGCAGATCACGGAAAATCTCTGGATTCGGCTGCTGAAGTCGCCATGGTGGCTGGCAAAGATCCTCTGGGAAGCCGCTGGCAGGCGACTGCATTTGATTGCACCGGGGACCATAGCGTCCAGTGCACCAGCCAGTTCCCAGCGCGATCGCCTCCTGGAGGTGATCGCCCAGCTTGAGGCTCTCCAGCGAGAGCAGTCCCAACTCCTGCAAGCAGCCAAGGAGCAGCTACAGAACCTGGATCGCGTTCGCTAGGGAGCGGGCAGTCAGTCCTCGGGGACCTGCGGCCCCAGATGACCTGGCTCCAGGGATAGGGTAAAGTTCAGTACATAAGCCTCACCCAGCCAGCTTCACGGCGGCAGCGGGATTGTACACCTGTTCAATTTCAACGGTTAACCGACAACAACGCCATGGACACAAAAGCCTTTAAGCGATCGCTGCAACAGTCTGACAAATATTTTAGGAAAGGGTTTGGCCATGATGCCGAAGTGTCTTCACTGCTTGCTGAGGAATACGAAAGCACCCTCATTCAGGAGATTCAACGTCAGGGCTTCAAATTAACCCGTGGCAATGTCACCGTTGTGCTGGCCCAAGCCTACGGATTTTGCTGGGGGGTTGAGCGCGCCATCGCCCTGGCCTATGAAACCCGGCGGCAGTATCCCCAGGAGCAAATTTGGATTACCAATGAGATCATCCACAATCCGTCGGTGAACCAGAAGCTCAAGGAGATGCAAATTAATTTCATCGCGGTGGATAGCGAGGGCCATAAGGATTTCTCCCAAATCGACCAGAACGATGTGGTCATTCTGCCCGCCTTTGGCGCCAGCGTGCAGGAAATGCAGCTGCTCAAGGAGAAGGAATGCGTGATCATGGATACCACCTGTCCCTGGGTATCCAAGGTGTGGAATAGCGTTGAAAAACACAAGAAAAACGACTACACCTCCATTATTCACGGCAAGTATCGGCACGAAGAAACCATTGCCACCAGTTCCTTTGCCGATCGATATTTGGTGGTGCTTGACCTAGCGCAGGCCCAAGAGGTCTGTGACTACATCCTTGACCCAGGTCAGACGCCCCAGGAACGGGCACAGAAAAAACAAGCCTTCCTTGAACGCTTTCACCCCGCCTATTCCGAGGGCTTCGATCCCGAAACCGACCTGCTGAGGGTGGGGATTGCCAACCAAACCACCATGCTCAAGGGGGAAACGGAGCACATTGGTAAGCTCTTTGAGCGCACCATGATTCGGAAATACGGCCCGGCCCACATCAACGAACACTTTTTGAGCTTTAATACCATCTGCGATGCCACCCAGGAACGCCAGGATGCCATGTTCGAGCTCGTGGAGCAGTCAGTTGATTTAATGGTGGTCATCGGGGGCTACAACTCCTCCAACACAACTCACTTGCAAGAGATTGCCATTGAGCGCGGAATTCCGTCCTACCACATTGACAGCGCCGATCGCATTGGTCCGGGCAATCGCGTGGAGCATCAACCGCTAAAGCAGCCGATCACGGTTGAGGATCCCTGGCTACCGGAGGGCCCCATCGTGGTGGGAGTCACCTCAGGGGCCTCCACACCAGACAAGGTGGTCTCCGATATTTTAGAGAAGATCTTTAGCCTCAAAAACGCCCTGACCCCGGCCGCTTAAGGAGAAGGAAGGCCTGCTGCGCCGCCTGGATCTGGCGGTAGGCGTTTTCGATATATTTGCGCCCGCGCAGCAGGCCGAGGTTGGCACCGGGCAAAATGTATTGCAAAGTTTCAGGGGAAAACTCTTGGACGAGCCGTTGCAGCTGTTGCAGCTGACGCGGCCAGTGAAAGGTTTTAGCGGTTTTGAGGGGGGCGAGCTGGCCCTGGGCGTTGGGCAGCAAATGACGGCCTGAGAACAAAATGCCGCCCAGGGCTGCACAGTAATAGCAGCTTGAACCAGGAGAGTGACCGGGGGTCCAAAGCAGGCGATCGCCGTCCGCCCAAGTGCAATCCTCACCAAAGGATTGCACCACCAGAGGCCTCACCCGATAGGCTTCCTGCTCGTGAATGACAATTTCGCAGTCAAGGTGGGCCTGTAACTCTGGAATTTGCGGACTCAGGCCACCGCGGTGGGTCACAATCAGGCGATCAACTCCGCCATGGGCCTGGAGAAACCGTTGGGTTTTCTCTCCCCAAGGGGGACAATCAATCAAGATGTTCCCGTGATTTTTTACAATAAAGTAAGCCGTTCCTCCAAGGGTGTGCCGATTGGGAGAAAAGGCATAGATCGAATCAAGGACGAGTTGAGGTTCTTTACTCACAGCTGGGAGTTTTCATGCACTGGATCTTGTTTGTTTTGGGGTTTACCCTATACCTCATTGTCCGCTATCGCGTTGCCCCGATCACCCAAACTCCGGCTTGGCTCCTTTGGTTTGTGCTGATGATTCCCGCATTTATCATGGGAATCTGGACAGTGCTCTACGGCGATTCGCAATCGCTTCCCCAAGGGCTGCTCGTGGTCAGCTTTGTGTTTAGCGCCCTGTCCTATATTTTGCTGGTGCAGGCTGGACGCAAACCAACACCTAGCGCAAACCCAGATCAGGAAAAGGCTCCAGGCATTACCCCGGAACCCAGCAAGCCCAAAAAAGTGCTAGATTCCCAGGAGGAAAGCCAGTTGCAGCACTGCTTCCCCTGGTCTATTTACTATTTACAAAAAATTGACTACCGACCCCAGGCCGTGATCTGTCGGGGTCAGCTACGCTCTGATCCAGCCGTTGCCTACCAAACCATTCGGGAAAACATCCAGGGCCAGTTTGGAGAGAGGTTTTTAATTTTGTTTCAGAGCAACCAGCCCGACCAGCCCTACTTTGCCCTGGTTCCCAATCCCCAACGTCAGCGTCAGGGGCAATCTCAGGGAATGCAGTACGCCATCGTGGCCCTGCTCTTGGTCACCACCCTGCTCACCACCACCCTGGCTGGGCTCTCAATGGCCCAGCCAGACCTGGATCCGCAACAGCTGATTAAAACGCCGACTCTCCTGCAACAGGGGCTTCCCTATGGCCTGGCCTTGATGGCCATCCTCGGGGTCCATGAAATGGGTCACTTTTTGGCGGCGCGCTACTATCGGCTCAAAGCATCGTTGCCCTTCTTCATCCCCTCCCCCTTCTTTCTGGGCACCTTCGGAGCCTTTATTCAGGTGCGATCGCCCATCCCCAATCGTCGCACCCTGTTTGATGTGGGGATTGCCGGTCCACTGGCGGGCTTGCTGGCAACCCTGCCCTTTCTCCTTTGGGGACTCGTGCATTCTGAGGTGGTTCCAGTGCCCACCAGTGAGACAGCATTGCCCACCCAGGCCTTTGACCCAAAGGCGTCCTTTCTGTTTTTTCTATTCTGTAAGGTGATTTACGGCGCCCAGCTTGGCCTGGAGCAGCGGATTGACCTGCATCCAGTGGCGATCGCCGGTGGGTTAGGACTGCTGGTGACGGCCTTGAACCTGATGCCCGTGGGCCAGCTCGACGGCGGCCAGATGGTTCATGCCATGTTTGGCCAGCGCCAGGCCGCGCTGATTGGCCATGTGTCGCGACTGCTGCTGTTGCTGCTTTCCCTAATCCAACCGAGTCTATTGCTCTGGTCAATTTTTCTGCTGTTTATGCCCGTGGTTAGCCAGCCTGCCCTCAATGATGTCTGTGAGCTCAATGATGCCAGGGACCTCCTCGGTCTGGTCTCCCTGGCACTGCTGCTGGCCATTATCCTACCCATGCCAACTGGTCTAGCAAGCTTTTTTGCCTTGGCACACCCATAACCAGAGCGGGTGACTATCCCCCTGGCGACGAATTTTTAGAACCTGGTCAACCAGTTTCCGCTGCTCCATCTGGGGTAGGCCGCGAATAATATTGCGGCTTTGCCACATCAGCACCGCCAGCGTCATGCCCACGCAAAGCCCGAGGCCCATCGCGGCCAGAAAATGGTAGCGCAGACCGTAACGCAGGGCCGCCCAAGTGAAATAATCCAGCATGAACCCAAAGGTTTTTCGCAGGCTCCAAAGGCTAGCACTGCCAATGGTTAACCACAGGGATAGCACCAGGCACCAGCGCCCAATCACCCCGATCTGGTGCAGGCGCATCACTTCCCGGTACAGGCGGGTGTTGTTCTCAAGTTCAATTAGCTCAAATAGTTGACGACCCATCGCTGACGACCCATCGCTGACAACCCATCATTGACAACCCATCATTGACAACTCCAGAATTCACGAGGATTGTTCCCGCCACCAAGCAAAAACCGAGCTGGCTACGAAAATGCTGGAATAGCTCCCGGAGATGAATCCCACGATCAAAGCCAGGGCAAAGTACTTTAAGGTTGCCCCACCAAACAGAAAAATTGCGATCAGCGGCAGGGTGGTGGTTAGACTGGTGTTGATGGAACGGGCCAGGGTCTGATTAACAGACGTTTCCACAATCTCGGCCACCGCCCCGTCTGAGTGAGCCTTCAGATTTTCCCGGACTCGGTCGTAGATGACCACTGTATCGTTCACGGAAAAACCAATAATCGTGAGCACCGCCACAATAAACAAGCTGTCCACCTCAACCCCAAGGGTCAGGCCTAAAATCGCAAACAGGCCCAGGGTAATGGTGACATCGTGGAGCAGGGCCGCGATCGCCCAGAGGGCATAGTCAAACTCAAACCGCACGGTCAGATACAGAGCAATACCCAGGGAGGACACGAGCAAGGCCAAGAGCCCGGAGTTGAGCAGTTCTTTTCCGAGGGTTGGGCCTACCGTATCAATTTGCGTTTTGGCTTCATCAAAGGCGCCAATTTTTCCCCGAAGTTCTTCGAGTAGGGGAGTTCGAGCCGCCTCATCCAAGGGCGGGGTGCGAATGGAAAGGGTCTGGCCGGTCTGCCCCACCAGCTGCACACTGCTGTTGCCCAGATTTCTTGAGGACAAAACCGATCGCACCTCCTCCAGGGGAATCGGTTGGGCGCAAGCCTGGGGGTCGGAGCAGTCTCGCTCAATTTGCAGCCGCGTTCCCCCTACAAAATCGAGTCCTGGCTTGAGGGGAGCCTGAAACTGCACCCAGCTGACCCCCATGGCGATCACGCTTAACACCAGCGCAAGCCCCGAGATGGCCCACCAAGTCTTGCGCTGTTTCGTAAGGGAAATGTGCATAGATTATAGACAATACGGCTGAAGAACAGGGGCACAGAACTACTGAGACGCTAGCTCAATTTTGCCAGGATAGAACAGCTTGATGTTATTGCGCAGCCCCGGAAAGTTGAGAACCGCAAACAGCATGAGGGTGCGACTACAGGTCACCGCGGTAAACATGCTGACGCAGATTCCAATTGCCAGCGTCAGCGCAAATCCCTTCACCAATCCTGATCCCAACCAGTAGAGCGCCGCACAGGCAATCAAGGTGGTTAAATTACTATCCAGGATGCTGGAAAAGGCCTGACTAAACCCTGACTCCACCGAGCGATAGAGGGTTTTGCCAGCCCGCAATTCCTCGCGCGTGCGCTCAAAAATTAAGACATTGGCATCAACGGCCATCCCAATGCTCAAAATAAAACCTGCAATGCCAGGCAAGGTCAAGGTGACAGGCACCAGCATAAAAATGGCAAAGGTCCAGAGGGTATAGAGGGAGAGCGAGATTGCGGCAAAAACCCCAGGGAGGCGGTAATACACCACCATAAACGCCAACACCAGTCCCAGCCCCACCAGTCCAGCAACGATGCTGCTGCGGATACTATCCTGGCCCAGGGTTGCCCCAACGGTGCGATTCTCGACGATCTTAATCGGTAGCGGCAGTGCCCCGCCGCGCAATTGCACCGCCAGCTCGTTGGCGGTCTGAAAGGTAAAATTGCCCTCAATGACCGGCGTGCCGCCAACGATGCCCGTACTGGCGTACTGAGCACCCACCACCGGGCTGCTAATGAGTCGCCCATCCAGGAAAATCCCGAGGGTGCGTCCGGTCCCGGCAATTTTTTGGGTGAGCTGGGCAAATAAATCCGCACCTTGAGCATCAAACCGCAGCGCCACATCCCAGGTTTGGTTACGGGCAGAGGGAAAGGCTTCTTTAAGATATTTTCCGGTCAGCCCAGTCTTTTCGTAGAGCTGCTGGGTGAGTTCATTGACCTGGGCTTGTTTCGCCTCCAGTTTGGCCTGGGCTTGGGCGATCGCCTCTGGGTCACCCGCGGCACTCGCCTCCTGCAAGGCCCGCAGCAGATCAAAGCGCTCCTGCTCCCGCACCTGAATTTGGGCTCTTAAATCCCCATTGGCCGCTTCCGTTCTAAACTCCAGCTGAGCCGTGGTCTTGAGGATGCGTTCAGCATCCTTGGGATCATTCACCCCAGGGAGCTGCACCAGAATCTTATCATTGCCTGCCACCTGCACCACTGTCTCCGAAACCCCGAACTCATTGACGCGGTTTTCCACCACCTGCTTGACCCCCTGTAAGTCTTCTTCGCTCAGGCTCGGAATCTCTTCGGTGGTCTGCACCTGAAGCAACAGCTGAGATCCACCCCGCAAATCCAACCCGAGCTGCACGGGAAAGCGGAGCAAAACATACAGAGCCGCCAACACCAAGACAGCAATCAGGCCCAAAATAATACGCTGTTTTCCAATCACAGGAACCTACCTCAGCAAAGCAAGACATCGGCAACGCAAGCTTGTTCAATTAAATAGCGTCTGAATTCGTTGCCCCAATAATCGCCCAATTAATTTAGCCTAGACCTTCAAGGCCAGCATCTGCTTGACGGCCTCAACAATTTGGGGAGGTTGAACAATCGTTAGACTCTCCAACATCCCGTTGTAGGGCGTGGGAATATCTTGGGAGGACAACCGCATCACCGGCGCATCCAGTTCATCAAAGAAGCGCTCCATAATTGAAGCCGACAGCTCCGCACCCACGCCTCCCGTTTTCATGCACTCTTCCACAATCATGACGCGATGGGTTTTACGAATTGAGGCTCCGATGGTTTCAAAGTCAAAGGGCTTCAGGGAAATTAAATCAATAATTTCTGGGGTGATGCCCGCTTGATCTAAGGTTTTAGCCGCCTGAATAACGTGATGCCGCATGCGCGAATAGGTCAAAATCGTAACCCCCTCACCAGACTGCACCACCTCGGCTTTATCCAGGGGCAGCCAATATTCTTCCTCGGGCAGGGTTTCCTTCAGGTTATAAAGCAGCACATGCTCGAAAAAGAGCACCGGGTTGGGATCACGAATGGCAGATTTGAGCAGCCCCTTGGCGTTGTAGGGCGTAGAGCAAGCCACAATTTTGAGGCCCGGAACCGCATGGAAATAGGCTTCCAGCCGTTGGGAATGCTCCGCACCAAGCTGACGCCCCACCCCACCAGGTCCACGCACCACAATTGGAACCTTAAAATTCCCCCCGGAGGTGTAGCGCAGCATGGCGTTATTGGCGATTTGATTAAAGGCCAGCAGCAAAAAGCCCATGTTCATCCCTTCGATGATGGGCTTGAGACCGGTCATCGCGGCCCCTACGGCCATTCCGGTAAAGCCGTTCTCGGCAATTGGGGTGTCCAGCACACGTAAATCGCCGTACTTTTTATACAGGCCCTTGGTGACCTTATAAGATCCCCCGTAGTGACCGACATCTTCTCCCATGATCATCACCGTGGGATCATGGGCCATTTCTTCGTCGATCGCAGCTCTGAGTGCATTAAATAGTAAAACTTCGGCCATACTGTCTCCGAACTGCTTCTAAACTGGAAATACGTCACCCTCTCGCATCCAACCGACTCGCCCTAATTGGGAGTATCCCTGCGCAAAAGGTCTAATGGATACGTTAGCAGAAGAAGGTCTATTTTCATCGGTGCCCGCCAATCAGCCGGGGGATTGTGCAACCGAGTTATAATTTTTGCAACGCCTTTCAGCAACATTTCAGTCAAAGTTCTAACTCATGAGTAATCCACTGGTTCATGCTTTTTTCCTAGGCCGGGCAACGGCTGAGGTTCTCTCGGAAGGAATAGAGCATAAGTTCACCGATCTAATGAGTGCTGTGGGGCAATTCGATGCAGAACAGCGCGATCGCCTGCGTCAGTTTACGCAGGAGGTCATGGATCGAGCAGGCCATGCGGAATCCTCAGCCCCTGACTCAACACCGGGCGCAGCTAGCCCCGCCGATCTCCAAGCCACCCTAGATGAGCTGCGGGCTGAAATTGCCCAGTTGAGGTCAACCCTGCAACGCTACCGCCAGTCGTGAGATTAGACAGTCTAAAATCCCCCGCCTATTCCCTGCCCGCACAAGCCCCCCCGAAGGTGGAGCGCTACGCTTACCGGTGGAACCAAGAGAACTATTCTCGCCTCCGTCGGTTCATCGACATTTGGCTGTTTGTGTTCAGACTGACCGCCTCGCGCTGGCTGATGAACAAAGCCTGGAGCTATCGCGGCGGCATGACGGAGAGCAACAAAGCCCGACGTCGTCGTCAGCAAGCGATCTGGATTCGGACAACCTTGCTCGAACTTGGCCCCACTTTCATTAAGGCGGGGCAACTTTTTTCAACGCGCTCCGATCTGTTTCCCAGCGAATATGTCGAAGAGCTATCTAAGCTTCAAGATCGGGTGCCAGCCTTTAAGTTTGATCTGGTGGAGCGGATCATTTGGCAGGATTTTGGTAGAACCATCCCAGATCTGTTCAAAAGCTTTGACCCGATTCCCCTAGCCGCAGCCAGCCTGGGACAGGTTCACAAGGCTCAGCTCCACTCTGGCGAGGAAGTCGTCGTCAAAATTCAGCGCCCAGGACTCAAGAAGCTTTTCGACATTGACCTGCGCATCCTAAAAGGCATCGCCCACTATTTTCAAAACCATCCCAAGTGGGGACCAGGACGCGATTGGCTAGGCATCTATGCTGAATGCAGTCGCATTCTTTATGAAGAGATTGATTACCTCAACGAAGGCAAGAATGCAGATTTATTCCGGCGCAACTTTCGGGAGGTCAGTTGGGTCGATGTTCCGCGGGTATATTGGCGCTATGCATCCCCTCAAGTGCTCACCCTCTCCTACAAGCCGGGCATTAAAATTAGTCACTACGAAGCCCTTGAGGCCGCAGGCATTGACCGCAAGCTGGTGGCCCGCCGCGGCGCTGAAGCTTACCTGCGACAGCTGTTGCACAACGGATTTTTTCACGCCGATCCCCATCCTGGAAACATTGCGGTAAATCCCCAGGGGGGATTAATCTTTTACGACTTCGGGATGATGGGGCAGATTGCCACCGTCACCCGAGAAAAACTGCTCAATACGTTTTTTGGTATTGCCCGCAAGGATGCCCAACAGGTCATGAATGCACTGGTTGAGTTGGGTGCCCTTGCCCCGGCTGCAGACGAAGGCCCTATCCGAAGGTCTATTCAGTACATGCTGGACAACTTTATGGATCAGCCCTTTGAGAGTCAGTCCGTGGCCCAAATCAGTGATGATCTGTATGAGATCGCCTACAGCCAGCCCTTTCGATTTCCCGCCACCTTTACCTTTGTAATGCGGGCCTTTTCAACCTTGGAAGGGGTTGGAAAAGGTCTTGACCCAGACTTTAACTTTATGGAAGTTGCGAAACCCTTTGCAGGAGAACTTATGACAAACGGAGGAAACAGTCCCAATACAGAAAATAGCGGTCTTCTCGATCAGCTGAGTCGACAGGCAGTTCAGGTCAGCAGTTCTGCCCTCGGGCTGCCCAGCCGCCTCGATGACACCCTCAACAAGCTGGAGCAGGGAGATGTCCGCTTACGGGTGCGTTCGATTGAAACCGACCGGGTCTTACGCCGCCTCAGCTCCGTCAACATGGGCACCAACTACGCCCTCCTAACCGGTAGCTTTACTATCACAGGCACCATCTTACTGGTCAATCAGCTCTTTTGGATTGCCCTAATCCCCGGTGTACTGGCCTTGATTAGTGGGATTGCCTTTCTGCGGCTGCTGCTCAAAATCGACCGCTATGAGCGCATGTTTTAGTGGTCCTGGCTGCTGATTTTGTTGAAGAAATGGGGAAAGCTAGAGGAGGTGAGTGATTCTCATGGCAATGACTACACCGAAACACCTTTACAGGATAAGCTGACCTTTGTCCCCTCTTAATCAGTTTCTAGCGAAAAACATGGAACGTCTGTTCGCCGGGTTAAGCGATACTGGAGTAGTTCGCAAATCAAATCAAGATGCCTACCACATTGACAAGCCGGCTGGACGCTTCGTGGTCGTCGCAGACGGAATGGGAGGCCATGCCGGGGGACAAGAAGCCAGTCAAATTGCCACCCAGGCCATCCGTCAATATTTGGAGACAAGCTGGGGAGAGTCCGTGGATCCGGAGGCACTCTTGCGTGAGGCCCTGGTCCAGGCCAACCAAAGCATCCTGGAAAATCAAAAGGAGCACCCAGAACGTAGCGATATGGGCACCACTGTGGTCGTGGTCATTTTTCCAGAAAATGAATCGCCTTGGTGTGCCCACGTGGGAGACTCACGCCTCTATCGATATCGAAATGAGGAACTTGTGCAGCTGACCGAAGATCACACCTGGATTGCCCAAGCCATTAGTGCCGGGATGCTGGATGCCGACCAGGCGCGTGAACATCCCTGGCGACACGTCTTAGCCCAATGCCTGGGCCGAGAGGATTTAAGTCGGATTGATATTCAACCCATCGATCTGCAAGCTGGCGATCGCCTCCTCCTGTGCAGCGATGGCTTAACAGAAGAGCTTTCGGATGATCTGATCCTCAAATATCTCAACGCCACTGTTCCCCTAGAGGAGGCCTCTGAAACGCTTGTGGAGGCCGCCAAGGAAGAAGGGGGTCAAGACAACATCACCGTCATTCTCGTGGAAAGTCAGCACAATTAATTGTGCAACCTAGCCCTCCAAGGCAGGGGCAAAACGAACCATCCCCGCCCAAGGCCCGCCCAAGGGAGTAAGGCGTTCCCTGAAGGGGGAATAGAGCCCCCTTTATACCTTTATATTCGCTATTAGTATATTAGCTATTAGCCTTTGCGTTGCCTTGACTGGAACTTGCAAGCAAGCGGCCCTTGCTTCTAAACCACCCTACGCCGTCCAAGGGGCGCTGCAGATCCAGATTGAATCCAAAGAGAGCGTTTGGTCTACCCACAGAGGCATTCTCCCTCTCAAAATCTCGACAAGGTTTAAAACTCAGAATGCCTTTGGGGAACCTTAAAAACAATTCAGGTTCATTCCCTGAACAGTTCAGATCCTAATGGAGCCAGGTCAAATTATTTTCACTCATTCAAAATTTCCAGAATTGTTCAGAATGAGCATAAATTACTAGTTGCCACTGCTATAACCAGATAAATTACAGAATTACATTTTTGTCAATCAAATAATGTGATTCGTAACAACTAGGAGCAACCATCTACTTAGGAGTCAACTATGGCAGAGTCTTTTCAGCTTTCGCTTGAACAAGAGTTTAACCTCCGGTCCTTTTCGGAAAAGGTTAAGGGACTATCCCATGAAGAAGCTCAAGAATTTCTGGTCAGCCTTTATGAATTGATGATTCGTAAAGAGTCCATGTACAAGCATTTCTTGAAGCAGGAGTGGGGACTCTCCTCAAGCCCAAGCCTTTAGCTTAGAATCATGGCTCTCTCCAGTGGAAAAGAGCCATGACTGTGCAATTGATGCGATTTATAAAGATGACTCCGGTGGAGTCATCTTTTTTTCGGCTCGTTTTTCCTAGTCCCTGGATTAAGGATCGAATTACGGATTTATTTGGGAACTCCGGCAGTCAGCACCTCACAGCCCTCGGCAGTCACTAAAACATCATCTTCAATGCGAATACCAATGCCCCGCCAGTCAGGAGGAACCGGCGGTTGACCTTCCATCAGTTCGATGGTGGGACTAACGTAAAGTCCCGGTTCAATGGTGAGCAGTTGCCCCGCTTGCAGCAATCGCCATTCCCCTGAGGCCTCTTTATAGGCACCCACATCGTGGACATCCAGTCCCAGCCAGTGACTGGTGCGATGCATGTAGAAGGGCTTGTAGGCCTCTTCTTCAATCAAGGTCTCCACTTCGCCCACTAACAGACCCAGATCGACCAGGCCCTCCGTAAGAACCCGCACTGCCTGATCATGGGGCTGATTGAAGCGGTGGCCCGGTTGAACCTGTGCGATGGCCGCCCTCTGGGCGGCCAGCACTAGTTCATAGAGCGCCTGCTGTTCGCGGCTCATGGACTGGCCCACCGCAAAGGTGCGAGTGATATCAGAATTGTAGTAACCATAGCTCGCACCAGCATCCACCAAAAGCAAGTCTCCCTCCTGCATCTGGGTATTGTTGCTGGTGTAGTGCAAGATGCAGGCATTGGCACCTGCGGCCACAATAGAGGGGTAGGCTGGCCCCATCGCCCCTTGAGCGCGAAATACCTTTTCCATCTCGGCCTGGATCTCGTATTCATATCGCCCAGGTTGCGTCAGCGCCTGCGCTAGGTTGTGGGCCTCCACGGCAATCTCCACCGCGGTTCGAATTTGGGATAGCTCATGATCATCTTTAATCAAGCGCTGACCATGCAGTAACGGGCCATAATCCTCCAGGGCAAGGGGGCCAGTGCCGCTGCGCTGATAGCCCGCCAACAGGGTTTGCCAATGGCGCAAGAGGGTCTCATTAAAGCTGCGATCGCGTCCCAAATGATAGTAGATTCGGTCCGCACAGGCGAGGTACTGGGGCAGATGCTCATCCAACTCTTCAATGGAGTAAACGGCATCTGCCCCAAAGCGTTCCTTGGCTAGCTCCACTCCTACGCGATAGCCCGTCCAGGTTTCCAGGATCGGGTTTTTCGGCCGCACAAACAACACAAACTGATGCGCTTCGTGGTTGCCCACTAGCAAAGCCACCGACTCTGGTTCGTCTAAGCCCGTTAAGTAGAAGAAATCACTGTCTTGACGAAAGTTATATTCGACGTCATGATGCATCACCGCCAGGGGGGCGCTGCGGATCACAACCGTCCCATGCCCGATTTTGTCCAGGAGAGTCTGACGGCGATGCCGATATAGCGCTTGCATGGCGGTGATATTAGAAGGTGAAGAACGGAGAGAGAGGGATTCGAACCCTCGTTAAGGTTGCCCCTAAACAGCATTTCCAGTGCTGCGCCTTCAACCACTCGGCCATCTCTCCAGGGCGTAAATCGAATCAGCGCTTTTCTGACAAGCAAAAAATGACTGCTGAACGGACGCTCGTTGCGCCTTACAATTAGGCTATGTTAACAGAAGCCGGACCGCTAAGGAAATAGTTTTTACGAAAGACGCTGGCATGAACTCAAGCTATCAAATTCAAATTTATGATCGCCGCCGCGATCAAAGGTATCAATTTACAGCAGACAGCGATCGCTACATCTTAGAAAGCGCAGAAGCGCAGGGCATTCAGCTCCCCTTCTCCTGTCGAAATGGCGCCTGTACCACCTGCGCGGTTCGGGTGTCCTCTGGCCATTTACACCAGCCAGAGGCCATGGGCCTTTCTCCCCACCTCCAGCGTCAGGGCTACGCGCTGCTCTGTGTCAGCTATCCTGAATCCAACCTTGTGGCCGAAACCCAGGACGAGGACGAAGTGTACGAACTTCAATTTGGACAATATTTTGGCAAAGGCAGGGTGCGCCAAGGGCTTCCCCTCGACGAAGACTAAGCTCCCACGAGAAGGCCAAATCCCAGCCTCTGATCCTCAAGAACCGCCATGACCGATTCATACCCCCAATTCCTTGATATTGCCTCCGAAGCCGCCTTAACCGGGGGCAGTATTCTAGAGCAATACTGGGGTAATCTCACCACCGTGCGCGAAAAGGGTCGACCGGGAGATCTCGTGACGGAGGCCGATGCCGCCGCTGAGAGAGAAATCCTCAACGTTATCCAGCGGCATTTTCCCAATCACGGTATTCTCGCCGAGGAATCTGGACAAGGGGGCCAGGTCGACAGCCGTTATCTCTGGACCATCGATCCGCTGGATGGCACCACCAACTATGCCCATCAGTACCCATTTTCTGCAGTATCAGTGGCCCTTTTAATTGATCAAGTTCCCAGGGTAGGGGTCGTCTATGTTCCCTTTCATCGGGAACTGTTTCGCGCCGCCACCGGTCTTGGGGCTACCCTCAATCGGCAACCCATTCACGTCTCTAACACCTCCACCCTCGCCCAGAGCTTGCTGGTGACCGGCTTTGCCTACGACCGACGCGAAACAGCAGATAACAATTATGCTGAGTTCTGTCAGTTTACGCACCTGACCCAGGGAGTGCGCCGGGGAGGGTCAGCCTCCATTGATTTGGCCTATGTAGCCTGCGGGCGCCTTGACGGCTATTGGGAACGCGGCTTGTCCCCGTGGGATCTGGCCGCGGGCGTGGTCATTGTTCAGGAGGCGGGGGGCCAGGTCACGGCCTATGACCAGAGCCCCTTTGATTTAGCCTCCGGTCGGATTTTAGCGAGTAATGGGCGGCTGCATCGCGCCATGAGTCAGGTCCTCAGCCGCGTTAAGCCCTTGGATTTAGACTCCATAACGCTACCCGATTCATGACCTCTCCGGGGAGCATGACGCCAGGGGAGATCAGCGCCAGGGAAGACTCCAGATGCCGCTACTAGATTTCCAACTCAAGGATTGACAAAATAGGCGTTAAAATGGCAGGAGCATTTTTCGTCCTCATAACATTCGATTCTCAAGCTTTCCCGATTGATTGCCAAATTGGGACTGCTCGGGGAATCCTTGATTAAAAAGCTTTGTATCCAGTTTCATTGTTTTACAAAACTATCCGCCTTACAAAACCATCCGTTCAGTAAAAATCAGTAAACGCGAATGCCACCCAAAGAACTCAAGCTAAGTCGGGGACTGTCCTCCTTTGATTGTCAGGATCACTTTGCAATTTTAGGAGTTCCTCTCGGCGCTGATGGAAAAGTCATTCGCAAACGATATCTCAAGATTGCGCGCCGACTCCATCCAGATAGCGCGGATCTAAGCATTAATCGAGATCAAGCCAGCATGGTGCTATCGCGGCTGGTCAATCCGGCCTACGAATTTCTATCTCAAGACAAAAACCTGGAGGAATATTTCCTGCTGCTTAGGCTGGTGGGTCAGCGATCTGCCCAAAATCGAGCCAAAGTCAGTCCTGTGTCCGAAGCTGCCCTTACCTTGCTGAGGGCTCCGGAGATCGACCCCTCCTATCAAGCCGCAGTCGAGGCGCTATCCCATCGTCAGCTTGAGTCGTTCGAGAACTATCTTGCAATTACTGAAGATTTAAGCGAACTGAATCTGGTTTACTTGATGCGGCGGGAAGAACCCGCTCGAGAGCCATCCAAACCTTCTCCGGCTCCTCCAGTTCGTCCCAAAGTGGTGCCGCCACCGCCCCCAGAAGATCGTGCCGTCGTTAGCAAAACCGATGTCCCGGTGCAGCATCAGCCACCACCGGAGGAAATGCTAGAGGTTAATATTGCGCTGATTGAGCAATATTGTCGCCGCGCCGAAGAGTTAATTCGCAAAGCCTGCTACGTGGAAGCGGTGCGTGAACTGCGGGAAGTGGTGGAAGGCAATAACCCCATTGACCCCACCAATGGAAAGGTTTTAACCCTAATCGGGGATGTCTATCGTCAGCATCTCAATACCCCAGCCATGGCGCGCGCTTACTACACCAAAGCGTTAAAATCCGATCCCAATAACAAGGAGGCCCGTGCGGGCCTGAACGAGATTCAAAAGGTGCGTCCGGCTAAGTCCACCCCGAGCAAGGCAAAGCCATCCCAGACCTCATCGGGAAAGAAGTTCAGTTTGTTTGGTTTTCTATCGCGCAACAAATAATCTCCATTCATGATGTATCAATTGCCCGCGGGAGCACGAGATCTTCTGCCCCTAGACGTTGCCCAAAAACGATGGATTGAAGATCGCCTACGGGACGTCTTTAAGGCCTGGGGGTATCACCGGATCATTACCCCCACGCTGGAGCGTATGGAAACCTTAACGGCAGGGGGCGCGGTCAAACCGGAATCCGTCATTCAAGTTTGGGATGCCGAGGAAGGCGTGTATTTGGGGCTCCGTCCAGAGTTGACCGCTTCTATTGCCCGAGCGGCAGTGACTCGAATGTCTGGGGTTACCTACCCACAGCGGCTTTACTACGTTGCCAATATTTTTCGGCGCCAGCCCGTAGGCAACGCCACCGGGCAGCATGAGTTTTTCCAGGCGGGGCTGGAACTCCTGGGCAGCCCCGGTCTGTTGGCTAACGCAGAGGTGTTAATGCTTTTGGGCGAGAGCCTGCAGCAGTTAGGGCTTGACCGCTGGCATTTGGTACTCGGGGATGCCCGATTAACGCGATCGCTCCTAGACAGCTTTCCGATCACCCAGCGACAGGGCGTTCGCGAAGCGATGGCCACCTTGAACGAGATTGCCCTTAAGGATTTGCCTCTGGATTCTGAACAGCAGGCGCGGGCTTTGGCGATGATGAATTTACGGGGCAGTCCAGAGCAGGTTCTAGGAGAGCTGCATCAATGGCCCCTAGATGAGACCCAGGCAGCCATTGTCCACAACCTGGAGGCATTAATTGCTCTGGTTACCAATCACGCCCAGGTGACCCTGGACTTGAGTTTACTCCAAACCTACGACTACTACACAGGCATTGTGTTCGATGTGGTGAGTGAAAATGGTCAGAAGGTTTTGGCCCAAGGTGGACGCTACGACGAATTACTCAGCTCCTACCACCCTGAGGGTAAAACCATCCCCGGCATTGGGTTTTCCATGAATATTCAAGAGATCCACCACATCTTGCAAACTAAAGCCGTTCTACCGACGCAAATTCGCAAAAGCCACGTTCTGGTGGTTCCTGAAACCCCCGCTGCTACCCACTGGGTATTTCAACAGGCGGCTCAGCTTCGCAGCGCTCAACAGCGAGTGGAGATTGAGCTCATGGCGCGATCGCCCCAGGACTCCCTGGCCTATGCCAAGGCGCGCGAGATTGGCAAAATTGCTTGGGTGAATGACCAAGGCTCTGTCAAAATTGAAACGCTTGAGTAATTTTCTAGACTGAGTTCTACGTCATTATGCTGACCGTTGCGCTGCCCAAGGGGGCTTTACTCCAGGAGAGTATTGAGCTATTTCAATCCATTGGGCTAGACTTTAGCGCCTTTTTAGCGCCGGGAAATCGTCAGCTTCAGATTGCCGATCCCACGGGTCAGGCGCAGGGGCTACTGGTTCGGGCCCAGGATGTTCCTGTCTACGTGGAGTATGGTCAGGCCCAGCTTGGGATTGTGGGCTACGACGTGCTCCGGGAGAAACAGCCCAACGTGGCCCAGCTAGTGGACCTACAGTTTGGCTACTGCCGCATGTCGGTGGCGGTCCCCCAAAACAGTGCCTACCGATCCGCGCGTCAGCTGCCCCCCCACAGCCGCGTAGCCTCCAAGTTTGTGCATTGCGCCCATGACTATTTCTATGGGCAACTGGATTTGCCCGTTGAGATTATTACCCTCTACGGTTCGGTCGAACTAGGACCCATTACCGGAATGTCGGAGGCCATTGTCGATCTCGTGTCCTCCGGAAGGACACTGAAGGAAAATGGTTTGGTGGAACTGGAGGTGCTCTACGAAAGTACAGCTCGGCTGGTGGCCCACCCCTTGAGCTATCGTCTGGATATTGACAGCACCCGCCAGTGGGTCCAGTCTGTTAAGGCGCAGCTGGGACAAACAGAGTCGTTAGAGCAAGGTTGAGGGGAGAAAGGGGGACATCGACCATCCCTTATCATCGGTTTAATGGCATCGATGAGATCAATCTGTCACAGACAACCAGGGACGTCTCACGGCACAGGATCAAAGCGGGCGGGGGGAATCGAACCCCCATCATCAGCTTGGAAGGCTGAGGTTTTACCACTAAACTACGCCCGCCTGAGGCGATAATTAACCTAACACAGAATGGCCTGAGATCAAACACCTTCGCTGGCGATCCCAGGGGAGGACCAGGGCAAAAGTTCAAAATGATTACAGATTTTGGAACCGCATCCGGGCAATAAATTGGTCAGAATGGGTGAGGAGGCTCCTCCCCCCTTGATCGAGATCGGTGCAGGCTTCGAGGAGTGTCCGATACAGCCATTTTCCTAGAAAGCGGAGTTTAATATGGTTTCAGCTGTTGATCAAGAGGCTCTATCCCTAGCCATTGAAGATGCCCATTCAGTTTGCTCGCTGGAAGGCCACACCTCTCCCGCCTGTGCGGCGCGGTGGGACATCGTAGAAGAGTTACAGGCAGCGCTGGCCCACCATCGTGTCCAGCATCCCCAGGTAAGCAGCCTCGATCGCTTTTGTGAAGCGCACCCAGAAGCTCAGGAATGTCGAATGTATGACGTTTAGCCGCCTCTAGGAATGGTGCTCTTCGGCTCAGCACCTCCCCTCCCGGCAAGCCCGGAGAAGGTTGCCAATTCAACGAGATTCTCGTGCAGCGATCGCCAATCTAAGGGCGATCGCTTTTTTTGTCCTTCCCCTCCTGGAAAGGTCGCCCTCACCCCTGCCCCCCTTAGGACTCGCCTAAGTTTGAACGCTCTGATGCCAAGTCCCCCAGATTGGTGAACCCTAGCAACAGCATTTTGAAGTTCTCAAGCCCTGAAGTTCTCAAGTCTTAAAGTTTCCAAGCATCCATGGGACTAAATCCTAAACGCACCCCCGCCTGTCCCCGATGGGTCAACTTCAACAGAACAGCTAGGGGGGTCTGGCTACTGCGGCTGATCTGTCTTTGGGGGCTAGGATGGCTGATGATGGCCTACCAAATGTCCTGGCTAGGCTGGACGGGCACCGTTATTTGTCTGGTTCACCTGGCAAGGGCAGGCCCAGCCGCCATACCGCTGGTCAACGCCTGGATTACAGGCGTCATTGGAGTGGCAGCCTATACCTATGCCCAACCTGTCCACGTCCACTGGCAGCATGGGTATGTGTGGGCCGCATCCCTACTAGGCCTTTGGAGCATGGCCCTAGTCACGATGGTCCTCCTGGCCCAGGCCCCAAAACAGTGGCGCAGCCGACCGGCGGGAAGCCTCCTGGCGGGGATCTACAGCCTCAATGTTGGTTTAGGAGCTTGGGGCTACTGGCTGAGAATTGTTTCTTAGGGTGGAAGGAAGGGATTCCTAAGCATAGGGTCGTTAGCAGTATCCGCCTATGGAGTTCCAACCCGCTCCCCCCCGTCTTCGTCGGCAGATTGCCGAGCGCTATCTGGCCCAGATGCCAGAGGACATTCGGGGAAGCTTGACAGTGGCACAGCTTCGAGCCGTGCGCATCTTACTGGAAAAATCAATTTCTCCGCCCAAGCCTCAGCCAAAGATCGTGGACTTAAGGTTTCAGGTGGACTTATTTTTAGCCCGCTACTATCTGGTAATCATGGTCGGACCAGAACGGCGGCGCTTTCAGCGGCCCGAGACGGGGAGCCCCGCCAGTCGCATGGGTAATGTCATCGCCGCTCTGATGCTACTGTTGGGCTTAAATTTAATGGTGTCCGCTGGAATTCTATTGGCCCTCTACTTGCTCAAGTCCACCTTGGGCCTGGATTTTTTTCCCGGCCACCTCGGACAGCAGTAAGGGGGCTGGAGGATCTCCTTGCCTTTCTAGAGAGGAAATATGGCTGGAAATATTGCTAAGGTTAGGGGTGTCCTGCTGGTTTAAGACGCAACGAGAGTGAGCTACGCCCTTGACTTTGGAACAAGTAACACCGTCATTGCTCGCTGGAATCCAGCGGCAGAAAAATCGGAAATTTTGCGCCTTCCTGACCTCAGCGCTCAACTTGGCCAAAATCCAGCCCTAATCCCCAGCCTACTTTATGTAGAAAATGCGGCCCAACCCCACGTTGTAGCCGGGCAGGCGGTTCGCGATCGCGGCCTAGATATTCATCACGACCCTCGCTTCTTTCGCGCCTTTAAGCGCGGCATCGGCACCCCCATTCAGGGCTTTCTTCCCATCCTTGAGGATCAATCCATCACCTTTGAGCAGGTCGGGCAGTGGTACCTGCATCAGATCATGACCCAGCTGCAGCAGCAGTATCCCGATGCCAAACAGTCCCTGGTGGTCACGGTGCCCGTGGATAGTTTTGAAGCCTATCGCCACTGGTTAGGGGCGGTGTTTTCCCACCTAGAGGTGGAGCAAGTGCGGATGATTGATGAGCCCACCGCCGCCGCCCTGGGGTACGGAAAAGCCCATCAGGATTGCCTGCTGGTGCTTGACTTTGGGGGCGGCACCCTGGATTTTTCCCTAGTGCAGCTAGATCCCCAATCGCGCCAGGCCTCCCCAGCCCTTGGCTTTATCCTCAAGTGGGGCGATCAATCCTTTGCCCAATCCTCGGGGCAGCGCCAGAGAACAGCCCGCGTCCTGGCCAAGGCCGGACAAAATTTAGGCGGGTCAGATTTAGATAATTGGATTGTGGATCACTTCGTCCAAACCCAAAATCTGCCGGCTTGCGCCCTAACGGCTCGCCTTGCAGAGCGCCTTAAGATCCAGCTTTCGCTGCAAACCCAGGCCACGGAGGTGTATTTTGATGACCAAGCCTTTGAGAGCTACGATCTATCCCTCGATCGGGCTGAGTTTGAGCAAATTCTCCAACAGCATCAGTTTTTCGACCGTCTCGATGGCTGTCTACAACAGGTGATCCAGGGGGCGCAACGCCAGGGCCTGAAGATCGAAGACATCGACGCTGTTTTGATGGTCGGTGGCAGCAGTCAAATTCCAGCGGTACGCCACTGGGTTGAACAGTACTTCAGCGCGGATAAGGTGCTCAGCCATCGTCCCTTTGATGCCATCGCCCATGGCGCTCTCCAGCTGATTCAGGGCACAGAAGTTCGAGATTTTCTCTACCACAGCTACGGGGTGCGCTATTGGGACCGCCGTCACAATACCCATGCCTGGCATCCGATTATCCCCGCTGGACAGCCCTATCCGATGCAAGAGGCCATTGAGCTAATTCTGGGAGCTTCCACGGAGGGTCAGCCCAGTATTGAGCTGGTGATTGGCGAGCTCGGTTCTGAGCACCTGGGCGGGACAGAGGTCTTTTTTGATGGCGATCGCCTGGTGACCCGCAGCCTCAGCACTGCCCAGGCTCAGATACACCCCCTCAACGACACGGAAGGTGGACGTCAGATTGCCCCCTTAAGGCCACCGGGCTATCCCGGGAGCGATCGCATCAAGGTGCTGTTTCGAGTGGATGCGCAGCGGATCTTAAGAATGACCGTGGAAGATTTGCTCACCCAAGAAACCCTGCTGGACAATCAGGTGGTGGCAGCCCTGAGTTAAGGCGAACCGCAGAAGCGTTACATCCCTAACCCCCTCAGCGGGTTTTTGTCCTTCAGGTCCATAAAAATTAATAATGGGGGATTCCGTGAACGGATGATTTTCAGGGTTCCCCGGTCTGATAGGATTGAAAATTGTTAATTAACTTACGCAATACGGCATTTCATAAGGGCTTGAGGTTTTCAAATTTTAGTCTCTTGGCTTGAAATGTATCCAGATGAGTAATTGATCGGCAAAATCAGCACTTGGGAGGAACGAGCACGTGGACAATGTCATCGGACTAGAGATTATTGAGGTCGTCGAGAAAGCGGCGATCGCTTCCGCTCGATGGATGGGAAAAGGTGAGAAAAACACCGCAGACCAAGTGGCTGTTGAGGCAATGCGTGAGCGCATGAACCAAATTCACATGCGCGGCCGCATCGTGATTGGGGAAGGCGAGCGCGACGATGCCCCCATGCTCTACATCGGCGAAGAAGTGGGGATTTGCTCCCAGCCCAATGCAGCGGAGGTCTGCAGTCTGGAGGAACTGGTGGAAATCGACATTGCCGTGGACCCCTGCGAAGGCACCAATCTCGTTGCCTACGGTCAAAACGGGTCAATGGCCGTCCTTGCCATTTCCGAGAAAGGCGGCCTATTTGCTGCCCCTGATTTCTATATGAAAAAGCTGGCCGCCCCTCCGGCTGCCAAGGGCAAGGTGGATATTAACAAGTCCGCCACGGAAAACTTAAAAATCCTCTCTGAGTGCTTAGACCGAGCCATTGAGGACCTGGTGGTGGTGGTCATGAAGCGCGATCGCCACAACGAGCTGATTCAAGAAATCCGCGATGCCGGTGCTCGGGTAGCGCTCATCTCCGACGGCGATGTCTCCGCCGCCATTTCCTGTGGGTTTTCAGGGACTAACATCCACGCCTTGATGGGAATTGGCGCCGCACCAGAGGGAGTCATTTCTGCAGCGGCCATGCGGGCCCTGGGCGGACACTTTCAAGGTCAGCTCATCTACGATCCTGAGGTGGTCAAAACCGGACTGATTGGAGAGAGCAAAGAGAGCAACCTGGCTCGCCTGGCGGAGATGGGTATTCAGGATCCCGATCGCGTCTACTCCGCTGAAGAGCTGGCCTGTGGAGAAACCGTTCTATTTGCCGCCTGCGGAATCACCAATGGAAACCTTATGAAGGGGGTCCGCTTCTTTTCCGGCGGTGCCAGAACCCAGTCGTTGATTATTTCCACCCAGTCTAGAACCGCCCGATTTGTTGACACCATTCACATGTTTGACGACCGCGACGGCCGTGCCCTTCAGCTAAACTAGATAATCAGCCATTCCCCGAAGCCCTTTGCCCTTCGGGGAATTTTGCGTCCAAAGGCGGCTTGACCCTGGGCTGCTTTTGTGATCCCCCCTCAGGGACCGCTCGATTCAATCAGCTAAGGGTTCCGGTTTTTTAGAGAATTTTTAGAGAATTAATTTAAGCAGCATCTTCGTTAGGGAGGAGAGATGAATATTGCAGTTATCGGGTTAAGTCATAAGACTGCGCCCGTCGAGATTCGAGAGAAGCTGAGCATTCCGGATGACGCCAAGGAACAGGCCACCACCCAGCTGCGCAGCTATTCCCATGTGGAAGAAGTTGCCGTCTTGAGCACCTGCAATCGCCTTGAAATTTACACCATCATTCAAGATACCGAACACGGAATCCGCGAGATTACCCAGTTTCTCGCCGATTGGAGTCACCTGCCCCTGGCCGAGTTGCGGCCCCATTTATTTATCCTGCTGCATCAAGACGCCGTGATGCATCTGATGCGGGTCGCCTCTGGATTAGACAGCCTAGTGCTGGGTGAAGGGCAAATTCTTTCCCAGGTTAAGCAAACCCATAAGATGGGGCAGCGCTACAAGGGCACAGGTCCCATTCTAGAGCGCCTGCTCAAGCAAGCCATCTCAGCCGGCAAGCGAGTGAGAACCGAAACCAGCATTGGGACAGGAGCCGTTTCCATCAGCTCCGCTGCCGTTGAGCTAGCCCAGATGAAAAGCGAGGATTTAACCGCATGCCGCGTAGCCATCATTGGGGCCGGAAAAATGTCGCGGCTGCTGGTGCAGCACCTATTAAGTAAGGGAGCCAACCAGATCACCATCTTAAATCGATCCCTCAAGCGAGCCGAGGAACTAGCCCGGCAATTTAAGGACGCCTCCCTGGTTCTGCAACCTCTGACGCAAATGCAGGTGATCCTGTCTGAGTCGGATCTGGTGTTTACCAGCACCGGGGCTACCGAACCCATTCTCAACCGTCAAACCTTGGAGCCGGTCGTTTGTCATAAATCGAGATTTATGGTGGTGGATATCTCAGTCCCGCGCAACGTCCACAGCAATGTGGCGGAATTAACCCAGGTGCAGGCCTTTAACGTAGATGACCTGAAGGCCGTCGTGGCTCAAAATCAGGAGAGTCGGCGTCAAATGGCCATGGAGGCCGAAGCCCTGCTAGAGCAGGAGTTGGAGTCCTTTGTCGTTTGGTGGCGATCGCTAGAGACCATTCCCACCATCAGCAGCCTGCGCAGCAAGATTGAAACCATTCGTGAACAGGAGCTAGAAAAAGCCCTATCGCGTCTGGGAAGCGAGTTTGGAGAAAAACACCAGGAGGTCATTGAGGCCTTGACTCGCGGCATTGTGAACAAAATTCTGCACGACCCCATGGTGCAGTTGCGAGCCCAGCAGGATATTGAAATGCGTCAGCGGGCCATGCAGTCCCTCCACCTGCTGTTTAACCTCCCAACCAAACCCAACCAGTTTTCCTCGAAGGTTTAGCAGCCCCTAGATCCAGACCGTGGACCTGAAATTCCGGCCTCCCGCCAGGTCTCTACTGCAGGTTCTCCATTGATCGACTCACTCAATTGTTTCTTCATTCTCCATGACTACCGCAACTCGCACTGTTCGGATCGCCTCTCGTAAGAGCCAGCTGGCCCTGGTTCAGACCCACTGGGTTCAGGGGGAGCTGGCAAAGCTCTATCCAGAGATTACCTTTGAGGTCGACACCATGAGTACCCAGGGCGACAACATCCTGGATGTGGCCCTGGCCAAAATTGGCGACAAGGGTCTGTTCACTAAGGAGCTTGAGGTGTCCATGCTGCGTCGGGACTCCGATCTTGCCGTCCATTCCCTCAAGGATCTACCGACCCATCTTCCAGAGGGACTGATGCTTGGAGCAATCACAGAGCGAGAAGACCCCGCGGACGCCTTGGTGGTCCATGCCTCGTTTCAGCAGTATCAGCTAGCCACCCTGCCCGAGGGAACCATTGTGGGAACGTCTTCCCTACGGCGGCTAGCCCAACTGCGTCACCACTATCCCCACCTGGAATTCAAGGATATTCGCGGCAATCTCAACACCCGGCTAGCCAAGCTGGATTCTGGGGAATTTGACGCCATTGTTTTGGCCGTTGCGGGTCTGAAGCGCCTGGGGTTTGGCGATCGCATTCATGAGGTTCTGCCCCCGGAGGTTTCACTCCATGCCGTGGGGCAAGGCGCTCTGGGCATCGAATGTCGAACGGAGGACCCAGAGATTCTTCAGCTGATTAAGGGCTTAGAGCATCCGCCTACGGCCTATCGCTGTCTGGCCGAACGTTCATTTCTCCGGGAACTGGAGGGAGGATGTCAAGTTCCCATTGGGGTCAATACCACCCTCACCGGAGACAATTTAACCTTAACGGGAATGGTTGCCAGCCTCGACGGGCAGCGCCTCTTGCGTGACTCGGTCACCGGATCTGCCACGAAGGCTGAAGATCTGGGTATCCAGCTTGCCGATAGGCTCAAGGCCCAGGGTGCAGGAGAAATTCTGGCGGAAATCTTTGCCGAAGCGCGACCGTAGCCCCACCCATGGGTCAGGTGATCTGCCTGGGAGAAGCCCTGATCGATCGGCTCGCCACTGAATCCGGTGCCGCGCCCTCAGCCCTTCGAGCCTGGCACGATTTTCCAGGGGGGGCACCCGCCAATGTGGCCTGTGCTCTCCAGCGCCTTGGCACCCCTAGCGCATTTTTAGGGTGCATTGGCACAGATTCAGCCGGGAATCATCTGGTCTCAGTGCTTGAACATTATGGTGTCAATCTCCAAGGCCTCCAACGCCATCAAACCTATCCCACTCGTCAGGTTTATGTGACGCATAGCCCGGAAGGCGATCGCCAGTTTTTAGGGTTTGGAGCCTTCCGCGAATTTGCCGATCAGCAGTTTCAAGCCTCCCGGGTGCCGCGCCAGATCCTGGAAGCGGCAGACTATCTAGTGCTGGGGACATTAATGTTCGCTTCCCCCTCTGGGCGGCAGTCCAGCTTAGATCTTCTAGCCACTGCCCGCCAGCAGGGCGTGGAATGCTTTTTAGATGTGAACTGGCGACCGATGTTTTGGTCCCAGCCCGCATCCGCGATCGCAATCCTTCAGACCCTGTTACCCCAGGTGGACTATCTAAAGCTCTCCAGTGAAGAAGCCGATTGGCTATGGGGTAGCCAGGATCCCGGAAGCATGGCAGCCGATCTCCCCCATCTACAGGGAGTGTTCGTGACGGCAGGATCCCAGGGCTGTCGCTACTGGCTGCAGGGTAACACCGGATCCATGCCCGCCTTTCCCGTATCCTGTGTGGACAGCACCGGGGCAGGAGACGGGTTTGTGGCAGGCTGTCTCCATCGGCTCTCTCAACTCCAAACCTCCCTGGTCGACAACCCGCAACAGGCCGAGGATTTAGTCCGCTATGCCAGCGCAGTGGGCGCCTTAACCACGCTTCAGTTAGGGGCGATCGCGGACCACCCCACCGCCGCAGATGTGGCACAATTTTTATCAGCCCAGCCTCCTGGCCACCGCGATCGCCCCATGGACCGCTAACGCATTCAAAGAGTGTCGGTTTTGTTGAGTAGATTTTTTGTTGAGTAGAGTCTTTATTGCCCCTCGTTATGGTTTCGGAAACGGACAGTCCAGGGTCCCACAGCCCAGCCGCGCTTCAACATCCCCTCCCCTGCGGAACCATTGTGCAAAGTCCCGGTTTCCAGTTCAGCTACCGGATTATGGGTCCCTGCTGCCGTTTATACGACCGCGAACAGCTTCCCTGGCCCTGCTGTCGCCTGCAGTGGCGAGGCAAGGAACCCAGCTGGCGCCGCATTGGCCGGCGGTTTATTGTGGATTTAGCCACCAAACGCTATCCCTCCTATAGCGTGGAACTCATTGGGTATCCAGCTACCCCCGATCCGATGGTTTTAACGCTTTATACCCAGCGCCTGTCCCCGCAGCAGCAAAGCTGGTGGCATGACCCAAGACCCCGATGAGCCCCTGGCCTCTCCCCACCTGCCCTCTGTTGATCCATCCCATTCTTAAAAGTAAAAACCCGCTGCTAGAGCGGGTTTGAGGGATGTCTTGAGACATCTTTTGGTGAGATCGACTGAACGAGATCACTTCATAGTGGAGCTGACGGGAGTCGAACCCGTGTCCGCCCTAGCTATTAGTGCCTTATTCTTTCACAGGCTTAGCTCTGCAAATCCCGCAAAGCGAGGAACACCCCTTAACCCGGGTGCGAGGCTCTCTGGTTAAGGTCTTTGCCCTAGGATGAGCCAGAACTATCCTAGAGCGCATCCGTTAGGGGTTATCCGTAACTCTTAACGGAGTCGAGCTACAGATGCTCAAAACCTAGAGGGTTTTAGGCTGCTACAGGAGCTGCCTTACGAGCGAAAGGATAGATGTTGTTTGCATCTATTGATGATTGAGCCTTGGATTAGCGAGAGGAGACTCACTCTCGGCCTGCATAAAGCTACGTTCACTAACACGTCGAAGCCGTGACAGCCCCATGCACTGACTCTATTATACAGTCCCCCAAAACAATGGGGTAGGGCCTTGGCGCCACGGTTCTCACTCTGAGGAAAAACCGGCAGCAGTTGGCTACCGGCGCAGCAGGCCGCTAAGCTGGCAATAGGCGTTGAGCCATCTAGTCCGCCGGCCATGCAGGGGAGAGAGTCTGGCAATGAGAACATCTTCATCACTGAGATAGGCAAAACTGAGATAGGAAATTTATGAACTTCAGGTCCACCGCTGCGTCAGAACTCAGTCAGAAAATGGCGACCCTCATGGCCCACCTCTCTGACCACGAGCATGGCAAACTCATTCAGCGATCCCTTAAAACGTTGATCGATCTCTCGGAGCAAGATTTAGACCGACTGGACTGGAAAATTCTCAGCGCAGCCCTGCAGGACATGGCGCGGGGATTTGAGGTCTTCCATCCCTATCGCCACACCCGTAAGGTAGCCATCTTTGGGTCCTCTCGTCTCACCCCCACTAGCCAGGCGTACCAGATGGCCGTCCAGTTCGCCCAAGCCATCATTGAGCGAGGTTTCATGGTCATGACCGGGGCTGGGGGAGGAATTATGGAGGCGGGCAACGCTGGGGCAACCGCGGAGCATTCCTTTGGGTTGAACATTCAACTGCCCTTTGAACAATCCACGAATCCTTATATTGCGGGCGATGCCAAGCTCATTGACTTTAAATATTTTTTTACGCGAAAGCTGTTTTTTCTGCGGGAGACGGATGCCATAGCGGTGTTTCCAGGAGGCTTTGGGACACTGGATGAGGCCTTTGAATGTTTGACCTTGGGACAAACGGGCAAGTCTCCTCCTATTCCGGTAGTGCTGGTGGCTCCCCCCGGATCGAACTACTGGCAGGATTGGGACACCTACATTCGCACCCATCTGACGGCGCAGCAGCTCATTAGTCCCGAGGACCATCGCCTCTATTCGGTAACCGATAGCGTGGAGCAAGCCTGTAACGAAGTTGCGAATTTCTATCGGGTTTATCACTCCAGCCGCTACGTGGGCGATCGCTTTGTGATTCGGCTCAACTGTGCCATCTCCGATACGGTGGTCGATCGCTTGAACCAGGACTTCCAGGACATTTTAATTTCCGGGGCGATTCAAAAAAGCGACGCGCTATGGGAGGAACGGAGCCAATCCGAGCCTCAACCCAAGCAGGATATTGATCGCACCGAAAGCTTACCGAGATTGGTTTTCCACTTCAACCAGCGCGATCACGGACGCCTCTACCAGCTGATTTCCCAGCTCAATGATCTAGAAAGCCTGGAAGCACCCGCTTGCCATCCGGAACGAAAATAGCAGGCGATCCGATCTTCCGAGGCAGAACCAAGGCGCCTGTTATTTTGAGCTATTTTCCGGTGGGCTTAGGATTAGAGCAGTGTAAGATAAAAGGTTGTACGTGACGCAGTCAATTGATAGAACGTTATACGCTGCCCGAGATGGGCAATCTCTGGACGGATGAATTTAAGCTGCAAACTTGGCTAGAGGTTGAGGTTGCCGTCTGCGAAGCTCAGGCAGAACTGGGAAAGATCCCAGCCGAGGCGGTGGCAACCATTAAGGAAAAAGCTCAGTTTGACGTTCAGCGGGTCCTGGAAATTGAAGCTGAAGTGAAGCATGACGTCATTGCCTTTCTCACCAATGTTAATGAGTATGTCGGCGATGCCGGGCGCTACATTCACCTGGGCATGACCAGCTCCGACATGCTGGATACCGCTTTGGCGGTGCAGCTAGTGGCCGCGACCGACATTCTGCTCAAGCACCTTGACCGACTCATTGAGGCCCTGCGCACCCAGGCCCGTAAGCACAAATTTACGGTGATGGTGGGCCGCAGCCACGGGATTCACGCCGAACCCATCACCTGGGGATTTAAGCTGGCTGGCTGGCTGGCGGAAATGCTGCGCAACCGCGATCGCCTGACTGACGCCAAACAGGACATTGCCGTAGGCCAAATTTCCGGGGCCGTGGGCACCTATGCCAATATTGACCCGGCCATTGAGGAGCTAGCCTGTGAAAAGCTAGCCCTGATGCCGGATACGGCTTCAACCCAGGTGGTCTCGCGCGATCGCCATGCCTATTACCTAGAGGTGCTAGCGGTCATTGCAGCCTCCATCGAACGCTTTGCGGTTGAAATTCGCAACCTGCAGCGCACCGACGTCCTGGAAGTGGAAGAATTTTTCTCTAAGGGTCAGAAAGGGTCTTCCGCCATGCCCCACAAGCGGAATCCGATTCGCTCAGAGCGGCTAACGGGGCTGGCCCGCCTAATCCGAGGCTATGCCATGACCGCCCTGGAAAATGTCGCCCTTTGGCATGAGCGCGATATTTCCCACAGCTCGGCAGAGCGGGTCATTCTTCCCGATGCTACGATTTTGCTGCATTTCATGCTGGTTGAAATGACCGATCTAGTGGAAAAGCTGTCGGTCTATCCGCAAAACATGCTGAGAAATATGAATGTCTATGGAGGGGTTATTTTCAGTCAGCGGGTCTTGCTGACGCTGGTGGATAAGGGCATGAGTCGGGAAGAGGCCTACGCAGTGGTCCAAGAAAACGCCCACCAAGCCTGGAACAAGGATGGCGGCAACTTTCGGGCGTTCCTAGAGGCCGATGAGCGGGTGCAAGGCATCCTCAGTAATGCAGACCTAGAGACTTGCTTTGATCCGCAGCACCACCTGAAGAATCTAGAAACGGTGTTCAAACGCCTCGATATTTAGCCCGGAGATATTTAGCCCTGATCTTGGAGCAGCCCGTGCCCTGATCCGGTTACAGCCTACCCGACTCCTGAGAGCAGCCCTCCCGTGAGTCGGCGAATGGCGTTTTCAGCCACGTCCCCATAGCGTAGTTCGCCGCACAGCACCTGACCGATGCGGCGAGTGGCGGACGGTCGCTTAATCCCCATACCGTAGGCCACCTTCGGCAGACGATAGAATACACCGGCTAGACGCTGCGCCCACTGCATATCTCGACCCCACTCTTCCGCCATCACCTGGCTGTAGCGATCCAGGGCCTCAAGATCACCCCCCAGGGCAGCGTGGATGGCTTCAGCCGCGCGGATACCAGAAAAGATAGAGGGTCTAATGCCCTCGGCGGTGAAGGGATCAACCACACAGGCTGCTTCCCCCGCCAAGAGAGCCTGCTGGGTGTGCAGAACCTGGTCACCATTCCAGAGGCAGAGGGGATGCCCCTGCTGATGAATCGTGGTGAAATCCACGTTAAACAGCTGGGAGTAGCGAGCCACAATCTCCCGGAGATTCGGCGGCTTCGCATTGGCTCTGCCCCCCTGAAATGTCCCAATTCCAATCGAATACCCATCGGCCTTGGGAAAGTTCCATAGATAGCCATTCGGGACCATGCCAAATTCAAAATGGGCAATGTGCTCCTGGGTTACGGGCGTCAGGGCTTCCCCCTCTAAAGCGCCGCCAATGCAGCGCTTGCGCGCTTTGAACCCCAGCCATTTTGCCAGGGGACCTTTGGCACCATCGGCAGCAATCAAGAACCGAGCCCCATAGGTACCGGCGGCGGTCTTCACCTGCCAGTGATCCTGCTCAAACTGCAACCCCGTCACTTCCTGAGCATCGCGCAGTTCAGCTCCCTGACGCTGAGCTTGCTGAATCAGATAGTGATCAAAGATATCTCGCCGCACCATCCAGATAGGTTCAGCCGTGTTTAAGTCCACCTCAACGGGGTCCTCCATCTGCCAGGTGTAGCGGATCGTAGTCGCACGCACGGAAATGGCTGGGGAGAAGTCAAAATCAAACCACTGGCCCACAATGGGGGAAACGCCCCCTCCACAGGGTTTATAGCGCGGTAGCGATTCCTTTTCTAAGACCAGGACGGAATGACCGCCCTTGGCTAGATGATAGGCGGCTGACCCGCCCGCCGGACCAGCCCCCACAATAATGCAGTCGTACATAGATTGGAGTCCCTAGCAAAAATGCTGCCATCACCGCTTCAACAAACTGGAGAAAGGAGTCCCGATCACCCCGGTGCGATGGCAGCAGCCCCCTCATATCTGCACCAGAAGTCCCCGGAAACCTTCCCGCAAATGTTAGTCCTTCAAACCTTAGTAATTTCGTCGGTCTTTTCAGCCAAGGCCTCGTCAATTTTGGCAGTGTATTTATCGGTCAACTTTTGCACTTCGTCCTGCATATTCTTGGACTCGTCCTCTGAAATTTCGCTGGCCTTTTGCTCTTTCCGAATCGTGTCGATGGCATCGCGGCGAATGTTGCGAATGGAAACTTTGCCCTCCTCGGCCAGTTTCGCGGCCATTTTGACAAATTCCTTCCGCCGCTCCTCCGTCAGGGGAGGAATATTCAGTCGAATAATATTGCCATCGTTGTTGGGAACCAGCCCCACATCGGACATCGAAATGGCTCGCTCAATGTCGGACAGGGAGGTCTTATCAAAGGGCTGAATGCTTAAGGTACTGGCATCGGGGGTGCCGATGTTGGCCAGAGACCGCAGCGGGGTTGGTGCTCCGTAGTAGTCCACCATAATTCGATCGAGTAAGGAGGCATTGGCCCGCCCCGTCCGAATTGTATTAAAGGAGCGTTGAGTGGCCTCAACGGCTTTCTGCATGTGATCTTCTGTCTCAGCAAACTTCACAAGAACCTCCGACTAATGTTCCAATAGATTCGCCCATCAAGGCACGACGGATATTGCCAGGCACCGAGAGGTTAAAAACGAGGATTGGAATATCGTTATCCTTACATAGCGCGATCGCGGTACTGTCCATAACCTTTAGATCTTGGGTAAGAACGTGATTATAGGTCAAGGACTGAAACCGCCTGGCATTGGGATTAATTTTGGGATCGCTGTCATAGATACCATCAACCTTGGTGGCTTTCATAATCAGTTCGGCGTCAATTTCAGCGGCCCGCAGGGCCGCGGTGGTATCAGTGGTAAAAAAGGGGTTGCCAGACCCTGCACCAAACACGACCACGCGCCCTTTTTCTAGATGACGAATTGCGCGGCGGCGGATGTAAGGCTCTGCAAGCTCTTTCATTTCAATGGCCGATTGCACCCGCGTGGGAACCTCAACCTGCTCTAGGGCATCTTGCAAAGTCATGGCATTCATAACGGTGGCGATCATGCCAATGTAGTCAGCAGTGGCACGATCCATGCCAGCGGCCGCACCCTTCACGCCTCGAAAAATATTTCCGCCACCCACAACAATGGCAATCTCCATCCCCTGGGATCGCACCTCGGCAATCTCCTGGGCAATGGACTGCACAATGGTGGGATCAATACCGTAGGGGAGGTCGCCCATAAGCGCCTCGCCACTTAATTTCAGCAAAACACGCTGATAAGATTGACCCATGTTGATGCGTTTGTTGATGCGTTCTGAAGCTCCCCACCTAACATACCAGGGTTGGGGATCTTCTTGGCGAGGCTACCGGAGATTTTCGGGTCAGGTTCAGAATCACAGGGGTAGAGAAAGTCCTTAGGCCAAGGATGGGATTGGGGGCAGGGAGAGTCTTCAATGACAGTATTTAGTAATGTCCTCTCCACAAACCTCCACAAGGTACTCCAGGGCGCGAAAGCGAAGTACCATCAGCTCTTCATAAACAGGATTCAGGTGACACAAGGGGGGAATGCGCACCGTCCAGTGGAAGCAGCGAATGGTCCGCTCAAAGGGACAGTGCGGCGGAATGACGCTACAAATCAGGTGGGCAATCTGGGGCTGTTTCACCTCGAAAGCCGTGAGCCAATTTTTGACCGCAGTAAGTCCAATAATCTTCACGATAGGCTGACAGAAAAATAGAGCGATGAAAACATAAAAGCTTGGGGTTGGAATGCCTTACATCCAAGGTTCCCTGGGAAAACCAGGGATGGATCACGAGACTAAGGGCAAATCATTCGTAATCTAGGGAAAAGAATCTTAAAATTTTGTATTCTCTGCTACGATGCCTAAATACCTTGATGCGGCGGCGCCGATCCCATGAAACAATTGCATCAGGCGGCGGCGGATTGGCTGGAATCTATCGATCTGGTCGCCACGGACATGGATGGAACCCTAACCAAGCAGGGGCTTTTCCATCCGGATCTGCTAGCAATGCTGTGGCGGCTTCACAGAGCTCAGATATCCGTTGTAGTGGTCACGGGGCGATCAGCCGGTTGGGTGCAAGGGCTGTTTGAATATCTTCCCCTCACCGGGGCGATCGCTGAAAATGGTGGCGTTCTCTACTGCGATCGCAATCGGGAGGGAACCGTCCTTTGTCCCCCCTGCAATCGTCAGGAGTTAGCCCAGCTGTTTGTCCAGATCCAGCGCGAGTTTCCCCAGCTAACGCCCTCCGCTGACAATGCCTTTCGCATCACGGACTGGACCTTTGAAATTCAGGAGCTGTCTTCCGCCCAACTGGCGCACATTGCCCAGCGCTGCCGATCTCAGGGATGGGATTTTACCTACAGCAGCATTCAAGGCCATATCAAACCTGCCACCACCTCCAAGCAGCGAGGGGTGCTTTGGATGACCGCCCACGCCTTCAGTCCCCCGGTTACCCCTGCAAAAATCTTGACCCTGGGCGATAGCCTCAATGATGCAGATCTGCTCAATCCAGCGGTTTTCCCCCACAGCGTTGGCGTCGCTAATCTTAAGCCTTATCTTCTGGATCTCCCCGCCCCGCCCACCTGGATGACCGAAAAAGCAGAGCTCGCGGGATTTTTAGAGGCCATGGAGTTGCTACTGGCGCACCGGCCCATTCAGGCATCGAAAAGCAAGGAACATTCTCCCGACACTGACGCGGCCAATACAGCACGGCACTGATAGTTCCCCACACTCCTTCCTTCCTCAACAGTTAAACTTCGGCGCTAAGATTACAGCGCTAGGACTGCAGGGTTGAGGGTTCTGGCGAGTCTGGGGAGGTGTCCTCCCCCGTTTCCAGTCCCAACTCCAACCGCAGAAGGCGAATGGAGTCGGGATCGATGTAGTTCTCGCAGCAAATAACCTTGGGGATCCGAATCAGATCCGCAGAAAGGGCCGCAATGGTCTGACGAAGGGTTTTACAACTGGCCTGATCGGAAATAATTAACTGGGATTGACGAATGACCGCCTTGAGCTTTTGCTGATCGTGGCAGGGGGCACTCATCACAAAAATTTCATCCCCCCGCAGGCTGCTAATCATCACCTCAGCAATCCCAAGGGTGCCGGAACTCAAACTCACCAGGCCAAGTCTGGCTCCAGAATCAAGCTGCTTAATCAAGCTCAGTTCCTGGCTGTAGTTGTAAATATCGATGGGAATAATGCGAAAGGTTGGCTTGGTGGGCCGCTGGGCGTCCATGGACTGAATGGCTGCATCGGTTTCCTTAGCAAAATAGCGGACGGTCACCAGAGTAGCAGCTTTGAGATCCGACAGAATTTGGGGCAAATCTTCCAGCAGCGCCAGCCGCAGGGGGATACCTAATGCCTGCTGCAGCTCTTGGACAATAATCTCACCGGCGCCCCAATCTCGCTTCGGAACCGTGACCAGAACTTCCGCACTGGCCTGGAACCGTTCATCGAGGATCTTTAAAAAGAGTTCTTTGACATCGAGCAAACTAAAATTGCGCTGTAAGAAGCCATCAATCATTTGCTCAATCAGCTCATGGGGCGTCAGGTGATGGGTGCCCGCCTCCGGATGAGCCGGTTCCTGCCCAAGGGCGCGCACGTAAATGCCAGATCCTACCTGGGCCTGGACAAACCCAGATTCCTCCAGCCGCTCATACACCTTACTGATAGTGTTGCGATGGAGACCTGTCTGCATCGCCAGCTGGCGCGTACTGGGCAGACGAAATCCAGGCGGAAACTGCCGCGAGGCGATCGCAAAGCAAATTTGACTGAACAGCTGGGTAGAAGCTGGAATCTCGCTATCCGGCTGGATATGGAACTGGACCATAGGGCGATGGGGCAAGAGTGAAATGCACGGTGATAGTTCTACCACATGCCTGGAGCGATCGCTAGAGAAGATGGGTACGCTAGGATCGCAGCCACTCAGCAAGAGCACAAACTAAACCGTGCCCATTTCTGAATGCGGCCCCAAGGGGGGGGACCCGACCATCGCCAGCCTGCCTATGATAAGGGGCAGACTCAGCCTCTCCACTGCAAACTTGATCACAGCATCATGACTCATCGGCATTTGGCCCATCTCCAGGGGTTTAGCCTACCCGAGGTCCTCCTATCCCTGGGCGGCAGTAGTATCATTTTGATCCTCTGCGGTCTGGGGCTGTCTACCGTTTCTCAGATCAATCAGCACGAGAGGACCCATCTTCACCCCCAGCAAGAATTGACGCGGGCCCTAGACTTCCTGTCAGCAGAAATTCACCAAGCCCAAGCCCTCGAATCTGTTCCCCCTGCCGCCAGTCAATACCATCATCACGTTGAAAACGCCGCCGACCCCCTCTTGATTCTCAAAATGCCCCAGCTTCCCCGCGATGAGCGCGTGGTGTATTTTGTCGCTCCGGCCTCAACCCCCTGGAAGGGCCCCAAGGCCATCTATCGCTGGGGCCCCGCCTGGGATGAAGCGGGACAGTACCAATCTGCTCCTCCCAGCCACTGGTCAATCCAGCTCATTGCCGATCAAATTGCCGAGGCCGCTGTTCCCGCTGAGTGCCCCACCGGAACCGTGCTTCCCACCACTCCCACCGGAATTTCGGTCTGCATGAACCCAGCCGGCAGTATTGCCAAAATCACCGCACACCGTTCTCCAGAAGCTGATCCAGTGAGCACAAAAGCCTTTACTCGTCTGAAGCTGCCCCCCTTCTAAAAGATCAGTAGCATAGCGATCGCCTCGCTAGCATCGGAGATTTGGACGGAATAACTCTCCGGCTGACTATCTTGCCGCGAAATGTCTTCCCATCATTCTGAGCCTTATCACTTCTGAGCCTTAGTAGCGAATACGGGGATCAATGTAGGCATTCACCAGATCAATGGCGATGCTGGCCATCACAATAATGATCGAGAAAAAGACAATAATGCCCTGCACCGTAGGATAATCTCGACCTTTAATGGCCTTGAACAGCTCTCCTCCCAATCCCTCCCAGGAAAAGGTGACCTCCGTCAGCACAGCCCCACCCAGCATGGCAGCAAAGGTGAGTCCAAACACCGTGACCACTGGAATCAGGGCATTTCTAAAGGCATGGACCACCAGCACCCGCCGCTCTGGAATACCACGAGCACGAGCTGCCTCCACATAATCAGACTGAAGGGTTTGGCGAAGATTGACCCGCACAATACGTTCAAAAATGCCACTGAGGACAATCCCCAACGAAACGCAGGGCAAGACCAAGTGATGGACTGAAATCCAAAAAGAACTCCAGTCCCCAGCTAGGAGGCTATCTAAGGTGTAAAGTCCCGTCGGCCCGTCGGGAGGAAGGGCGGTGGCCGGGAAACGACTCCCCACCGGAAACCAGCCGAGCTGAACATGGAATAGCAACTGGAGCAGCATTCCCAACCAAAAGAGCGGTATGGCATAGGTAATAATGCCAAACAGTCGCCCCCCCACATCCAAGCCGCTGCCTGGACGCGCTGACGACAGCATACCCGCCAAAACGCCTATCACCAAGGCGAAAATCATGCTAAATATTGCCAGCTCCGCCGTAGCGGGAAAGAAAGACTGAATAATTTCCCAAACCGAGGTCCCTTGACTAGTCAGGGATGATCCTAAATTCAGCTGGAGCAGATCGCCGATGTAGTCGAAATACTGTTGCAGCAGCGGCTTGTTTAAGCCTAGCTGATCCTTGAGCTGGTTTCGCACTGATTCTGGCACCCGGGGACCCAACAGTGCCGTAATGGGATCTCCTGGCGTGGCTCGCAACAGAAGAAACACAATGGTGGCAATGGTAAACACCTGAAGGGGCGCCAGCAACAGCCGCAGCACCACATAATATTGCAGAGATTTTAGCCGAGACATCTCAAGATTTCTTTAGAGGAGCAAAGGAGAATTGCTGCGTCGGTTGCAACTGAATCCCTTGAACATTGGTTTGAGCAAAGACATAGTCTTTATTTTGCCAGAGGGGAATAAACGGGACTTCCTGCACTAAGATTTCCTGAAGCTCTTTAAAAATTGCTTTACGCTTCTGTGGATCAATGGTTTGGCGCTGTTGATCAATCAGCTCATTGACGCGATCATTAAAGAAAAATGATCCCTGGGTCTGGCTCGCTCCCTGTTCACAACCCTGTTCAGGGTTTCCCTGCTCGCAGTCCATAAACGGCTGCACATAGTTATCGGGGTCGTAAAAGTCTCCGTACCAATCCAGCATAAAGATGGGATAGGTTCCCTTATCCAGGTTTTCATAGGCGGTTGCCGATTCAATACTTTTGAGATTGACCTGAACCACCGGCGCATAGTCTCGGTCAATGACCGCCTTAATGGTGGAGGCTGCGGCCCCGTTACTGCTCACATTGGAGCGGAACCAGAAATCCAGAGTCAGCGGATTTTGCTCGTCGTAGCCAACCTGCTTGAGCAAGTCCTTCACCTCTGCCACGCTCTTTTGGGTCTTCTCAAACACCGGTTCGCTGACGTCAAAAATCGTGGGAATGAGAGAAAACAAAGGAGCCGACTGCTTTCTAAACACTCGCTCTTCTAACAGCGGGCGATCAATCATGGCCGCAAGGGCTTGGCGAACCTCCACTTTCTTGAGATCCTCATCGCGAAGGTTGAGGGTCAAATAGGTAATGACATTGCCAGGCCCCTCAGTCACTTGCCAATCCCCCGCCTCCGCTTGATTAATTAATGCCTCAATCTGCACTGGCTCCAGGGACTGGTAGGTCATGTCCACCGATCCGGTGCGAAAGGCATTAAACAAATTTGCACTGCTGGAGTAGAGTTTAACGTTAATGCCCTGATTCTTGGGTGCCTCCCCCCAGTAGTCAGGGAAGACCTTCAGTCGGATCAGATCGTTGCCAAAACTATCCAGCTGGTAAGGACCCGTGCCGACAAATTCCGTGGGCAGAAATTCATTGGCCCCCACCGCCTCTTGATAGGCCTTGGGAGAAACTGCCACCAACCCCGAAAAAGCCAGCAGATCTGTAAAGGCGGCAAAGGGCTGCTTTAGCTCCAGGGTTAGCTCATAATCTCCAGTTGCTCGAATCCCATACTCCTGGGTTGCCTCATCTTGAAAGATGATATCGCTGAGCAAAAATGAAGGCTTACCGGTGTTTTGGATGAAACGATTGAGGGAAAACGCCATGGCCTCAGCATTGAAGGGCTCTCCATCGTGAAACTTGACCCCTTGACGCAAGGGGATGGTATAGATCAAGCCATCCTCACTAATGGTCGGCAGGGCACTGGCTAATTGCGGCACAAGTTCCCCTGATTCCGGCTCATAGGTATAGAGGCGATCGCCCAGGTTATACAGTAAATTGCCAGAGACGATTTCATAGGCATCGGCAGGATCCAGGGTTCGAATCCGTGAGGTGTTAATGCCAATGACCAACTGCTCTGGGGCCAGGACGGAGGGGCTGGGAGAACTAGCTGGACCAGAGGGCCGACCACAACCAACCGCCAGAAGCAAAAAAATGCAAAACAGACTTAAGAAGTGTAGCGGAGTCCTACGACTCAAACCATCCCGCCAATAACTAATAAACCCCAGATTTTTGAGTTTTTCCGCTTTTTTAAATCTCGCGTCCAACGGCCGCACCTATCTCACCAATCACGATAGATGTGATTATGGAGGCTGCTGACCAATCTCGCAAGGGGAACGGGCTAAAAGCCAAGGGCAGAGGCCAGAACCACCGGATCTTTTCCAACCCCAACGGTTACCGTGCGGCCCGCTTCCCGCAAAATCACGGTGGGATCTTGGGGGTTGCTCATGTCGATATGGGTAATCAGAATTTGCCCATTCGAGAGCCGATCGCCCACTTGCACCGTTCTCACCACGTTTTCATCGGGTGCTTTCAAGATAACCCTAGGCTGTCCACTCAGCATCATGATCCCTTTGACCTGAACTTGCTTGGCCAAAGTGGGCTCCGGTAGAGGCGGCAGGGTGACCTGATCGGGCAGCTTGACCAGGGTGCTTTTGTCTCCAGAGGTTGATGGAGCGGAGAGACTGGGCAGGGACGTCACCCTGGAGCGTTGATTAGAAGTTGATCCCCCAGTGGGGGCTTTGACAGTGCGACCCGCGTTAGAATCGTTCGGCTGGGCGTTTTGAGAAAATGACGTGGATGACCGTCCCCCCAGAGCTGTCTGGGGCGAGGCCGGAGGCCGCAACTGGGCAAAGGGGTTACTGCGCCCTTTTTGGATGACCTTGACGCGAGCATCGGGGTCAGTGGGACGAGTCAGGGGACTGGCAGCAATCAAGGCCGTGGTTTTCGCGGAGGGCTGGGGAGATTGGGTAACCTCAGCGGCGGGGATTTCCCCCTGTGGAATTGTGGAGGAGGTGGGGGTTGCCCCCGACTCTTTATCCCGACTGATCAGCTCACAACTGCCTAAACTCAAAGACAGAAATCCCAGGAGTAGCCCCACACCCAATTTCCGCACGTTTACTTGCATTTTTATCCACCTCGACTTCAATTACTAAAATAGCCTTAATTCTGGGAAACGACGAGAGTGATGATGCACAAGCCGTTTGAGCGTGAGCACAATCGCGTTATTCTCTGACTGATGTCCACCAAACACCATGTTTCAGGTTTTATGTCTCAGGTTCACGGTAGGGTTGACATTCTGGGGGCTGGCCCTGGAGACCCAGGATTACTCACCCTTGTTGGTCAAGAACTTCTCGCGCAGGCTGAAGTTCTCATTTATGATGCCCTGGTTGACCCGTTTTTATTAACGTTCACCAAGGAAAATTGTCAACGGCATCGGGTGGGGAAACGGGGAGGACAGCCTAGCTGGAAACAGGCTGACATTAATCGTCTGCTGGTGGAGATTGCGCAACAGGGAAAACGGGTGGTTCGGCTGAAGAGTGGCGATCCCTTTGTCTTTGGCCGCACGGCCACTGAGGTGGAGGCCCTGAACGCAGTAAACTGCCCTGTCTACGTATGGCCTGGTATTTCTTCGGTGCTGGCGGCTCCCCTATTGGCCGGTATTCCGGTAACGGATCCAGACACCAGTCAGGTGGTGACCCTGGTGAGCGGCCACGCCCCAGCTACACTGAACTGGCAGGCGATCGCCGCCAGCGATACCCAGATTATTCTCATGGGAATGCGAACCTTGCCAGACCTGCGCACGGCATTGCTCAACGCCGGCAAGTCGCCCCAGACCCCTGTGGCAGTTATACGCGGGTGTAGCTGGCCCCACCAAGAATGCTGGATCGGAACCCTGGACACCCTCACTCCTCCCGCAGACCCCCTTGCCCCCGCCGTTATTGTGGTGGGGAAGGTGGTAGAAAAGCGCAGGCAGCTAAGGCTTTCCAATTGCTTAGATGCATCCCCGCGCAGCCAGATCCTGCGTGGGCGACACATCCTGGTAACCCGCGCGGCGGGCCAATCAAGTTCCTTTCGAGATCAGCTTACAAACCTCGGTGCCCAGGTCACCGAAATGCCAGCCCTGGAAATTGTGGCTCCCACTCGTTGGGAGGATCTCGATCAGGCCATTGAGGCCCTCGCCACCTACCACTGGCTGATCTTGACCTCGGCAAACGCGGTGCAGTTTTTCTTCCATCGCCTTTCCCATTGGCAGCTCGATAGCCGCGCCTTGGGTCAGGTGAAAGTGGCGGTCGTGGGACGCAAAACAGCCGATCAACTGACACAGTTTGGAATTCGCCCAGACTACATTCCTCCGAATTTCATTGCAGATGATCTAGCGGCAAATTTTCCAGGCGGACCAGATCTCTCGGCATACTCTATTTTGCTCCCCAGGGTGGAAAGTGGCGGCCGCGATCTTTTGGTACAGTCCCTTCAGGCACAAGGTGCCCAGGTGACGGAGGTGGCCGCTTACCAGTCACAATGCCCCACGCACATTCCGCCAACGGTGGTTGACTCGCTTCAAACCACCCCCTTGGATGCCATCACCTTTGCCAGCTCCAAAACGGTTCGGCACACCGTTCAGCTTCTCAATTCCCTGACCCATCAGGTTTGGAATCAGTCGGCCCAGGATTGGCTTAAGTCCACCTGTATTGCCTCCATCGGTCCTCAGACCTCTAAAACTTGCCGAGATCTTCTGGGCCGGGTCGATGTTGAGCCCAAAGAATATACCCTTGATAGCCTCACCCAGGCGTTAGTTCAGTATTTTCAGGATCACGAAGGCCCGAAACCCCATCCCTAGGCAGAATGTTCAGAGTTTGGCGGAGGGAAAATTTGGGCATGGCGGCGGAAATCTGCGATATATTCTTCCAGATGGATGAGTTGTGCCAGATTTAAACTGTAGTAAATCCAACGACCTTCGTGGCGGGTATAGACTAAGTCGGCATCCTTGAGAACCTTCAGGTGGAACGATAGCTTGGACTGAGTCACGTTCAGCTCTTCACAAAGCTCTCCCACACAAAACTCCTGATGTCGCAGATGCTCCAAGATCTGCATACGAATCGGGTCAGAGAGCGCATGAAAGCCACTCACTAAGGCATCTTGATGGGCGGGAGCGTAGGTTGAGGTCATTCTGTAGTCAAATTGGGTTAACGGGGGCTGGTTTCACCAAAGCAGTGCTTCCACCCCCTTTAGTTTTCACCCTCATTAGTATAGTCATACTCCAGGGTTAGTCTGCCGGATCAGGGACAGGATGCCCTAAAAATCAAGGGTCCTGCGATGGCCGCCGCCGATCCTAGGACACCTGGCCCAGGATGACGAGGCCGTAAACTTCCCCTTTTCCGCAAAGGTCCCAGCTTGTGGTCAATGTTGGGGCAGCAAGTCAATACACTTAAGATTTATGAACACTAGATTTATGAACACTTGCTCCCCAGCTGTCCCGAAGGATCCCCCCGCTCTGGAGATGCAAGGTTTCAAGGGTCCTGTTGCCGCTGACAGGTGGGGCAAAAGTGAGCCGAGCGCCCCGCCAGCTTAATCTGCTCTATGGGGGTGTGACAGACTTTACAGGGGTGGGCCTTACGCCCATACACCCAGGCTTCTCCGCCATAGTTACCGTTGATCCCTGTCACACCCGTAAAGGTACTAAAGCTGGTTCCGCCCGCCTTAATCCCAGCCTGAAGAACATGGCGGACTGATTTCCAGAGTTGCCGGATTTGCTGTTTTTGGAGGTGAGCACAGCGGGTCGCCGGGTGAATTCCGCTGTGGAATAAGGCTTCATCAGCATAGATATTACCAACCCCAGCCACTAGCCTTTGATCCAGCAGAGCCGTTTTAATGGGTCGGCTGCGATCGCACAGAGCTTGGCACAGATAATCCAGGGAAAAGTCTGCGGAAAACGGCTCGGGTCCGAGTCCCTGGAGTCCGGTGATAATTGACTCCGGAGGGCAAGGGCTTGGAACCCACCACAGTTGACCAAAGGTGCGCTGGTCCACAAACCTCAGCTCTTGTCCCTGAGTCATCAGAAAGCGAACCCGGGTGTGCTTATGCAGCGGCTCATCTTGAGCCAGCCAAAGCAGCTGCCCACTCATCCGCAGATGAGCACCCAGAACTCCGAGGGGCGTTTGCTCTGGCCCAATCAGGTGGGCTAGCAGATACTTTCCCCGGCGATCCCAGTGCTGAATTTGAGCTTGGGGGAGCGCCTGAACAAACTGTTGAGGCGTGGGATGTCCAATCGAACGGGGATAAAGAACAACCACTTCAAGAATAGGGTGGTGTAAAGTCACGGTTTCCAAGCCACGGCGAACCGTTTCCACCTCCGGCAACTCAGGCATGAAAGGTTAGAGTCCTGGGGATATGGCCCTCAATCATAAAAAACGTCCATAAAAAACATCAATTGCTCTTTACAAGGGTGAGCAAAGAGCAATTGACGCTAAATTTAAAATCAATGAGTAACGTTAGAAGCTGCGAATCATTTTTATCCGTAGCCAACCCCCAATAAAGCTCGTTTAATAGCGCAGGGACCTTTCAATTGCACAGTAAAAATGCACCGCAGAAGCGGATCGGCAAACCCGTCTAGAGGCTAGGATTTTTTCGCTGGCGGCGCTTCAACTTCGACCAACTCATGTAAGCCAAAGTTGTTCGTGCTAACGCCACCGGCATTCCCGCTGTAGCCGTTGTAGTTCACCTTGTCAAAACGAACAATCACTGGATATTTAATCCCGCTTTTATCCACAGAGGCAACGGTGCCAATTTCGTTATACCAGTAGGACTCCGGACGAAGGATCCGTACCTTAGAACCGCGTTGAACCATAGATCTAAATCGCTGAATTTTTGAACGAACGCATAATAGCTACACACTACTACGATTCCGAAACCCGGCCCTTGCTTCAGACCTAAACATTTATGAATCGTAACGGTTCAGTTACAAAATTTCGGGAGCCTGCTGCTGCTGTAGATCGACCAAGATCACTCTCAGCACCTGCTGGAGCAGATGAAGCAGGGTGATACGGCAATCGAGCCAATCTTCGGTTTCGCGCTCAGACAGACCAAACAGACGGCATTGGCCATAGAACTGCTGGAAGAGTCTGAGCCAGGTTTGGCTTAGGGCACGGGCGCGCGAAATGGGCCAAGGCAATACGAGGGGCTGCTGCCAAAAGGCAGTGGAGGGAACAAGCCGCAGCTGGCTGGCACAGTAGGTTCGCTGGAACTGTAAGGGGAAGGAGCACAGCGATCGCAGGATCTGTCCCTCTGCGCAGTCCGGTTGCGCCCTCATCGCCGGGGGGAAGCAAACCGATCGACTCCATCGATGGAACAGTTCATGATCCTGAGCCAAGCGCAGGAGTGAGCAGCAGCGAGCATGGGCGTAGGCCCATTCAAATCCCCAAAAAGGGTCTGCCTTGAGGCTCCTCCCGGCGGGGAGAGTACTGGCTAGGGTCAAGTGCTGCAAACGAGGTGGATGCTGCAGGGCTTGATTCAGGCAAAATTCCTGCAGAACATCGGCCACGCGAATGTCAATCCAGCCGCTGGCCCTGTCTACTCGACTCTGGATTTGCGCAGCCTGGTCAGGAATCTGTGCCTGGATCCAGGACTGAAAGGCGACCAAAAGGACAGCAGGGTCAACCTGAGGAAGCTGAAGAGCAAGGGGAGTTCGATAAATCCCCCAGGTGTGGGGATGGGGCTCAAGCACCAGGTTGACCGCGGATCGATCTCCCTGGACATTCACCTCCTGCGCGGCAATCGCCAGTCCTGCAAGCAACATGGGCACCGGGGATGGGTACCAGAGCTGACAGTGGACATCAAAACCAGGAAACATCAAAACCAGGAAACATCAAAAACATTGACATCAAAAGCCTCTCTGGGAGGTGCCTGGGGAATGAAATCGCCCTAGGGTCGGTTGAGGTCTTTGCGCAAGGATGCTAGATCAAACCACTGCAGATTCTTCTAGAATCATCCTAGCTTTTGCCCCCCTTCAGGTTCAGTTTTCGGTCTGCCCATGAAAAAAGTTGTCCCCAGTGCCCTGTTCACCCTGACAGCCTTAACCAGCTTACCCGCCTACGCCAACGATGCGCTGCAGGTGGTCTACCCTCCTGCTGACCATCAAACGGCCGCCGATCGGATTTTTATCATTGGAACGGCCCCACCGGATAGCCCAGTGCGGCTGAACGGGACCGTGATTCAAGACCGAAGTGTTTCAGGGCATTTCGCCCCCAGCATTCCTCTGGCGGTGGGGGAAAATGTCGTCACCCTGGACGCCCAGGGGCAACAACTCACCCTTCGGATTACGCGATCGCCCAGCGACCCCCCGCTTCCCTCACAGTTTGGATTTTTAGACAACTCGCTACAGCCAGCGGTGGATCTAGCGCGCATGCCCCATGAACCCATCTGTTTTCGCGCGATCGCTACGCCCAACTCCCAGGTGCTGGTCACCGTTGGATCCCAGCAGATCAAGCTATTGCCGGTGGGAGAATCGGTGGAGTTGCCCCCCAACTCAGCCGTATTGACCCTCAACAATCAGCCCCAGCCCCAGAGGGCTAATGGAGTTTACCAAAACTGTACAGGGTTTGCTGATCCAGGATTCCTGGGAAGCCCCCAATTCCAAGTGACCCGTGCAACGGGTGATCGGGTTGCCCAGGTCAGCGATGGATCTATCACCATTCTTGATCCCGCCAATATCGAGATGGTTGAGGTCACGGCAAGCCAGGGCGTTGCTCGCACTGGACCGAGTACGAACCACTCGCGCCTTACCCCCCTGCCCCAGGGAACCCAGGCCAGAATCACAGGGGCAGAAGGAGATTGGTGGCGTTTGGACTATGGAGCCTGGATTAAGAAGGCGGAAACCCAAACCATTCCCCGTCAAGGGCCGACCCAATCAATCATTCGCAGTCTGAAGTCTCGCTCCGCAGGAGACTGGACCGAGGTGGTTTTTCCGCTGCAAACGCCGGTTCCCATCTCAGTGGAGCAGGGCGATCGATTCCTAAGGCTGACGCTACACAATACCACCGCACAAACCGATACCATTTTTGTCCCCCCGGATGCGGTCATAGAGCGTCTAGACTGGTCGCAGCCCAGTCCTCAACAAGCCACCTATCGTTTCCAGCTTAAGGCTGAACAGGCGTGGGGCTATAAGCTTCGTTACGAAGGCACAAGCTTAATTCTCTCTCTGCGCCACCCTCCGCAACTAAGCCGCGATCGCAGATCGTTGCAAGGCGCAAAAATTTTGCTAGATGCTGGCCACGGCAGCGAGAACGATCTTGGGGCGAGAGGTCCCAACGGCTACCCAGAAAAAGACGCAAATCTCTTTGTCACCCAGGTGCTGCAGCGGGAGCTAGAAAATCGGGGGGCAGAGGTGATCATGACGCGACTAGCAGAGGAAGATCTATATCCCCAGGATCGCGTGGCCGTGATTGAGCAGAGAGAGCCGCATCTAGCGGTGAGCCTGCACTTTAATGCCTTGCCCGACAATGGAGATGCCCTGAAGACCCAAGGCATTGGGGCCTTTTGGTATCATCCCCAGGCCTACGACTTTTCTGTGTTTATCCATGACTATCTGGTGAACCGCCTAGGGCGCAAGTCCTACGGTGTCTTTTGGAACAATTTAGCCCTGACGCGCCCGACGGTGTCCCCCTCGGTTTTGCTGGAGCTGGGCTTCATGATTAATCCCGAGGAGTTTGAATGGATTAGCGATTCCAAGGCCCAAACCCAGCTAGGAAAGGCCCTAGCCGATGGCATTACCCTTTGGTTCCATCGCAGCCAGACGGGAGAAAGAGCCCAACCATAAGCTTGGGCCAGGCTAGGGGTTAGATCTAGGGGCCCAAGCTAGGCGCCAAACCCCTGGCCACGACTGCTGCTAGGCAGGGTCAGGCAGCTATCGAGCTGGGCCCGGAGTTTGTCATGGTCTAGGTTTTGGCCGATCAGCACCAGCTGATTCTTAGGATCTCCCTTCCAGGCCTCGTCCTCCAAGGAAAAACGCTTGCCGCTCAGGTGGAACACATGGCGCTTCGGACTTTCATCGAACCAGAGAATTCCCTTAGCCCGAAAGACATTAATGGGAAGTTGATTATCGAGGAAATGCTGAAATTTGCGCACGGAAAAGGGGCGATCGCTCTGAAAAGAAAGGGAAGTAAACCCATCAATGGCGAGGTGATCGGAATGGACCTGTTCATGCTTGTGCCCGTGGCCATGGCTATGCTCATGCTTGTGCCCATGATCGGGCCCATGATCATGATGCTCGCCCTCCTCTGCACCGTGATCGTGCAGGCAGTGCCCGTGGTCATGATCGCAATCGCTGTGATCCTGGCGATCGCCCTCCGATGCAGAGGCAAAATAGCGATCCGACTCAAACAGCCCCACACTGAGCAGCAGGGGCAACGGAACCTGCCCCTTCACCGTGCGCATGATTCTGGCCCCCTCGCGCATCTCGCGCAGGCGCACTTCCAGTAAATCCAGATCCGCTGTATCGACCAGATCAGCTTTGTTGAGCAGAATAATGTCGCCGTAGGCAATTTGACTCTGGGCCGCTTCGGAATTAAATAAATCCAGGCTGAAGTTTTCGGCATCGACCATAGTAATGATGGAATCCAAGCGAGTCACATCCCGCAAATCCGTTCCCAAGAAGGTCAAAGCCACCGGCAGCGGGTCAGCAAGTCCTGTGGTTTCCACCACGAGATAGTCAATTTTTTCGGCCCGCTCTAAAACCTTATACACCGCCTCCACCAGATCGTTATTGATCGTGCAGCAGATGCAGCCATTGCTCAGCTCCACCATGTTGTCGTCCTCGGTGGTGATCAACAGGTCATTGTCAATGCCAATCTCCCCGAATTCATTCACTAGAACGGCTGTTTTCAGCCCCTCCTGGTTGGTGAGAATGTGGTTCAAGAGCGTTGTCTTTCCACTTCCTAAAAAGCCCGTAATGATGGTGACCGGTAGGCCATGCTTCACCGTTTCCATACTGGCGCTCGGCGCTGACGTCATAGTCAAAGGTGTCTGTAAGCTCAACAACAAAATTGTCCATCTATCCTATGTCAGGATGATGAGCCGATCATATTATGGCCTAGAGTTTCGCGATCCCGTGTTGTGATCAGCTTGAGTTAGGATTGGAGGTCCAGAGCATCTGCGGTCGGGGATGTTTGTGCTCAGTCCCAGGCTCAGCCCCAGGCGCTCCCTCACCCTTTTTCCTTGCGCGTCCATGCCTCTTCACCGTTTTGAACTCAATCAAAATCAACTTACGGCCTGGATGAAACCCAATTACCGTTGGGTATTCTGGCTGGTCGGCTTACCGATTTTGGCCCCTGGGCTATGGGGGATCCTGGCAAGTTTTGACCGGGTTGCCCTGCGATGCGATCGCGCTCAAAATCAATGTGAGCTCGTAAAAGTTCGGCTTTTGCGCCCCCAGTCAGATTCCTTTGAAGTCGATCAGGTGGAGGCTGTGCGACGCAGTGCCCGGAACGTAGGGCTGTTGCTGCGCGATCGCGCAGTGCGCATCTGGCACGACCGCATGACCACAACCTCCGATCTAGATACCCTCGATCAGACCTTGCGCAATTACTTTGGGAACCCCAGGATTCAAACCCTCAATCTCACCTATCGTAATGTTTCTGACACCTTACCCACGGCAACACTGATGGTGGCCCTGGGCTGCTTCCTGATGATCTGGATGGGGCGTTCCATGCGGCTGACGCTCGATCGCCTTTCCTATCAGGCCATTGTGAGTCATCATTTTTTTATCCTGCCCCTCTGGCAACGCCGTCGGTCCCTGGACCAATTGGAGGATTTCCAGGCGGTGTTAGGCTCGGGGGCGCCCTCGGAGCTAGATTCGCCTCGGCACCCCTCGATGAAAAAGTCCGTTGAGATTCAGCTGCGCCTGAACAACGGAAAAACCATTCTCCTTACCACGGATAAAAGTCAGCCTAAGGCCCTTGCCCAGGTTGAAATCCTAAATGATTACTTGCATACAACCCCTCCTGCCCCTGTTGCTGCCCCTGTTCCTGACCCTATTCCTGCCCCCTCCGTTGACGAATCCATGTCTCTTCGCCTCTATAATTCTCTGTCTCGTCAAAAAGAACCCCTTGTCACCGCAGAGCCCAACATCGTCAAAATGTACTGCTGCGGCGTGACGGTGTACGACTACTGCCATCTGGGGCATGCCCGCTCCTACATTGTTTGGGATGTGGTGCGCCGCTACTTAATGTGGCGCGGGTATAAGGTGCGCTACGTGCAAAATTTTACCGATATTGACGATAAGATTCTCCGCCGAGCCAGGGAAGAGCACTCCACCATGGAGGCCGTCAGTGAAAAGTACATTCAGGCCTACTTCGAGGACATGGCCCGCCTGAATATTCTTCCGGCCGATGAATATCCGCGCGCCACCCATACCTTGGACGGGATTAAGCGGTTGATCCATGAACTGGAGCAGCAAGGCATGGCCTATGCAGCGGCAGGAGACGTTTACTACTCAGTGCGCAAGTTTACAGACTACGGCAAGCTCTCGGGTCGGAAGCTAGAGGAGATGCAAGCTGGAGCCAGCGGTCGGGTGGAGTCCTCCGACCCGGAGGCGTCGAAGAAGCAAGATCCCTTCGACTTTGCCCTTTGGAAAGCGGCCAAGCCCGATGAACCTGCCTGGGAATCCGATTGGGGAAAAGGCCGCCCAGGCTGGCATATTGAATGTTCAGCCATGGTTCGCGATCGCTTTGGGGACAGCATTGATATCCATACCGGGGGGGCAGATTTAGTCTTTCCCCACCATGAAAACGAAATTGCCCAGTCAGAGGCCGTCACCGGTAAGCCCCTGTCCCGTTACTGGATGCATAACGGGATGGTCAACGTGGATGGCGAAAAGATGTCTAAATCTCTGGGAAACTTCACAACAATTCGTCAGCTTTTGGATAATCCACTGCCCATTCTGAACGACACGACCTTTGATCCCATGGCGCTGCGTCTATTTGTGCTACAGGCGCAATATCGTAAACCCCTCGACTTTACTGATGAAGCAATTCAGGCAGCCCAGCACAGTTGGGTCACGATCCGGGAGGGACTGCTCTTTGGCTGGAACCATGGACCACAGTTGAACTGGCCCGATCTGCCCCCAGACCTTCCCAAGGCACCCGCGGAGTCTGAGGCCATCGATCAGTTCCGGCGAGCCATGGACGATGATTTCAATACCCCCGAGGGATTAGCTGTACTGTTCGAGTTGGCCAAAACCCTCAAGCGCAACGGCAATATTCTCAAGCATGGGGGCCAGACCGATACCCCCTCAGAGAATCTGTACCAAACGTGGCTGTGCCTGAGGGAGTTAGCCGGAGTGTTGGGACTGGTGGCTCCGCCTGAGATCCCCTCTGTGCAGCCCCAGACGGGTCCCTCCGCAGAGGAGATTGAGGCCCTCATTACCCGACGTCAGTCGGCTCGGGAGAGCAAAGATTTTGCCACCGCCGACCAAATCCGCGATGAGCTCAAGGCTCAGGGCATTCAACTCATTGATCAGCCAGGTGGGGTAACGAGCTGGATTCGAGAGTGAACGATAGACCCGGAAGGCAGAATTATTCTTCTGAGGATCTGAGGGAACCCGGCATCCAAGCCCGCGTCACCCCGGAGGAGTTTTTCGCCCTGTCTCAAGGCAAGGCGTTCAGTCCGGCCATCCTTGAGGCAGAGGATGTCCCCCCCCTGGTCTATTGGCCCGGCTTTTTGCCCAAAGCCCAGGCCGACCGGCTACTGACCCTAAGTTTGGATCTGCCCTGGCAGCAGCAGCAAATCACAATCTTTGGAAAACAAAGACCTGTACCTCGGCTTGAATCCTATTTTGGTGATTCCACAGCGTATCACTATGGCTATTCCAACTCCGTCAGCTGGCAGGCTGCACCCTGGCCAGATTTTTTGGCAGATCTGCGATCGCAGGTAGAGGTGGTCACCGGTTATGCCTACCAGGTGGGGATGGGAAATCTGTACCGCGACGGCAACGACTCCAATGGCTACCATGCCGATGACGAGCCGGAACTGGGAGAAGATCCCGCGATCGCCTCGGTGAGCTTAGGTGCCACCCGCACGTTTCGCCTCAAACGCCGGAAAAAAGGGGCAAAATCTTGGGGGATTGCCCTACACCATGGAGATTTACTGCTCATGCAGCCTGGATGTCAGCGCAACTGGATTCATACGGTACCCAAAACCGCTCGACCCTGCGGTCCTCGGATTAACTGGACCTTTCGCCCCTATGTCAGCCTAACAAGATAGTTCAAGAATTTTAGGGGGATTTGCCTCCAAAAGACTCCATCCATGCAACCCCTTAATTCAATCAGAATTAATGTTCATCATGAACGTTTAAAGTATTTTTAATCCCATCGAAAATAGCTTACTGCTAGCACTCTGGGCTCCTTAGTGCTAATAGATAAAGAATTGCAAAGAAGTGATCCGGTCTAATTTTTACTGGGGACATAATTAACCCACATTTAACCTCAATTAGAACAATGATTTTACATCCAGAATTCAAAGGAAGCACCCGGCAATTTTGGCAGCAGATGGAGATGTTTCATGTCTTTGCCGGACATCCTGAGTTAGGAGTCTCAGTCGCCTATAACCTGGAGCCGGTTCAGCACATCGCGCTATACAGTGACTACTGCTCCATTGACCTGCCAGAAAAACCCACCGTCACCTTTCAAGCCACGGTCATTGATACCTTCCCCCTGGATCAGGTGGAATCGCTGATTCGTCAATTCACCTTTCGAACCGGGGATCGTCTGTATCGGGCGACCCTTGGAATTCTTTCTTGAGATCTCCACAGGTTCAGAGGCTGCACCCTTGGCAGAAGTTTAAGTACAGGAGTTCAAGCCCAAAAACGTTCAAGCCCAAAAGGGTTCAGCAGAGATTCCAGCAAAGATTCCAGCAAAGCAATTCCAGTCCTGGACCGGGTTCGCTGACTGCCGGAAGCTTCGGACAGCCCCTCAGGGAGTGCTCTAGCGTCCAAGACTCAGGGTAGGCAGGGGCAGTGCCCTTTATATCGCCCCACAGGTGATCTGCATCAAGATTTCCTTGACAGCCAGTGGTAGACTCGTCAGTATTCAGCCTGGGGTCACCTCTACCGGGAAATCCTGAGCAAAAACCGGTGTTCTTCATGGGTCTGAACCGGTTCTTTATCCCCCTGCCAGCCCCATAAAATCCTGTGTTAATCAACAGATTTGAGCATGGAAATTCGCTGCACGCGCCCAAGTTGCGCCAACCCTCGCAACCTTTTCCCCGACCTGGATGATAAGGCTATCTTAAAAACGGTTCAGCAGCGGTTCTGTACCACCTGCGGCATGCCGCTACTGCTGGACGGCCGTTACTTACCTCTGAAGCTGTTGGGAAAGGGAGGTTTTGGGACAGCCTATTTAGCCAGCGATCGCCGCACTCCCGCCTATCACTATTGCGTAGTCAAGCAATTCCAGCCCCAGGCTGAACTGGACCCAGAGCAGCTTAAAATTGCCCATAATCTGTTTGAGCGAGAAGCCGAAGTTCTGGAGCGCTTGGGCAGCAATCATCCTCAAATTCCAAAACTTCTGGCCTACTTCCCGTTAAGCGTGGCAGATCCGCACACGGGTCAGCAATGCCAGTTTTTTTATTTGGTGCAGGAATATATTGACGGTCGCACCCTAGAGCAAATCCTCAAGGAAAAGGGTCAGTTCTCAGAGCCGGAAGTCCTGGAGATGCTGCGATCGGTCCTGGGAATCTTGGATTACATTCACCAAAATGGCGCAATTCACCGCGACATCAAGCCATCCAACATCATGCAGCATAACAACGGCATGTTTTATCTGTTGGACTTTGGCACCGTCAAACAGGTCACCCAGGGGGCGGTGACCTCCACAGGGTCTTCTACAGGGGTTTTCACCTCAGGCTACGCTCCTCCAGAACAAGTTGCCGGACAAAATATCTATCCCTCCACCGACCTCTATGCCCTGGCCGTGACGGCCCTAGTGTTACTCACCGGCAAGCTAAATCCCCTGGACTGCTTCGATGGCTATAGCAACCGCTGGCAATGGCAGACCCAGGCAAATCCCGTCAGCGATCGCACCGCCCATGTCTTGAATCGCATGCTCGAGACTGTGCCGAGCCATCGCTATGATCGAGCAAGCGAGGTCCTGCAAGCACTGGGCTTTCCGCCGGGAAATACAGGGCTCCCCCCTGGACCTTACTCCGGGGATGCCTATGCAAAAACCGTGACCTACCCCCCTGGAAAGCCCCCTGGGGTCCCTCCCACCGTGGCATACCCCTCAAATCCTCCCGGTTCAGGCTATCCCTCGAATCCCCCAGGGCAACCCTCAGGGCCTGCGGGCTATCCCCTCCATCTTGACCCGACTCTATCCCAGCCTCCCATCGGACCGCCCTCTCCACCGCCGGGAGGAGGCTATGGGTCGGGGGGACCCCAGCCTGGATATCCCTCTGGATCCCAAAGTGGGGTCGACTCCCGCGGCAGCAAGCCACCCCAGGCCCGGTGGCAGAAGCCCCTGATGGTGGCTGGCGTCATTGCCCTGGTGGGGTTGGGAGGATATGGTCTATGGTCACTGCTTGGAACGGGTCCCATCCTTTTGGGTGGAGACAGCAAAACCGAGCGGGTCAGCGATGGGGATCGCAGGCTCATTGCAGATGATGGAACGGCCGATAAGCAAGAGGCCATTGCAGCCTACGAGCGCCAGGATTTCGAGGAGGCAGCCAATGGGTTTGAAGCGTCATTAACCCGCGATCGCAACGACCCTGAATCCCTAATCTATTTTCATAATGCCAAGATAGGCAACGATAAATCCTACACCATTGCCGTTTCAATCCCCCTAGACTCTGAGGATATCGTCACTCAGAACGCCGCCAAAGAACTCCTGCGCGGCGTTGCCCAAGCGCAGCATGAGTTGAACCAGAAGGGTGGAATTGATGGCACACCGCTAAAGGTGTTGATTGCCACCGAAACCAATCAAGAAGACAGTACGGAAAAGGTGGCCAAAAAGCTCGTCAAGGATAAAAATATCCTGGGGGTCATCGGTCATTTCGGGAGTGGCGCATCCCTGGCTGCTGCTGACGTTTATCAAAATAATCAGGTGGTGATGATCTCAGCCACCAGCACCTCCACAGAGCTATCCAATTTTGGAAACTACATTTTCCGCACGGTTCCCAGCGACAACTTTACAGGGAGAGCGCTCTCTCGCTATACCCTGGAGTCTCTGAAGAAGCAAAAAGCTGCTGTTTTTTACAACGCGGATAGCAGCTACAGTCGCTCCCTGCGAGATGTTTTTACCGAATCGCTGCTCAGTAACGGTGGCGAAGTGGTGCAGGAGTTTGACCTCAACCAGAAAGAGTTTAATGCGCGATCAGACTATCGCCAGGCCCAGGAGCGCGGAGCTGAGGTGATTGTACTGCTGGCAAACTCGGAAACGCTGCCCCAGGCCTATGAGGTGTTGCGGACCAATCGCAAGCGTCTTCCTGTCCTGGGGGGAGATAGCCCCTATCGCGAGGACACCCTGCTAGAGGGCAGCGAAGATGCAGAGGGTCTGGTCTTGGCCGTGCCCTGGCATAGCCAAGGCGATCCGGGCGCCGGGTTTCCAAAAGCCGCTGAGGAACTGTGGGGTGGATCGGTCAGTTGGCGCACGGCCATGTCCTACGATGCCGCTCAGTCGCTCATTGCGGCCATTGAGAAAAACCCAACCCGGCAGGGTGTTCGCGAGGCGCTCGCGTCCCCGGATTTTTCGCCCCCAGGATCGGCGGGAACCATCCGTTTTCTGCGATCGGGCGATCGCGACCGGCCCACCCAACTGGTTAAGGTGGTGCCTGGGAATCACCAATCGGGGTACGTGTTTGTGCCCACGGCCCCGGAAAGCAACTAGGCACACTCTTCGTGTTCCCTTGGATGACTTGTGTGTTGTGACTGTGTGTTGTGAAAACTTAAACGAATGTTGAAACTCTTTTCATTAAAAGCCAAGTTCACGGTGGCAGCTGTGCTGCTAGGTGCCATTCTTTCGAGCTGCGGAGGGACAGCCGACTCCGGGAGCAATAGCCAACTCCAGCGCATCCAAGATCGCGGGGTTCTCAAATGTGGCGTAAGCGGAGAACTGCCGGGATTTAGCTTCATTCAGCCCGATGGCAACTATGCAGGCCTCGATGTGGATATTTGTCGAGCTGTTGCAGCGGCGATCTTTGACGACCCCAGCAAGGTGGAGTATCGCAATCTCAACGCGAAGGAGCGCTTTAGTGCGCTGCAATCTGGTGAAGTGGATATCCTCAGCCGCAATACAACCTGGACACTCTCGCGCGACAGCTCCAACAAGCTGTCCTTTGCCCCCGTTGTGTTTTACGACGGTCAAGGAATGATGGTTCGCAAGTCCAGCGGCATCCAACGGCTGGCAGACTTTGAGGGCAAGGCCATCTGCACCCAGACCGGAACCACCACAGAGCGCAATCTGACTGACCAGATGCGTAAGCTCGGGGTTAACTTTAATCCAATTGTGTTTGAGGATATTAATTTGGCCTACACCGCCTACACGGAGGGACGCTGTGAGGGGGTCACCTCGGATCGATCCCAGCTGGTTTCGCGTCGATCTAAGTTTCCAGATGCGAGTGAACATGTAATTTTGGAGGAGGTGATGTCTAAGGAACCCTTGGCGCCAGCGGTTAATGATGGAGACGATCAGTGGTACGACGTGGTGAAGTGGGTCATATATTCCACCATTGAGGCGGAGGAGCTGGGAATTCAATCTGATAATCTGGAGACCTTCAGCAATAGCAACGATCCTGTGGTTGCTCGCTTTCTGGGGCAGGAAGATACCCTTGGAGAATCGCTGGGGCTCTCCAATGACTTTGCGGCGCGGGTCATTAAGCACGTTGGCAACTATGGGGAAATTTATGATCGCAACCTGGGTCCGCAAACGCCGTTGAAGCTGGAGCGAGGGCAAAATCAGCTTTGGAGCCAAGGGGGACTGCTTTACGCAAATCCATTCCGCTAACGCGCTCCGGCAAAGATGGTCTGGGTTTAGGAGATAATGAACAGGTTCATCTTTGGGCCTGGCCATGTCTGACTTTGTGACCCCTCCAGCTGCAACAATCGGCATTATTGGCGGCGGACAGCTGGCCATGATGATGGGCGAAGCGTCCCTGGAGTTGGGGGTTCAGGTATGGATGCAAACTCCCCGGCGCACCGACCCGGCCTTGCAAGCCATGGAGGCAAGGGATCGGCCTCCCCAGGCTGTCCTGGCCCCCGTCAACGATGCCCAGGCCACGGCGCAACTGGCCCAACAGTGCGGAGTGATTACCTTTGAAAATGAATTTGTTGATTTACCGGCGCTATTACGCCTTGAGCAATCAGGAGTTTGCTTTCGCCCCCCTCTAAGCGCCCTCGCACTGGTGCTCGATAAATTTGAGCAGCGATCGCAGTTGGCCAAGATGGGTCTACCCGTACCCAAGTTTGCCGCCCTGACCCCTCGGGACCGCCCACAAGACCTGGGGTTCGATTACCCCATTGTGATTAAAGCGCGTCGCCATGGCTATGATGGCCAGGGAACTCACATTATCCAAACCCCCGACGCCCTGGCTCTTTTTTGGGAACAGACCAGGGCGTCAGATACCGGGTTTATGGTAGAAGCCTTTGTGCCCTTTGAACGAGAGCTGGCAATCATTGCAGCTCGATCCCTAATCGGGGAAGTGGCCCTTTATCCGCTGATTGAGACCTGCCAAGTCGATCAAATCTGCCGCTGGGCCATGGCACCGGTGCCTCTCCCCCCACCGGTGCATCACCAAGCGAACGCCCTGGCAAGGATCCTCCTGGAGCAGATGCAATACATCGGGGTCCTGGGCTTGGAGTTATTTTTGACCGCCTCGGGAACCTTACTGGTAAATGAGGTTGCCCCCCGCACCCATAATTCGGGGCATCTCACCATTGAAGGCTGCGTGACCTCTCAATTTTCCCAGCATCTGAAGGCCGTATCGGGGCAACCTCTGGGATCTGGCGATCTCAAAGTACCTGGGGTGGTGATGGTCAATCTCCTGGGATTTGAAAATCAAGTTGCCCATTACCAGGACAAACGACAGCAGCTTAGCCAGTATCCCCGTGCCCATGTGCACTGGTATGGCAAGCAGGAGTCCCGCGTAGGGCGTAAATTAGGTCACGTTACCGTTGTCCTAGACCAGGGCAGCGATCGATCCCAGGCGATGGAGACGGCGCGGGCCATTGAGCAGCTGTGGTATCCACCGGCATCCTAAGGCGATTGCAGAAAAATATGACAACTTTGGGGGACCCGATTCTCGTTCCTCTAAAATGGCAGGGGTAACCCAGCCTTTAAAGTCTCTCCCATGCCTAGATCCCAACGCAACGATAACTTTATTGACAAATCCTTCACCGTCATGGCAGACATCATTCTTAAGATCCTGCCGGCCACCAAGAAGGAAAAAGAGGCCTTTGCTTACTATCGAGATGGGATGTCAGCCCAGTCCGATGGGGAATATGCCGAGGCTTTGGAGAACTATGAAGAAGCGCTGAAACTCGAAGAAGATCCCACCGACCGCAGCTTTGTCCTCTACAACATTGGCTTGATTCACACCAGCAACGGCGAAACCGACAGGGCCCTGGGGTACTACTTTCAAGCCCTAGAGCTGAACCCGCGAATGTGTCAGGCGCTCAATAACGTGGCGGTCATTCTTCATTCCCGTGGCGAACAGGCCGCTGAGGAGGATCGGGCAGAGGAGGCAGAGGCGCTATTTGACCAAGCGGCGGAATATTGGAAGCAAGCCATCAGTATTGCCCCCAATAACTACATTGAGGCGCAGAACTGGATGAAAAACACAGGACGCATGGGAGCAGATGTTTTCTTCTAAGGGGACCCTGGATTCTGGCAGGATTCCCACACCTTCGCGATCGCGCTGACGGCAACTTCTAGGGGAATCTCAGCGAGGGTAGACGCATGGTGAAACTTCAGACTGATAATTAGCTGCGCTTCCTTAGCTCGAAAGTCTGAGTCACCGAATTTTTCTAGGGACGGGTTAGACACACTCGGCTCGCGACTTGGCTGCTTGACTGGTGAGCTTAGAGTGCCCAGAATTGGCAAATTCGATATCGTTTGTCAGGTCAACTCTCAAACCCAGGGAAAAACAATCCTGATCCCAGTCCCCCCCGCTGAGAGGTCAGGGTCGTTCAAATCGGACAAAGGTGATAGGATCACTGCAATTGCTAGCCCGAATTCTAACGGCATGATTGATCAAGAACAGGTTCATAAAGTGGCTCTTTTAGCTCGTCTTGCGTTGACAGAGGCAGAGGAAGCCCAATATACCCAGCAGCTTGGCGATATTCTTGATTATTTCGATCAGCTCGAAGAACTAGACGTCACGGATGTCCCTCCCACCACGCGCGCCATTGATATCAGTAACATCATCCGCGCGGACCAGCTTGACCCCTATGAGGATCGCGAAGCTATTTTAGCCGTTGCGCCGGAGCAGGAGGGAGACTTTTTTAAGGTGCCCAAAATCCTGGGGGACACCTAGACTGAACGCTGCTGGTGCTTGAGCGTCTTCACAATATCCACATTGTCCTGGTGGAGCCATCGGGTCCGCGCAACGTTGGATCAATTGCGCGGGTGATGAAAAACATGGGTCTGGCCCATCTGATCTTGATTAACCCTCAGTGTGACTATGTCGGAGATGAGGCCAGGCAGATGGCCGTTCATGCCGCGGATATTTTAGAACAGGCTCAGCGCTTCGATACCTTAGCAGAAGGGTTGGCGGGGCGTTTCCGGGTCATTGCCACCACAGCCCGATCTCGTCACCACAATCTGGAGGCCGAACCACCGAGAGTTGCGCTTCCCTGGCTCTTAGATCAGCCTTCGGCACTCATTTTCGGACGAGAGGCCAGCGGCTTAACGAATCAAGAATTGGAGTTTGCCCAGCGGATTGTGACCCTGCCGGTTGATGCCAGCTACGCTTCCTTGAACTTGGCGCAGGCCGTGGGAATTTGCAGCTACGAGCTGCGCCAGATCTGCTTAGAAGCAGGTCCTCCTGCCCAGGATAGCCCTTGGAGCACCGGGACAGCCTCTAGGGTCCCCTTCGAGGCCCTAGAGGACTATTTTCAGCATTTAGAGCAGGTGCTGTGCGCCATCGGTTATCTGTATCCCCATACCGCGGCTAGTCGGATGCAAAAGTTTCGGCAAATTTACAAGCGATCGCAGCTCACCCCACAAGAATTGGCAATGCTCCGGGGAATTTTACGCCAGACCGAGTGGGCTATTCACCGGATCACACCCAGCTAAAGGGAAGCTGCGTCAATTGGGGCTGTGTCAATTGGGGCTGTGTCAATTGGGGCTGTGTCAATTGGGGCGCATTAATTTAATTGATGCGCGTTGTCCTCAAAGGTTTTCCACGAGCTCAAGTCCTCGCCCAGTAATGCCTCAAGCTGAGTCATATCTTCCCGATAGCTTCGGGTCAGCCAGGCTCGGGTGTCTGGGCGAAGAGTCGTTTTTGTCCCTGTATTTCGGCGCTGGAGGATTCGATAGCCTGCCTTTCTGAGGCTCTGAGGAAGCAGGATTTTCGAGAGGGACTTGAGGGGATTGTCGCGGTTGAGCAGGTAGCTCAGCGCCTGACTTTTGGGAACGCCTGAGACATTCTGTTTCTCCGTGAAATCTGGCCGGAAATCCGTTGAGACCCCCAGAAATCTAAACAGTTCCTGCATCAAAGCCTTGGGATTTTGGGCTAAATCCTCAAATCGGAGGATTTTAATTTGGGCCGGATCAAAAACATCATAGTAAGGCTTGAGCTGGGCATAGTAATAACCGCGCTGTTGATAATGCCACAGGGGGGGCCAGCCCTGGCGAATTCGTTCAGGCTCCGCTGCAAGGGCGGCTTCAAAGCTAAGAGTTTCCTGGCCATCACGCACTAAATGCAGGTAGCTTGAATAGGCTCGGTCCACCGGGTTCCGTAAAATGGCAATGAGCTTGGCCTCGGGCAGATAGTGGCGAATGCGCCCCACCGCCCTGGGGTCGTAAAGATAGATGGTGGAAGCCTCTCCTCGGGCGATGGCCGCCTCACTGGCCCCCGCAAAGAGCGCCTGGTAGTCTTCCCAGCTGGTCACGGATCCCTGATTTATGAGCTGAATCGGTCCCTGGTATTGGGGAGTGTCTCCGGCCAGGGCAAAGAAGCGGGGTTCCTTAGGCGTGGAGAGAAAGATTTGGGGATGTTGTTGGAGATAGGCATACAACGACGTGGTTCCAGCCTTTGCAGCGCCAATGATGAGAAAGTTAGGAAGGGCCATGGTGTGCCTGAACCGCTAAGCTTTTTGAGTGAGCACGATTCGCTGATCAACCGCCTGAGAAGGGAAGGTTTCCTCCGTGCCGTTGGGCCAGCGCACCGATAGGGAGACGGGATCTCGCTGCTGCCCCAATCCAGCATAGATCCGGTAATGGCCCTGGGAATAGTGAGATCCCTCCGCCTCACCCACCCAGTGACGCTGGGTTCCCTGGGCCGTGCGAATCTCAACTTGCGCACCAATGGCTTGGGGATTGGCAGGCAACCCCTGTAAGTCCAGTTCTAACCAATGCTGCTGGGCCGGATTCAGGTAGAGATCAATCACCCACCCCTCCGGCTGCAGGTCGAGGCCGGGACCTTTTCCCAGCAGCTTTCGGTAAAGGGGCGCCCGAAAGTTAAGGGCGGTCAACAGGTCGCGATCGCCATCATTGTCAGCGTCAAACCAGGTGGCACGAGCCTCTAAAATGCCGCGACTGCTCTGATTTTTAAGCAGCTGCGTTGCAGTAAAGCGACCCTGGGAGGTCTGGCGATACAGGCCGTTCGGTAAGGTATAGACATCCATGCGTCCATCATTGTCGTAATCTACCCAATGGGCCAGCAAACTGGTGCGGGGAAGCCCCAGCTGCTGCGGGGACTCCAGTGTCAAGGTGCCCTGATGATTCCGTAACAAGGCATTGCCCTGGGGAGAAGCCGATAACACGTCCAGATCGCCGTCTTGATCGAAATCTGCCACCGATAGAGTATGGCTGCCATCAAAGGTCTTGGCCACCGTTCCTGGATTTTTCCCCAGAGATATTTTCTGAAAGGATTGGTCCTGCTTTTTAAACAACCAAAAGTCTTGACTCGTGCTGCGCAGCAGATCCGCATCGCCATCCGCATCCACATCAAACCAGACAAAGGCCCCATCTGCTGAGAGATCCAGTCCCAGAGAGGTTAGATCAGCCCCTTGATAGCGACCTTCGGGTAAGCCCAGGTGAAGCTGGGGCGGATAGGTCTGGAGGGGCGGCGTGGGCTTGTAGCAAAGGGTGAATAAATCTAGTCGATTGTCGCCATTACTCTCGGTCCAGGCGGTTTGCAGGGCCGGACAGTTTCCCTTGGGAAACTCCCTTGGATCGAGGCGGTCCACAAATCTGGGCAGTTCGCTGGCGGTATCGGCGTTGGAGGCTTGCACAAACAGCTCGTCGGTAAAAACACGAGGCAGCTTGTCAATCCGCCCCTTGAGGGCACCCCGGACCATGAACACATCCAGCTTTCCATCACCATTGACGTCGGCCCAGGCCATCCCATGGCGATCGCGCATAAATAAATCAAATCGAGGTCCCTGGGGCGAAATCCGCTGGTGTCCCACATAGACTTGATTGAGCGGCACCGAGTCTCCAAGCTGAAAAAGAAAAGGAAGCGCCACATTCCCCGGCAGCATCGTTAGTTTGCCGTTGGGTTGGGTGGCGTTGAAGGTGAGTTGGGTGGCGCTTTGCGACTGGCCCACCGATCGGGTCTGAACCTCAATTTGAAAACCACGCTGCTGCTGAATGTTGAGGGGAGCGGACACCGTCATCGTGCCCACCACCTGATCGGGATTGGGCAGGCGGTAGGTTTCAATAATTAAGCGTCGATCCTTCCAATACAGGTATAGCCCCGGTTGCACTGGTTCACTGTCGGCTCTCAGCGCATATTCGAGGCCCGGAAACTCTGGATCTTGATCCAGGCCCATGGCGCTCACCTGGTTACCGGAAAATCTTCCCGCGCCCTGGCCCAGCAGGATATACTGCTCATTGCTGTGATTGGACGTGTAGAGATCGAGATTCCCATCGCCATTAATATCGGTAACGCCCATGTCAAACAGACGAAACACCTGGTTGATCAATGGCTGCCGGGTAAAGGGGCTCGCCTCACCCGCGACCAGTCGTAGCTCCCAATTGTTGGGTTGGAAAACAATGCAGAGCAAGGCCGCCACCAGGGCGATCGCAAGGAATACCAGACGTTTGAACCAGGGATGGGAGGATAGACCAGCCAAATGCTTGAGCTTCAACAGAATTTAACTTTTCAATCTTAAGGTGCAGGGTGTGGGATGGGAAAGGTTCACGCCATGATGGCCAGAGTCTACCCCAGCCAAGCCGAGAGATCCCGCTCAATGAGATCTTGAAGCTGCAGGATATCGCTGCGGTAGGCTTGGATCAACTCTCGACGCGTCTGCCCTGACAGGATTGGCTTTTCTCCAAGGTTCTGGCGCTTCAGAAATCCAGCCAGGGCGGATCCCGCTCTGCGGGGGATTAGCCGTTTCGCCCAGGTTTTGATCCCATTGTCCCGGAACAGGACATTATGCAGCAGTCGGCTTTTGGGCCGTCCCGAAACATTTTTAGCCGCAATATCTGGGATAAAGCTCGGGTCAACCCCCAGAAACGCATAGACCGATTGGGAAAACTGGACAGCATCTTGCTGTAAATCATCGTACAGAAACACGCGAATTCGATCGCGAGGGAACAGCTGATAGTAGGGGATCAGCTGGCGAAAATAAAATCCCAGTGCCCGATAGTGCCAAACAGGACGCCATAGCGCCTGGATTCGGTCCGCTTCCAAGGCCAACGCGGCTTCAAAACTGTGTTCTAGATCATATCCGCAGCGTTGCTGGTAAGCATAGGCCGAAAAAGCGCGCTCAGCCGGATTGCGCAGCACAGCCAGCAGCTTAACCTCCGGGAGACATTGGGCAATGCGCGGTGCGCAGGCGGAGAAATACAGATACTGGGGCGAAGTTTCGCCCACCAGAGGTTGGGTGGTGACGCCGGCAAAGAGCGCTTCATAGTCCGCCTGGGTCATGGGCTGGCTTCGCTGTCCCACCCGCGGGCCGTGAAAATAGGTGGTGTAGAACTCCGGAGCAAAGTAGCGCGGCTCCTTGATGGCACTCATAAAAATTTCTGGATGCTGCTGGAGATAATAGTCCAGGGAGGTTGTGCCAGCCTTCTCAGCACCAATCACCAGGAAGTTTGGGAGCGTCATGGGCTCAGTTTAATCCTCCTGGAGCCAAGGGGAGAGATCGCGACCAATGAGAACCTCCAACTGCTGAATATCTTCACGGTAGAGGCGCTGAAGTCGTCTGCGGGTTTCAGGCCTGAGGGCAACTTTCTCCCCAAGGTTGTGGTTTTTGAGATGCAGGGCCAGGGTTTGGGCAAATTCAACTGGCAGCATGCCCTTCAGCAGGCTTTTGAGCCAGTTATCCTGAGTTAAAAGGCGATGTAGGGCCTTGTTCTTGGGAATGCCAGACACATTACGGCGCAGAAACTGGGGTTCAAAGCGAGGATCAACTCCAATGAATTGATAGATTTCCTGAACCACACCCAGAGTATCTTGACAAAAGTCCTCAAACAGATAAATTTTAATCTGCTCAGGTGGAAATTCTTCGAAATAAGGACTCAGCTGCCGCGCATAAAAGCCCTTAGCCTGGTAGTACCAAAGGGGAGCCCAACGCTGTCGGATGCGCTCGGGCTCTGCATCCAGGGCCGCCTCAAATTCCAGGGTTTCAAACCCTTCGCGCAGGAGGTGGGAATAGCTACTAAAGGCGCGGTCCACAGGGTTTCGTAAAATCGCAATCAGCTTGACCTGAGGAAGGCGTTGACGAATTCGTCGGGCCGCCTGTTCACTGAAGAGATAGAGGGGGGAAGCCTCCCCGATGGCCTGTTCCTGTCTCACACCGGAGAAAAGTTGACAGTATTCAGCAAGGGAGTTCACCGAGGTGTGATTAATAATTTGGCTCGGTCCTTGAAAATTCAGCGGCTCTCCTTCTAGGGCAAAGTACTTGGGCTCCTTGAGGGGACTCATGAAGACCTGAGGATGCTGACTCAGATAGTCATACAGGGAGGTCGTCCCGGCCTTGGCAGCACCGATGATCAAGAAGTTAGGGAGGATTTGGGTTGACCTAGTGCTATCGGGAGCAGTGGCGTTCATAGTCCTCCGCAAATAGGTTCACAGCTTGATCGTAAAGCTGAAGGTCGAGATCGTGGGCCGCTTTCAGGGTGGCCAGGGTGTCGGGGTCGATGTCTGCAACCTGGGGGCGATTGCGGGTTTTCTTCATGGGGGGCACCGCGGCAAGTTCCTGCCACTGAAACTTCTCTCGGAAGAGCGCAAGGGATTTGTCGCGCTCCTCTAAAATCCCAAAACAGGCATAGTGATGATGCAGGTTGTTCAGGGCGGTTCGCAGGACGTAGGGCTTGAGCAAGGCAGTGCTAAAGATTGGATAAAATTTGGTGCTCAAAAAGCCGCTGAGGAAGCGAGTTTGATAGTTTTGAAAGCGCTTATTCTCATAAAATTCCTTGAGGCTCACCGATTCAGCGTAGGTGCATAGTGGATTACGAGTTTCGGGGCGATCGCCATCTTGCTGCACAAAGTAATAAAAAGAGATGGCTCGATCAATGGGGTCGCGCAGAAAGGTGATGTACTGCACTGACCGATGGGTAAACCGGTGCAGGCCAAAGGGAACATGGCCTCCCACAAAACGATAGGGTTTGCGCATATCCCGGATAAACTCGGGCAGCCGACCGTACTCATAAATTTCCTCTGGCCTAAAGTTGGGATTAATGAGTTCTCGCCACAGAGAGACCCCGGAGGTTTTAGGAATATGGGTAAACACAATCACGTCATTCATCGCTGGGGAACTCATGCTCTTGCAGGGTAAGGAGGCCAGGAAGCAATCTCAATCTAGTCAGCATAGGGGGTTAACCAGCCCATTAAATCTTTCCCCAAGCTGTGGGAAAGGCATTCTAGATCGCTCTGGTAATGGTCGACCAGAAACCGGCTGCGATCGCGGGGGAGAGCAGGAAACTGCTCTCCCTGGTTAAGTCGGTGGATAAAATCAAAGGCCCCGTTCAAGCGCAGCGACTCCAGGGGGCCTTGCACCATCGGGAGACGGGTAAGAGTTTCATAGACTGAGAGCGCAGATCGATACAGCCGTGGATATTTGGGCAAGGAGCGCTTCGCGTTTTTGGGTGTCTGCAGTAAACTCGCGGTAAAGGTGGGATCAATCTCTAGAAAGTCATAAATCTCCCGGAGCAGATCGGCAGGGCGGTGCTGAATATCGTCAAACAGGAGCACCTTGAGCTGCTGAGGGGGAAATTGATCCCGATAGCGAGTCAGCTGGCCATGGTAAAGCCCCCACTGGACATAGGGCGATTGAGAACCTAGCCCCACCTCCATATCTTTGGTGGCGCGTCCTGCCCGCAAGTCCATGCAGTAGTGAGAATAGGCCCGCTCAATGGGATTGCGCAGGATACAAATGAGACGCATCTCTGGCTTGTAGGCTTTAATTCGCTCAGCAGCGCTCACCGAGGGCAGATAGGAGGTCGAGATTTCGCCAATCGCCGCTTGGGTGAGGTGCCTGGGGAAAAATGATTCATACCAGCCGACCCCTTTAGCGTACAGGGAATCATAGCTAAAAAAATGGAGTTCCTTCGCGTCAGGGAGAAACACCTGGGGGTGCTCCGATAGACAGAGGTGTAGCCATGTGGTCCCTGACTTCGCGGCTCCAGTCACCAGAAAATTAGGCTGCACGATACACTCCACAAACAACTTCGGTCAAGGTAAAAGCGATCCCTTATCCAGGACAACGCAAGGGGGCACCCATTTCTCCAGCCCGTGGCCTTTGGAAGATCCGATGGGGGACTGATCTAAGGTAACCCAGACCGTAGCATGGTCAAGACTTGTTTTTTGAGACAACAGTAACATCAGCGAGAATCCTCAGACTGAGGTTGAGATCGCCTCAAGATCGTGCGCCACAAAATCTGTAGATCGGACCACCGGGGAATCAAGGACGGAGAATCCACCTTCAAAACCCAGGGAAAACAGATCAAGATAAACAGCAGGCGAGCCGTGGTGGAAGTCAAGAGGGCTACCCCCGCTCCCAACAGCCCAAATCGGGGAATCAGCCAAAACATCAGTGGAAAACTCAGCCCTACTCCCACCCCCTGCAACAGCGTCACAATGCCAGGTCGACCAACGGCCATAAAAACCTGGGCAATAATCAAAGTCGTTCCCTTTACAATAATTTCCAGACTCAGGATCTGAAAAACCGTGACTGCCTCTTGAAATTCAGGCCCGTACAGAAACGGGAGCAGCATGGGACCTAAAATCATCAGGGGGACCGCAGCGCAAACCGAGACCCAGATATTCACCCGTGCTGCCCGTCCAGCGAGATCAACCACCTCAGAAATCGGACGGGCAGCGGTTTTAGGAAATAACACGGTGACAATCGCGCTTTGGAAAACGCTCAGCATACGCGAGACGCTGAGGGCCACCACGTACAGCCCCATGGCATCGGGATCAAGGTATCCCACCACCAAAACCTGATCGAGACGGTCTGCTACTTGGGAAAGAATATTAATACCCGCTGAGCGCCAGGCATAGGGCAGCAACAGGCCAATGCTGGTCCGCAGATTCCGAAACCCAGGACGGTAGTGACGCCATAGATCCACAAATTTCCAGATAAAGATGGAAAGAAATGGAATGCGATAGGCAAGAGCTCCGGTCAAGGGCGTCATGGACCGAGTGCCTGCAAAGCCCCCTAGCAATCCCAGGGTCAAAATGGGCGAGAGGTAATTGGTCTGATTGACCACGGAGAACAGTCCCCTTGCTCGATAGGCATTGAGCAAAATCAGGGTCAGTAGGGAGATGGGAGTTGTGAGGACAAACAGTTGGGCATAGCGAATGGCTTGCAGGGAGTACTGGCTCTGGACCATGGGGATGATCCCAACACCAATCGCCGATCCCAGAGCGCCAAGCAAGGTTCCCAGCACCAGGACTGCGCCATAGAGATTAGCCGCTTGCGTGGGATATTTTTTTAAGTTGTAGAGCAAGGACGGCCCTAAGCCCAGGGCCAGAATTTGTCCAATCAGGTTAGGCCAGAGATTTATGGCGGCCAGTTCTCCTCGCCCTTCACTCCCCAGAATCCGCGCGGTCACCATGCCGGTCAAAATATTGGTGGCCAAAATCACAATCTGAAAAAAGGTGGTTTGGATAGTGGCAGCCACCCCGCTTTTTCCCTGCATCACCCAGTTCAAGGTGCTGGCGATCGCCTTCATACCCTATGGACCGAACCCCTGTGGACCGAATCCCCATGAACCCAGATACCAACCGCGAATTTAGCCCAGCGCATGGGTCAACTGCGAAGCGGATCGCAAGGCGCGAAGGTCTGCAAACTCGGCCAGAATTTGATCGATCTGTTGAAAGAAGACCGTTTGGGCAAAATTCGACAGGGCATGGTCGCGAATGGCCTGGTGGTCCCAGGACAGAGACTCAGCGGCCATCAAGGCCTCAATCAGAGCTGCTGGGGTTTGAGGCGCAAAAAACAAGCCTGTTTTTCCAGGAATCTGAGTATCTCGAACTCCCCCCACCCCGTAGCAAATCACGGGGGTGCCACTGGCGTTGGCTTCGATGGGAACCAGCCCATAGTCTTCCAGGGCAGAGACAATAACGTATCTGGCCCTGGCCATCAGCTGGGCACGCTGAGCATCGGGAACGTACCCTAAAAATTCAACATTGGGTTTTGCCATGGCCCGCAGGCGCCCCGACTCCGGTCCCTCTCCCACGACTTTCAGAGGCCACCCTAGCTGATTGAAAGCCGCGATCGTGACGTCAATTTTTTTATAGCTGAGCATGCGCGAGGATACCAGGCAAAAGTCATCTTTTTCTGCCGAGAAAATAAACTTTCGCTGATCAATCGGATAGTTAACCACCAGCGCCTGGCGTCCATAGTACTTCCGAATCCGCTCAGCCACGGTTGAGGAATTGGCAATGTATAGATCCGGGGTCTGCGCGTAGCGCCGATCAGCCCTTCGCATCAGCTTAAGCCCCATGGAAATGGGGGTAGACATGCGGCGAAAGTTGCTGTACTCAGAGAGGTAGTTTTGAGTATCCCAGAGAAAGCGGGTGACATTATGGCAAAAACAAACGTGCACCGCATCGGGGCGGGTTCGCACGGCCTTCGCAAAGCTCGTGGAGCTTGAAATGACCAAATCATAGGCCTGCAGATCCAGAGAGCGAAAGGCATGGTAATAGAAGGGGGCAAGCAGGCGAAAAAACCGGCTGGCGCCGGGTATCATTTGCAGGTAGGTGGTACGGACAGGACGGCCCTTGCCCAAATCAACGGTATTGAGAGGGTCGTACAAGGAAGTGAAGATATCCGCATTGGGAAAATGCTGGCAAAGCAATTCAAAGACCCGCTCGGCCCCTCCTTTTTGAGTAAGATAATCGTGAACTAACGCGATTTTCATTATTAAATTAGCTCTGCTCTATCCGGATAACTGATCTGTATAAGCGAGGCGAGTGGCGCGGGGAGGGAAGTGGGGCAGGAGCGCGAACCTTCAAGGCTACAGCTCCACGTGCAATCGGTCGTGTAAGCGTCAGGAGGAGCATTCGCTGCGCAGGTGAACCCGAGGTAAACGACGCCAAGATGCCCTCTCCCCTAGGGGCATAGCAAAAGCCGATGAGCGCTTGCCAAACTCCGTTAGTCTAACAGGCAATGCCAATTGTGCAATATGGCGCAAGGTGGAGATTAACAGAAAAAACTTCGATCTAAGCATAGGGTGCCCCCGAACACTCCATCCCTAAGAGCTGCTTAATAAATATTTCATCAAAAAATAGTCGCCAATCTAACGGTCTCGTCTAATGATAGTTTTTGGCTTGGGCATTAAACAAAATTGCGTATTGACCGTTCCTGTTCATCAACTCTTCGTGGGTGCCCGACTCAATAATTTGCCCTTGATCCATGACGTAGATACGGTCTGCCATGCGAACAGTGGACATGCGATGGCTAATGAGAATGGCGGTCTGACCTTGGGTGAGGGTGCGAAACTGCTGAAAGACTTCATATTCAGCTTTGGGATCCATGGCGGAGGTCGGCTCATCTAGAACAATTAAGTCGGCATCGCGCACAAAAGCCCGCGCCAGGGCAATTTTCTGCCACTGGCCGACACTTAATTCCTCTCCCGCCTCAAACAGCTTCCCCAGATTGGTTTGGTACTGGAGAGGAAGCGCCTGGATCACTGAATCGGCTTGGGATTGCTTGGCTGCCTCCAGAATTTTAGGGTCCTCTGGATCGAGATCGATATTGCCAAGCCAGATGTTCTCTTGAGCCGTAAAGGGATATTTAACGTAGTCTTGGAAGATAACGCTAATCCGGCGGCGCAGATCCGCCGTGGAAAATTGACGAATATCGATGCCGTCAATGCAAATTTGCCCCAGGGTGGGATCGTACAGGCGACAGAGAAGTTTAATTAAGGTGGTTTTACCCGAACCGTTTTCTCCCACCAGCGCAATGGTCTGCCCGACGGGAAGGCTAAGGTTAATGTTCTGAAGTGCGGTTCGCTCTGTGTTGGCATATTGAAACGTGACGCCACTCAGGGTAATTCCAGTCTGGAAGGGAGAAGGACAGGGAAGGGGACAGGCTGGCTCCACAATCTTGGGTTCCAGCGTGAGAAACTCCTTGAGATGGGTCAGAAATAAATTGTCTTCATACAAACCCGAGAGCGCCCTCAACACGTTGGAAAGTGCGCCCTCACCCCGCTGGAGGGCTTGCTGATAGAGAACCAGATCCCCAATCTTGAGCCGACCGCTGAGGGTGTAGTAGGCAATAAAGGCAAAAACGCTGACGGTTAAAGCCGTTGAGACAATCTCGGTGCCGAAGGTCGCCAGCGATCGCCGGGAGACAATGGCCAGGGTTTCACGGTAGATTTTGCGACGGATATCGCGGTAGCGGCGCCTCAGCCAGGGCCCCAGATTAAACAGTCTGACTTCCTTCGCATAGATATCCGTGGTCAGCATCAGTCCCAGATAGACCGATTGGCGCTCTAGGGCCGTGCGACGACGCTGCCAGCGATAGAGCACGTTGGCAAATTTTAGCCGCACCAAGAAAGCCGGTAAGGCTCCAAGGATGATGAGCACCGCCAGCACCCAGTGCAGCGAGACTAGTAGAACCGTGACGCCCACCAGCAAAATCCCCCCCTGACTGAGCTGGACCAGTCGATTTAGAATCTGGGAGGGACGGTAGGCTGCCTCCTGTTGGGCACGCTGAAGTTTGTCGTAGTAGTCTGAATTTTCGTAATATTCAAGATCCGCGGCAACGGACTTCTCCAGCAGCAGATTTTGCATGTAGTCTGTAACCTGCTGGGCCTGGGCCGTATTCACCAAATCGGAGGTGACCATTGCCAGATGGTTCACCAGGTTCAGCAGCCCAAATAGTCCGAGCAAGAGTAGCACCGATTCAAGGTCAGCACTGGGGTCAGGGCCTGTTAAAGCCAGGGAAATCCGGTCAATCACCAGCTTGAGCACATAGAGCAGCAGCAGCGGCAAGGTTCCCTGTACCAGCACTAGCAGCGCCCGCAGGAGAGTCCAGCGGGCTGAGCTGGCCCAGACAAATTTCAGCGCAGGCAACAGGTGCATGCGACTGCGCAGCCCGGAGAAAGGAGAGAAAAGGCCTGTCAGCATTAAATTAAACTTTGCGGGTTCAATATTTGGGAGTTCAATATTTGTGGGTTCAATAAATGTAACGTTCGTTCACATTCGCCCATCGGTCTTCACCGATTCAGGTAGTATGACTGAAAGGTCTTGGCTTAGCACTTATTTATTTAAGCAGGGCGCAAGTAGTCACAGCATACGAAAGCAGTAAGCACCTATGGTCAATACGCTGAAAAAGCCTGAATTCGACGAAATCCGGGAAGGAGTCAAGGTTCCGGCCAAAGAAACCATCCTCACGCCCCGATTTTACACCACTGATTTCGATGAAATGGCGAAAATGGATGTTTCGCTCAACGAGGATGAGCTGCGGGCTCTTCTGGCTGAGTTCAAAGCGGACTATAACCAGAAGCACTTCGTTCGCGATGAGCGATTTGATCAGTCCTGGGATCACATTGATGGCGAAACCCGCCGTTTGTTTATTGAATTTTTAGAGCGATCCTGCACGGCGGAGTTTTCCGGATTTTTGCTTTACAAGGAGTTGGGTCGTCGTCTAAAGGACAAGAACCCGTTGCTTGCTGAGGGATTTAACCTCATGTCCCGTGACGAGGCTCGCCATGCAGGCTTTCTGAACAAGGCGATGACCGACTTCAAGTTATCTTTGGACCTGGGCTTCCTCACCAAGAGCCGGAGCTACACTTTTTTCAAACCAAAGTTTATTTTCTATGCCACGTACCTCTCTGAAAAAATTGGTTACTGGCGCTACATCACGATTTATCGTCATCTTGAAAAAAATCCGCAGGACTGCATCTATCCAATTTTCAAGTTCTTTGAAAACTGGTGCCAGGACGAAAATCGACATGGCGACTTCTTTGATGCGGTTTTAAAATCCCAGCCTGATTTTATCAATAACCTGAAGTCTCGACTCTGGTGTCGCTTCTTCTTACTGTCAGTTTTTGCCACAATGTATCTGAACGATACCCAGCGCTCTGGCTTTTATGAATCCATTGGTCTAGACGCCCGAGAGTACGACAAGGAAGTCATTGAAAAAACCAATGACACCGCAGGTCGAATTTTTCCGGTGATTTTGGATGTTAACCATCCCAAGTTTTACGCCTGTCTAGAGCATTGCGTGGCCAACAATGAGAAGCTGCGGGCGATCGACGCTCAGGAAAACACGCCTCAGGCGCTGAAAATTCTGCAGAAGCTACCGGCGTTTTTAAACAATGGGATTCAGTTTCTCCAGCTTTATTTAATCAAGCCCATTAACACCGCCCAGCTTGAGGGCAGCATTCGGTAGGAGAAAGCCCCACAGGGCTGTGTTAGCCAAACATTGAATTACCAAAACCAGAGCGCCTCCTTGCGACGCTCTGGTTTTTCTCCTTTAGGGCACGTTTAGGTCGCGGTTGGATGTGGACCTCTTCGCCTAGGGGGGAGTTGTTTTTCTGTGCGCTGGACTAAAGCAGCTTGAGCTGCTGGTAGATATCTTGAACGCGATGGATCACTCTATCTTTAAAGGTTTGCAGCTGATTGTCCTGCTCGGGCATATCCTGAAGATGGGTTAACAGCTTGGCTTCAGCGCTGTCCATTTCTCCATCGCTGTAGATTAATCCACTAATGTCCTCAATGAGCTGGTTACGCGCATCAACGCTGGGATGTTGACCCATAAATTCCTGAATCCAGCGATCGCATTCCTGGGGAGTAACGGTCCGCAACTCGTTAATCAAAGACTTGATTTCGGGCTGATCCGACAGTCCCTGCTCCGTCGCTAGACGACGAATGTATTCCTTTTCCTCGGGCTGGATTTTTCCATCCACCCAGGCAACCCCGACAATAATCTTCATCAGGAGAATTTTAGACTGTTCGGTAGACATAGCTTTACGCTCTGAACGACGGAACCGACGGAAAAGGCCATAGGTATCGATCACTAGACTAAGGTGTTCTCCCCAATAGGAACAGAAAAATTCTCTTAACTTAAGAAATCAGGTCAGGCATCAATTTAAGAAATCATAGCTGGAGTTGCAGGAGGCAACCAGCACCCCCCTGCCAATGTCAGGGTTGGATGATACGCTCGTACAAATCGGGGCGGCGATCGCGGAAAAAGCCAAAACCCGCTCGGTATTGATCCACCAGCTTGAGATCAATCTGACTCTGAATCACCCCCGCCGACTGGTGATCGAGTTCGGCTAAGGTTTCGCCCTGGTGGTTGGCGATAAAGGAATGACCATAGAAGGTAAGTTGCTGCTCCTGTCCAATCCGATTGGCCGCCACCACCGGAATGGCATTACAGACCGCATGGCCAATCATGGCGCGCTGCCAGGGATCCTTGGTGTTGAGCTGGGCATCCTGGGGTTCGCTGCCAATGGCGGTGGGATACAGGAGCAGTTGGGCGCCCATGAGCGTCATGATGCGAGCGGCCTCTGGAAACCACTGGTCCCAGCAGACCCCCACCCCAATGGTGCCATAGCGAGTGGGCCACACCCGAAAGCCACTGTTGCCTGGGCGAAAGTAAAATTTTTCCTCATACCCAGGACCATCTGGAATGTGACTTTTCCGATAAACGCCGAGCAGTGAGCCATCGGCATCAAGGACCGCCACACTGTTGTAGTAGCAGGGGCCTGCCTTTTCAAAGAAGGAAACCGGAATCACCACCCCTAGGTGCCGCGCTAGGGGTTGAAGATAGGCAATAGCCGGGTCCTCCTCCACTGAACGCGCGTAGCTGAAAAACTCCTCCTGCTCCTGCTGGCAAAAATAAGGCCCCTGGAACAGTTCCGGGGGCAAAATAATTTGCGCCCCCTGTGCAGCCGCCCTTTCGACATAGTGGGCAATGGTGTGAATGTTGGTGTCTCGCTCTGGGCAAAGCGGGGTCTGAATCGCGGCTACGGTTACGAGGCTCATGGTTGCTGCTGGGTAATACAGTGAAAGGCACCCCCCCCTGTGATCAAGGCTCGGGCAGAAAGGCCAATGACCCGGCGAGTGGGGAAGCAAGCTTGAATTGCAGCGATCGCAGGGGCATCAAAGGGACTCTCGTAGGTGGGAACCAGAACACAGGTGTTAGCGATATAAAAATTTAGATAGCTGGCTGGAAGGATATCCCCAGTTCCATCTCGGATGGGGCCAGGGGACGGGAGCGTAACAAGCTGCAGCATTCGCCCCTGAGCATCTTGCGCCTGGGACAACTGCCTGGCAATCTGTTTGAGCACGGCAGCATTGGGATCTTGTGCCGTTCGCGCCTCCATGACCATGACCACCCCCGGGCAAACGAACCGAGCCAGGGTATCAATATGACCATCGGTATGATCATTGATCAGGCCCTGATCCAGCCAGATGATTTTCTGATACCCCAGTCCTGCCTGCAGCCGACTGTTGATCTCAGCTTCCGTAATCCCTGGGTTACGGTTCGGGTTGAGCAGACATTGGCGCGTGGTCAGACAGGTGCCCTGGCCATCGCTTTCCAAGGCACCTCCCTCTGCCACCAGCTGAACGGTTTGGCTGGGAAGATGGGTCATCTGCACGAGGGCTTGCGCCAGATGCACATCATGGGGAAAGTCATATTTACTGCCCCAGCCATTAAAGCAAAAGCGAACCGCCAGATCCTGGACCTCAGAAGGCAGGCTCGAGGGAGGCTGGGACAGCGAAGAAGGTCTATCCGACCGCTGGGGCGCTTTCCCTGCTTTTTGCACAAAAATGGGGGCTGTATCCCGCAGCCAGATGTCATCGTAAGGGCACAGGTGATAATACACCGGCAGGCCAGCAAGATACTGCTCCGCTCGCTGGCGAACGCTTTGATCAAACACCAGAATATTCAACCGTTCCCCCCGTGGCTGGCCGGTGACGGGATCGCAATCGGCGATGCCTCGACACAGCTGGGCAAATTCTCCACAGGCAGCCTCGAAATAACCGGGCCACTCCTCAGGAAGACGGGGAAAAGCCAGCCAGCAGGCTGAATGGGGCTCCCACTCAGCAGGATGCCGCAGGGAGGGAGGCGATAGGCTAGGGCGGTTCATCGGGTCAAGGAATCGGGTCAAGGAATCGGGTCAAGGAAGTACTCGCTTCCCCCACCTAGCCAATTTGAAAGAGAAAGCAGACCTTATGTTCTCGCCCCAGACAGACCAAGTCACCGGGCTTAATGCGAACGCGATGGCCCGGTTGAACCAACTCATCGTTGACATAGGTGCCGTTAGCGCTACCGGCATCCTCAATGTAGTACCCCTCCGGAGTAACATACAAATTTGAATGCTTGCGAGAGACAACCTCGCTGTCGGCAAAGCCGGAAACATCCACATCCGGGTGAATGGAGTCGGTCTGTTTTCCAATTAAGAGCCGCGTCAAATGGCTGGGCAATTCAACGCTGGTCTGGGTGCGCTGATGAATAAATCGAGCCAGGGGCCGCTGGATGACCGTGGCCCCGACATTACCGGACAAGACCGGAGGGGGACTGGGCTGCATCGTGGTTGAGGCGCTTCCAGCAGAACCGATGGCCTCAGGCGGGTCGGGTGGTGGTGGAACCGAAGGCACACCCTCCGAATCCTCGTCCCAGGTTGGAGACGGGAAAGCGGGAGGAGTGGGATCAGACCCTAGACTTTGGAGGGGATCGGATCCAGATTGCAGGGGATTAAGGGCCGGGGGCAAGGAGTCTGCGTTAATCGGGGGAGGCGCTGGCGGAGCAGGGGGTTCTCGCAGGTCAAAGGCGTAATGCTCGGGATGTTGGGGAGGAATGGTGGGAGGAAGCGGCGGCGGGGTCTCTGGCGGCGGCACGAGAGTCTCTCGATCGGAGTCTCGATCGGCACCGGGACTCACCACAAAGGTCGGCTCAGTTTCGGTTGGATCAAGGGGGAACGGACCGGGTCCCCCCGGACCAGAACTCACCGCAAAGGGCGGCGGGGTTGCCCCCCCAGGCGAGGCAACAACGTTGGTCGGAGGCAAGGCTGAATCGGCATTCCCCCCCTCGGCAGGATGGACCACATTTGTAGGCGGCAAATTGGAGCCAAGAGAAGGATCTAGCGGCGGGTTCACAACGTTCGTCGGGGGAAGATCGGCGGGACCCATCGTGCCACCTGAGGGATGCACCACATTGGTGGGTGGCAAATTAGACCCGACCCTCTCCGCAGCCGAACCGATCACATTCGTAGGAGGAACTTCGGAGGGGGATGGATCTGAAAAGGGATTGACCACATTGGTGGGCGGTAGCGCTGACTCCACCGGCGTTGGCTCTAGGGGCGGCAGGGGAGACGGGACTGGTTCACTGCTCGATTGGGACGCAACGCCCCGCGGCATGGAAGCCCCACATTGGGGACAAAAAAATGCATCTTCAGGCACTGAAGCTTGACAGGTTGGGCAAGCGGTTAACGCCGGGAGGGGCTGATAACAGCCTTCGCATTCCGAAGCGCTGGTCGGATTGAGATGTCCGCAATTGTTACAGTGAATCATGGGCCTAGAAAGCAAGTCGGCATGTCTGTGCAACTATGATGCACTACTTTTGCCCATGCCGCAGATTTCATTAAAAATCATGAAATTATGGAAGGGATTGTTCTATTGAGGACTCTCCGTGTTTGATCTTCCCCTCAAGGATCCGATTTTAATCGTCGCTTTGCTGCTAGTACTCATTGGCATGGTGCCATTCCTAGCGCGTCAACTGAGATTACCCAGTATTGTACTACTGATCCTCGTGGGCATGGGTGCTGGAACCCATGGCCTGGGGTTAATAGCCCGAGATGCTCAGCTCATTTTGCTGGAAAAAATTGGGCTGCTTTACATTATGCTGCTGGCCGGGGTCCAAATTGATCTGGGTAATCTGCGGCGATTGGGACTGCGATCGCTCATTTTTGGGGTGCTAACCTTCCTGGTGCCCTTTGGTCTGGGCATTGTCCTGGGGTACTTTGGGTTCGGCCTGAGCATGACGGGGGCTTGCGTGGTGGGACTGCTGCTGTCTCCCCATGTGCTGCTGGCCTATCCCACGGTGATTCGCCAGGGCCTGACCCAAGAGGAATTCATTGGGGTCACGGTGGGGGCCACGGTCGTTACCTCCTTCCTGACCCTGCTAGTTTTTTCCATGATTCAGGCGGCGGCCCTGGGCACCCTTGGGCCGGGGTTCACCTTGAAAATTGTCCTGGGGCTGCCGGTGCTGATAGGTCTGAGCTTCTGGATTATTCCACGCTGGGGCGATCAACTTCTGAAAGACCCGCAGGGCGACCTGAGAAGCCAGTTTATCTTTGTGCTGGCCACTCTCTTTGTGGTGGCGGGCATGACCACACTCCTGGGCATTGATGCCATTGTCGGCGCCTTTATCGCCGGACTAGCTTTAAATCCGGCCATTCCCCTGCACAGCCCCCTGATGCAGCGCGTGGAATTTGTGGGAAATAGCCTATTTATTCCCTCCTTTTTAATTTCTGTGGGGGTGCTGTGTAACCCGCGCGTCCTGGGAAGCTCCGTTGAGGTGGTGGGGATTACCCTGGCACTAACGCTGGTGTCCTTCCTGGGCAAGGCGATCGCCACCGGGATTGTCCGCCACCTGTTTGGCTACTCTGTCCTGCAGGGGATGGCCATGCTGAGCTTGACCATTGCTCGGGCTGCTCTGGTTCTGGTCATTGCCCTCTTTGCCAGGAACTACGAACTCATCTCGGAGGTGATTTTTAATGTCACCGTCGCCTATATCCTGCTGACCTGTCTGGTAGGCTCTGCGCTGACGGAATGGACAACCGTGAAACTGCGATCGGAGGCGTCGGCATGATTGATTTCCTCGTAACCTGGCGCAATCCCCTGGCCATGGGAGTGACGCTCATGGGGGCTACGCTGTGGTTACGGCTTTGGGATAGCCTGGCGGCCCAGGGCCGCATCGAGTCCAAGCTGAGCCGGAAAATCATTCACATCACCACCGGTCCCCTGTTTGTGCTGTGCTGGCCCCTCTTTGACGCCAGTTTCTCCGCCAGGGGATGGGCTGCCCTGGTCCCAGGGGTGCTTACGGCTCAGTTCCTGGCCGTGGGGATGGGCTGGATTGACGACCCCGCGGCGGTGCAAGCCATGACCCGCCAGGGGCAGCGTGGTGAACTCTTAAAAGGTCCCCTGCAGTATGGGCTGGTTTTTGTGGGATGTACCCTGGTGTTCTGGCGCAGCTCTCCCCTGAGTCTTACGGCACTGATGACCATTTGCGGGGGGGATGGTTTGGCCGATATTGTTGGCCGCCGTTACGGAAGGCATAAACTTCCCTGGAATGGTCAGAAAAGCTGGGCTGGAAGCCTGGCCATGTTTCTAGGAGCGCTAGGATTAACAGTTCTAATGCTGAGTCTGTTTGACGCCCTGCAGCTAGTTCGCGCCCCCCTGGGAACAGGGCAGGAGTGGGGAAAGGTGGTGTTGATCCTCAGCGGGGCCACCCTGGTGGAATCGCTGCCCCTGCGCGATGTGGACAATCTAACCATCACCCTGGCCACGCTTGGCTTGGGGATTTGGCTGTGGGGGAGCGATCTGTTCTAGACCCCTCACATGAGGGGAGGACTGGACCAATGCTGAAACCCCGACTCCAGACTCAACCTTTGGGGGGCCCCCGATCCTTGCAGATAAACCTCTAGATCGGGGGTGATCTGGCCAATGATTGCAGCACCAGACTCAAGCTGGGGCAGCAGCTGAGCAGCGGCCTGGGGCGGTAAGCTCAGCACCAGTTCAAAATCTTCCCCGCCGTACAGCGCCCAGTCTTGAGCCTGAAGGGGGGAGAGCGATCGCGTTCTAAACAGGGCTGGATGGATGGGGATTTGATCTTGGGCTAGAATCGCTCCCACCTGGCTGGCTCGGCAAAGCTGGACCACGGCATCGGCCAGGCCATCACTGCTATCCATGCCGGCAATGGTTCCTGGACAGATACACTGGCGCAGCGCCTGGAGAACATCGAAGCGGGGAACCGGACGCTGGTGGGCCTGCAACAGCGCAGCGCGATCGCTCGGGTTTAAATCGCCCCCCCAGGTGGGATGGAGGAGCAGTTCCAGGCCCGCGCGGGAAGCCCCGTGCCATCCCGTTGCTAACAACACATGGCCTGGCTGAGCCCGGTGGCGCAAGATCGCACCCTGGTCGGGAACTTCGCCCAGGGCAGTAATGCTCACGGTGATCGTGGGCGACCGGACCACATCTCCCCCCCAGATCACGCCGCCATAGGTTTGGAGACAGTCCGACAGGCCCATATAGACCTCCTGGAGCCAATGCTGGGAAAGCCCAGGCGGTAGCCCCAAGCCCACCGTGAGGCCCAGGGGAGACGCCCCCATTGCCGCCAGGTCGGAAAGATTCACCGCCGCAGATCGCCAGCCCACATCCCTAGCAGAGGTGGTGCGATCGCTAAAATGAACTCCCTCCACCAGCACATCGGTGGTGATGACCAGCTGATGCCCTGGATTGGGGGTGAGTAAGGCGGCATCGTCGCCAATGATGTGGGCGGGACAAAACCCCTGCAGCAGCGCCAGGACGCCTTGTTCTCCCAGATCGCCCACCGTAAGATTCGATGCCGACGCCGCCATACCCTAGGCAGCGCTAGATTTTACAAAATGATCCAGGCCCTCGGTAACCTTTACATTCACAATGGTGTCTCCCTCCTTCAGATCCCCCAGGACTTCCTTTCCGCGGGTCACATAGCCAAAGACCGCATAGCGACCATCCAGGAGGTTTGAACCCGCCGGGGTCAGTTCGGACTCGAATAGATGGAAGAAAAATTGGGAGGAAGCATCGTTGGGATCGTCACCGTGGGCCATGGCGATCGCGCCGTAGGCGGAGAAGGGCAGGCGAGGATGCTCAAGATACAGACCGGCATCTTCAAGGGTGACGCCATAAATCGGGACTTCTTCCTCTTCCGTCCGAATTTCCAGGGGAATGGATCGATATTGCTTAGTCTTCGGGTCAACGAATCCAATGGCATCGCCCTTAGGCTTGCCTCCTTGCACCACATAGGACTCCTCGGATCGAGTGAAGGGCAAGCCGTTGTAAAACTTACGCTGCACCAAGTCCACAAAATTACCGGCGGTGATGGGGGCATTGTAGCCATCAACAACCAGGGTTAAGGTGCCCTTACTGGTCTGCATTTCAACGGTGGCCCGTCCCCGGAGCTGCGGCAGAGTCTGATATTCTTCAGGAATTTCGAAGGGAAATCCATCCACCATCGCGGCTTCCAGCGTTCCAATCTTAGTCATGATGTCAGCGCGCAGGGTTTTAATCTTGGTGCCGTCCTTTTCATCGGCGGCCACCTTTAAAAGCTCTAAATCTTCGATAATTTCCTCTGCAAGCGGTTCAGCCTTGGCCTGATTTTCCGGCAGGACGCTTTCCAGAATTTCTGTTTTTTTGCGCTTAAAGGTGGAGCTAGCTTTGACGATGTCGGACTTAACCCCAGACCAGCGACGCCCCCGAGCCTGGCTTTCAATATCTTCCAAGTCGAGCTGGACAGCGCGAATTGCATCGTTATCAAAGGGCAGCGCTAATCGCAGCAGCGCTTGGGGATCCTTAATAGCGTTGCCGGGCGGCAGTCCGGCAATCAAGCCCACGGCATGGGCTGGAATTGCCGAGAGTCCCAGAACGATGCAGAGCACCAGGGTCAGGAGTGTGGATCGCTTGGCTAGGGAGGCCAGGGGGGGAAGGGAGATGTGCATGGTCACGGGTCTGAAGTACCAACCGTTCTATCAAAGAGAGCCATTTTTCACTATATCAGTCGGTGTTGACCCCACCATGGAAGAACCTCCGGCAGACTCGGCGCGTCCTGTCCAAAGGCAACTCACCGTGAAGCCTTTGCAGAGCAGGCTTTTCAGCCTTTTTTGTAAAAACTTTAGTGTTGAATGAATGAAAGTGAAACAAAGTTTGCTAGGATACATAAGCTGATAAATTCAGCACAAGGGCGATTAGCTCAGTTGGTAGAGCGCCTCGTTTACACCGAGGATGTCGGCGGTTCGAGTCCGTCATCGCCCATGATTCCCAAACAAATAGCGCGTTTGTAAACATTCGCTAAACCCTTTAGAAATTTGTAGAAATGGCCTGCACTGGACAGGTGGGTACACACTGTTCGCAAACCACACAGCGCGATCGCTGAAAGGTAAGGCGCGCGGTGTCAGGATCGAGCCTGAGCGCCTCCGTCGGACAGACGCCCGTACACAGCCCGCAGTGAACGCAACGGTCCTCATCAATTAAAATTTCTCGATTCGCAGAGGATACGCGAATCTCTTGCGACTCCATCCATTCAATGGCCGATTCAAGCTGATCAATATCGCCCGATAGCTCCACCACCACCTTCCCCACCTGATTGGGAGCAATTTGGGCTCGGATAATATTGGCAGCTACGTTGTAATCCTTCGCGAGGCGATAGGTGATCGGCGTTTGTACCGTCCGTTGAGGGAAGATAATTGTGACTCGCTTTTTCAAACCCCATCCTCCCTGGCAGATTGCCCCTTCATTGTAGATCTGGCTGGGAGTCTGCCCCGGTCCGCCTGGGCACTGGAGCATCAGATTCGCCAGCCTGAATCCGCAAAGAATAGCCTAAGATGTTATGCGGAAACCGTTCGGCGATCGCCCATGAGACTTTTAATCGGCAATGATGATGGTGTGTTTGCACCCGGCATCCGTGCCCTCGCCAATACCCTCGCTGACGCCGGACATCAAGTGACGGTGGTCTGTCCAGACCGAGAGCGATCCGCCACGGGACATGGTTTGACCATTCACCAGCCCATTCGAGCTGAGATGGTGGAAGGCATTTTTCATGAGGGAATTCGGGCTTGGGCCTGCTCAGGCACCCCCTCGGACTGCATTAAGCTGGCCCTGGGAGCCCTGCTAGAGCATCCTCCCGACCTGGTGCTTTCCGGCATTAACCAGGGGGCTAATTTGGGCACCGATGTCCTCTATTCGGGCACCGTTTCGGCGGCGATGGAAGGCGTCATTGAGGATATTCCCAGTATTGCCTTGAGCTTAACCAGCTTCACCTATCATGATTTTGGTCCAGCCGCCCGATTCGCCCGGCATCTGGTGGATCAATGGCAACAGCAATCCCTCAAGGACCCTATTTTGCTGAACGTCAATATTCCAGCCTTCCCCGACAGCGAAATTAAGGGCACCAAGATCACGCGCCAGGGCATTCGTCGCTACTTTGATATGTTTGAAAAGCGAATTGATCCACGCGGCAAAACCTACTATTGGCTTGCTGGAGAAGTGGTGGAAGATGCCGAGATGCCCCCTGGCTTCGAAGATGTAGCGGAGATCACGACCGATGTTCAGGCAAATCGCCAGAAATATATCTCCATTACGCCTCTGCAATACAACCTCACCTACCATAAGGCCATCACCCGCCTGGAAACCTGGTTAAGCCTCACCCCCTAAACCATGAGATGGGGCCGTAGAGAAATCTCAAATTCCGCTTCAAAACTCGCTTTCTTGTAGTTTAAGCTCCACAGCTCCAGATCACAGTCGTCCTCATCCCATTGCGGCTGTAGGTGAAGCACAAGGGTGCAATTCTCGGGGTCGAACTCGCAGCGCAGATCCGTGATCGCCCCGATCTCGCGCCGATCCAGGGCCACCGCCAGCTTTAAGATGGCGCTCAGTTGATTCACCTTCGCGCGATCCTGCTTGCTTAAGTTTCGATAGGGATCGTGTTTTTTCTTCGGCGGGCCTTTCCGGTGGTAGCGAGCAAAATTGGCAATCAGCTCAATTTCGGTGTCACTAAAACCCAGCAGCCCGGCATGGCGAATCAGGTAATAGGAATGCTTGTGGTGGGCCGCATGGCTGACAAAATGCCCCACATTGTGCAAGATCCCAGCAGCCCACAGAAGTTCGCGCTCCTCTGGTCCCCAATGGTGCAGCTGTTCCCGGATTTGGTCAAAGATTTGCACCGCAAACCAGGCAATTCGCTGGGAGCTATCTAAATTTACCTGATAGCGCTGGGCCATATTGATCACCGTGCGCTCTCGAATGGAACTCTGGTAGCGCAATCGGTCTTCAATCAGGCCGTAGCGAAGCATCCAATCCACAATCATGCCCTCGCGCAGGGCACGCTCACAGGTGCTAAGGGATCTGATTTCAAGCTGTTCCATCACCACCAGTAAAATGACAGCTCCAGCCAAAATAATTTCAGCGCGTCGTTCTGACATCCCCGGAATGCGGCAGCGATCCTCGTAGGAGAGCTTGCACAGCCGCTGTACCAGATCCTGCAACACCTCCAGGTCTAACTCATAGCCATGGAGTGAGGTCGGGCAGGCTCCCAGAAACTCACAGGCAGCGATCTTGACCAGGCTCTCAATGGTGCCGGAGGTTCCCACCAGACGGGGCGGCATCTCTCCCGGTTGAATCTTGGAGCGCACATCCTCAATGGCGCGCTCCATCATGCCGCGCACGTAGGCCTTCATCGTGCTAAATTCGCGCTTGAGAATGGGATCGTGCTCAATGAAGAGTTCCTTCAGCCGGACTGCACCCACCTTGGTGCTGCTCAGGCTCCTGGCCTTGTGCCCATCCCCCAGGATCAACTCCGTGGATCCGCCCCCGATATCCACAATCACGTGGGTCTGCCCCTCAAAGTCCAGTCCCGACAGGACGCCCAGATAAATACGACGGGCCTCCTCCTCTCCAGCAATAATATCGACGCTTAACCCCAACTGGTCCTGAACGCGCTGAACAAACTCCCGTCCATTGGGAGCTTCGCGAACCGCACTGGTGGCGGCAGCAATAATTTCTTCCACCTGGCGGGCCTGGGCAATTTCTTGGCAGCGACTCAGCGCCTCCAAGGAACGCTCCATCGCAGGCTCGGTGAGCTGACCGGTTTCGGGACAGCGCTCTCCCAGGCGCACGGTACTTTTTTCGGTATCGATGATTTGGAAGGTGGGTAAATCAGGATTGATATCCACCACCACCATATGAATTGAATTGGTGCCAATATCAATGGCGGCAATTCGGCGTTGACCCGTAACGGATAAACGGGGTAGCGGCAGACCCAGATTCAGCTCATCAACCGTGGCTGGCGATCGCCAGCGATCTGGGTGTTCTATTGAGACCATCATTCAACCCCTTGGCCATCCCTTGCAGAAATCAGGCCTCCCTGGGCGGGAGCATCTTCATCCTGAACTGTAGAGTTGATCGGGGACCTGGGTCAATCGCGGCAACACTCCTCACTCAGTTCAGGGGAGATTCAGTGAGCATTCAGCCCTTCTTTGGTTAAATCCGTTACCTTGAAAATATTCGCGGAGGTTAGGTTAACACTATGGCACTATTTGGATTTGGAAAAAAAGCAGCGATGCCGTCCCCGGCAGAGGCCTTACCAGGACGCTCAACACCGATGCCAGTGCCCGAAAAGCACTTTGTCAACGGCAATCCCATGCAGCCCCCCTATCCTGAGCAAATGCAGACTGCAATGTTTGGCCTCGGCTGTTTCTGGGGAGCAGAGCGGAAATTTTGGCAGCTGCCGGGCGTCTATATCACGGCTGTGGGCTACGCTGGAGGCTACAGTCCCAACCCCACCTATCACGAGGTTTGTACGGGAATGACGGGGCACAATGAAGTGGTCTTTGTGGTGTTTGACCCCCAAGTGATTGACTATGCCGATCTGCTCAAGGTGTTTTGGGAAAGCCATGACCCCACCCAGGGCATGCGGCAGGGGAATGACGTGGGCACCCAGTATCGCTCTGGCATCTACACCTATTCGCCCGAGCAACAGCAGATGGCCCAGACCTCAAGGGTGACCTATCAAGCCGCACTCACGGAGGCTGGGTACGGTGAAATCACCACTGAAATTGTAGAAGCCCCCACCTTTTACTTTGCCGAGGAGTACCATCAGCAATACCTGGCTAAAAATCCCAACGGCTACTGCGGCTTGGGAGGCACCAACGTGTCTTGTCCTGCATCCGTGTTGGCAACCTGATGGAGGACAAGGGAATCGGGGGAAGAATACCCTAAAAATGGCCAGAATCTAGCTCAGTTTATGGATTTCCGCTTCTTTATTAAAGTTCAGCAGGTTAAGGTGCAATAGCGCTAATCCTTCGATGTTGCCACCGACCCCAGGTGACTCGCCCGTAGAGTCTGATGCTGCCTTGTTAGCCCTGTTCGTCGGCTAACCAGGCAGCACCTGCCGCTAGGAGATCGGTCCAGGGGCTGTGATCACCTTGCATGGAGGTGGCCTAGGTCTAGGGGAGCGATCGCCCTAGCCATACCCACATCCGGCATTTGAATAACCGCAGAGGTAAGAGTTCTTTGGGAAAAGCTTGCCCAACGTGCCCCTGCCAATGTCCCAGATGAGCAAGTTGTTGCTTGGCACAAGGCGGGCAGAGATCCCCCGGCTTTCCTTGGTCGGGGCTGTAGCCAAAATCGTTTTCATCGAGGGTCACCGGATCCGGTAATCGCCCATTTTGAGCATGGGGACAGGGTTTGATGGGCAATGATATTGCGTAAACCGATAATGCGTTGCCAATCGATATCGGGATGAGCCTGCTGAAATTCCATCGAGATTCTACGAGCGGCTTCTCCTAAAACTTCAAATTGCCGATCAACGGCGCTGATGGTGCGAATGTCGTCTAGATATTCATCAAAGGTAGAACTATTCGTAAAGGTTTGAATATTTTGAATCGCCTGGGCCATATCCCAAATTGAGGCAATATCACGATTATTCAACTGCATAAATGACCTGTCGAGTGTTCAAAATTTCATGTCTTCTGTAGGGATTTTTGAGATATTTTTTACTGACTAAATCAACTTTTCGCCTAAATAGGGCTTCAATTTCTGTTTGCATGGTTTGCCAGTCATCCCAGGGTAATCGCATCTAATTTGGTATAAATCGTACTTGACAGAATGCAAAGGATAGATTGCTGAGCATGAGTTGCGATTGAGACAGCGGGAGAGCCGTGAAGCGGGGTTAATGGGAAAGCGTACCCCTCATCAGTGTGGAGAGACCTCATGGCCCAAGGCTTTGGTCAACGAGAGTCGAGCCCTCAGCAGGTCCGAGAGGCTAAGATTTTAAGACGGAGTGTCCTCCAACATTTTCAGCACCTGCCGGATCCGCGCGTGGAACGAACCCAACACCATAGTCTAGTGTCGATTGTGACCATAGCGAT
>NZ_JTHE03000010.1 GCF_000817775.3 Lyngbya confervoides BDU141951
CAATGTCGTGGATGCTCTCATTGCTCTATTTTCTGGAAGCCCCAAACCTTTCTTACTTCAGCCTGAGTAGTTACGGCTGGGACCAATTTGGGGTCGAGTCGGATCGCTTGATTGTAATCAGCAATTGCCTCTTCATAGCGATTTAAGTCCGCGTATACAACGCCCCGGTTATAGTAGGCACTAGCATCTTTGGGGTTGATTAGGATCGCTTGGGTATAGTCCGCGATCGCCTCTTCATTGCGGTTTAAGTCCGCGAATGTATTGCCTCGGTTGCTATAGGCTGGGGCCAATTTGGGGTCGATTTGGATCGCTTGGTTGTAATCGGCAATCGCCTCTTCATAGCGGTTTAAGTCCGCGTATACAACGCCCCGGTTATTGTAGGCTTGGATCAATTTGGGGTCGATTTGGATCGCTTGGTTGAAGTCGGCGATCGCCTCTTCGTAGCGCTTTAAGGTGTAGAAAGCAACGCCCCGGTTATAGTAGGCTTGGATCAATTTGGGGTCGATTTGGATCGCTTGGTTAAAGTCGGCGATCGCCTCTTCATAGCGGTTTAAGGCACCGAAAGCAGTGCCCCGATTGTTGTAGGCTTGGGTATATTTGGGGTCGATTTGGAGGACTTGGGTGTAGTCGGCGATCGCCTCTTCGTGGCGCTTTAAGTTATAGAAGGCAATGCCCCGGTTGTAGTAGACCTTGGTAGCTTTGGGATCAAGTTGGATCGCTTGGGTGTAGTCCGCGATCGCCTCTTCATAACGTTGTAAGCTAGAAAGTGCAAGGCCCCGGTTACTCAGAAAAGCTGGCCGCATGGCCAGTCTCACCGCCTGATCCATTGCAGTTCGAGCTTCTTCATAACGTTCTAGGTCACTTAATATAAGCCCCTTGTTATTCCAGAGATTAGCGTCTTGGGGCCGAAGCTGAATCGCTTGCTCAATCGCCTGAAGGGCTGATTCAAAATCTTGATTCACTCGATAGATCGATCCAAGCCAGTCCAATCCAGGTACATAGTTGCGGTTCAATTGCGTGGCCCGTTTTGCCGCCTCAATGCTGTTGCCGTAATCCTCCTGTCCACCTAGAGCAAGACTCTTCCCATACCAGGCTAGATAGGTATAGTCTGGATTTTGAGCAATTGCCTCATCAAAGGCTTCCACTGCTTCTTGATACTGTCGGGCTCGCCAATATTGACTCCCCAACTCAATCCAGTCCTTGGCATTACGTCGGATCGGGGTCTTCTCAACTAAAAGAATGGATTGATTAAACTCCTCCACCTCTTGTCCCATCAGGTCAGCTGCAACCTGATCGCTCACCTGATAGCTGTTGCGAGCGAGTTTACTCTGTTCCAGAATTCCCACTAGGCTCTGACTGGGAATCCCCAAACTGTAGCCCAACTGAATAGCCCCATCCCTCGTTTCTGTTTCTCCTTCCGTCAGCCCATGAATCCCCACCACATGGCCATTGTGATCCAGCACGGGTCCCCCACTCATTCCGCCTCCAGTTTGACTGGTATACACCAGCTCGTAGCCTTCCCCAAAGGCCGGTTGGGCCACGGCACTAGCCAGTCCCTCACTGTTTTGGCGCAGAGAATAACTACTCACCTGCAACACCCCTTGCTCCCGCTCAAAGGTGCGTCCCCCATTAAACTGCCAAGAACTATCCTGAAGAGCCGAAACCTTTGGAAACCCCGCCACAAACACCGGGGCATCCGCTTGCGCTTTATAGTTGGCAATTGTGGCCAGGGGATAGGTCTCAGCACTCTCAAACTGCACCACCGCCAAGTCAATCCCTTCTCGAATCTGAAACTGTCGCGGATTTAATTGCACCCTGCGTCCATCATGGGTCGTCAAGGTGTATTGATGCTCTGGACAAGGTTGGTCCGCGCTTTCCTCCTGGGGGCGTTCACAGACCACGTGGGCCGCCGTCACCACCGTGTAGGTGTTGCCCTGCCGCGCCACAATTACCCCCGACCCATTCGCCCCACTGGTGCTGTCAATCCTCACCGTAAACAAGCGCGCCTTTTTCTCCAACTCCGCCACCCAGCCCACATTCTGCGAGTCTGCCACCGGATTGAGTTCGGACGTATTCGGGGCCGGTAGGTTGTAGTCTTTAGCCACTATAACCGGCACCCGCTCCAACACCCGCTGCAAAGGAATCCCCCAATTCAGCTTTTCCAGTTGGGCCTGTTGCTCCGGGGGGGGCTGCTGTCCGCGTTCATCCTGGTAATTGCCCCGAATCGGATAGGCCATCACCCCATTAATGCCAATCAGCTCCCCAGATCCCTGCTCAAAAATCGGCCCGCCGCTCATCCCCTGCTGCACCGTCCCCCCATAGCCAATTTGATAGCCCTGACGCAGAGGTGCTTCTAACACGCGCTCAATGCTGCTTTCAATAGCCTGGAACCGACCCGACTCCGCCTCATAGCCACCCACCCACAGGGTCATCCCCTCCCGAGGGGTGAAAGAACTCAGCGGAACCGTTTGATAGGTACGGGGGCTGCTAAACTCCACGACGGCTAAATCTGGATTGCCCTGAAATTCAGCAGACCTGACTTGAGCGCGATGGGACTGCCCATCCGCCGTTTGAACCTGAGCCTGGGTCTGCCCCCGCACCCCATGGCGATTGGTCAGCACCAGATAGCGATTCCCCTGCTTGGCCAACAGCGTCCCCGAACCCTGATTATCCGCCGTCACAATCCGCACCGTCACCTGCCGCAGCATTTCCTCAGGGGAAAGTTGCGCCGCCTGAGCCATCCGCACCGCCGCCCCCCCAGAGCCCGCCGCCCTCGCCACCCCCGGCTGCATCCCACTCACCACCAGACCCGGAAACCAGAGCCCACCGCACAAAACCAACACCGTTAAACGTCGCATCCTCTTAAATCCCAATGTCTAAAACTTCAATTCGCGATCGCCATATCTGTCAGCCCCCCCCAGCATTGGGAGGCAGGGGGGCGTTCGACGGAGCAAAGTGCGTTCCACCCGTCACGGTTCGAGGCGCATCACGATCCACAATTGGCCCTTTCTTCAGCCACTTCTTGATCTCAATAAAACGATCGCCCCCAGAGTTTTGCAACAGCATATCCGAGGACTTCCCCTCCAGAATATCCGCCAGACGGAGCAACACCTCCATGGGCCGATCGTGGGGCTTAAGGGTAAACAGTTGATTCTCCCGGTTGCAAGATTCCGACTTGTCCTTTACCCCGCACACCACCGGATAGCCGCCCAGATGTCCCGCCGTTAGCAAGAGTCGCCCCTGTTCATAGGCCTGCTGAAACTTCGGTGACACCGCCTCACAGCGCTTCGCCGGGTCAAAGCCCGCGCTGGAAAAATATTCCGACTTCCACCCCACCAGACGCACATTTCCCTGGCGCTCCGGCACCCAGACCACCGTGGACACAATTTTGTTGCCCGGACTGGTGGGATCTTGCACTTCCTTGCAGTAAAAATGCAGCTGCTTAGGATCGAGCAGCGTTTCTTGCACAACGGCCGTTTTCCCCTCCGATGCACCCATGGTCTCCCCTGGAGCAGTGGCTGGATTGGCCAGCAGTTGGGCCTCACGGCTCAGCCCCGTAAGCGGCACGCTCAGCCCCGCGATCGCCGTAGCAACAGCCATCACAGCCGGTTTAGTGTTGATTGCTTTAGATGTCAGCATCCTCAGTCCCCTTAACGTCAATTTGTGCAGCTCAGAAAAATCTATGGTTGAGATTCTACGAGATTCATCGCAGCGAAGGTTTTAAATTATGCATCAGTGGTTTAAACTGCCAGACCTTTTTGGCCCCGATCACCAGCACCGCAGTCCCGCCAAAGGCCAGCAGCCCTGGCACCAGCGGCACAATGACCCCCACCCCGAAAAACATCGCCCCGTAGCTCGCCACTATCAGCAAGCCTCCCCCGCCCAAGGCCAGCAGCCTCTTGGGGCCAGTCATCCCCAGCGACACTGCTCCCCCCGCGATCGCCAGGATAAAAACCAATATAATCTCCGTCTCCAGGGACGTAAATCGTAAAAGCGGCTGCTTCCCCTCCAAAATGTTTAACATTTGCACAATTCCATGGGCATGGAGATACACCCCCGGAATCGCCTCCGCATCCGTTTTGGAAAACGGCGTTAAAAAATCATCAGCCCGCGGCTGACTCACCCCAATCAGCACAATCTTGTCCCGCACCGATTCCGGCTTGAAATTATCCGCAAACACCGCCCGCAGCGGGATGGCAGTGGCCAATTGCGTGATCGCCGCCTGGGAAGAACTCGATCGGCGCGTAAAATCGAGCAACATCTGTGCCCCCCCCTGTGCGGGGGAAGATCCCCCTGGGTCCTTGAGAAAACGGTAGAATCCCTGTTCTTGCTGAAGCTCATCGGTAAAATTGGCATCATCCGTTTCCAACTGAAAGCTCCCAGCACAGACCTTTTCCCAGTCAAAGACAGAATTTTCCTGAGCAAAATAGTTTTGAACCACCTTCAGCCCAAAACTCAGGGCATAGTCCTCGCGGTTCCGACCTTTTGCACAGCTATCCCGCTGATTCTTAGCTTGATTAAGTTTTTTGATCTGATCCGACGGCAAACAGCTTGTCTTTAACCCAAACTTTGCCTGGAAAAGATAGCGCCGCACCTTCCCCTTGTGAATCAGCCGACCATCGGCTTGAACAGCAGATAATGTATCTGGAGCGACATCACTAAACCCCACCTGGCTGATCTTTAACTCCGGCATGGGAGGAGTGGATGCGTCACCGCCGCCTTCATCTGCACAAATTCCAATCACCTGATCATTGCCAGCAAGCTGTGCTGCCAGGGGAGGATAGTCCTCCTGAGCAGGAATGGGCCGCAGGATGTCCAAGCCAATCACCGCCGCAGGTTCTAGCTGCTTCAATAGCTCTGAAAGTGCCTGGCCCGCCAGCGATCGCCTTGTCCCCGGCTCAACTTCGTTCCGGATCCACCCCTGTCGATCTTGAAATTCCTTATCCGCCTGATCAATCGTAATAATGAGAATCCGATCATCCTTTTCTCCCTTCGGACGAACTTGTAACGTCCAGTCATAGGTCTTTGCCTCCAGAGGAAATAAAGCGCCCGTCCCCCGCACGCCCCACACTCCAGCACCGGTCAGCAAGCTTGCCCCAACCAGGAAAAGGGTTTGCCGGACGATGCGTTTTCGCCACTGGGTCCGATCGGACGGTGGCGGATCGCCCAAGTGTTGCCACGTTAAATTGGGCTCCGATGGATTCACCGCCGCCACCGGCAACCAACTGGCACAGGGATAATCTTTTTCCCAGTCATCATGGAGCTTTCCCTGGGCTTCCCGCACGGAGGCACACAGTGATTTCCCGGCGGTAAAGCTCTCCAAAAAATACCCCAAAAACTGGGGCGAAATGGCATCGGGAAGCTTTTCGCGCATAAACACCAGATTCGGAAGCGCAATCCCCTCCTCCGTCATCAGCTGATGCATCAGCCCCACTCCATCACAGGAGTTAAACAGAGCTAAACGCAACCCGTTATTTGCCGCATCGCGCATCGCATAGCGGAAATCGGGAATTTGTAGCTGATCGCTCTGGGTGAGCTGAATATCGCAGCGCTTTCCATCCTTGGTGCTCGCACTGTGACCACTGAAAAACAGCATGTCCCAATGGCCCTCCCGCAGCTTCGCATTGAAGCTTACCGGAGCCGGAGCCTTTTCCCAGGTGATGATTGCGCCTGCTGCCTGGGCCTTAGCCTCTAATACCTGGCGATCCTGGTCAAAATTTTGCAAATCAGTGGCATGACCAAAAATGACCAAAATCCTAACCGGGCCAGGCTTCCGGGGAGGGCGAGCTTTGACGTGATAGTCTCTCTTCACCAGACAAACATCGGCCTCAGCCTTTCGAAGAACCTCCCACTGTTCCCAAACTTGCCGCTGTAACCAGACGCTATTGGTGCGAATCCGAATTTGATAGCCCTGACCATAGGACAAAATGCGATCGCGGATGTCTTTAAACTCCTCGCAATCATCTAGCCACTGATTAAAGGACTTTTTGACCGTCTCCGCCGCAACTGAGCAGGCCAATTGGGCATCCCTGCGCGACGAACTATTGGTGACCTGATCTGGGTCGCTATGCACTAGCGCCCGAAACATATTTTCCAAGCTGGCATAGCGCACCTGCCACTGGCGATACTGCTCCAGCAAATCCAGATTGGCCGATAAACCTCCTGGCGTCAGCGATTCGGATGGCCCCTGGACGGAAGAAAATACCTCAAGTTGCGCCCGAAACCCCTCCTCAAAGGTGCCATCTAAATCCAAGATTAAAAGCTTCTGCATCACACCTGAAAGGATTCCTCCACCAAGGCCTCTCCCAGAACCACCTGAATCAAAAAGCGATCGCCGAGCTGGGCCTCAAACTTATAGCGAATAAACTCATCGTCCACGCGGGCCGTTACCTCCTTAAACAATTCACCGGCTTCCGTCAACACCCGTAGCTTGAGTTCTGGAGGTAAGGTGGCTTGCTCTCCTGTGGGATACAAGCTGGCTTGAATCGAATAGGTCTCCTCCTGGCGATCCAGGGTGAGCATCAGGGCAAACTTTTCACCGCTAAACGCCACCCCCAAATCAATCAGCTTGGCCTGCTTGATCTGGTTATCCATAAAAGAGCTGATCAATTTAGGCTGAATAATGTGTTGAATGGGCTGCCAGGATGTCTGAAGGGGGTGATCAAACCATTGACTGAGTCTGGTCAAGGGTGGGACCCCCTCGGACTCCGTCTCTCCCAGCGCTGTCATCCGTTCCACCCAAGTGTGCCGCCAAGTGGGGTTATGGATCACCGCACACCAGTCCGCAAAGGCGATCGCCGTCCGCGGAAAGGAAGCCTGTGCCAGTTGATCCATCAGATCCATCAGCCGATCTAAGGACAGCGTTGGCGTGGGGATGACCGCCTGACTTATGCACCGCATCGACTCTGGAAAAAAGCGCAGCTGTAGCCACAGGGCACTGATGTGCTCGGTGAGATCCGCCGCTGCGATGGCATAGCTGCGGGTAAAGGTTCGCTTTTCCCCTTTTTCTAGAATTGTGGCCTGGGGACTGTAGCCCCACAGCCGCATCTGCCGACGGTCGAGATCCACCTGCACCACCAGGACAATATCGGCCCGTAACTCCGACTCAATCCACTCCTGGGGCACCTCCCATTCGTCGTAGTCGAGCTGATCGCTGGGAATCACCACCAATCGATGGGATTCCAAGGCGATCGCTGTGCCGTTGATCCCCAGGCCGGGAAGGTCACGGAGGGCCTCTTCAAGCTGGGCCGTCGGGACAGACTCTTGCAGATAGGGCAGCACCACCCGCTGCACCAGGCGATTCAGGTAAGCGATCTGGCGATCAATCTTGCAGGAGGCTGTTTCTTCCCAGCACTGCTGCTGATCCTGTTCTGAAAACTCCAGCCAAATGCTGGCAGGACTTGCATCAAAATTCTCGTAGGTCATCGTCTTCACTCCTGGGGCAATGAGGGATGTTCTTGGTAATAAGTTTGTAGCCACTGTTCTAAGGCCTCGCATAGGGGACTGATCCGATCTGGGGAAATTGAAGTTGCCAGGTGGTCTTCAGCCCAGGGGATCAGGCGTGCCGCTAAAATTTCCTCAAATTTGGCAAGGTTACGGCCCACAGTCGATTGATTGACCCCCAACTCCTGGGAAATTTCAGTCTGGGTCAACCCCGCTCCGTAGTAGCGCTCTAGCATGGTAAAAATCTGGGGATTGAGCCGATACTGACTGGGCTGAATCTGGCAAATTTCCTGGCTGAGCCAATCGGAGAGCGCCTGATACTGGGCCTCAAGCTCTGCCCGGTCCAGGGCCTCATCCCAGTCCTGACCCGGATCGGGAAGAATGCCGCCTAATTCCGTCTCGCTGGATGCATCAATGGGGGCATTCAGCGATCGCTCCGGCATGGAAAGATAGGTTTTTAGAGCCACAGCGGCCTCCTGAAGCCGACGACTCATTTGGTCCAAACTCACCGCATCGGGGAACTGCTGCTGATACTGCGTCAGAATTTGCCGCAGCAGATCGCGGCTCGGTTCGCGCACCTTCCCCTGATGCCTCATTTGGGGCGATCGCCCCAGCTGTCGATAGAGTTGCCACACTTGCAGGTAGGGCGTAGGTTCTGCCATTCCAGCCCTGGCCAGAGCCTGGCGCAGCCGACGTTCTGACACGTGTAGCAGCAAACTCCACTGGGTGTACCCCAGGGATCGATCCAGCATTCGCAGCTCATCCAAAATCCGATTTTGCAATATGCTGTAGGCATACCTTGCCAGGTCGGGATTTAATTCTGGCTGAAAATCCTGCAGCAGGCGCGGCACATGAACCGTTCCCCAGCCAAAATAATCAAACAACGTGTGGGAAAGGCGCTGCTGATAGCCTTGATGCACCTTAACTGCAGCCTGGTAGCAAGGCTCCTGCAGGTAGGCCAACAACGCTTCATAACCTTCCTGTTTTTGGTTCACCGCTGTATCCGAGGCGCTTCCGTAGCGACGGAGCCAGTAAGAGAGTGTTTGTAAACAAGCATTAAGCTACTCGTCCTTGCCATCTCTTCCGGTTTTTCTCTAACCGCCTTAACA
>NZ_JTHE03000011.1 GCF_000817775.3 Lyngbya confervoides BDU141951
ACAAAGCGATCGCGCTTTAACCAGTCGTCGAGGACGTCAAACCATCCCCGTTCCGCTGGCGCGCGTCCGACAGCTATAGTCATAGACAGATCTCCCAGAATAATATGTAAACGATTGTTTACGATTCTTTATAATTCATCAGTCTTCATTATATAAAGATCTTCATTTTTTTTGCATTAGGCATTCCTACTGATGAGTTGCCAGTAACCGGATCTTTCCCTAATGTTTTCGATAGGTTCGTAAACGCTGGTGCAAATATTTTGGCGGCAGGGCTTGCCGACCCGAATGGGCAAACGCTAAGTCGTGTAAGACCTCAATCTGAGGCTGTTGCTTGTTTGTCTACCTTTCAGGAGGCTGTCTAGTGCAGTCAGACTGGGAATCCCCGTCGCTTCAGTGCGGGGAGGATGTCAAAATTAGATAGACCGCTAGATAGACCTAGCCATAGTTCTCAGGAGTTTGAGTTTGTGACCCTTTCCAGCCTGGATAATACCTTGCACTCGCTTGGACAGATCCTCGAACCCCACCAAATTGTCACCGCCGAAGCGCGATCGCCGTTGTGGCAAACTCAACTCAACGCTGCTTTTCTACCCGATCAGGGCAATCCGCCCATTGTTTATCCCCAGGACAGCGAACAACTGGGCGCTCTTCTGACCTGGGCTCATCACGATCGTCGGACCGTCCTGATCTGTGGGGCTGGAAGTAAGCTCGGCTGGGGCACCCCTATCCCCGCAACCGATCTGGTCCTGAGTCTGCAACATCTCAATCGCATCATTGATCATGCAGTGGGAGATCTCACCATTACCGTGGAGGCGGGCATCCCCTTTCAGACCCTCCAGCATCACCTTAAAACTTCCGGCCAGTTTCTCCCCGTAGACCCCAGCTACGCCCCCCAGGCAACCCTCGGCGGCATTCTCGCCACCCGCGATGCTGGATCTCTACGCCACCGTTACGGCGGGGTCCGCGACCTGCTGCTGGGCCTCAGCTTTGTGCGCGCAGATGGTCAGAGGGCAAAGGCTGGAGGACGGGTGGTTAAAAATGTGGCTGGGTACGATCTGATGAAGCTGTTTACCGGATCCTTTGGGACCCTCGGCCTTCTTTCCGAGGTGACCCTGCGACTCTATCCCATTCAAGAAATCTCACAAACCGTTGTTTTAGTCGGACCGCCAGAGGCCATCGCAACCCTAACGGCGCAAGTGCTGAACAGCACCTTAACGCCCGTCGCACTGGATCTGCTTTCGGAATCAGTCATACCCCACCTCTCTCCTCCTGGCAGCCTTGCATTGGTGGCCCGGTTTCAGAGCCTAGGTGAGAGCGTCACCGCCCAGGTTAGACGGCTGATGCAGCTAGGAACTCACCTGGCCTCCCAGGTCTATTGCGATCAAGCTGAGGAAGACCTTTGGACCGCCCTAGGGCACCGCCAAGGACTCCAGGAAACAGACACACTCCACCCTGAGACACCTCTGGTTGCTAAATTCGGACTCTTGCCCCAGAGGGCGGTCCCAGCGCTTCAGCTATTCCACCAATGGTCCCAACAGCAAGATTGCACCTGCTGGATGCAAATCCATGCAGGTTCTGGCCTGGGAACCCTTAAACTGACGGCCTCAGCGTCTTCCTTGACGGCCAGCCTTCTTCAACAGCTGCGATCGCACTGCGAGCAGCACCAAGGCTTTCTCTCGGTTCTGGACGCTCCCCTCTCTCTCAGGCAAAGCTTCGATGTCTGGGGATATCCTGGAAATGCGATCGCGACCATGCGGAAGCTCAAGCACCAGTTTGACCCCCACCGCATCTTGAATCCTGGCCGCTACGTCGGCGGGATTTAGCTAGCGGGATTTAGCTAGCGAGATTTAGTCAGCGGAGTTTATTAGATCTCCTCAACGACCGCCAGTGCTAAATCCCCATCGTTATCTGAGCAAGCTCACCTTTCTGCTGACCCTAAACCTCCATGAACCCCTTCGGCGCTCCACCCCATCCCCCTTCCTTTGATACCGACCACCCTCCAGATCCCAAGCAGGCAGAGGTTTGCGTTCACTGCGGATTCTGTCTTTCCACCTGCCCGAGTTATCGAGTGATCGGAAAGGAAACCGACTCGCCTCGGGGGCGGATCTACCTTATGCAGGAGATCAATGCCGGGAGAGCCAAGCTCTCACCTGAAACCGTTCAGCATTTTGACACCTGCTTAGGCTGTCTTGCCTGTGTGACGACCTGCCCTTCGGGTGTGGCATACGACCAGCTCATTGCAGCAACCCGAGTGCAAATTGAGCGCCACTATTCACGCCCCCTGCCCGAGCGATGGCTGCGACAATTTATTTTTGCGGTCTTTCCCTATCCCCAGCGACTCCGGATGTTACTGCGTCCCCTATGGCTGTATCAAAAAATGGGCCTACAGCGCTGGGTTCGTGACACCAAACTCACCGAAAAACTCCTGCCTCGTCCCCTAGCGGCTATGGAGTCGATGCTCCCTCCCCTATCCGCTTCAGCCTTTCGTGATCCTGAGCCAGAAATCATTCCAGCCCAGGGAGATCGCCGCTATCGAGTGGGATTAATCCTAGGCTGTGTGCAACGCCTGTTCCTCCCGGAGGTCAATGCTGCTACCCTGCGTGTGCTGACCGCTAACGGCTGTGAAGTGGTTCTTCCACCAGATCAGGGCTGTTGTGCGGCACTCTCCCATCATCAAGGGCAAGAGCTTCAGACCCAAATGCTAGCCAAGCAGATGATTGATTCATTTTCAAAGTATCGCTTGGATGCCGTCTTGATCAATGCTTCTGGCTGTGGCCATACGCTCAAAGAATATGGACATCTCTTGCAAGACGACCCAGAATACTGCGATCGCGCAGCAGATTTTGCGGCATCGGTGCAAGATGTGCAGGAGTTTCTCGCAGCCACAGAACTGATAACCCCCTTGTTTCCCTTACAGGCAACTCCTTTAATCATTGCCTATCAGGACGCCTGCCACATGCTCCACGGCCAACAGATTGCGCAACAGCCTCGACAACTCCTGCGTCAAATCCCTGGCATTGAGCTGCGCGATCCCATTGATGCCTCGCTCTGTTGCGGCAGTGCTGGTATTTATAATATTTTGCAGCCTGATGTTGCCGAGGAACTGGGGCGCCAAAAGGTCTACCATCTTAAACAAACCCGTGCCCAAGTAATCGCATCGGCCAATGTGGGCTGTACGCTGCAACTGCGAAAACATTTGCAGGAGGCTGACCCCACCAGCATGGATCCTCCCCCCGTACTGCATCCCATGCAGCTCCTGGATGCCGCCATTCGTCAAATTGACTTGTCCACCTTGCTTGCGGGGTATCCTCAGATCAAACGCTGAGGCTGAGGAATGAAGTTCTCCATGCACCGGACCACTCTGCGAAGCAACTGGCTAGAGCGGCGCTGGGCTGCGCCTGCTTATGCGGGCTGGGTGCTCATTGGTTTAACCCTCTGTTTTTGGCTGGCCGCTGCCAATACCCTGGCTGGTTGGCTATACGTCATGAGTGGACTGCTGCTGGCACTCTTAGGACTGGCTGCCTGGTTACCGATGCGATTGCTCCAAGGCATATCCCTTACCCGTGCGCCGATTCCGGCAGGGACTGTGGGTGCCCCCCTATCTATTCGTCTACAGGCTTCCTTCCCTCCAACCGCAGGCCCCGTTTTATTGGAATACCGAGATTGTCTGCCAGACAGCTTCGGCCCAAAGCACTGGCAGGTTTTTGCAGGTCCCGCGCCTCAAGGTCATTGCCAGCTCATCTACAATGTCATTCCCCAGCGGCGAGGCTTGTTTCATTGGCATCTGATTCAGCTGCGAACCGCTGCACCCTTAGGACTGTTCAGCAGCCAACGCGATCACGCTGCTCCAGCCACTGTTTTGGTCTATCCCCAAGCATGGCCGCTCACGCGCTGCCCTCTCTTTGAAACCTTAGTAGCTCAGCTTCAAACCAGTGAGAAGCCCTCTCGTCTCTCTCCCCTAGGCCAGGGCGGGATTACCCGATCCCTTCGTCCCTATCGCCGCGGAGATGCCCTGCGGCTAATTCACTGGCGATCAACTGCAAAGCTCAACGAGTTACGAACCCGAGAGCTGGAAACCTCCAGCGGAGATTGTCCCGTCATTATTGCCCTAGACACCGGATCAATGTGGGAAGATCCAGCCTTTGAATCCGCCATCACCACCGCTGCCTCTCTACTGCGCTATGGACAGGAGCAAGGAGTGCCCACATGGCTTTGGACCAGTGGCTCCGGACTCCTGCAAACCCCGACGGAAATCCTGGAAACCCTAGCACAGGTCTCCCACGGGGAAACCCACCAAGCGTCCCTTCCGTCAACGGCACTGATCTGGCTCACCCAACATGCCACAGCCCACCTTCCCCCCGGCAGTCGATGCCTGCGCTGGCAGAGAGAATCTCCCACAGGCTGGCCAACAGAATCCGCCGCAGATCTGTGGATTGATCCAGCCTTACCGCTAGACCAACAGCTCCAGGCTTCCCTTTCAGTCCCGATCCCCTAAACCTTTATCCCTCAGGTGGCAAAGTTTGACGAATCATCGTGAATCATCAGCCAGCAAAGTCCAAATCCAACCGGAATGCTAATACCAATCAACAGCCCAATGGCCCACAGTCCCATCACCAAGTCCTGTGCCATAACAAACCTCCCAAGTATTTTAGGAGAGCCTAGAGTCTTGCGAAGGGGTTTATTTCGAAAAATGAGGTCCAGACAACAGATCCACGGCAAAATTTCAAACCAAGTTTAGATGCCAAGAAAAAAGTATGTTTAACTCATTTTTACGTTGCTTTCGCTTAATTAACTCTATTGGCTCCTTATCTCTTTATTTATTTTAGCTTAACACTCTTTCTCCCCATGGTTAACGCTTTGTGACGATCGGTAATGGGGCTGTGCCCTGTTGATTCAATTCATCTCTGGCGGACCTCGCCTGTGCGCAGAATCACTGTCAATTTTGAGTTGACTTTTTAGGATAATTGTTATCAAAAGCATTGAGCCGTTTGCGCCCTTCATTGAACGCCCGACTAAGTTCTGTCCACCCCCGATTTAGTGCCAGTCTCAAGGTCTTCGAATCGAGAGTTAGGGTGGGGCGGGATTCCGCACCAGTGCTGGATCTAGAAAGCCTGCCTCTGGACAGCCAGCCGTAAGCAGACCAGGGAGTTTTAACGTGACTTTCTGAGCCTTCTAAGCTAGGATTTAGACCTCGCAGTGTCGAGATAGCGATTTATACTTATCTGGCATCATTAACTGTGGGGGAAAGCATCAATTAATGATTGTGTGTGTGGAGTATTTGCATGGTAGTTTCAACTCAAATCCAAACGGGGCAGCACGCTGAAGATGCATCCAACCCTAGGCCTGCGCTTCCTTGGAACCACCGAGAGGGGAACCTGCGTCGTCCTTTATTTGGAACCGATGGGATTCGCGGTCCAGCGGGCGATCTCCTGACCCCTGCTTTAGCGCTTCAGGTTGGATTTTGGGCCGGGAAGGTTTTGAGGTCAGCAATGGGTGCCGGTGGGCCCTTCATTATTGGTCAAGACTCCCGCAACTCTAGCGACCTCCTCAACATGTCCCTGTCGGCAGGCTTAAGCGCAGCGGGAGTCGAAGTTTGGAACCTCGGCCTTTGTCCAACTCCAGCGGTGGCCCACCTCACCCACCACACGGAAGCCATGGGCGGTGTTATGGTTTCCGCCAGCCACAATCCGCCCCTGGATAACGGGATTAAATTCTTTGGCCCTACCGGATCGAAGCTGGATCGTTCACTGCAGCAGGAGATTGAACGCTGTTTTTTTGAAGAGGCCATGCAGCATCCGGCCACAACCTCGTGGGGGCGACAACGGTTTCGTCCTGAGCTAGTCCACACTTATATTTCAGATTTACAAACGCCTCTGCACTCAGTTGACTTAAACGGCTTGCGTGTGGTGCTCGATCTCGCTTGGGGAGCCGCAGCCCATGTTGCTCCTGCCGTGTTTCGTGCCATGGGGGCTGAGGTTCTTTGTCTTCATGATCAGCCCGATGGGGATCGCATTAATGTAAACTGCGGTTCTACGCACCTGAATCAACTTCAGCAGGCCGTGGCCGAGCACCAAGCGGACCTTGGCATTGCGTTTGATGGTGATGCCGATCGCGCCTTGGCGGTTGATGCTCAGGGGCGTGTGGTTGATGGGGACTACATTCTCTACTTTTGGGGAAAAAAGCTCCAGCAAGAGAACAAGCTTCCCCAGGATTTAATTGTCGCCACCGTGATGTCAAATTTGGGATTTGAACGGGCTTGGGAAAAACAGGGCGGCAAGCTCGTCCGTGCAGCGGTGGGTGATCAATACGTCCACGCTGAGATGATCACGCGGGGGGCAATGCTCGGAGGTGAGCAGTCTGGGCATATCCTCTGCCCTCACTACGGCATCAGTGGCGATGGGGTGATGACCGCGCTGCATTTAGCTGCAATCGTTCATCATTCCGGTGACAGCTTGGTCAATTTGATGGACCGGAGCTTTCAGACCTATCCTCAACTGCTCTGCAATGTGCGCGTTGAAGATCGCGATCGCCGCTGTCATTGGCAGGAATGCCAGGCTCTTCAGGATGATATTGCCCTTGCTGAATCCGCCATGGGTGACCAAGGACGAATTCTCGTCCGTGCCTCCGGAACCGAACCCCTCATTCGCGTTATGGTCGAGGCCCAATCCGAGGCTATGACCCAAAAATGGTGTGATTATCTCGTGGCTTCAGTTGAGCGTCACTTGCTGTAAAGGGTTCGTATAAATCAAAAGAATTTGTTAAAGTTAAACTGTCTCTTGCCAAGGCTAGCTGTTTTGTGCGGGGTTGAATTGGGTTCCTAAATCGCACGATGTTTTAGGACCAAGGGATATGTCGGGTCGCCACTTTAGAGCATCGCCATGTTTCTAACGTCCCAAATGTTGCTAAGCTACCAGCGCTGTTCTCGCCAGCTCTTTCTGGATCTCTATGGCGATAAAGCACTGAAGGGACACCCTAGCGATTTCCGAATTAAACTTTCCAAGGACCGCATCAAGTACCGTTCAGCCTTTCTCGAGAGCGAGGGGAACTGGGTGCGGCCTGATTATCCCCATCAGGATTGGGAAGCTGGCGCAAGGGCTACCCTCGATCTAATGCAGCAGGGTGTTCCCCACATCCATGGTGGGGTTCTGAAGGTCCAAAGCCCAGAGGGACACACATTCATCAGTACCCCAGACTTACTTACCAGGGAGTCTGGGGTTTCTGTTTTAGGGAGTTGGTACTATACTTCAACGGATATTAAGCTGAGCAAGCGACCCAAACAGGAATATCAGATTCTTGCCGCCTATCATGCTTTTCTGCTGGCTCAGATGCAGGGGATTGATCCCCCAGAGAGCTGGCTTTATTTGAGAGATAAGGGATGGTATCAGGTTGATTTGGATCTGGTTTTACCCAAATTGTTAGGGCTGATTCCAGACTTGATCGCCATTGTGCAGCAAGAGTTTGAGCCGGAAGTCTTTATTGTTCGCAACCGATGTCAGCTTTGTGCCTGGTTTGACCACTGCTACAGTCGAGCGCAGCACGAACAGCATTTATCCTTGTTGCCAGGCGTAACGCCCAGCCGCTACCCCATTTTGCTGCAGCATAATCTCCGGACAGTGGAAGCGATCGCGGCACTGCAACCGCATCAGCTCAACCAAAAAACAGGCTTTGGGCTAGCGGTCTCCCAGCAGCTTATCTATCAGGCGCGATCCACGGTCAGCCAGCGTCCCCTCCTGCTAGAAACCCCTGAACCTTTCATTGTGCTCTCCCGAGTCCCGGACTCTCCCATCGAACTGTACTTTGACATTGAGGCAGAACCCAGCATCAATGTGGTCTATCTCAACGGGGTTCTGCTCGTGAACCAGATCACCGGGCACCAGGAATTTTTTCCGTTTGTGGCAGAAACGCCCGATCAAGAGCGTCAGGCATGGGAAGAGTTTGTTGCCTTTGTCATGGCCTACCCCCAGGCTCCCATTTATCATTTTTGTCCCTACGAAGTGCAAACCGTGAAGCGGCTGGCCCGACAGTACGGGGCTTCGGGGGAAGTTCTGGAACTCCTCTTGCCTCGTTTTATAGATGTCCATCGCTGGATTACGCAGGCCGTAACACTCCCGGTTGAAAACTATACGCTGAAGGTGATTGCCCGCTGGATCGGGTTTGAATGGCGCAATGCCGAGGCCAATGGCGCCCAGTCCATCTGCTGGTACGAAGACTGGTTGAAAACTGGCGATCGCACCCTGCTCGACATCATCTTGGAATACAACGAAGACGATTGGTAGTTGGTCACAGCAAGAAGTACACCTTATTGGAAATAGGGCGTTTCCTTAAGTCGTACAGCAATTATGCGGAAG